>LAKY01000050.1 GCA_000987045.1 Clostridiales bacterium PH28_bin88 | reverse complement strand
ACTGCTATTTTCCATAATCATGCTTCTCTGCAAATGTTAGTTTTTTGCTTTCGTCAGTATAAGTCGTTCTGACGTGCCTGCCAGGCGGCTTACGCTCAAAATATCATAAGCGCGGGTATCACCTTTCCCTTTTCCCTTTACCGCGGCCACCTTCAGAGTCAGGTTTTCCATGATTTCGATCTCGTAGGATACTCCCGGAGGGGCTGAACTACGAATTCCCAGGGCAATAGGGTTTATAACCAGGATCTCACCTTGATACCTTGCCCCGTCAGGAGACAGCAGGTTAACCTGGATGGTTTTGGGCAAGACCTTCATCAGGCTTCCTCCGCCGATCAGGTCAGGGCACTGCTGGCAGTTTTTCTCCGGCTGTTTTTTTGCGCAGTGCAGGCACTTAGACACTACGCTCACCCCTTCCCCCAAACCTGCACGGCCTTTTTCGCGCTTGATGCAACTGTTGACAGGTTAAGCGCATCACATCGTGGGCCACCAACGTGCACTGGCTGAGGATAGCTTCTGAGGTGGCAGTAATGAATTCATCCGTAACATGCAGGTTTTCTTCGAGAAAGTACCTGGCTACAAATCCCCTGATATGGCGCTTCAAAAGCAGTCTTTCCTCTTCCATCTGCTACCACCAGCTTATACGCCTAAATCATAAGCTCCGGTTGCCCGGAGCCTCCAAAAACGGTTGTACCGGCAACCTGGCGATCATGGCCTTGTCGGCTGTAGACCCATGGCTTTGCGTCCCCGCCTTTCGACGGGTTTGCCAATATTCAACTGGTGATCAATAGGTCGTTCAAGCTAGGACCAAAGCCCTAGATGATTGTTATAATTCGCCAGTAATACTTAAATCCCTTCACTAATAGTGATTAATCTCGATAAATTATGAGTTTTTTCGACTTGATTCTTCTTTTTCCCAAAACCCTCATTTTTACGAATGGTCATACGCGTTATGACTGGACTTAGCTTACTTTAAACCATGTCCCTTAGCGCCACCGCCAGGTTGGCCAGTTCCATGCTGGTGTGGCCGATCTGCTGCATGGAGGCGTTTTGTTCTTCCACGCTGGCAGAGATGCTTTCCGAACCGGAAGCGGCTTTGTTAGTCTGCTGAGTGACATCCTTTGGCGAAAAAATGCACGGCATCTACTCTTAGTTGGTTACCGTTACAGGGAATCCCTATCCTTTGCCTGACATTGAATTGAATTTCTCACCCTTAACAGGTGTAGGTTTTCGCGCATCTGCTTTGCTACAAGTTTATCAATCATCTGGCTTAATTCGACGACTTCTGGGTCCTGTAAATTGAAACCCTTTTTTTCTACGAGGGTGTTAAGCCTGGCGACAAGCACTCGCATCTCTCCCTCCATTGATTTCCCCTTCATACTTGCGAGTTCATCCATTCATTGCCCTCCTTCTCCCCTCTTGCCGGATCCGATACACATCCTTTAGCAAATCTCTTTTTCCGAGTTTTTAATTGACCTTTCCCAGTACAGCGCGAAAGCGTCTACCACCCGGGGGTCAAACTGGGAACCTGAACACCGTGATAGTTCTTCAAGAGCGCTTTCCTCGGGCAACCGCTGCCTGTAAGTCCGGTCGGAGGTCATGGCGTCAAAGGCGTCAGCAACAGCGATTATCCTCGCAACCATGGGTATCTGCTCCCCCTTCAACCCGTTGGGGTATCCCTTGCCGTCAAACCGCTCATGATGGAACAAGATACTTGGCAAGAGGTTATCTAACACCCGGATGCGTTCCACGATTTTCGCTCCGCGAATCACGTGCTGCTGTACATGTGCCCTTTCCCACGGGTTCAGTGTACCCGGTTTGTTAAGGATAGATTCTTCCACACCGATCTTGCCTATGTCATGCAGCAGTCCCGCCCAATAAATGTTTTCCGCCTGTTCCGAATCGTTTCCCATTATTTCCGCAATGCCCCGGGCATAGCGCGCTACGTTCCTGGAGTGACCTACCAGGTGCCTGTCCTTGGCTTCGATAGCCTCCGCAAAGGCTTCCATAGTACCGACAGTCAATTCCTTTAACGACTTGTTAACGCGGTTAAGTTCTCTTTTCTCAGTCTCCACCAGTTCCAGGTATTTCTTCAGGCTGTTCCCCGCCCAGAGAGGGACTCCCAGTACCACCGCGATGATTGCGTACCTGACAACGAAATGAGACGGCGACTGGATATAGGGATCGCTGAGCACTCCTACCAACCAGGTAACAAATAAAACCGGGAATCCCAACGGAGCTTTTACTGACAACCCCGTTAACAACATCGGCAGCACGTACAGGCCTACGAGAGATTGTTCCCTGAACGCCACCTTATTGAGGAAATAGATAAATAGTATGTGTGCCGTGATTAATAGGAATTGATTTCGCCTGCTTAATTTAAGGAAGTAAGACAAGCCGTAACACCCCTCTCTCACCGTCTTTGCATTTTACCCAACGGTTTTTTGCGCGCTTTCGTGCAACTGATTACAGGCAAAACGCATCAATTCAAGGGCCAACGACGTACACTGGCTGAGAATAGCTTCTGAGGTGGTGGCCACGAGCGCCTCCGTCACATGCAGGTTGTTCTCATGATAATACCAGTCAACAAATTCCTTTACCTGGCTCCTCCGGAGCAGTCTTTCTTCTACCTGCTCACCCTCCCGTTTTTCCTCTGTCTTTCTCCGCAACCACTCGGAAATCCGCCAGCGGATCCCCACCATCTCTTCCATCGTTACTCCGGATTCGTCGTCAAGCATCGCCGAAAGATCTCTGGATACTCTCACAACCTCCGGGTCTGTCATCATGACGTCCCTGGATATGATTTCTGATAACTGACTCGTGTACACCCGTAAGCAACGATACTTGTGTTTTACCAGCGCCCGCACCAGCAGTCCGGTAGCAACGGGGTCGTGGCAGCAAAACCGGAAGTTCGGGTGCTGGAGAGTACGTTTTAATCCCGCCAATAGCATGTCCAATTGACTGAGTACCTGGTTGACCAGGATGCCAAGGTATAAGCCGTAGAAATCCGGCTCAATGACTGCTCGTCGCATTTCATCCGCCCCTGATTTTTTTCTAACTCAATTGTACGCTTTGACAGTATTTGCTACCATCCGACATATAGTGTATTTTTACAAAAGAAAAAAACATAGGTCCTAGGACTTAGGACCTATGCCTGAAACATCATCCGGATTTATGATCCAACCTGGGGTGGACCTCACCCTACCAGACCCGATTGAAGCGCGAACACCGCCGCCTTCGTCCGGTCTGACACGTTCAACTTCCGCAGGATGTTGGTGATATGGGTTTTAACCGTTTTCTCGCTGATGTAAAGGCTGTCGGCAATTTCCCTGTTGCTAAGACCCTCCGCGATAAGTCCTAGGACCTCACTTTCGCGGTCAGTGAGGAGTTTTTTGGATTCTTCCGCTATTTTGGGCGGGTCAGTCACCACTGTCTTCAAGCCCCCCTCAGCAGACAAAAACAGGTCATCCCTCACGACATCACAAAAGGCGTCTACCACCTTGGGGTTCAGGTGGTAGCCCGCTTCCTCCCTCAAAAGCCGGATGGCTTCCCGGGGGCTAATAGCGTCACGGTGGGCACGCCTGGACAAAAGCGCCTCATAGACATCCACCACCGCCACCACCTGCGCCTCGAAGGGGATCCGGTCTCCCCGCAGCCCCTCCGGGTATCCCGAACCGTCCAGTCTCTCGTGGTGATACTTGACCGCCGGAACCAAGGGCCTCAATTCGGGGATGGCGTCAATAATTTCAGCCCCGATGACCGGGTGTTTCCGGATAAGTTCCATCTCGGGCGGGGACAGGTTCCCGGCCTTGTTTAACACCTCCCAGGGTACCCCGATCTTACCCACGTCGTGCAGGTAACCCGACAACTTCAATTCTTCCACCGTCTTTTCATCCATTCCCAACCGCCGTGCCACGGCGGCGGCATAGTTCCCGACCCTTTCGGAGTGTCCCCCAGTGTAAGGATCCTGCACCTCTACCACCCGCATCAAGGCGAGAACAGTGCTGTGATAGGCGTTTTGCATCCGCATATACAGGCGGCTGTTTTCTATGGCGATGCCGATCAGGTTGCAAAAGCTCCTGATCACCTCCTCGTCTTCTTCGTCTAATTGGGATGTATTCAAACCGATCCTCAGTAAACCAATGGTCTTTCCCTTTACCGTCAAAGGAAACTCCGACATTGACACAGCTTTATCGGTCTGCGCCAGGCATTCACCCTGATCCATCAGGCTAATCTCTTCATGGTTTAGACCCCGCCTGATACACAGGTTGTTGCCTTGATTTTCGTCACTATGCAGGTAAAGATAAACCTCCGGGACATCGAACAGGGTCACCGCCAGATCCACGACCAGGTTAAGGACCGTTTTCAAGTCAAGGCTGGAATTGACGATCCGTGCCACTTCATAGACCGCAGTCATCCGGCGTGCGTGCTCCGCCAAGCGCCTCTGGGAGGCCCCGGCCTCCATCAGCAGAGCAAGCACCCGGGTCATCCTTTCAAGGCACTCAATTACTACGGGCTCAAACCCTTTCCGGGAACGGCTCCCGGCATAAAGCAGGGCGCTTACCTTACCAGTCACGATGACCGGGCAGCAAACTATTTGGTTTAAGTAACGGGACAGTCGCTGTGCGGTATCCAAAGGCAGCCTGGGGTCCCTGGCAACATCGCTGATGGCCAGGCAACGTCCCTCTCGTAAAACCCAACTGCCTATCCCCTTACCTCCGGTAAACTCAATAGGAAAATCCGGTGGAAGGATGCCCCTGGCGCACACGATGCTTACTGAGTTATCTTTACCGTTTACGATTCCGACCAGTCCGGTTTCAACTCCCGGGAGAGACAAAATCGAATCCGCGATATATTCATAGGTAGTTTCGGGATTGACCCCAGGAGTTAGTTTAAGCAACCCATCCAACAGGATGGTGGAGTAACCGTCTCTTTCCCTTAATCGTACTCTCTCTACATGGCTTTTCAAATGCCTGGCAAATAGGGTCAGGACTGCACACTTCTCCCCAACTTCTTGTCTCGTAAAAACGGGAAGCGATGAACAGTGGGGCCGCAACTCCTCAGGAATACCGCACGCAAAGGATGCCAGTTCTTCCTCTTCCGCCGTTACTCCTGGCCGGATGTAAGCGGCGCCGGCCAGGGCAATCATATGATCGCTGTCATTCACCTTTACAGCGGTAATCAGGTAGGTCAGCCCGCAATGGCACTGAAAGGAGGAAGCTCTTTCGCCTTCCTCGGCCAAGACGTATCCGATCATTCCCTGCCTGCACAAACCGCAAATGTCTCCGCCAGTTTTCCTTGCGCTTTGACAAAAGGCCGGAATTGAACCGCTCATATACATTAACGTCCCGTCTTCACCCAGCACCGTTAACGGAAGACTCAGCTTCTCGGAAAAGCTAGCCTGGATCATCTTCCAGTCCGGCCTGTTTAATTCAGCAGTCACGTCCACCTCCATTACTCCCCCCAGGCAGCGTTTTTAGGCACCCAGGTCGGAGCTCATATAAGGCCGCACGTAGTGGAATACGGCCTGCTCCCCCTTGCCGACTCGCTCCAGTAGGCCCAACTCTACCAGCCTTTCCAATTCCTCACCGATGGGCTCTGCCTGCCTGCCCAGTCGCAAGGCAATCCCCCGGGCGGTCTCCCAGGTACCGGGGTTGGCCTGAAAGAAAAGGGCTATTTCCATTTTAATTTTGATACGCCCCGACTCGCTCATTTGCAGCACTTGTTTTCGCCCCCTCAGTTTCCGGTGCCCGGGATTACCGCAGGCAAAAAAATGGTTTCTCCTGGGTGTACTGGACGATCAAAGGCTCTGATACAGCCGGGGAACAATCCGCCGTGCAGGACCTCATCCAACCCCGCGATACCACTCTTTACCCGCTCCACTTCGCCCGTTCCCCCTTATGGATCACCTGCACTCGAAAATATGAAGTGTAATTCAACTGCAGAAAGCTTTTAATACTATTTCGCTATATTTCCTTTAATTCCTGCATATATCGGGAAAATTCGCCAAATTTAGTTTATATTTAACTTCATTTTTCGACAATTTTCTCCCTGCCGGATAGCGCTTCTCTCCACCCCGGCTTATTAAGTTCCTTTTATTGCCGGTTGCAAGCCAAAGTAAAACCCCGGATACCTTCCGGGGTAGTAATACCGCTAAGACGCTGTTCCCTGCGGGAAAAATATTTTGTGTTAATGGGCGTGAAGGTGGAAGTGGCTGTGCTGCTCATGGGCGTGTTCGTGATAGAACTCGTCCACCAGGTTGACGTCAAGCAGCAGTTGTTTGTTTTTGAGAACTTCCAGCGGAGTCCCTTCCGCCACGATCCGGTGATCCTCGCTGAACACCAGTACGCGATCGCCTATCTCGCTGACGATATCCAGGTCATGGGTGGCGGTGATAATCGTCTTACCTACCCGGTTCAGTTCCACCAAAAGGTTTACCAGCCAGCGCTGGGTCCGGGGGTCCAAACCGCTGGTAGGTTCGTCCAGGATTAAAACCTCCGGGTTGACCGACAGGATGGAGGCGATCGCCACCTTCTTCTTTTCACCGCCGCTCAGCTTGTAAGGTGGCCGGTCCTTCAGGTGGGTGAGGCCCAGCATCTCCGTCACCGACTGCACCCGGGTCCTGACTTCCTCTGGTGGGAGACCCAGCTGCAGGGGACCGAAGGCGATCTCATCCCAGACGCTGGTGTTAAAAAGCTGCGCTTCGGAGTTCTGAAAGATAAAGCCCACCCGGCGGCGAAAGCCGTAAGAAAACTCCTCATCCTCCAGGGTTTTTTCGGACAGGACCTGCCCGAAGGCCTTCACCGTTCCCTGGCTGGGAAAGAGCAGGCCGTCCAGGATCTTCTGGAGGGTGGATTTTCCCGAACCGTTAGCCCCCAGAATCACCAGTTTTTCTCCCTTAAAGACCCGGAGATTAATATCCCGCAAAACCGGTTCACCGTTAACGTAACTGTAACTCACGCCGGCCAATTCAAAGATATACGGTTTACCTAAGTTAGATTCCAAGGTAATAGTCCCCCCTCACCAGGGCTATGGCTAACACTACGGACAATCCCAGCCAGAGCGCGTCGGTCAAACGCATACGGAAATGATTAATCGACCTGGCTTCTCCCTGGTACCCCCTGGCCACCATGGCCAGGTAGACTTCTTCGCTCATGGAATAGGACTTGCCCAGCAGGGTCCCCATGGCCCCCGCCACAAACCCGCGTGTTTCTTTGATCTTGGAAGGCCCCACCGTCCTGCTTTTACGCGCCAAGAACATCTCGCCGGTAACCTGCAGGAGCAGGAAGATATAGCGGTGAGTCATTTCCAGAGTCATCACAAAGATTTTGGGGATCAGAAACACCCTTAAGGCCTTCAGCAAGTCCTGCCACCTGGTGGTGGCGGTCAAGAGTAGCGCCAGAGAAACCGAAACCCCTACCCGGGCAATCAACAGCCCGGCACCATAAAGGCCTTGCCTGGTAATGGACAGGTTGCCGGGCATTACCCAGGGGCCCAGCTGGATGTCCTGTCCAAACCGGATTAAGGTCCAAACCGGGTCACCGGGGCGAACAAAATTGAAGAGCGCGGGCAGCACCATCATCCCCGTAAACAGCGGCACCACCAGCCACACACGTTTGACAAAAAACACAAACGGCAGTTTCGACAGGTAAGCCAGGATCAGGATACCCACGTACATGGCCGCAAGGGTTTCCATGTGCCTTGCCAACCCGGCGACACCGATGAGCCCTAAAAGGGTTACGACCTTAACTCTTGGATCCAACCCCTGGAGGAAGCCTTTTTGCATCGCCAGGGTTTCGGAAAAGTATTCCTCCTTGATTACCCTGGCCACATCCTGGATGGTTTTTTCCACAAAGCCGGTCTTTTTCCGTTTGCCGGCACAACCGCAGGAACACATGGCGGGTTGGCCGGTCAACAACCATGACGGGACCTGACCCGGGCTACTCATGGACTTTCCCCTTTCCCACCAGGAGCCTGGCGCCGAGGAATACAACCGCCAGGATTAACGCCAGGCCCCCGGCAGCCGAAACGATATACCCCGCGGCACTCTGGAAGAAACCGTCACCCCATCCGGGAACGGTATAGTCTGGGAAAAGGGCATGAGACCAGGTTGCGGCAAGGGCCTTCATTCCCTCGGGCAAAAAGCCCACCATCCCCAAGACTTCTTCCCGGGACCACTCTCCCCATGCGCTGCCGTTCGCCAGGAGGCCGAGAGGAGCCAGTACCACCATGACCGCCAGGCCCCACCAGAGCTTTGTGTAGTTTTTTGCGACAGTATCGGCATACCGGACCTGAATAGGAGAATTTAACTGCAGGAGCCCCTGGTTGTGCTTTTGCAGGTAACGGACCACCAGACCGGTCACCGCTCCCTCTACAGGACCGGCGATGAGCAGGTGGGCGAAGGCCATGGCGGGGATGGCCATACTCAGCGGGTATGGGCTGTACAGCGGGGTACCGTCAGCGGATTGAAAGAGTACGGGCTGAATACCGAACTGGATGGCAGCCGCCAAGGCGGCCAGATTCATTGAAACAAACCCCGCAACTGCCGCAGCGATCCATCTACGGCGACAATTAATGGGGGAACGGCCGGAAATCAACCGGTAAATGAAGTAGCCGCTAAAAGGCATCACGAAGGCCAGGTTAAAGGCATTGGTCCCGAAGGCCCAGATCCCGCCGTCCCCGAAAAACAGGGCCTGGATGGCCAGGGCGATGGAAACCCCGATGGAAGCGGCCCAAGGCCCCAGGATGATGGCCATCAAAGTCCCCCCCGCCGCATGGGCTGTGGTCCCGTCGGGCACAGGAATGTTGTACATCATGATGGTAAAGGAAAAAGCCGCGCCGATAGCCATCAGGGGAACCTGCCGCGCTTTCAGGGATGCTTTGACCTTCCTGGACGCCACGCCCCAGACAGGGACCATGGCGGCGCCCAGGGTGACAGCGGTTTGGGGGCTGATGTAGCCATCAGGAATATGCATGCTTGACCTCCTCGCATAAAATGAAAACCACGAAAGTCTACCCCGCCTCCGAGCGAGTGCCTGACCTTCATGGTCATTTCCCATAAGTAGTGTATTTACCCTGGGATCTTCCTGATCCCGTTTATAACCCAATTGTAAAGTACTCTTCCGTTCACGTCAAGATGTTTCGATAAGGCGTTAACGGCAACTTAAGGATGTTCATTGATGTTTTCCAGCAGCAACAATATCTTTTCAGCATATTCCGTGCGGGTTGTTCCATACCGGGCGGTATACCGGGCCAGGCCCCGCTCCCCCCGGTTATAGGCCCCCAGGGCCTTTTCCAGGTTGCCATCGTACCTGTCAAGCCACCAGGACAACAGGAAGGCGGTAATCCTGATATTTACCACGGGATCAAAAAGCATTTCCCGCGTAAAGCCATCTATGCCCAGCTGGCCGGCCGCCCATCTTCCTGTTTCCGGCATGATCTGTCCCAGTCCCAACGCCCCCTCGGAGCTAACCGCCTTTGGATCAAAGTCGCTTTCCACCCGGATTACCTCGGTCAGCAGTTCAACGGACAGGTTTGGGTAGACCAGAACCTGGTTGAGTATTTCAAGAGCAATATCTTTCCCCAACATGTTCATCAATTCCTGAGGAACGAGTTCTTCCCCGGCTGTTACTTCCCGGAATCCAGGTGATGCCGGCAGGGGCTGGGTAGCCTTGGCCTGATAAACACCAATGATCAGCGCCGTCAACAGGCATATTGCTGTTAACGCAACTATGACCCGTTTGCTCATTTCTTCACCTCGGTAACTGGTATCTACTTTGTTTTTCGAGAGCACTTGTCCATATGGTAGATTTTGGCATGATTATACTACCTTTCCTATTATATTTATAATTCGTCTTGAACTCAAGCATACTTTAGCCTATTTCCACAAAGAAAAAAGGCGGGGAAGCAAGCGCCCCGTCTCTTACAACACCCTTATATGCAGTTAATCCCCAAACAGCCGTTCAAAGTTCGAGGGGGGAATTTACCGGCCTCCCAGCACCAATTATTTTTTTGACTAAAAGGGCTTTTGGTAGGTAGCTGTTGGAATTCATGCTGCATAAAATGGATCAGAAACAATAAACGAAAGGGAGGATAATTGTGGAAAAAAATGGAGAGCCTTTAGTTGAACATACAGAGCCTACGGATGATGTAATAAGAGAGCCTATGGATGATGCAAAACAACTTACGTATTTCGACTCTCTAGTGGGCAAGCAAGTTCGTGTGTATAGGGAAGGACCTGAATGTAAAGTTGGAAAGTTACTTGCTGCCAAACCGGATTATATTGTTGTAAAGACCCTTGAGGACCAGGTTGTCTACTACCAGACATATCATATTAACAGTATAAACCAAGAACCAGAGGTAAAAAAACCCGAACCAAAAGAAGATGCAAAAATGATGAGACTGGCTCCAATGCCCGAGGTTGAAGAGGTCAGTTATCTCGAGGCGGAAAACTTTGCCGATTTGTTAAAACAACTGCAATACAAGGCCATCCAAATTGACAGGAATGGGCCGGAGTCCAGGTGCGGACTTCTGCTGGATGTAAAATCCGACTACCTTGTAATACTCACAAAAAAAGATGGAGTTGTTTTCTATCCGTTTTTCCATATCAGGAGTATCAGCGAGTATCCCATGGAGAATCTCGATATCGAATATCCCAAGAATATACCCGCAAATAGTTTATGCTGTTACAGCCAAGCGGAAACTTTCAGCGAAGCTCTTTCAGATTTCATCGGCCATCATGTGCAGATTAACCGGGGTGGCCCTGAATCAAGACGGGGGCAAATAGTGTCTGTTAACCCAAATTTTATGGCTCTGCAAAATAGCCTGGACTCCCTTTACATCTATGTAAACCACCATATCAGAAACATTAGTGAGATGCCAATAGAGAAGGATAATACCAACTCTAACAAAAAGGATAGTACAAAGTCTACCCAAAAGGATAATACTAACTCCAAAAAAAACAAAGCCCAAAATTCAGAGGAAAGTGACATCATCAATCTTCTAACTAACCTGGTGAAACTGGACGTGAACAGTTTTGACGAATTTGCCCGGCGGATGGTAAACCAAAAAATTTACGTGTATACCGTAGGTCACGAGCCCATCGAAGGATATCTGACGAATCTAACCTTAAACTATCTTGTGGTAAGAGATGGCGACAGTAATTTCATATGCTGCAATACGGAGCATATAAAAGTATTTCAAATAAGGTTTGATGCGGAAAGACGGCCCCATGACGGTGTCAAGCCTGATGGTTTCAAGTATGAGGCTTTCAAATTTCTATTCAAGTCAGCACAGCAATATGTTGAACTTGAAGGGAAAGGCAAACCCGCCGCCGTTACGCCCTTTAGTGCAGCAGTCGAGAGTTTTGCTCAGTTAATTAGTACTATCAAAGATTCCAATAGTTATACAAAAATCAACAGTGGAGCTGCTGGAGTTGCGTCAATTGCCGCCCAAAAAGAAGACTTTGTGGCACTGCAGACAGAAGATAAGCTAGTGCTATATAATCCAAGCCATATAAAAAGTTTTACCGTATTCAGCGATCCCGAACGAATTCAGAAGAAAATGGCAATAAAAGCTAATACGGCCTGGGAATATAATTATCAACCGCTGCTTCAAGTCGAGGATTTTAAAGGTTGTCTAAATGGCCTGAAACACCAATGGATACAGATTAACCGCTATGGCCCGGCAAAAACGGACGGCATGCTTCTGGAGATATTTGATGATTATTTCACACTCTTTAGTAAGCAGAAAATCTATCGAATTCCCTTCCACCAAGTTCATGACATTTGTCTCGGAAAAGGAGACGATTAAGGGCTAAAGGGATGATCGTGAAAAGTAGAAATAACGTGCAAATTGAAAAGTGCGCCCACTTGATAAAACAAGGGGTGCTTTTTTATGCTATTTCCGATAAGGGTGTATGGAAACGGTAGGCACAAAAATATAAAAATAAACATATGATGTAAAAAATACCATCGAGGGTGATCTGTATGGCTTCAGGGTTTGATCCGGCTTATATGGAAACTCTTCTGTTCTGTGATGTTCAAATTAATGGTGAAGGACCAAAATCTGTACGCGGGAAAATCATTTCCACCGGCACAGACTTTCTTGTTATCCAGTCCCACAATGAATTTACTTTTTATAGAACCGCGGGAATTAAACAAATAATGCTCATCAATACTGCCCAACCTGAATTCAAGGAGCAAAAAGTTTCCGGTTTTAAATCTGAAGAGGTTAATAGCTTTTCCCAGTTGGTAAACAATCTTCACGGCGTACCGGTCAGGGTAAACAGAGGTGGGCCCCGTCACGGGCAGGGAATTCTATCTGATATTGACCCCGGTTATATCACTCTTATGTCCCCAGAAGGGAAGCTGACATATTATAGGTCTGATGCTTTGGAATGCTTAAGTATTACCAAGGATAATCAACAGTTGCGGAAGCTACTGGCGCCAACAAGACCCAAGGGGCATTCCGGATCGAGGGAATTCGAAGAAATAATATGTCAGTTTGTGGGTTCAACTGTCCATATTAACGGGGAGGCGCCGGGCCATAGGGACGGGCAAATTCTTTCAGCCTCTTTCGATTACTTGACTATTTGTGGTCCAGACCAAAAGATAACTTACTACCCTAAAAACAAAATCTATAATATCGGACAAATGGGCCACCCGGGTAAGGAGCCGCACCGAAAATTTCCAAGAAGAGAAACCTTTACTGCGGGACAAATGCCAGTAGAAGGTCCAAATTTTATCAGGGCAGAGAATTTTGACGAGTTGGTAAAACACTTATTAGGCCAAAAGGTTCATATCCATCTAAGCTTTCCACCCGGAGCTACAGGCACTCTCATTGCAGCGGAGGGAGATTGCCTGATAGTTAAAGAAGATTATCGCTATATCTGCTACGTGAATAAAAATACCCTCCATTTTATTACCCTGGAATATGAAAGAGTTTTTCGAACAGACTTAAACCCTTCCCAGTTGATCATACCAAAGGGATTTGACCAAGTGTCTAAAATGCTGAAAAGTCAAACCGTACTCCTGGACGGATTAGGAGAAGTTCTCCAAATAATCGGTTCCGAAAACAGCCAAATTATTACCCTTTCTGACGGCGCGGGAGGGCTAGCTTACTTTAATGCAGATAGGCTGGGAAAAATTCGTCTAGCGGATTATGAAAAGGATTTCACCGTTGGAATCCCCGCTACCCTTAACAGGGGTGAAAGCATGAGAAATCTTCTTGAAAAACTTAAAGGCCAGAGAGTGGCGGTTAACTTTCTACAGCCAGAGGCTGTCATGGGCATCTTGTTTGATGTGTTTGACGAATTTATCGTCCTTCTGTTCTATAATAAAACTTTTCTTGTCCCAATCATGCAAATTAATAGCATCCTGGTACGGTCCTTTGAAACGAATAAATAACGAAATGAAATTGAATCCCTGTTTTAGGGGGAGTTTATGTGGATGGTTCAACCCAATTACTTTCGTTGGTTATATTTGTTATAGCTGTAGTACTTCTAATAACCAGGCCAAGAGAACTGAACGAAGCCATACCAACATCCATAGGAGCGCTCATTTTTGTCGCGTTGGGTATTGTCTCAGTAGGAGATATCCGCAAAATTTTACCGGTTATCTCCGGAGCTTCCCTTACCATACTGTCGACCATTATCATGTCCTTCATCCTTGAAAGTATAGGTTTTTTTCGCTGGGCTGCTTACCAGATTATCAACAAGGCTAAGGGCTCAGGTACAAGGCTGTTCTGGTATGTAAGCCTCCTTTGTTTCTTAATGACGATTCTATTCAATAACGATGGCAGTATATTGATTACTACCCCCATCATCATCAATATTGTATTCATTTTGGGTCTGCCTTACAGGCAGAAGATTCCCTATCTTATAACCGGGGCCCTTGTGGCTACCGCTTCCAGCGCCCCCATCGGTGTAAGCAACCTTGCCAATTTGATTTGTCTCAAAGTAATCAATATGGGCCTAACTACCCAAGCTACCATAATGTTGATACCGTCACTGGTGGGGATTATAACAATTAATCTGCTGCTGTTCCTATATTTCAGAAGGGATATACCGCGCTGTATTCCTACTTATGAAACTGACATTGTCAGGTTCAGGATGGTAATGCAATTATTGCTTTACCTTGGTAAAAACAAACTAAGAAAGGCGGCTTCCCTGTCGAAGTCTTTCGACTTGAAAATGTTCAGGGCCTCTATTGTCATAGTTGTTTTAGTAAGACTTTCATTTTTTGTCCTTTCCTATTGGAAAATACCCACCGAATTCATTGCTGTGTGCGGCGTCCTGCTGTTAATAGGGTTAAGATGGTACAGGACAGGTAATAAGCCCCTTGATATATTATTAAATATCCCCTGGCATATAATCGTCTTTGCTTTCAGTATTTACGTTCTGGTGATCGGTCTGCAAAATTCCGGGTTAACCGAATTTCTTAATCGAATATTCAGCATGATAACTTCAGCAGGGGATTTCCGTACAATCCTGGTCTCCGGGCTGACCATGACCCTATTATCAAATATCTGTAACAACCTGCCTGCAGTGCTCATTGGAACTCTATCCCTTACAGGGATGGGTCTTGATGCCGAGACCATCAAGCTGGCCTATTCAGCAGTTATTATCGGCAGTGATATAGGTTCACTTATTCTGCCGATAGGCACCCTTGCTACATTACTTTGGTTCTTTATCCTCAAAAAATACGGTATCAAACTCTCCTGGAATCGTTATATTAGTGTAACTTTAAGAATTATACCAATCGGCCTGCTGGTCAGCTTAATTAGCCTGTACCTTTGGACCAATTGGTGGACTAATTGGCGTGTAATGCCGTAAATAAAAAATGCGCTGTCGCGCATTTTTTATTTATTTACCCCAGGCCTCTTCCACAATTTTCAGCAGAAGTTTATTTTGGTCTGTTTGAATGTATCTCTCGTCCCATTCGACAGAAAGATAATAAGGAATGCTAAACATATCCTTCAATCTTCTTTGGTTCAAGTAACGGGTTGGTAGCTTGAGTTGTACGTCACTTGAGGAAATGGGTCTTGTTGCTGCCATACAGAATCCCCAATCGGATCCGAACTCAACGATAAAATCAAAATGATAGGGCAATACATAAAAACCGGCCGCTTCGAGCGTAGCTTGTACGGCCCCAAAATATTCGGGCATTGTAGAGACATAAGGGCAAGAGACCGTTATTACTCCTCCCGGCTCTAAGTGTTGTTGCAATATTTTGTAAAACTCTACACTAAAAAGACGACTAAGATCCGGGCACTCACTGGCTGGTTCCGGGAGGTCCTGAATGATTACATCCCATTTTTCAGAGGAATTTTCCACGAATGCCCGGCCGTCCTGGATTACCGTGCGAACTTTGGGATGGTTTAAAGACCCCTTGTTGAACTTGACCAAGGCTTCTAAATTTTTGCCAAGATCCATGATAGTGGAGTCAATATCAACGGCTGTTATTTCATTCACTTCAGGATAGAGGAGCGCTTCACGCGTAGTGATGCCCCCGCCGCCACCAATGATCAGGATCCGCTGTCGCTTTTGGGCAACGGCCATCGGCACATGGACGAGCGCCTCCGCGTATTTGTTTTCATCTTCCGTTGTACTGAACATCTCGCTTCCATTTGCGAAAACATGAAACTGCCCATCTTGTTCGACTAAGGCTACTTTGTGGACAAGAGTCTTGATTTTTTTAATTACGCGATAGTCCCCGGCCGGTTCCTCTTCTTCAAATATGTAATCCCGAAGCGAACCTGCTCCCCAATATCGCCAGTATAACCAGATCAGGGACCTAACTATTAGCGTAAATCCTATCCCCATGCCAAACCAGAGCAGTTGAGACTGATCAATCATGTCCTCATTCCTCTCGATTATGTTATTCAGGAACTTCTATCATAATTTCCACGATTTCCACAATACGGCGATTTACCGAATAATTATGTCCAAAAGTAGGGAAGCATTGGCAAGCAAAGACGGCAATGCCGCATAAGTTTCGTGAACTTTAGCTCTCAAGTTAATATATGCGATCTTAATAGAAAATGATTCCAATGATTCTTGGTAAAAAATGTTTCGCTGCAGACTTATCAAGGGAACCAAATTTATCATGGTGGTATATTATATACCAACATAGTAACTATATGGCAGCAAATCACACGACATGCACTAACTCTGGAAGGGGTGAGTGATCAATGATATTAATAGATGATTCAATTACCACTCCAGCATTCATTTATGATGAAAACGAAATCAAAAGAAAACTAACAGATCTGTGCAGGATTCAGGGCTGTAAGATCTTATATCCTTTAAAACCTTGTGCAATTGCTGATGTATTGCGTTTTATGGCGCCATTGGTTAATGGTTTTTCGGTAAGCTCCCTGTTTGAAGCGATGCTGGCAAAAGATGTAGTGAAAAATCATCACGTAATTCATCTGACAACACCTGGTTTACGTCCCGATGAAATAGAAACTATTTCTGAACTCTGTGACTATATTAGTTTCAATTCATTATCACAGTGGAAGTTACATCGTAGCAGACTGAATTCTGGGATCAAGCAGGGGTTGAGAATAAACCCGCAGTTATCTTTTGTTGAAGATGACAGATATGACCCTTGTCGTAAGCACTCAAAACTAGGCGTTCCGCTTACTGAGCTGTTACATGAGCTTAACGATGTTAGTTCCTTCAAACATATTAATGGTTTTCTTTTTCATACCAATTGCGACTCAACCGATTTTGATGATTTATTGGAAACAGTTAAGCATATTGAGGCTTATTTGCCTGACGCTCTTAAAAAAATAAGCTGGATTAATTTTGGTGGGGGGTATTTATTTGACAAATCCGACAATGTAGAAGTTTTAACTGAGGCTGTCTCCTTTTTGAAGAGAAAATATGACTTGGATATTTTCTTTGAACCTGGCAGGGGAATTATTGGAGATGCAGGGTATCTAGTGTCATCCGTTATTGATTTATTCAAAAGTGATAATCGCAGCATCGCTATCCTTGATACGACGGTAAATCACATGCCCGAAGTATTTGAGTACGAGTATCAGCCTGACATTGCCCGAGCATCCCGCAACGGGAAATACAAGTATATCTTGGCGGGCGCCTCATGCTTGGCCGGGGATATTTTTGGCGAATATAAATTCGATCAACCATTGACAATTGGAGAGAAAATTATTTTTGAAAGTATGGGCGCTTATACCTTGGTTAAAGCGAATATGTTTAACGGTATTAATCTGCCTTCTATTTATGCGTATACAGTAGAAGGAAAAATAGTGCTTAAAAAGCGCTTTTGTTATGATGACTACATATCCAGGTATGAGGTGAAGAGTAATGTTACTGAGTGAAAGAAATTTGGTAATTCCTTTAGTTCGAAACCATAGTAATTTGCTGCAATATTTATCGGGGATAGTTTTAAAGAAATTGAAATCAGGAGAAATTCCCGTTCGGTTTGTAATTACGAAAACTGATCGGCAAGGCTACCATTGTGAATTGGGCATCCTTTCGAATATGAATAATGTGGTTTCTCCGCCCAAGAATTCAATTTTTGATTACAATGTTCGAAGTCATCAGAATACTACGCAGTTTAACGCCGTGTTACTCATACCTACCGGAATTGGGGCTGAAATAGGCGGTCACTCGGGTGACGGCGGAGCAGTCGCCAGGCTTTTAGCTGCATCTTGTGACAATTTGATTACGCATCCTAATGTGGTTAATGCCTCCGACATTAATGAATTACCTGAAAATGCCCTTTACGTCGAAGGTAGTGTCATAACACGCTTATTGATGGGAACTGTCAGTATCCAAAAAGTCCATTCCAATCGGGTAATGCTGGTGATAGATGAACACGAAGACGGTTATTTTGATGAGGCAGCAGTAAATTCCGCCTCCGCCGCGAGAGTAGCCTTAGGGCTTGATTGCCCGCTCGTTGTAAAAATGAGTAAGAAAGTCCTGGTGGAAGCTTTTTATGCAAGCTCCGGCAGAGCCGTCGGTCGAATTCAGTACCTTGAACGCCTATGTGAAGTATTGGAGAAATACCGGTCTCAATATGATGCTGTGGCCTTAGCCACAGTTATAGAAGTACCCCCCCATCTTTATGAGGATTATTTCGAAGGCAAAAATAATATTGTTAATCCTTGGGGCGGGGTTGAGGCGATGCTCACTCATGGGATTTCCATGTTATATGATATCCCTTCAGCCCACTCACCTATGAGTACGTCCGAGGAATTTGACCTTGATCTCGGAGTGGTCGATCCGAGAAAATCGGCAGAATCTATTTCCATCACGAACCTTCATTGTATCTTAAAAGGACTTCATAAAAGTCCGAGAATTATTAATTCTTTGATGTACGATCATATTGGGATACTAACTGTTGCAGATATTTCTTGCCTGGTTATTCCAGACGGGTGTGTTGGTTTGCCGACCCTTGCTGCCCTGGAACAAGGGATACCGGTTATTGCTGTAAGAGAAAACAAAAACCTCATGCAAAACAAACTGGAAGAACTACCTTTTGCTCCGGGAAAACTTTTTATCGCAGATAACTACCTGGAGGCTGTTGGATTGATGAATGCCTTGAAAGCAGGCGTGGCTTCAGAGTCGGTGAGGCGCCCACTTGCCTATACTACCGTTCATGAATATTGAAAAGATGCGAAGGCCTGTACTACAAGCCGCAGGTCTAATGTTCTATCTGGCTGAAAATCTTATTAAACATCACCTGCACATTGTCAAATGACCTGCACAGTCCATATTATGTATCAGTAACAACACTCGAAAGAGGAGGAGAAATTAGATCATGACACCGAAACCTAAAGATGACGTAGAGTCTACCGCGTGTTTGGATGTAGTTGTGGGGACAGGAGAGGGCCAGGTTTTGGTAGCCACGGAAATTCCTCTGCAACCACCGGCTTTTGCGATCAAGGAAGTGGTAAAAACTTTCCGCAATGTTACCTGTACCGCCATCAGAGACAAAGTAATCGTAACCGGTACCCTGGTAAAGGACATCAACTTCAAGACTTTTGAAAGAGAAGATTGTTTCGACACCATTCCCAGGGTATGTGGGGATGTACGCCATTGTGAGGTAGAAATACCCTTCTCCCTTTTTGTTGATGTGCGGAGGGCGAGACCAGGAGACCGCTGCGAAGTGGTGGTTGCTGAAGTTGAAGGAGAAATCGACGAGCTGAGGGAACCCATCCCTGAGAAAAAATCCTTCCGTGTGCTGCTGGAGAGGGTAGTAATTCGGGTTGTGGTACGGGTTACCCGCAGGACGGAGCACGGGTGGGGGGCTTCCGGGGAGACCGAAGAGGAATAATTGAAAACATAAAAAAGTGTGGCACCCGCTGGGTGCCACTTTCTTGCACCATCAGAAAGTATAAGTCATACTTTCTGATGGCATAAGTGCAACTAAGGCTTCCGCCTGCGCCGAAGGCTTGGCGGAAGCCAAGTTTTCTTTATTGTCATATCGATTTGTTAAGCTTTTGTATCAGTTTCCCGGGAGGGCGCTTCCGAATTTTCATCTGGGATAGCTAACTCTTCCCTATATTCTGATGTGGCGTTTTCCGTAACAGTGAGTAACGATTCGTTATTTTCGTTCGGGAGCTGTGATTGGCTCTCAATTTGTTTGGAGGGGGAATCCTGGTTAGTGATTTGCTCAAGATCCATCGTAAGCAACTGTGACACGGCCATTCCGCTCTGAATTGGAAGGCACCAGTGGCGTACCGGCCTTGGATCGTCTTCTAGTTGACAAGACAAACCTGGATTTGGCGCCGTTGGTGGGGTGGTATCTACCATGACCTCGGGTGTTGGTACAACCTGGGAAATCACACCACCACCCTGGTAAAGTGTTACCCTAGACGGCCTAACTCGGGTTCCCAGGACTGGCGGTTCGTATGTGTTTACGGGAGGTACATTGCTCGCTTCAGGCTTTTCCTCATTGTTCGGTATGGGGCTAGGGGCAATTTTGCTGGGTGAATTACTCTGCTTTTGGGTCTGGTAGTTTATCACTTGCTTGGGGCCCTGTTGAACGACTGGTTGCAGCAATCCTTGGCAGTTGGTTGGCTGTTTTTCCTGGTTGGTGGTATCTTGTTGTGGTTCTTGGTGGTTAAACGGTTGCTGGTGTTTCTGTCTTTGGTGGTTAGCGAGTTGTTGCTGCATTTCTTCTGCGCTCACTTCAGGCTTTTCCTCTTTGTTCGGTATGGGGCTAGGGGCAGTTTTACTGGGTGAATTACTCTGCTTTTGGGGCTGGTAGCTTATCACTTGCTTGGGGCCCTGTTGAACGACTGGTTGCTGCAATCCTTGGTATTTGGTTGGCTGTTTTTCCTGGTTGGTGGTATCTTGTTGTGGTTCTTGGTGGTTAAACGCTTGCTGGTGTTTCTGTCTTTGGTAGTTAGCGAGTTGTTGCTGCATTTCTTCTGCTACCTTGCGATAACGCTGGTATGCTTCTTGAACAACTTGATCCTGCCGGGGTAGAACCTCGTGGTAGCTCTCAATATACTGGAGCAACCGCGCCAATCCCGCCGCATTAGAATTAAGTAGGTTAGTGGCATGGACAACCAGGTCATTATACTCTCTGGTTAGATGCTCAAGCCGCCTTTTTTGCTCGAAACAGTCCCTCAAATACTGCTGTTCCGGTGAAAAACCAAATATGGACATATTTTCACCTCCTATGTGGTTAATTAGTCTACATTTTTTGTCGTACCCTATTATATGCCACGATATTGGGTAGGTGTGCTAGGGTGGAGGAAATCATAGTTATTGCGGCGAATGTGATTTCGATAAAGGTTTACTGCTTGGAGGTAGGGAGGGATTTCGGAGTGGCCTTTTCCAATCGGGTGCTTTTTTCCTGGTCTTTCAGAGCTTCAGCCCGCTCCAAATGTAAACCGAGTCGGTCTGTATGTTAAAAAAAGCAAAGGGAGCATCAGGCACCCTTTGCTTATCGATCCTTATAAAAAATTACTTGCCGATGAACATTTGAGTCCAGTAGTGCCGGTAAGAACCCCCTGCGGCATAACCTACCCCGATGTGGGTATAATTGGGGTTCAAGATGTTGGCCCGGTGGCCCGAGCTGCCCATCCAGGCCTGGACCACAGCCTCGGGGGTCTGCTGTCCCGCTGCGAGGTTTTCGCCGGCGTAGCGGTAGGTGATCCCAAACTTCTTGATCAAGTCAAAGGGCGAACCGTACGTAGGGGACTGGTGGCCGAAGTAGTTGTTGTCCCGCATGTCCTCGGATTTGAACCTGGCTACCCGCGACAACTCCCCGTACTGCTGCAGGGGTTGTAGCCCGTTTTTTACCCTCTCCGCGTTGACCAGTTCGACCACCTTTTGTTCAAAGGCGTTCAGCTGGTATGAAGCGGTGGTGCTGGTCGGAGGTTGGGCCGGCTGGGTAGGTGCGGTAGGAGTAGTGGGTTGGGTCGGCTGGGCCGGTACGGCGGGGGTAGTGGGTTGGGGTGCCGGTTGGACCGTGACGACTCTCCACCAGGACGGGTAGTACCATCTGTAAGTATAGGTTACCTGGGAAGCCTGAGCCGGCAGTACAGGGACGGAACCAAGAAATATTGTAGCTGCGATCACAAGGAACAGGGCTTTTTTCAACTTCATAGACTCCATCTCCTTTGCGGTTTTTATCCCGGTGCATTTTCGTGGCGAATCTCCACCCGGCCTCTTTCCATTGTAACACAGGGAAACCGCCCTCTCACTGAACAATGTCTTCCATCTGTGATTGGATAATCCAATCGGCCTGGGGGAACAAACAAAGCCTGGATTGCGTCTATTCACGTACACTAAGGCTCCCCATCCCAATAACCTTGATGAAATGTCCTTCGATGGAGAACAAAACAAACGTCCGGTAGCCACGTTCTTTAGCTAAATCCAGTAGTACCTGATCACTTGAGGCGACGATTTCCCCGCCAGGAATACCTGCCAGGTCTTCTGCATCGTGAATTTCCGTGACAAATTCCGTTTTAAGCGGAAAACGCCCCGCCGGCGTTGAACCAGGCTCACCACCACTTTCCTCCCGGCGGTGGTTCCCTCCGGGAAAAAATATGCGTGACAGGATGCACCACGGCAAGAACTTGATCTAGATCACTCCCTTTCTGCTTCCTGTCTACCGCCGGGCCGGGGGTTGGGTGGCTAGCCTGCGCGCCTGCTCTAGGGGGCGCTGCAAGTTCCCGGACGCCGGTTTGACATAAGACGTAAAGTAAACCCCTAGCAGAACGGCTGTCCCACCGATTATATGGCTCAGGGTTACTGGTTCGGACAGGAAAACGGTGGCCAGCACCGCTGTAAATACCGGCAATAAGTTCTGAAATACCCCCGAGCGACCGGCGCCAATCATGGCTACCCCCTTGTTCCACGCCAGGTAAGCCAATATGGTGGCGCCAATACCAACATAAAACACACCCAAAACCGCCATTACCGAAACCGAAGTGACTGGGTTTTGACGAAGCTCTATTAGGGCGACCGGCCACAAAAATAAGAGTCCCAACCATACAGCATGGTAGGTAGCTGTCAATGGTGGATACTTGGTCATTACCTTTTTCCCCAGGGTTGAATAAATCGCCCAGGACAGCGCCGCTAGCAGCATAATCAAATCACCGGGGTTGAAGCGCAAAGCGGTCAGAACCTCCCAAGAGCCCCGGGTGATAATCCAGACCACTCCACCCAGGGACAGGCAAATCCCGCTTACCTGGCGCAGGTTCATAGTTTCCCGCAGGATCATCCAGGACAAGAGAGCGGTCAGTACCGGTGTCATGCCAGTGACCAAGGAGGCATTGATAGCTGTGGTGTAACGAAAAGCAAGGTAAACAAAGGTGTTGAAACCAAAGATACCGGTCAAAGCCAGGATAATGAAAGCGGGTAAGTCTTTTCGCAAAAGCCCGAGGCCTTCACTTTCGCCAACTCCACGGCTCCCCCGCTTGCGGCTGGCAGTAATCAATACCCATAATCCGAGGGCTGCAATAGTAAAACGAGCGGCGGTAATCGTTACCGGGGGAAGTTCATTGACTAAAACGCCTTTTGATATTATAAAGTTTCCGCTCCAAAGGACAGGAGCTGCGATCAGGTAAAAATAAGGAGAGTTTAGCAATTCCAGCACCTTCCATCTAATCTGGCTTATACTTTTTCACTCGCGTTGCCTTCTGGTACGCGTCGTCCCGCATCTTCTATTGCCATTATATCAGGAGGAGCAATTCGGGGCAAACCTAGTATCCCTCCAGCCTATAGGCTCCTGTAGAATGGTGTGTAATTGGGTAGGTGTTTCTCTTTCGGGGACCGCATCCGGTTACAGCGAATTGAATATGGAATAGGAACCTGTTTTAGAGTAAATCTTATGAGAGAAGATTTAAGAGATGGAGGTTTAACCATGGATACTATCCGCATTAGCGATGACGTTTACCTTTTCTCCAGCTATAACGAACAAATAAACTGCCATGGCAGAATTACAAGTAAATTATGTCTGCCCCGGACATGGCCCCGTACTAAGGCATGAATCAGCCTAATATTCTCAGCCCGGCTTTAGGCAGCCACACATAAGCTGGAAAACATGCTTTTTGGATAATAACTCTACTCTTTCGGAGATTCGCACACTATACGCACACAAAAGCGGGTTCGGGAATAATTCCCGAACCCGCAAATCCTTGTCAAATATGGTGGGCGATGTAGGATTTGAACCTACGACTTCTTGCGTGTGAAGCAAGCGCTCTCCCCCTGAGCTAATCGCCCGGTATAGTTTGGTGGACGTGACGGGACTCGAACCCGTGGCCTTCAGAATGCGAGCCTGACGCTCTCCCGGCTGAGCTACACGCCCACGGTGCTCCCCGTGCATCGTTTATTATACTTCAATCGCTTTCGTAAAGTCAAGAGGGCAATTCTTCCCTACCACAGAGGCCGATTAACCAAGCTGCCCGCGGGTATACTAAATCAAGATGCCAGTAGAGGAGGGTGGTGGAGATGCCGGTAACGGAACGAGAACTTAACGGGCTGGCCTTCGAGGAATCCTCGGACCTGACCATTGGCATCGAGGAGGAAATCCAAATTCTCGATCCTCATACCCTGGCACTGGTTAACCGTTACGAAGACCTGGTTACCTATGCACCTCCCGAACTCAAGGAATCTTTGATGGGAGAGTTAATTGCCTCTGAAATAGAGATAGCTACCCGGAAGTGCTCCACATTGCATGAGGCTGCCGAAGATTTGTCCAGAAAGCGCCGGCAGTTAAGCCAACTCGCTCTGGAACGAGGCGTGTGGCTGGCATGTACCGGCACGCATCCCTTCAGTCCCTGGCAGGCGCAGCGCATCATCGACACACCCCATTATCGCCGGATCGAGAGGGAACTTGGGTACGCCGCCTGGCGAAACAACACCTTCAGTTTTCATGTTCACGTAGGAGTACAAGGAAGGGACCGGGCGGTAAAAACCGCGGACGCCTTTCATCCCTTCCTGCCTACCTTGTTGGCGCTCAGCGCCAGTTCACCCTTTCTCGAAGGTTTAGCCACCCGCCTGCATTCCACCAGGACCCAATTGTTTACAAAAAACTTCCCAAGGTGCGGGATCCCCGATGTCTTCGGCTCCTGGGAAACCTACCGCCGGTACTTAGAATTCCTTTTTGAGACCAACTCCATTCAGGGGATCAACCAGATTTGGTGGGCGGTACGCCCCCATGCCAAACTGGGTACGGTAGAAGTGCGTATTTGCGACGGCCAGCCCCGGGTGAAGGATGCCATCGCCATCAGCGCCCTCATTGTCTCCCTCGTAGGCCGGGTATTGGAAGCGCTGGATGGCGGGGAATCCCTGCCCACATACCCTCACCGGTTCCTGGAAGAAAATTGCTGGCGTGCCACCAAGTACGGTCTTACCGGCATGCTGATCGACCTGGCCACACGAAAAGAGCTACCCGCAATTGAGGCAGTTAAAAAGTTAATGGACTGGTGCGGCTCCGTAGCCGGGAGGCTCGGTTTGGAAGATCAATTTCACCGCCTGCGGGAAATTCTCTTGGAAGGCAATAGCGCCATGCGCCAGTTAAGCCTGTACCAGGAAGGCTTGAGCCTACCTGAGATTCAAAGGAAATCGGCTGCTGATACCATGGAACTCCGGCAGTTCGAGCCGTGGAAGCAGGTGCCACCCGAATTACCCGCAACGGACGTTATTCACAGTTGGGGGTTTGTCAATGACAGATAGTTTTGATGCCGTCGTCGTTGGGGCCGGGCCAGCCGGCTCCGCCGCAGCGTATGTGATGGCCAGGAACAACCTTTCGGTGGCCTTGCTGGAACGAGGAGAGTACCCGGGGAGCAAAACCGTTTTCGGGGGTACCGTCTACCGCCAGCCCACGGAACAGATCATCCCCGCTTTCTGGCACGAAGCCCCCTTAGAGCGACCGGTAGTCAGTGACACCCTGTGGTTTATGGATAACGATTCAGCTGTGAGCGTAGGGTTTACGGGCCTGCGCTTCGGGCAGGACCCGTACAACAAGTTCACGACCCAGCGCTCCCTTTACGACCGGTGGTTCGCGCAAAAGGCGGCGAAAGCGGGAGCCGATGTGCGCACCTGTGCCATGGTGGATGACTTGCTGTATGATAAAGGGCTGCTTGGCAAGAAGAATAAACACCGGGTCCAGGGGGTCATGCTGGATACCGGGGAACAGTTAAAGGCAGATGTGGTGGTACTGGCCGAAGGAGTGAACGCCTTCCTGACAAAAAAGGCGGGGCTGCGCTCCAAGCTCCCTGCCCATACCATGACCTTTTACGTGGAAGAAATCCTTTTCCTCCCCTCCGAAAAAATCGAGGACAGGTTCCAGCTTGAACGGGGTGAGGGAGCCACCATTGGCATGCTCGGCTTTCCCACCGCCGGCGCGGTGGGAAAAGGCGGTTTATTCACCTACAAGGAACACGTAGCCCTAATAGTGGGTGGTTATCTTAGTCAATTGGTGGAACGCGGTAGCAGCCCTTACGAGCTGCTCCAGCGGACCAAAGCACATCCCCTGGTCCGGCGACTGCTGGAAGGGGCTGAAACTGTGCAGTATAAGGCCCATATGATCCCGAAAGGCGGTTACGCCTTTGTTCCCAAGCTGTATCTTGACGGCCTGCTGGTGGTTGGTGATGCAGCGGTGATGGTCAGCGGCCGCCGGGGAACCGACCTGGCCAGCCTTACAGGCATGTACGCGGCTGAAACCATCGTACAGGCCAAGGCCAAGGGCGATTTTTCCGGAAAGATGCTGGCCATGTACATGCACAAAGTGAACAACACGTTCTTCATGAAGGACATCAAGGCCGCGGAGGACGGTCTGACTTACTATAAGAAGCATCCCGACAGCGACTACCTGATCTCCAGCCTGGCCAACAAAATGGCCTACGAGTTCTTTACTGTTGATATGACGTCCGAAAAGGAAAAGATGGAAAAGTTGATCAAGGTCGTCCGTGACCAACAACTTCCCCTTAAAACGTTCCTGGACCTCTACGAGGGCTACCGGCACTGGGGGGTATTTTGATGGCCCAATTCAAAAGCCAGGGAGACCCGGTGAAGTTGCTCAACATCAAGGTGGACAACCGTTCCCACATCAATATTAAGAACAGGGAAGTCTGCCGGGAAAAATGCGAGAATAAGCCATGCACCTTTATCTGTCCGTCGGAGGTATATAACTGGGACTGGGAGGAGGCGGAGATCGCCATCGACTACCCTCGATGCATTGAGTGCGGGGTATGTATTTTGGCCTGCCCGCATGAAAACGTCAACTGGCATTATCCCCGGGGGGGTTATGGAGTCTCTTACCGGTATTAACTTAATAACTTAGGGAGGAAAACATGCCGACACTGAAAAACGTATGGGTGAACCCGCAGGTACATGTAATTGCGGATGAATTAGTGGATCGTTACTCCAGGCAGAGGAAAGCACGCTTGGCGGTCACCGGCCTGCTTTGCGGCCTTTGAGTTAAGCGGGTGCGTCGCGTCCTGGCGGGACGCCCTGAAGTGAAGGCGGTGGCCTTCGAAGAAGCCAAGGAACAGTTTGTGGTTGATTACCGATCATCCTACCCGTTGGGAAAAGAACTGGCGGAGTTGGTAGCCGGTGCAGTGGTGGCCAAGGGTGCTCGCCGGTTGCTAGGGGATGTTGGCGAGAAACGGCAAACCAGAGTCTAGCACCGCTGTAGCCCCGTGGGTGAGGCCGAAGGGCTGCAAAAAGCCCCCGTGGTGGGGGCTTTTCGCCGTTACTAGTGCAGTTCGTGCATGACCGTCTGCACTGAGTGTTCCATGGAGTGGGGTTTGTCCCGGCGCTCGTCAATGGTAATACTGGTGATTACCCGGGCTGCCCCCTGGTTAAAGGGCACCTGGTGCATCTTCTTGACCGCCTCCAGCACCCGGTCCAAGTCCCCTTCGATGACGGTCGCGGTAGGAGTTAGTTGATGTTTCAACCCATGCTCCTCTTCCAACACCTTGTAACAGGCGGTCACGTAACTACTGAAGCTTGCCGAGTCGGTACCTACGGGCACGATGTTAATCTCTGCCAATGCCAAGGGATATCACCTCCTTCGATGGTCCGGTGGTTGGTCAGTGCCTGCCCAGCCGGTGATTGACCTGGTCCAAAACCTCGGAAGCACTCATGCCGGTGGCGTCGATGACAGAACCCTTGGTAAGGATATCCTGCCGGCCGGCGTAGTTCCGGTCCATGCCGGTGATGACAATCGCGTCGCAGTTCCGCAATTCCGCTCCGGAATTGCTCAAGGGGTCCAGGTTGACCACCTCGTACCCGTTGGCCTTAAGTATCTCCTTGACATCATTCAGGGCTCCCTCCACCGCTACGCGGTGCATACGTGATCACCTCCCTAAAGTAAGAACCATCTTTATTATTTGCCCGTAATCGGTCGCCTATCCGGCACGAACAAAACTATCATGAGCCTCCTGCTTACAGGTATGAATGAAAATCCAGGAGATTTTCGTGTAAAACTATAAGAAAATAGACACGAGAACCGTCCCCTTGTCTTTTTCTGTTGGTATAAAAAACCACCCTGGGTGGGTGGTTTCCGGTAGATAAAGAAACATTTACTGCACTCGTGATGCAAAGAGGCCGTTGGCCCCGCGGACCACCACGCGCCGCACCTCCGTATCGCCTACAACCCTCAGTTTGATCAGCCGCCTGCCGGCTAACTGGGTGGTTACCACGTCAGGGGGGAGCTTCTTTTCACGCTCACAGGCATCCACCATAATGGTGTCCCCCTCCCTCCGGTAGGTCCCATATACTTCGGTACGGGCCAGGTTTTTTACTTTGGCGCCGATGGTGATAAAGATGTTTCCTTCCGCGAGTTCGACTGCCTCAACACCGGTTACGTAGGCCAGCTTTGCCAATTTCGATCGCCTGCCTATGTTGATATAAGAAAACAGGGTCCCCTATTCAGGATATGCGGCAGGTGCAGCAAGGGGTGAATGTTTTTTATTACTCCACCTGGCGTACCAGCAGGTGGATCAGCCGGGCCAGGGCGACCAGGTCCAGGGCGTTGTGCTCCAGGATGTCCCGGATTAGAGCCGGGTCCTGGGACCTGGTGTAGCGCAGGTAGGTCTGGGGGATCAGGTAACCCGGGATATCCCCCTGGCGTTGAAAACCTAATAGGTGCTCTTCCATGGTCACCAGCCGGCAGTCCGGCAACCGGCCCCGGTAATGTCGGCGCGCGTGATACAGAAGGTCCAACTGCTGGTGAGGGAAACGATAAAACATGCGATGGGCCACCGACCGGCCCTCGATATAGGGAATGTCAAACTGTTTACCGTTATAGGTCACCACTACCCGGAAGCGGGGCACCTCCGCGAGTACCGCCCCCAGGACGGCCTTTTCCTCCCCGATCCGGCGGGCCAGGAATTGCCTGACCATCAGGCCCGCATCTTCCTCCCAGAGCAGCCCTACCAAAAACAGGGGTTGGTTGGCCCAAAGCCCGGTAGTTTCGATGTCCAGGAACACCAGGTCGCCGGAAGAAAAGTACCCCAGCCACTGGTAATCCGCCGCTCCCCGCGCTTTGAGGGCCGGGATATCCCCCCGCCGGATCAATTCGATTACCGCCCGGGCTTCTTCTCCCCAGCGGGGATGGGTGGTCAACCCGGAAATATCGCGGCAACCGGCACACCTCAGGGCCTCGTCCGTTACCGGACCGATCCCCCGGAGCAGCCTGAGGTCCGCCAGCAGTTGCCCTGGGTCTTGCGTCGGCAGGATAACCCGGCCCGGGTATCGCCGTTCGATCACGTAGCATGACCCCAGGGGCCCCACCACTTCTCTTCCCTCCGGGAGGCCGGAGGGTTCAGGAATTTCCGCTGCTCCGGTGAGGTTATCCGGTAGTTTTTCTTTCAGGGCCGCCAGCCTTTGAAACAAGCTCATTTTTTCTCACCCTCACTAACCAGGGCTACCGCAGGCGCCGCAGGCGCTGTTCCAGGTTGGAAAGCCTGGGGGCCTCCGGTTTGATAGTGACTTCCCTGGTTCTTTTCCTTGGGACGTAATCCCGGCCCAGCAGGGCGTGCAACA
Source organism: Clostridiales bacterium PH28_bin88 (assembly GCA_000987045.1). GTDB lineage: Bacteria > Bacillota > PH28-bin88 > PH28-bin88 > PH28-bin88 > PH28-bin88. The sequence goes on along the minus strand of LAKY01000050.1, from coordinate 252,110 downwards.
GGAAGACGGCAGCCTCCTTGTTCAGGGGCCGGTTGAAGTTGGAACACTTGGGAGAGTGGATGCAGCTGGGGCAGCCGTCCTCGCACCCGCACCGAATTACGGCTTCCAGGGTGTTTTCCAGGAGCCTCTCCACCTCGTCAAAGGCCTTCTCGCTGAAGCCCACCCCGCCCTCGTAGGCGTCATGGATGAACACCGTTGGCTGCCGGGTAAAAGGGTGGGCTACCGTGGAAAGCCCGCCGATATCATTACGGTCGCACATGGCCAAGAGGGGCAAAAGGCCGATGGCGGCGTGTTCAATGGCGTGCAGCCCGCCCATCAGGTCCAGGGCGTGGGTTTTCGCCTTTTCCACGATCTCCTCGTTTATCACCAGCCACATGCCCACAGTCTCCAGAACCTGTTCGGGCAGGTCCAGCTCACCGCCCCCCAGCACCTGACCGGTAGTCTCGTGCTTCTTCACATACCCCGTCACCCTGGTGCGCACCCGCAGGTTGCCCAGGTACGCCCGGTTATCCCGCAGGGGCTTCTCCCCGGTAACCTCCAGCACCTCGGTCTCCTTTTGGCGTTTCACCAGGGTGTAATAGTCCACTTCCATTTTCTTCATTAGAGCGGTGGTGTTGGCCAGGTCCAGTTCCTGCACCAAATAAGTCTCCCCCTGGTGCAGGTAGACCGCTCCCGGATGCACCTCGGAAAACGCCCGCTGGCCGTCCATCACCCCTACCAGGCGGTTGCCCCCGGTCACGTCCCGCAGGTGGTAGGTATCGTGGGAACTGGTACGGATGTTGATCTTTTCCGCGGGGTATGCCTGCCCCATGTAGTAGCAGGTGCCGTCCACGGAAGAAACCTGCCCGTCTTCCTCCAGCAACACCAGGAGCCCCTGGAAAACCTCATCCCAGAGAGCGTAGTCACCGGCTGTCACCGGCAGTTCATGGACCGCGCACAGGCAATGTCCCAGCAGGATATAGGGGTTTTTGGGGTCGATCAGGGCGTGCTCGGTAGGCTTGTTGAACAACGCCTCGGTATGGCGGAGGAAGTACTGGTCCAGCGGGTTCTCCACGGCGATGAAAATCACCAGCGACTCCTTCCGCCTCCGGCCGACCCTCCCCGCCTGCTGCCAGGTGGAAGCGATGGTCCCGGGGTAACCGGCGATGATGCACACCTCCAGGTCCCCCACGTCGATGCCCAGCTCCAGGGCATTGGTGGACACCACCCCCAGTACCCGCCCGGCAAAAAGGGCTTCCTCGATCTGCCGGCGCTCCCGGGCCAGGTACCCCCCCCGGTACGAAACCACCTGGGACTCCAGCGGCGTACCAGCCACTTCCCGCCTGGTGTAGCGCAGGATCCGCTCGGTGGTCTGGCGCGCCCGCGCAAAGGTGATAGTGCGCCTGCTTTGCTGCAGCATTAAAACCAGTAACCAGACCGCGTCCTGGATGTACGGGCGGTGGGTGGGTGGCCGCCACAGCACGAACCGGCCGGCCCCCTGGGGAGCGCCGTTGTTGTCGACCAGGGTCATGGGAAGGCCGGTAAGCCTTTCAGCGTGCTCCCGGGGATTGGCAATGGTAGCCGAACAGGTGATGAACCTGGGGTCAGACCCGTAATGGCGGCAAAGGCGGCGCAAGCGGCGCAGCACGTGGGCCACATGGCTGCCGAAAACACCCCGGTAGGTATGTACCTCGTCGATGACCACATAGCGGAGATGGCGGAAAAAGTCGTGCCACTTGAGGTGGTTGGGGAGGATCCCCTGGTGCACCATGTCGGGGTTGGTGACCACCACCCTGGCGTTGTCCCGGATGTGGGCCTTGACCGGGTCCGGCGTGTCGCCGTCGTAAACCGCCGCCAAAAACGGCAGGTGATATTCCGCCAGGGTATCCATCTGGTCCTGGCTGAGGGACTTGGTGGGGAAAAGGTACAGCGCCCGCGCCTCCTGGTCGCGGAGCAGGGTATCCAGCACCGGCAGGTTATAGCACATGGTCTTACCCGAGGCGGTCGGGGTAACCACGATGATGTGCCGCCCGCCTCGCACCGCCTCCAAGGCACTGGCCTGGTGGGTGTAAAGCCTATTGATGCCGGCACCTTCCAGGTATGACTGCAGCTGAGGGTGCAGGGGCGCCTGCAACGCTCCATAGCGAGCCTCCCGCGGGGGGAGTTCCTGGACATGGGCGATCTGCCCACTGAAACTGGGGTGCCGCCGGATAGTCTCTATTAATGCCCCGCTGTCCACGGGGACCACCTCACAATCTATGGTAAATCGATGCTCCATTCGACGAAGCGGGGAAAAAGTCCTGCAGCCACACTCTCTCCAAAAAAAACCCTTCCTTAACGGGGAAGGGATGGGTAAAACAAAAAACAAGACCCCGGGAAGTCCCGGGGCCGGGGATTATTGAGTTGGTTGTTCAGCGGTATTACCATCGCTCTCGGTACCGGTCTCACCCTCGCCGCCTTCGGTAGCAGCGTCACTACCAGTTTGGTCACCGGTTGTGGTCTGGTCGCTTGTAGTGGTTTGTTCGTCCTGTTCAGCGGCTTCTTCAGCTTCTTCTTCGTCTTCTTCGGCCGCTTCTTCTTCACCGATTGCTATATCCCCGGTCTCATCGTCATAAGCCACTTTCTCGCCCAGAGCTACACTGATAAAGCGCAGGGGTACGAAAGTACGGTTACTGATGGCCTGCGCCGGGACGTCCAGGACGATGATTTGCCCGTTAACCTCCATCTCCTGTTCGCCCATTACCAGTTTAATGGTTACGTCACCGCGGGAAATGGTGATTGTCTTAGTCGCAGCGTCCCACTCTACTGTGGCTCCAAGGCCTTCAGAAATTGCCCTCACAGGGATGAGCGTACGCCCGTCTTTGATGACCGGTGGTACGTCAAAGTTTAGATTTCGTCCTTTAACTGTCAACCGTTCTTCCACCTTGCGCGCCTTAAGCATGGCTTTTTCTTCGGCAGTCAGGGCCTTGCGCTCGGCCTTCTTGATCTTTTCCTCTAATTTAGCTTTTTCTCGCTCCAATTCAGCTTGAATCTTAGCCCTTTCACGTTCTAATTCCGCCTGGGCTTTAGCTCTTTCACGCTCCAACTCCGCCTGGATTTTGCCTTTCTCTTTAGGATCGAATTGCGGCGCCGCCGACGCCACGGCTACGGATGCTAACAGAAAAACGGTCACTAACAGTGTTACCAATGCCTTCTTTTTCATTCTTTCGCCCGCTCTGTCCCCACCTGCGGGCTTTTCCCCCCTTCTCAAACTAGAATAGCCTGTCCCTTAAAACCTTAAAGTACCTCAGGAATACAAAAGCCCTATCACCTTCCTTCGGTAGCCTGGCAGCCCTAGCACCACCTGCTTTAGGCCCATGGCTTTGCGACCCTCCCTTTCGGGTAGGTTTGCCCTTTCGGGATTTCTTTCTCACTAAAATGGTACGGAACAGGTGTTGCCTTTTTGGGGGTAGACCGGTAGTATTTTGGAAAAAACTTGCCAGGATACATGTTGACGGAGAGGAACTCCCGCATTACGACACACTTAGGCAACATCTGCCAAATTACGACCTTTTTCATTGGAGGAATTTGTTGGGTTATGTGGAATTATGCTGTACTTTTATATTGAGAAGGCATTAACATGAATTACCCTGAATTCCATCAGACACACCAGTTCAGGAGCGCTGTCTTCTATCTCAGATTAGCGTTGACAGTTATTTGCTTTTTTCTTTTGTTCAGCCGGTACGGGTATCTCCCGCAAGACAATCCTTCCCTTTTTGCCACGGGTATCTTTTTCGGTGTCCTCTTCTTCCTGGTCCAGGTAATCCTGGCTTTCCAGGAACCAACCGAAGCACCCTCCCCCTGGCACTACCTCTCTTTACTCTCGGGAACAGGCATCCTCACTTACGTTGTTTTCATCAGCGGGGGTTATCGCAGCGAATTCATGTTTATCTACCTGATACCGCCGCTAACCTACTCTCTGCAATTCGGGGCCGGTTTTGGCCTGCTATCCTTTACTCTTAACAGCGCCGCCATCCTCACGTTTATTTTTTATGTTCAACGGGAAACCGGCTTGGGGTCGGAGGGCCACCTGATCGCCTCCCTTACGATCATCTCCCTGATGTTCCTGACCACTCAGTTTGGGGCTTATACTCGGAACAAAGAAAAGGTCTATCGCGAACAGTTAGTTCATCTGGCGGAACGAGACGAGTTAACCGGCCTGTATAATTTCCGCAGCTTCAACTCCTACTTGTCTACGCAGCAAAAAGCAGCGGCCAAGACCAAAAACCCATTGAGTCTGATTTTTGCGGATATCGATAACCTGCGAAACTACAACGGCATGCTGGGGTATCTTGCGGGCAACAACCTGGTTGTACAAGTAGCCGCTGTCATCTCCAGCACCGTTGGCGATAGGGGATCGGTGTTCAGGTACGGCGGAGGACACTTTGCCATCATCGTGCCTGGTACCGAGAAAGAGTCAGCAGCCCACTTATCAGGTGAAATCCGGAAGGCCGTTGAAAATATAGTTATTGCCGGCGCCGAAAGGCAACCCGGAGGAAAAGTCACCGTCACCACCAGTGTGGCGGCCTTTCCCGAGGACGACTTACAGGAGTTGGTACAGGTGGCGGCAGCAGCCCTTGATCAGGGCAAAACGGCCAAACGCAAGGAAGAAGAAGAGTACCTGCAGCGTTCCGAGAAACTGGCGCTGGTAGGCCAACTCGCTGCAGGCCTGGCTCACGAGATCCGCAACCCTCTGACTACCGTAAAAGGGTTCTGCCAGCTGGTTAAGGGTCAATCCCTGACCGAAAAGGGGCGGGAGTATGTCGAGGTGATCCTCACCGAGCTGGAACGGGTAAATATGCTGGTCAAAGAGTTTCTCCTGCTAACCAAGCCCGCCGCACCCAGGATGGAGTTGGTAAAATTAAAAGGGTTTCTGGAAGACGTCGTGTACTTGATGACCAGTGAGGCTTTGCTCCACGATGTTACCATTAGAATGTACCTGGCCGAGGACCTCCCGGACATCACAGCGGATGCCGAGCAACTCAAGCAAGTCGTCATCAACCTTACCCTGAACGCCATCGAAGCCATGCCCGGAGGAGGGAGCCTTCATGTCAAAGCCTATCCCACCCAGGACCTGAAAGAGGTAGTACTCGAATTCCAGGATACCGGTACAGGCATCCCGGAAGACAAGGTCAAACACATCTTCGAACCTTTCTTCAGCACCAAGGAGGAGGGCACCGGCCTGGGACTCTCCATTACCCTCAGGATTGTTGAAAACCACGGCGGTTCCATCCACGTAACCAGCCAATACGGGCAAGGGACCACCTTCGTTGTCCGGCTGCCTGTCCAGTACAATAATCACAACCCGGTAAGGGCAACTTGCACGGCTTAAACCCTACGAACGGTTGTCCAAGAGCCTGTTGCTACTTTTGCCGTCGCGTAACTTCCGGTTGACCGGGATTAACGAAGTTTCCCTCAAACACGCCGGACCAGCCAAAGTGTTTATGCAAGGCCACAGGTTTCACGTCTCCCAACCTTTGACCGCGGGAAGCACAACCCTCGAGATATGTTTTTAATCCACCTTTGGAAATGACGAACAGTCTCAGGCCGTCCAACTGTCCAATCGTCCGGCAGTACTGGTAATGGTAGTTTTCCCGCAGCCGGAGTTCAACATCATTAACCAGGTTGGACACTTGCGACAGCCCCTCATCCAATTCAATGAACAAGGTATAAAAATGCCGCCCATCCGCGGTTTTCTCAGGAGCGACCATATAAAACCGTGGTCTTAACTCATACTTGACAAACACCTCGTGCATAACCGCATCGACATGACTTTCGCTGAGCTTTTCCCCAAACAAGTCACTGATTTGATCCTCTTTACCGGTGAAGGTGATTAAAGGGCACTGGCCTAAAAATCCCTCTACGCGGATAAGGTCTTGCAATCTGTACCTGTATAAACCGCCACCGGTGGTAATAATTACGGAATACGACTTTCCCCTTTCAAGCTCATGCGCTCTCCTGATCTTTATCGAGGATTGGTCTCCCTGCCCTTCGGCTTCCGCGAATTCAAAGAAGTGGGAGGTAACAGCCAGGGCAGAACCCTTGACACCTGTTAAGGGGAAAGAGACGATACCTTCCGTTGCCAGCAAACCTTTCCCCTGGATCTCTACACCCGGGAAAAGTTCTTTTAGCTGGTACAGATACGACCCGGCACTCGCATCAGCCCAGCAGCTGATCAAGGCAAGATCGGGCCAGATCTGCCTGTAATTTGGCTCGCGGCCGGCCAAATCACCTGCCAGTATCTCCGTGAGTTCTTCCGCCCTTTTTTCGTCCCCGGTAACCAGGGCCGACAGTTTGGAAAGGATGTCGGGTCGAATAGGGCCGGGCGGGGAAACGGTGCCGCTTTTGATGTCGGAAATAAGCCGATCCGCCCAGCCGGTCAGCGGTTTCAACAGAAGGGTGAGAAAAGTCGGGTTCCAGACCGAAATAAAGCTTAAGCGTTTTTCTTTCAGCAAGAACAGCAGTGTAACATACCTGAAGGTCTCCATATGGGATATTTGAGCAACTTCTTTCGGCACTACCAGGAGATGTTTCAGGAAGTACCGTTCCAAAAAACCGAAATACCCGGTGTCTTCCTCGAAACCCACCGGGACCCCGCCCGTTGTCCTGGTACGCAGCGAACCTGCGGGGCTGATCGACCAGTAGGCCTTGCCAAGTAACATCTTTTTCCGGTGGGAATACAGATCGAATACCCATGGAGCGATACCTTGTTGGAACTCCTCCCGGAGGGACTTGGTATAGGGAATGTATTTTGATGCACAAGTCGATCCGCTGGTCGGTTCCAGCATGGTCACCCTTTCGCCGGTTAACACCTGCTGCCGCCCGTCAGCGATGGCTTCAATATAAGGCTTGTAAGATTCATAAGTGGAGATGGGCACACTTGCCTGGAAAGATTCAACACCGGCAATCCTGTCAAAGGAGTACTTTTTCCCGTAATCGGTTCCTTTGTTCCTGGCAATGATGTTCAATAATACTCGCTGTTGCGTTTTTTCCACATGATGAACAGCCCGCTTGAAAGCAAGGTACTTTTTAAGGCATAAGCACAGCCACAAACAATTAAAGATCAATGGGATAACTAACCGCGCCAATCCTCTCCATTCCTTTCGCCGGTCAAATACGCCAGCAGCCTTTAAGCAGCCGGTGACCAAACGGCTTCAAATTTGTTTCACTCAATTCCGCGATGCAGGCCAGTTCATCCCCCAAATAGTAGCCCGGGTTCTTTTCTACAAAATACTTGATATGGGGGTCCTTGAGCCTGCGGGAAGTGACTTCCGCTACCCCGGGCTTCAAATAATCGCGGCAGGTTTTAATCACACCGGTTTCCGGGTCGTATTGGCCCGGGAATTTAAATTCCGCGAAAGCATCCAGTAACTTCTGCTCAAAGGCCGGAATACCGCGGTCGTAACGGGGATAAAAGTGGTAAAAGTATACAGGCAGAAACCTGTACGTCTTGTACCCCTTGGATATCAAATACCAGTACCACCTGGCCTCCCTGTCTTCCCTGGTATGGGAGTAAACGAAATCCAGCCACACCCGGGGTAATTCCAGTCCACCCCAGTAATCCCGGTGGATGATTGTATCTCCGGAAAATACGACTTTAACCGGAATACCATCAATCGACCGGTTCATCAAAGACAGGGTGGAGAATCCCCGGATTTCTCCACTGTCACGGCTTTCCAGGAGAATTACCCAGGGTTTTTCCGCTAAATCCCCGTCGAAATTCTTTTTATCGGCATTATGAAAATGGCTCGCGAAAAGTTCGAACATCCGGGCCTTTTGAGAACACGACAAGCTGGCGACGGGAACAATGCGACCTGTTAACCGGGCCATCCCTCGCTCTCCCTCCCTCTACAAGGTGCCGATTTCCAGGTACGGCACCCTGTTATCCAAGCTCCGGCAAAAATCCTCGCCGTCCTTCCAGTAAGCGGCATACAGCCTGCTGGTGTACTTGAGGTGATTGTATTCAGTGCAGGCCCTGGCAAGGCTGTCCCCGGCATGCAGCCCCACCAAGAAATACGAGTATCCTTTTCCCGCGGCGTCGTTATATACCTCGCGGAGCAAAGCGCGAAACACCTGCAGGTCATTACCGTCAACGGCGATAAAACTGCCGTAGAATGAATTCAGTTCGGAGCCGGCGAGGGGCAGCGGCGAAAACCCCACCAACCCTGCAGCCAGGTTGTAGAGGGGCCTGACCCACTTCATTTTCCCGCTATACCCCACGACAACAGTCTGTTTGAAATCCCTTTGGTCCCACTTGCCCATCACACCGGCAACCTGGTCATTCCTCAAGGCCACGAAAAAATCCTCAACCTTGAAGCCCCTCAGGGGATCCCCTGGCAGGGTGAAGTCTTCTTTCGAGTAATAAGGGTAGAACTGTTTCTCCCGCCCATTCCGGTGCAAACAGTCAATGATTTCATCCAGCAAATCCGCTGAACCCCTGACAACTCCAACACCGGACACGATGGGTGGTTTTTTCCTGTAAATATTGATTGCGTAGGTAATATAGCGGCCCAGGTCGAAGCAGGAGGGGAGCCCCGCCCTGCCGCTGGTCAACAGGTTAACGGCGCCTGTATTATCCTCGATGATGGTTAGTAGATAAACCGCCGCCCTGCCATCCCGGTGCAATTCTCTCAGGTACCCGCACCCCCGGGCGATGAGGGTACCACCGCGAAATTCCGGCTTTAGCCTCAGGTTGCTTAAATACCCTATGTCGGCCACCTTTCCATTAATGAAGATAGGTTTAATAGCCCTGGAAATACAACCGGCGGGATCCCCCGTCCGCTGGTCCCGGACGATCAGCGTCTGGTGGAACTTGCCCTGCACCCCGGCTCCATAAAAGTAGCTGGGTTTACGGTGAAAGGCAACAGAGATCTCCCCGGGCATCGGGTTCTCGCTCAGCAGCTTTTGCAGGGCAAGGTCATCCCTTTCCCCCGCCAGTTCAAAGACATACCGGCTCATCCTCTCACCGCCCACAGTCCGCGAGGTTTCCATTTCCCAGAGGCAACCCCTGGCGGTGCTCCACTTCCTTCTTCGCCAGCAGATTCTGGGCAAAAAAGGTGGCTGCGTGAAAAAGGTCTTTGCTGTTGGCCCGGAAATCCAACCCTCTGTTAAGAATATAACTATAGCTGTAGAACTTTCTCCGGTATGCCAAACAGGTTTCCGCCAGTTCCTGGGCCGCCATCCTTCGCGGGTGAAAAACCACATCACCGAAACGATACTCCGGGTTCAACCACCACTTTTCGTCCATCAACCTTCCTTGCTCCAGCAGGGAACGGTACAAAGGGGTGCCGGGGAAAGGGACCAGATGGTTGAAGGCGGCGAAAAAGAGCTTTTGCCGCAGGGCAAAGTCCAGGGCGAGTTCGAAACTGTCCTTGCCGTCATGGTCATAGCCGAAAACAAAGGTACCGTAAATCACCAATCCATAATCGCGGAACCTGGCGACAGCCCGCTCGTAATCCCGCGTTCTATTACTCCAATACTTGTTCATTTGAGTCAAGTTGCTTTCGTGCAAGGATTCCAAGCCGATTAACACGCCCTGGCAGCCGCTTTTAACCATCAATTCCAGCATCTCTCGGTCTTCTGACAAGTTGATGCTGATTTGTCCCACCCACCTGATCTTGAGCGGGACCAGCTCCCGGAACAGTTGCTTGGTGGCGGCGGGAAAGGCGCCGATATTGTCATCAACAAAGAAAACGACCCTTTTCTTGAGGCTTTCGATCTCTGCTGCCACTTCATTGACAGGGCGATAGTTGTATGTTGCCTTGTAGAAACTGGTGATAGAACAGAAATCGCAGGAAAACTTGCATCCCCGGCCCCATTCCATTAGGGCCAGCGGCATGTACCTTTTACCCTCGTAAATTTTCCGGTTTGGTTTGATCCCGGCCAAAGAAGGGCGATCCGTCGAGCGGTAGACTCTTTTTAGCGTGCCGCTTTTGACATCTGCCAGCACATCCCTCCACACGCCTTCCGCTTCACCAACCATGACGGCATCAGCGTAAAGAATCGCCTCCTCCGGAACCAGCGTGGGATGATAACCCCCCAAAATCACCGGCACTCCTCGCTCCCGGAACTGAGCCGCGATCTGGTATGCTCGCCTTGCCGTGTATGTCTCCACATTTATCGCTACCAAGTCCGTGCCTTCGTTAAAATCGATTTCTTCAAAGCGGTCGTCATAAAAGACAATTTCCGCTTCTTCAGGGGTTAGTCCCGCCAGGACAGCCAAGGCCAGGGGTTCCATCTGCCAGGTTTTCACGTAGGAGCGGTTAGGTTTTCTTCCTACCGAAGGCATAATCAGGGTAATTTTCATTTATTATTACTCCCTGTGACAGCTGTATTCAAAGCCTTCCCTCGAGGCCGCCGACCGGTTCATTTACATCAATCCAGGTACCTTCTGTCAAGACTTCCTCGGTATAACCCGGCAAAGCCCTGGCATACTCCCGGTAGCCTACGTTGGCCGGGACCAGGACCTGGAGGAGACAGCGAGAACCCGCAAGGCGTTTGAAAATCGACCCTGCTGTATAGCTCTGGCGCCAGGCCCAATAGTGGCCCTCCTGGAGTTCCTCGGGGGTCATTTTGGCCGGTTTAAAGACTACATGCTGGGCATCGAAGAGGGACCATCGATTGTCCTTGAGTATTCGCCCTTCACTTTTCAACTTCTTATAAAGGGGAGTGCCCGGGAAAGGGGTTAACACCGCGTACCTTGGCAGGTCAATACGGATCCTGTCAACGAACTCCACGGTTCTTTGAAATACGTCCTTATCGTCATTATCAAACCCAAAGACAAAGCAGCCCATGATGGCAATACCCCGGGCGTGAAGTTTTTTGACCATCTCACTGTAATCGTTCACTGAATTAAACCGCTTATTGGCCAATCTAAGGGTTTCCTGGGTCACGGATTCAAACCCGATCAGGAGCCCTTTACACCCGCTTTTCGTGGCCAAATCCAGTAATTCCGGGTCCTTTGTAATCTTGGTGGTCGCCAGGCCAACCCACTTCTTTTTCAGGGGGATCAAGGCCCGGAACAGGCTTTTTGCATACTCGACATTTTCTATCGGGCTCGGGTCTACAAACAGCAATGCTTTACCCGGCAGTTCCGCCGCTTCCTTCACCACTTCTTCCACGGGCCGGAAATACATGCGGCGGCCCCAGGCGACCGGTATGACGCAGAAATCGCAATTATTGATACAGCCTCTGGTGGCCTGCATGCTGTTGGTAGTGATATAAGCTTCCTTTTTTAACAGATCGCGGCGGGCAATCGGCAGGTTGGCCAGAGATAAGTGGGGTGATTGGGTATACAACCTCTCCATCTTGTTCTGTTTAAAGTCCCGCAACAGCCGGGGCCAAGATTCTTCAGCAAACCCGGTGACCACCGTATCCACGTATTTGGCAGCTTCCCCGGGCATTAAGGTGGCGTGTACTCCCCCCATGACTACCGGGACCCCCCTAGCTCGAAACCTTTGGGCAATGTGGTATGCCCTGGGAGCACTGCCGGTAATGGCAGTTATCCCTACCAGGTCCGCCTCAGTATTAAAATCCAGCTCTTCTACTCCTTCGTCGACAATCCGGATTTCCGCGTTTAATTCTTGAGGCACCAGGCCAGCTAACGTAGTCAAAGCCACCGGTGCATAGCGCAAAGACTTTTTAAAACTGCCTGACTTCCTGTAGATCGCACCTTGGGGCAAGATGAGGAGAATCTTCATCATTGGCCGGCCATAACCTTCTCTCGTAGAATTTTTCAATCTTAAGTTCTAGTTCGCTTTTATTACTTTAAACTCCTTTTTTACCCCAACCTCATGCGCACCTCGAAAAGAGAAGGCCGCTATCAGGGTGATTCATGATTTTCAGTTTCTTGCACAACCGTATAGGTATTTTGCGAGGTAAACTTAATTCCGGCTGACATAATTTAAAGGCACCACCCGGTGCCTTTAAACGGAAAAGAGTTTGTTTTGTTGACGAGGATGAATCCACCTGCTTTAGCAGGTGGTCATTCAGCCGATGAATTTTTTTCTTTGTTTTTCCAAGGGTACTACGCACGTTCCGATCGCCCTGCTAACCAGAATGGGGTGATCCAGTTCCACTGCCGCCGAATCACCTTCCGTATGCCTGGACTCAATAACCTTGAAGGCCTGGAACTCAATTTTCCGTGAGGTCCTACCGGCAGATACCAACTTTCCAATCACTTCAAGGTAGTCCCCGGCATAAACCGGAGCCTTAAATTCCACTAGTTCATAAGCAACGAATAGACCTTCATCGCCGTCATGTCTAATCATTAATTCGGTCGCCACATCGCCGTACAACTCCATTAACCGTCCTCCGGCGACCAGGTTTCCTCCATAATGCGCATCAGCCTGGCTCATCCTCACCCTGATCATGGCTTCCATATAGGTTCCCCCCATTTATAAAAGCGACAAATTCAATATATTAACCCAAGGATTTTTCTTGCCTCATCTGGATTTGCCACGTCACGCCCCAATTCCGCCGCCAACCGGGATATACGTTCTACCAGTTGGGCATTGTTCTTTGCCAAAACCCCTTTGGTATAGTAAATATTATCCTCGAAACCTACCCGGACATGCCCGCCCAACAAAATAGCCATTACCCCCAAACTTAGTTCATACCGCCCAATACCGGCGACGGTCCAAGTGGAACCTGATGGAATGTTCTCGCTTAGATAAATGAGATCCCGTGGCCGCGCCATGATACCACCGGGAACACCCATTACAAAGTCGAAGTGCAAAGGTTCCTTAACCAGCCCTTTTTTCAAAAGCATCAAGGCGTTGTTGATCATACCTGCCTCGAAACACTCGATCTCCGGTTTGATCCTCTTTTCAGTTATCGCCTTGGCAAACTCCTCAATGTCCGGAGGGGTATTCATGAATACGTCTGATCCAAAGTTGACGGTTCCGCAGGTAAGGGTGGCCATTTCCACAGCCTCGTGGGAGTAAATGGACTGCAGCCTTTCCGCCGGAGTCATCCCCACCGCCCCGCCCGTGGATACCTGAACGATCATGTCCGTCTTTTCTTTCACGCGGCTAATCACTTCTTTGAATACCTCTCGACTTTGTGTGGGCTTACCTTCACGATCACGCACATGAAGGTGAAGAATAGAGGCACCGGCCCGGGCGCACCGGAACGCCTCTTCAGCGATCTCGTCCGGTGTAAGAGGAAGGTATGGGGTATCTTGACGAGTCACTTCGGCCCCGACCGGAGCTACAGTGATAATCAGCTTTTCCACAAATATCCCTCCCAAGTTAAAGAAAACTTGGCTTGCGCTATAGAAGACTTGCCCATTTATGGGCATAGTCGCACTTATGCATGTGGTGCAAGCCTTCAAGCGCAGGCGGAAGCCTTAGTTGCACTTATACCATCAGACCTCTCATGCGGCTTTTAAGCCGCACCACTGAGGAAATGAAAATGTGATTTGCCAGGGTAGAAAGTACAAGTTAGACTTTTTGATAGTGCAAGGATGGTGGGCTGGACCTTTCGCCCAGCCCACTTATTCTTCTACGCGCCGATATTCCTGTCAGTACTGAGAATGTACCTGGTGCGTTCTTCCTCGGAAACGGATTTGCGGGCTCCTGTCGACACGGCGTAAAGGATAGCCCCGAGGATTACCCAGCCGATAAGTACGGCATACTCGGTAGGCCATACCAGGCTGCCGGGGTTCCCGGGCACCAGCATTACGTACAGCAAGAACAGGCAGACTACTACCCCAAGATAGGCCGTCAGTTTACCACCCGGCATCCTGTACGGTCGGTGCATTTCGGGATGGCTTGACCTTAACCGGGCTGCCGCAAGGCTTACCGACAGCCATCCGGCAACAAATCCGACAGAGCCCACATCGGCGAGAGGAATGAGAAATTTCTTGCCGATAAAGGGTCCGATGAGCGTGAGGAGTCCGGTAAAGATTACCGCTCCGGTAGGAGTCTGGTACTTCGGGTGGACGGTGGCAAAAAACTCGGGTAACAACCGGCCCCGTCCCATGGCATACAACAAACGGGTCGAGGCAATGAACAGCCCGTTGAAAGTGCTGATCAAGCCAGCCACAGCTCCCGCGAGGGCGATGACAGCCAATACCGGGCTGCCGAGGGCAACTTTGAACATCTCAGCGGTTGGGAAATTCAGCTTCACCAGTTGCTGCCACGGCATTGTCCAGCCCGCGGCCAGGATTACCAAGACATAGAACCCGCCTCCGGCCAGAATGGCTCCAACGATCGCTTTCCCCAAATCGCGATAGGAGATCTTGGACTCGGCCTCTTCGGCTCCCTGGGGAATAGTATCAAACCCGGCCAGGAAGAAGGGCGCCATGCTGAGAACGGCCAGTATACCACCGAACATACCGTATTTCACGTTGGGTTTCTCGAAGATGGGAGTGAGGTTGCCCGGCGAACCGGAGAAAAATCCCGCAACTACTACGATCACTGCTGCCGCCAGCAAAACCAATGTTAGCCATGTCTGGAACTTGGCCGCCTGCTTAATTCCCACATAGTTAATGCCGATGATCACCAGCGACAGGGCTATTCCCAGGACCACCTGGGGGAGATAAATGGGGTATCCCATTACGGAGTAGAGCGGTATCGCATTAAGGCCCGGGATTAGGTAGCCCAGTACCTTATTAATGGCGATTGCTTCCCAGGGACATACGATAATGTAGGCCAGGGATAAAAACCACCCAGTCAGGAACGACGCAAAAGTCCCGTAGGCCTTATAAGCATAAGCCAGCTCACCGCCAGCTACCGGCATGGCGGGAGTAAGTTCAGCATAGGCAAAACCGATGGGAATCATGATCAAGGTACCTAACAGAAAAGCCAGGAATGTCGGGACCGGGCCACCCCCCAGGGAGATCCAATCGCCCATCAAGGCGACCCATCCCACACCCACCATCGCGCCAAACCCGAGAGTAAAATAATCAAAAACCCTCATTTGACGGGCTAACTTACCATGACCTTGCACAGAAGTAACCATGCTCACAACCTCCTTCTCTTATCGGGGCTGATACAGCACCTCGAAGTAATGCCTTAAAGGCTGATTTTCCCGGAGGATTTGCAAAGTAATTTCCGCATGCCCTTCAGTATAACCGGTACCGACTAGAAGAGTGATGACTTTTCCGATTCCTTCCGCCCCCAGAGCCACTTTCGCAAAGGAAGTAGACATACTGAAGAATAAGACCTGTCCGTGTTCCTTGGCGATTAAGATTGAAGCCAGTTCGGTATTGGGAACGTTCACCGTGTTGATCACCAGATCAGCCAGGTGTCCACCGGTTGCGGCCTGAAACTTCCGCAAGACTTCTACGGGTTTAGTGGCATCCCCTTGCACTACACAGTCCGCTAAACCAAGGTTTCGTACTACCTCAGCCTGACGGACATCAGGCTCAATCGCTACAACCCTGCCCGTCACACCAGCCCGTTTCTTGGCCTCATGCAGGCACAGCAGCCCGGCCTTGCCCACTCCTACTACCGCTACCGTGTCTCCTGCCTTGACGAGTTTTGCCGTGTGGGCAGGAGCGCCCGCCACATCCATGATGGCAACGCTCAGGCTTTCCGGCAGGTCTGCTGGTATTTTCGAGTAGAGTCCACTCTCGAAGAGGATCGCTTTTCCTTCTACGTAAACCTGGTCTTTCTCCACATCGACCCGCAAAACCCGGTCAATTAACAAAGGAGTAAGTGACAAAGACACCAACGTGGCGATCTTGTCCCCTACCTGCAAATCCATCTTTCCAATGAGCTTCGGGCCAATCTCTTCCACCGTCCCGACCAGCATACCCCCCGATCCAGTATCCGGGTCCTGGAATTTACCGCGTTCCGCTATAATTCTCAGGATCTCAGACCCTATTTTCTCGGGATTTCCGTGAAATTGCTGTTCCAACCTGGTAAAGGCAGCAGCCGTAATGTTCAGGATAGCAACGTCAATTAAGATCTCATTGTCGTAAATGACCGGAGTGTTGTCCAGTTTTAGGGCCGATTGAGGTAAGCATCCCTCCGGATTCAGCACCCGGTGTAACCCGTACCGATCTCCTGCTCGCACCATTGTCCCCCCTTTCCCGGAAAGTTACAGTGTTCGGGCTATCAAAATGCTCATGCAAAATATATGCCAAAAATAAAGCCTTGAAAAAAGCAGCTTTTTCAAGGCCTGGATGTAACGTTATGTCCTAAAGCATCATCTTGTGAAGCATTCCTGCGCGGTTTGAGTCAATTATGGTTCGTAACCTTACAACCGCAAGTAATCAGCCAGCGGTTTGATGCGGATTTGGTTCATTGCAGATCATATTTCTTCAATTTTCGTACTACAGTAGATTGGCTTGTGTGCAGGGCTGCGGCTATTTCCCGGGTAGTCCGGAATTGTTTCAAGGCGTATTCTAGTAAGCGTTTTTCCGCTTGAGCCACTGCGTGATCCATCGTCACCAACTCCCCGGGTGGATATTCTTCGTTGGATAGACTTGGTGGGTAAACCTGGCGAAGGACGTCTTGTTCCGTAATTGTATCCGATTCTAAAAAGAGGATAAATTTTTGAATGAGATTTTCCATTTCCCTCACATTGCCGGGCCATGAGTATTCGTACAACACCCTCATACCTTTGGGGGTGATCTTTTTCGTTGTTTTATAGTACTCATTATATTTTCTTAAAAAGTGTTCTACGAGGGCAGGAATAGCCTCTTTCCTCTCTCGTAAGGGCGGCACGATCAACGATACCACATTCAAGCGATAATACAAGTCCTCTCGAAAAAGACCTTTCGCGACCAATCCCCTCAGGTCCCGGTTAGTTGCCGCCACAATCCTGACATCTACCCGGATCGG
This sequence comes from Clostridiales bacterium PH28_bin88, assembly GCA_000987045.1. Classification (GTDB taxonomy): domain Bacteria; phylum Bacillota; class PH28-bin88; order PH28-bin88; family PH28-bin88; genus PH28-bin88. The sequence continues at coordinate 235,299 of LAKY01000050.1, read as the reverse complement.
CCTGTTACCTCCAACCCGCATAACCTCCTTTTCCTGAATGACTCGCAAAATCTTGGCTTGCAGGGCTAAAGGCAACTCCCCGATTTCGTCCAAAAAGAGCGTACCTCCCCGGGCCGATTCAAAGATACCGATCTTCCCTTCCCGTAACGCCCCGGTAAAAGATCCGCCTTCGTAACCGAATAACTCAGCTTCGAGTAAACTACCGGGAATGGCTGCGCAGTTAATCTTCACGAGAGGCAAGTTGGCTCTTTCGCTGGCGCGATGAATTAATTCGGCGAGAATCTCCTTCCCCACTCCCGACTCTCCCGTGATCAGTACCGTAGTATCATAGGGCGCTACCCGCAAGGCGGTCTTGGCCAAGTCCCGCATGGGTTTACTGTGAAAAACTACCTCCCCCATGGACAGGTGGGAAAAGAGTTGCGACTCGGTTTCCGGGTCAGCGGAAAACGCAAGGTTTTCAGAAGTACCGTTGCTCTTGAAAGGCTGCTTGATCAGCCTGTTTTGAAGGTATTCCCGCAATCTGTTGTTGCCCCTCAACAATTGGATAGCATAGTCGGCATGGCCTTCTGTATAGCCTTTATATAGCAGCAACTCCACGTCTTTCCCCAGACCCTCAGCCACCAAGGCGGCAACAGTAAACCGGGTGGCAAGAGCAGCAAAGTATATCCTGCCTTTTTCCCTGGTAGCCATTACGCTCAAGATTTCTGTTCCCGGAATATTTACGCAGTCAATGGTTAAGTCGGCCAGATTTCCCCCAGTGGCCTTCCGGACAGCCCGCCAGGCGGTTAAAGGTTCTGTGGCATCCACTACCAGCACTTCGTCGGCAATGCCTAAGTCACGAATGTTCTTAGCGCTGGTTTTCGTGCGAACCACCGCGATTATTTTACCTGTTGGGCCAAGCCTATCCCTGGCGGCAAACATGCTTAAAACACCTATTTTACCTCCGGCCCCGACGATAAGCACCGTATCACCAGGTCTGGTGAGTCTGAAGGCCTGGACAGGCGCTCCTGCTTCATCCAATAGTGCCAACAGTAAACGTTCCGGAACGTCTGAAGGTAGTTTAGTAAACAGGCTGCTCTCGAATAAGATCGCATAGCCTTCCACATCGATCTGCCCTGACGCAAGGCCTACTTTCTTCACCCGGTCAAGTCTCAGAGGAGTCAATGTCAAAGACACAAGTGTAGCGATCCTATCCCCGGTTTTCAAGGTGGAGTAAGCAGGATGCTTTTTCCCAATTTCCCGTACTGTACCCAATAGCATCCCACCGGAACCGGTGACCGGGTTTTGCAGCTTTCCGTGCAGTTTGGTTATCCGCAATACCTTCTGAGCAATCGCTTCTGCGTTTTGCCCGCATTCACTCAATAATTGGGCAAAACTGGCTGAATTGATGTTGATTACCTCAACGTTTACAAGTAATTCGTTTTCGTATATGGGTAGATTGGTATCTAATTTCCAGGCCGGTTGAGGAAGACTCCCCTTGGGTTCAAGGGATCTGTGTGACCCGAACTTGCATCCTACTGGCACCGTTTTACCTCCCTAATCACCCGATTTTTCGCTTCGACGCCTCACAAGGTTGGCAATTAGTCATTATGTGACAGTGTTTTGACAAACAAAACTCTATCCTGTCCCAGTCCGTCATAATTAACAGTGACGGGGATACCTTCTACGTTGCCATCTCCCTTTTCGATTTGGAAACCCATCCGGGTATGAAGCGCGATTGAAATCTTGTTGATTGGTGAAGTCACACAACGAACAGTATCGCACCCTCGTTGTATTACCTTGTGGAAAAACCCCTCATACATTTTCCTCGCAATTCCTTTTCCCCGGTAATCGGGATGAACTCCAACAAAGTGAATATAGGCTTCGTTAGGGTGTGCTTGTGATACGAACCCGACAAGGAAGGCGAGAAGTTTCCCATATTCCTCGGCGATAAAACTCGTGTCTTTAAAATGTACAAAAAACAGTTTAGGTAACATATCAGACATGTGCCGGCCGCCCCACCACTCATCGATGACAGATACAACTTCTGTGTAATCCGAATCATTAACTAATCGAATGGCCAGATCTAACACCTTCCTTGTGAGAAAAGTTTTACACTTTTATATTCCACACTTCCCGCCAATTCCCTGTTTGAACGTATATTGACCTCACTTTTACCATGCTTGGTGAATGGGAGCGTTGTCCAATACGATAGAAATATAAAATGGCCCAGATAATGCTGGGCCGAAAACCATCTGGTATGCAAGAAGCAAGAGGCATGTATGATTTATGAAAATTAATTAGAAACGGGTGTGCTCCGTCCGGGCGATAATTTCATCCTGCAGGGCTTTGCCAAGATCGCAGAAGTAATCGCTGTACCCTGCCACACGGACGATCAGATCCCGGTATTTTTCCGGCTCAGCCTGCGCAGCCCGCAGCGTTTCGGCGCTGACAACGTTAAACTGGATGTGGTGACCGTCGAGTTTAAAGTAAGACCGCACCAGGTTGACCAGCTTTTCTATGCCTTCTTCTCCCTCTAGAACTTGGGGAGTAAATTTTTGATTCAGAAGAGTACCGCCGGTCCGCACATGATCCATCTTGGAGGCGGACTTGATCACCGCGGTGGGGCCGTGGCGGTCCGCCCCCTGGACAGGGGAAATACCTTCGGAAAGGGGTTCCCAGGCTCTCCGGCCATCGGGTGTGGCACCCACAACGGAACCAAAATAAACATGGCAAGTGGTCGGAAGCATGTTGATCCGGTACAGCCCGCCCTTGGTGTTCTTCCTGCCGTTGACTGCCTCGTAGAAGGCATCAAAGACGGACGTCATCATGCTGTCGGCATAGTCGTTGTCGTTCCCGTATTTCGGCGTCCTGTTCAAAAACAGTTGCCGTACCTTCTCGTGGCCGGAGAAGTTGTCGCCCAGCACCCGCAAAAGCTCCTCCATGGCCAGGTTCTTCTCGTCAAAGACATGATACTTGAGGGCTGCCAGGCTGTCCGTGACACTGCCCAGACCGACCCCCTGGATATACGTGGTGTTGTACCTCGCCCCGCCGTCGTTATAGTCTTTGCCCTGCTTGATGCAGTCGTCAATAACTATGGAGAGGAAAGGAGCAGGCATGTAGGTGGCGTAAGCTCTTTCGATGATGTTGTTGCCCTTGATCTTGATATCGATGAAGTGCTTCAGTTGTTGCTTGAAGGCCTCGAACAATTGATCGAAGGAGGTAAATCCAGCGGGATCTCCTGTCTCCGGACCGATCCGCTTGCCGGTCCGCGGGTCAAGCCCGTTATGCAAGGTAATCTCCAGTATTTTTACCAGGTTGAAGTAACCGGTAAGGATGTAGCTCTCCTTGCCAAAAGCGCCGGTTTCCACGCACCCGCTGGCGCCGCCGTTCCGCGCGTCCTCGATGGACTTCCCCTGGCGGAGCAGTTCCTCCACGATCAGGTCCGCGTTGAAGATGGAGGGCTGTCCCCATCCCTTGCGGATGATCCGGCAGGCCGCTTTAAGGAATCGATCCGGGCTCCTCTTGCTCAGTTGAATATTCGTGCTGGGTTGCAACAGCCTCATTTCGTCGATGACTTCCAGCATGAGGTAGGTGACGTCATTTACCCCGTCGGAACCGTCCGGCCTCAAGCCCCCGCAGTTGATGTTGGCAAAGTCCGTGTAGGTCCCACTTTCCGCCGCGGTCACGCCCACTTTAGGAGGGGCGGGCTGGTTGTTGAATTTCACCCAGAAGCACTGCAGGAGCTCCCTGGCCTTTTCGACGGTTAACGTTCCTTCCTCAAGCCCTTGCTTGTAGAAAGGGTACAGGTGCTGGTCAAGCCTGCCGGGGTTGAAGGCGTCCCAGGTATTGAGTTCGGTGATCACCCCGAGGTGAACAAACCAGTAGGCCTGCAACGCCTCCCAGAAGTTCCGGGGCGCGTGGGCGGGAACACGGCCGCAGATTTCAGCTATCTGCTCAAGTTCCCGCTTCCTTTCCAGGTTGGCTTCCTCTCCCGCCAGCTCCCTGGCCTTTTCGGCATGCCGCTCCGCAAACCTGATGATCGCGTCGGCGCAGATGGCCATGGCCTTCAATTCTTCGCTTTTGGCGTAGGCCTCCGGGTCGTTCAAAAAATCCAGGCTCTCCAAGCTCGCTAGGATATCTTTCTTGAAGTCGAGAAACCCTCGGCGGTATATTTTGTCGTCCAGGACCGTATGGCCCGGAGCCCTTTGCTCCATGAATTCGGTAAAGACGCCGCTGTCGAACGCGTCCTTCCACTCAGCAGACATCTCCCTGAAGATCAGGTCGCGCATGGATTTACCCTTCCAGAAGGGGATGATTACTTCCTCGTATACGCGTCTCGCTTCGCCGCTAACGGCAAAGGGGATCTTTTCCCTGGTATCGAGGATCTCCAGGTCCTCGAGGCTGTGACAGCACAGTTCCGGATAGGTAGGGGTGGCCTTTGGACCTGTGCCCCTCTCGCCCACGATCAGTTCCCCGTCGTTAATGCAGATGGTTTTGTTCTCCATCAGGAACTTGAACGCCAGCGCTCTGAGTACCGGAAATGATATGGCACCCCCGCGCTCCCGGTAGAATTGCGTAATTAATTCGGCTCTCTCAGTAGAGATACAGGCTTTTGTCTCCATGCTCTGTTGCCTTAACATCGCAACCCTTTCGTTCATCTTCCGGCTAACCTCCTATCTTGATCATCTTGTATGAAACCCTCTTGAGTTCCTCCGCCAGCTCGTCCATGGTTTCATTTGCGGGAGGTTTTGTCTCGGGCAAAGAATAGGTCTTCGCCAGCCGCTGGTATTTATGGATGCCCGCCTTGTGGTAGGGCAGCAGATTGATTTCCCGCACACCGGATAATCCCGAGACAAACTCACCTGTGCTTAAAATGTTCTCCCTGTTGTCGTTCACACCCGGGATAACGGGAATGCGGACAACTATGTTGCCGTGAGACTGGGATAATGCCCTCAAGTTTGCGAGGATTTGCTTATTGGATACGCCGGTATACTTCCTGTGTTCTTCTGGGTCCATTAGTTTCAGGTCGTACAGGAACAGGTCCGTTTTGGAGGCGATGCGCAATAAATCGTCCGACTTGGCAAGGCCGGTGGTGTCAACCGCGGTGTGAATCTCTTTTTCGCGACAATTCTCCAGGAGAGCGTTCAGGAAACCGGGTTGCATCAGCGGCTCTCCTCCGGAAAACGTGACCCCGCCGCCGGACTCTTCGTAAAAAACAATGTCTTTTTCTATTTCCTTCATTACCTCCACAACGGTAACTTTTTCCCCGACCACCACTCTCGCCCCGGCATGGCACACCTTCTTACATTCGCCGCACAGCCTGCAGTTCTCTCTGACTGTTAGCTGGGCGCCATCCACGTTGACGATTGCTCCGTAGGGGCAGGTTTTCAGGCAATCTCCACAGCCGATGCACTTATCCTCCCACAGCATGATCTCCTGCCCCATTGCCTGGCTTTCAGGATTGTGGCACCACCAGCAGTTCAAAGGACATCCTTTGAAAAAGACGGTCGTGCGAATGCCGGGACCATCATGGATGGAGTACTTCATGATGTCAAAGATTCTTCCTGTAGTCAAGATTGTCAAGCCGGCTACGGTCATCTCCCCCCACTTTAAGAATAAATATGTTCGTCGACGGAGTTGAGCACCGTGTCAAACTGCTGAGCTAACGCCGTCATCCTCTGCTTTTCATTAAAGGCCCTGGAGATTAGCTCCGTCATCTTTTCCAAAAAATCCACCCAGCGTTGGGTTTCTCCAATTAACCTGTCCCTTTGTTCATCAGTACAGGCCACGAGGAGTACACACCCCGCGGGTTTCCCGTCAATGATCAACGGAGAGATGATGTCGGCACTGTCAGTGCATGCCCCCTTCTGGTGGCAGTCCCGGCAGAGTTCGTCGTCCGGCGGGTTAGAAATGACCAGGGTCCGCCCGCCGGTAATCACCCGGGCCGACACGGTGGCTTGATGCAGAACTTTACCGATGTTCCTGGCATATTCCCCGGACCCGACTACAGTCAGCAAGTTTTCGTCAACCATGCCGACTTCTACGCCGATTACAGACGCGATGGCATCGGCGACCGTTTGGGCGAAATCACGTACTTCCATCAGCATGGACAGGCCGTGCGAACCTCTTGGGAAGTTCGAACCCCGAAAGTCAGCACTTTGATGAGACTGCACCAAAGACTTAGCCATAACGGGAAGATCTCCAAGCCTCAGGGGTAAGGATAGTTCCAGCACAAGTTTATCATTTCGCTGGTAAGGAGTAAACATTTGCGAACATGAAAGGTGCGGCGTTGGCTGCCGCACCTTATGCATTTTTATTCTCGCTTGCCCTTTTTTTGGTGGTTTTGTGCCCATGCCGGAGGGCTAGTATCAAGTTTCGTTATACCCCCAACGCACGCCGCTCAGTCGGCCAGCCAGTTAATCTCTTGCTCCCGGTAGAGGTCACCACGACATCATCTTCGATCCGGACTCCGCCAACTCCCGGAAGGTAGATCCCGGGCTCTACGGTCCCCACCATTCCCGGTTGGAGCCTTTGACGATTTCCCTCCACGAAGTACGGCTCCTCATGAATCGCCAATCCCAACCCATGGCCGGTCCGATGAATGAAATACTCTCCCCGTCTTTCCAGCCGCGGACGTCGCTCACCCAGCCAACTCCCGCAGCCTCGACGTCCAGCGCCGGGATAACGAGGGCAGGCGGACCTGCCTTAGGGACGAGGAGCCCGGTGAAGCGTTCATGGGGATTGGTCCGCCATCCCGTCAAGTAATAAAGGTTAACCGGATCCGTGATTAAACCGGCCTCCGCGTTTTCTTGAACAATCCTGGACTGCAGCCTAGTATACCGCCTCTCAAACACAACTTTATCCATCATCGTCTCCTCTCGGGGATTTCCTTATCTTCCCGGGCTGTACGTCCGGTGTATCCTTACCCTTCGTCCTTCAGTTCTGCCGCCGGGACCGGGTCAGGGTGTCGACAGCAACGGCAAAAAGGATGACCGTCCCTTCGAAGACCCGCTGGTAGAACGGCGGGACGTTGAGAATGTTAAACCCGTTACTCATCAACCGCATCAGCAAGACACCGAAAACGGTGCGCCAAATGGCACCTTCCCCGCCCATGATTCTGGTACCGCCGATTACCACCCGGGCGATGGCTTCCAGATCCACCGTCGAACCGATGTCGGCCTGGCCCTGGCCGATGCGAGAGACCGTGATGACCCCGGCCAATGCCGCACTCAGGCCGGTGAGCCCGAAGATCAGGGTCCGGACCCAGTTCACCTGGATGCCGGACAGGCGGGCGGCTTCGGCGTTGCCTCCGATGGCGTAGACCGCCCGGCCGAATGTAGTACGGGACAGCAGGATCCACGTGAATGTCACCCAGGCGGCGAGGATGAAAATCGGGTACTTGATGCCCAGGAAAGTACCCTGGCCCATGACCTTAAACGCATGGTCGTTCACGATGATCAGGCGTCCACCCGTCAGGATCATCGCCAACCCCCGGATGATCAACCCGGTAGCCAGCGTCGCTATGAAGGAGTGGACCCGGAACCCCGAGATGATGGCGCCATTGATCAGCCCGAGCACTAGGCCGGTCAGTACACCGGCTGCAAACCCCAACTCTACGTAACCACTGGCGGCAATGATCGCCGCCAGGGAACCGGCGAAGGCGAAGATGGCACCGGCCGAGAGATCGAAGTTACCGCTGATAATGGCCAGCGTCATGGCACAGGCGATGATGCCGACAGCCGCCGACTGGTCCACGATGTTTTGCAGGTTGCGGGCCGTCAGAAACGCGGGAGTTGAGAACGAAAGGACCACTTCATTCCGTTGACCTTGAGCACCCGCTTCTCCCTTGAGGTCGAGGGGTTGATGGCTACCACCGGACCCTTCCCGGCGTGCCCGCCCAGAATTCCCCATGCGGGATTCTTGGACCGCTCCCACCACAGGTACACACATCCGTCGTCACAGTTTATCCGGTACTCCCTGATGACTCCGTTGCCGCCTCTGAACTTTCCGGGGCCGCCGCTATTGGGCCGAATCGCGTAGCGGGTCACGGTGACGGGGTACTTGGACTCCATCACCTCGACCGGAAGGTTCTTGAAGTCCCCGCTAACATTGTTGATCAAGGCATTCCTGCCGTCCACGCCATGGAAAGCCCCCCAGCCGCCTACTGTGGCCTCCACCGTGAGGAAGGGAGACCCGTTTTGCGGGTCAACCCCGGCAAAGTTGATGCACATCGAATCGCCGTAGTGTGCCGCTGCCGCACGATCGGGAATAACCGGCGCCAGCGCCTTGATAATGAGGTCTATTAAGAGACCCAGGTGGGAAAAGTACCACTGCACCGCAACCGGCTCCTCGGCGGTAAAAATCGACCGGGGAGGCGCTTTGACGGTGAGCGCGCGGAAATTCCCGCCGTTCACGGGCGCATGGGGGCTGATCACGCGAAAACCGTGACATCGTTCAGGTGGGTCCCTGTCATGTACGCGTCGTTCATGATCAGGACGTCTCCCTCCTGGAAGAAGTCAAGGCCGTACATATCAATGGTCTTCTTGATGCATTCTTCCAGGTTGCCGAGAAAGATGGGCAGCCCCGCCGACTGGCCGAGCATCTTGGCTTTGTCGTTGAAGATACCCACGCTGCAGTCCTTCATCTCGTAAATAACCGGGCTGAAGGCGCTGCGGAACAAGCTCGCGTTCATGTCCTCGGCCGCAGCCACCGTTCCATCGAAGAGGACTCGCTCCTTAAGCTCGAAAATGTCACGCCGCTTGACCAGTGGCTCGGGTTTCCGGTACTGCAGGTTGTACATCTCCGGGCGGTTTCCGCGAGCAATTTCATACACGTCGCGGAAGCCCTCGGTTGTGATTAAGGCTACCCGTGCTCCTTTGCGCTCCAGGAAGGAGTTCAGGCCAGCGGTAGTACCGTGAACGCAAAAATCGATGTCCGAGAGATCCTTCGCAAGGTGACCCAGCCCCTCAAGCACTCCGATTGAAAGGTCCTTCGGGGTGGTTGAAACCTTCCCAGTGCGGTACTCTCCGGTTAATTCGTCGTAGAGGACGAAATCGGTAAAAGTACCGCCAATATCCATTGCGACGCGGAACCTCTTCACTAGATTGACTCTCCCTTCTGTCTGAGTTGAATCGTCAGGCCGGAGCCGTGGTTTCCGAGACTAGAATATCTTCGGAGTGCTGACGGCGATGAGCTTAACAGGCTTGTCAGTGCGGTTCTCCCAATTGTGCGGAATTGGAGAAGACAGGTGAATGCAATCGCCTGGCCCCAGTTCGAATTCCCGGTCCTCCACCAGGACCGTAAGGGTACCCTCAAGTACGAATGCGAATTCTTCCCCCGGGTGGCTGTACGTTTCATTGCGGCAGTGGCCAGGGAGAAGGGTAGTGTGAAGGGGCTCCAGTACCCTGCCGGGAAAGCCTGCCGCCAAACTGCAGTATATCCGGTCCTCATTCGCCTCCATCCGAAATTCGGTGCGTTCTCCTGCGCGAGTAATCTTTACTCCGTTCGAAGCCAGGCTTGGAAAAAGAAAGAAGTTGGAGAGTTGAACGTCCAGCGCCTCTGCAATCTTCTGCAGGGACGTGATGGTAAGAGAGGCGATCCCCCGCTCGGCCTCGGAAATAAAACTCTTAGAAAGACCGGTGGCGGAGCTGAGATCTTCCAGAGTCATCCTTTTTTCTTGTCTTAGTTCCCTGATCCTTTGACCTATTTCCTGCATTTCTGCCCTCCAATAAAGTGTAGTTTCGTGGATCCTTTTGCATCATCGAGCGATTATGGAATGGATATTCGCTATGGGCGAACATTTTTCCTCCTACGCGGAAACATGAAGTATAAAAATATTTTAACTACGGTTTCGAGCCTAAATCCAAAACCATGAGGTCTTCTGTCCACTAACGCCGCGCCCTAGCATCCCATCGCGGCCAAGTTCGATCCCTCGGGCGAAGTGTTGTAAATGGTCGATTAGGTGTAAGTAAACAAACGGGCCAGCCCCCGTGGGACCAGCCCTTTAGATATGTCATTGCTGGATAAGCGCCACCAGTCGAGATTGATCTCGATGATTCTGTGCTGGTGGCGTTTGGACATCAAGAGGAACCCCCCCTGATTAGGGGCTGTAGCTTAGTAAAACTTCTTTGAATTCAAGTATTCCTGTACCAGGTACAGGGTCTCGCCGAAGCGCTGGAAGTGGACTACTTCTCGCTCCCGGAGGAACTTCAGGGCATCGGTTACATCAGGGTCGTCCGAAAGGTTGATGAGGTATTCGTAGGTGGACCTGGCTTTCTGTTCCGCCGCCATGTTTTCGTGCAGGTCGGTGACCGGGTCGCCCTTGGATTGAATGTAAGCCGCCGTCCACGCCGCCCCTTCGGCATTGACGAAGTACAAGGCCTTGTCGTGGTCGGCGTAATAACCGTCCATCCCCGCTTTTTTTATTTCATCCAGGGATGCATCCTTGATCAAGTTGTATACCAGCGCGGCCACTATCTCCATGTGAGCCAGTTCCTCGGTCCCGATGTCGGTAAGTACGGCTTTCGACTGGGGGGTGGGCATGGTGTATCTCTGGGTGAGGTATCTTAGAGACGCCGCCAGTTCGCCGTCGGGGCCACCATACTGGGTGATGACGACCTTTGCCAGCCGGGGATTGGGCCGGGAAACCCGCACGGGATATTCCAATTTCTTTTCATACAGCCACATGGCAATATAACCTCCCTAAAACATAATCTCCCACGGCCAGGGTTCATCGATCCAGCGCCAGGCTCCCGGGCTCGGGGAGTACCCGTAATGAACAAGGGGGCCGTAAAGTTTCTCATATTCCATTTTTACCGCACGCAATTCCATGCTGATGGCGTTGTAATCCGCCAGCGCCTTGTGGTCGTCCGGGTGGGTGTCGAGGTAAAGATTCAGTTCTATCGCGGTAAACTCCAAGGCCATCAGCCGGCGTAACAAGTCCTTTCGCTGGGCATCCAAAGCTGTTTCCTCCTTTCCGCTGGCACTTACCTTTGCTTGGGATGGTAAGGCCGGTAAAGTTCAGGAAAAATTGTTCCCTTTTGCAAACCCTCCTCGGGTTCAAACCGGATGGTGTACGTCTGAAAAGGCACGTAAGCCCTGGCCAGTTCCCAGGTAAAGGCCTGACCTTGCAACTCGGAGGAATAGGCTTTGGATTTTGCATTGATCCTGGTCACGTCTTTTTCGTCCACACTCATCGTAAAACCACCTCCCGGGAGTACTACTGATAGCTTATGCGATCACAGAGGGCGATGTTACCATGATATCCTACGACTTCCTTTGAGGGTACTATATCCCAGCAAGTTGGCAGCTTTCAGAGGTCCTGCAGTGACGCTACAATAAAGAAAACTTGGCTTGTACTAAGTAAACTTGCCCTTTCTCTGCCTACTCCACTTCCGGTTTAATCCCCGACATTTACGGCTCTTAAAACCAACCGCTGGTATAAATTGCTGCCCTCATTATTAACCCATTTTTGTGACAGGCGATGAAATCAGTATCAGACCCCGGTGCAAAGCACCGGGGTCCTTGAATCAGTCAGGCCGCGTTGGGGCACCAAGTCGTGGCCATTATCCGCCGGGATGGGACGCGAGCATGTCTTGCTCGAGCTGAAGGAGACCAAGGAGCAGCGTCCATTTGTTAATGGAAGGCAGTGTTTGAACCACTCCCATCAGCCCCGCCAGACTAATTAGGATGGGGACAATGATACCTTTAATCACCTCCCGTACGCTCTTTACTACGAATATACCTCGATGACCGCCGCTGGAATATGAAGTCAATCACCACCATAATGTGGTGTTCATCACACTTTTTTGTTACCGGATCAAAATCTGCCTGTCCGGTGACTGCAGTTGTGGTGTGGCGCATATCACACTTACTTCCGCCTTTGCTCACAGAAAAGGCTAGTTTTTTGGATTAAAATTTTGTCAAGTAATCAATCGAGAAGGAGGATATATCATGAAGAGACTGATCATCAAGATTGACGAGGAGAAATGCACCGGTTGCGCGTTGTGCGTACCCAGTTGTGCCGAAGGGGCCTTACAGATCGTGGATGGCAAGGCCCGCCTGGTAAGCGAGACATATTGCGACGGGTTGGGGGCCTGCCTGGGTGCATGCCCGGAAGGCGCGCTGACTTTGGAGGAAAAAGAGGCCCAGCCTTTTGACGCCGAGGCCACGGAAGCCTACCTGGCCTCTCTCAAAACCGAGGATACGATGGCTTGCGGATGCCCTTCCAGCAGCAAGAGGGTGCTGGAACGCCCGGTCGATTCATTAGATGAAAGTTCGCCACCTGCCAGTTCCCAGTTGGCCCACTGGCCTGTGCAATTGAGGCTGGTTTCACCGCAGGCGCCTTTCTTGCGGGGAAGCGACTTGCTGGTAGCCGCCGACTGCGTACCCTTCGCCTACGCCGACTTCCACCGCAACCTCCTCAAGGGGCATTCGCTGGTGATAGGGTGTCCCAAGCTGGATGACAGCGAGGCCTATATCAAGAAACTGGCCTCCATCATCACCCTGAACAACCTGCGAAGTATCACTGTCGCACACATGGAGGTCGGGTGCTGTTTCGGCCTGACGTACATTGTGCGGGAAGCTGTTAAACAATCTGGCACAAAAATCCCGGTCCGGTCGCTGACCGTCAGCGTAAACGGCAGTGTGGAAGACGATGATTGAATGGAAAGGAGGTTGGGATCATGAGTGCTGTCTGGCGCTGTCCCGGCCAGGATACACGCTACTGGACACCCGAGGACATTTTTGAGGAGCCCTGTCCCCATTGCGGTCAACCTGTGGAGTTCTGGAAGAATGACGTCAGCGTACGTTGCCCAAGTTGTAAAAAACAGGCCCCCAACCCCAAATTCGATCCCGGCTGCGCGGCCTGGTGTTCCTACGCGGTCCAGTGCCTGGGGCCGGTAGCCCTGGATTACCAGCGCCAACCCCAGGTAGTGCGGGACCGGCTGAACGCAGAGGTGCGCAAGGCACTGATGCTGACGGGACAGCAGGAAGCGCTGAACCGCTCCCTGAAAGCCGCGAGTTACGTCAAGGAGCTTGTGAAGAAGGAAGGCGGAGATATGCTGGTAGCCGTGGCCGCCGCGCTGCTGCACGAGTTTCCGCTCAATCCGGGTGAAAACGGGGAGGCACACGGGGAAACGGCGGAAGGGATCATGAGCAGGTTGGAACTGGAAAGGCCTGTGGTCGAAGAAGTGCAGGGGATTCTGGCGTCTTTGCGCGGCGCAGGGGCTGGGAGCGAAAAAACCCGCAACTACGAGGTAGTTGCCGATGCGGTAGTCCTGGCCCGCCTGGTCAGCAGAATGCAGCTCGGGCAAGAGATACCACCGGTGGACGGGGTGCAGGCCAGTCTACATACCTCAACGGCCAAAACCCTTGCGCGTCAGCTTCTGCAAACACGGTCCTAAAGTACGCCGTTAAAGACAGAATTCTATACCTGAGAAAGGCCTCGGGGAAGCCCGGGGCTATCTTTTTGTAGCAAATTGATTCTACTAAAATATGCTATAACAACGAACAATTAGAGGAGGCTTAATTATGTCCCAATTCTGCCCTCAAGGGGTTATCCGCTTTATTGAGCCTGGAGACACCTTATACTCTATCTCATTGCGTTACGGCGTACCGGTGGAACGCATCTTGGCGGCAAACCCCGGAATAGACCCGTTGAACCTAATGATTGGTCAAGCAATCTGCATTCCCCTTGAAGCTGTCCCGGCGTGCCCAGGATTTATGTATACAATCAGACGCGGCGACACAATTTATCAGCTTGCGCTACGTTTTCACACAACTGTGAATGCTATCTTGTCGGTAAATCCAGGCATAAATCCTCGAAACCTTCAAATAGGGCAATCCATTTGTATTCCCGGGACGGGCTTATGCCCAAAAGAACTTACGCCGTACACCATTAAAGCGGGGGATACATTATTCCGAATTGCCCGCAGGTTTAACATCAGGGTAGAAGACATAATCAACGCCAATCCGGGTATAAACCCGCGAAACTTACAGATTGGTCAACAAATCTGCCTGCCACTCTAATAGGTAAAAGACCGGGAACCCGTCAAGGCAGCGTCCAGGCTGCTTTTTCTTTTGCGCGAAGGATTAATCATACGCCTTATACAAATACCATCTCTTCGTCCTGGTATCCTGGTATATTTCAAACAGCCTCGCCCCGGCCCGGCCGTCGTCGTCCGGTGGACTAGCCGCAGCCACCCGGTAAAATATCTTCTCCGCCTCGTCGTTCCACCATTCTCCGGTGTCTTTCCATTCCTCCACAACCCGGATGGCAAAGGTGGAATCCCGGTACCGGAAGGCTACCGGGTTGGGTATCGAAGCATTCAGGGTGCCGGAGACTTGGACCTTGATGGGTTTGTCGATGAGTTTGGACATACATATTCCCCTTCAGGAAAGCTCTTTTTCCAGAATAACAGTACCATCACCCGCACTTCGCAAACCCACAGCTATAACATGACGTACAGCCGCTTTCGTGGACCAGGACCGCGCCGCATTCCGGGCAGACCTCCTGGGCCAGTCCTTCGCGAACTAAAAGTCTACCGGCTTTATCCGGCACCGTAACAGCTTCACCCGGGTAATAGGGATCCTTGCCGTTGAGCATGATGACACGCATGTTGTCGCCTCCAAAATGATATGGCATAGAAAGTAAAGAAAACTTAGCTTGCGTCAAGCCTTTAGGCGCAGGCGGAAGCCTTAGTTGCACTTATGCCACAGAAAGTTATACTTTCTGATGGTGCAAAAAGGCCTACCCCGGAAAGAATGGGGTAAGCCTATTATAACCGAACAGGTGTTCGGAGTCAAGTGTCCGTAAAACGTATTGTTTTTAGTACCTTCGCGGGCTTTTGGCAATGGCAAGGGCAAAGGCCAACAGTGCTGTGGCCATGGCAATACCAACCATGTCAATGCCCACATCCACCGGGTTGCCGCTTCGACTGCTGACAAAGGTCTGGTGATATTCGTCCAGGTAGGCCATTGTGCCGGCTATGATGAAAGAACCGGCAACCGCCTTCCAGGGTTTTTTAAAATACTGGCGCAGCAGCAGAAAGAGGACAATTGTCAGCAAGAAAAAAATGCTGATGTGGGCCAATTTGCGCAGGAGGAATTCAATAATAAACGGGTTTTCCCGCGCGTAGGAGTAAAAATCGCTGGTCAGGGTTTTGGCCGGATCCAGTTGGGCAGGCAAGCGGGCGGCAATTCTCGCGGCTAAGGCTGTGACACTGACATCAAAGCTGCGCAGGACCATATTCCCTTGTTTCAGGACAGGCAGCACCTTCAACCCCGGGATAGAGGAAAGGTAATAAATGGCTCCCAGGGTGAGCAGAACCAGTAACCAGGCTTTTCGCTTCATAACATACCCCTTTCTCTCCGACCTTAAGCCTCTGCCGGGTGAGCCTGCCCGGTTTTTCCACCGGGAAGCAGGCTGGCTAAGCTGTCTCGCTTCACCTGAAGACAAAAAGCTTCCAACCTGGCTTCGATCAACTGGGGAAAAACATTTCCGTCGGTCTCGACAGCAAGGAAAGGTAGTGTCAATTCCTCGCGAAGTAACCCCTGGCGAAAATCCCTCCGGGAAGTAGCCTGGAGCGTGGCTTGACCTAACACCTTGCCCAAAATAGCCTCGGAAATCCGGTGGGGCATACAGCCAAAGGGACCGATAGCGATCACTCCGTCCACCCGATCGACAATTTCCGTAAGGCCGGCGCCAATGGTTAAAATGGCCTCCCCGGTCAGAGCCTGAGAGATTAAACCCTGGGTAACGTGAAGTATGGGTTTAATGTCCACAGGGTGAGGTTCGTAAAGGTTTGAGCAGCCCAGGATCTGTTTTATTCCGTTTTCCGCCCGGCGCTTCCATAACTCTTTGGCATAAGTCCGTACCTTGTCGCCCCATGGGTTCTCCTGAACCAGATCGTGGCGCAATAAGTAGTCACAGTAGTACAGCCACTCACTCACGGGGGATGTTTTCATCACCAGGCCTTTCCGGGCCAGTTTTTCCTCCAGGTACTGCCGGGAAAAGCCGTCCTTACGTACGTAGATCTCCCCGGTGAGCAGCACCTTTTTCGCCTGTTGCAGGCTTTGCGTCAAAGGAATCTCGGCCAGCAACCTTGCCGCAAGGTATAGAGACTTCTTCAATTCGTGCCGGTCGGCCTTTTCCAGCGCCTCTAAAAGTATATCCTCAGCCTCCCGGTAAGCCTGTAAAGACCTTTCCCGGTACCGACCCAGGGCCACAACAGCGCTATGAATATCCTCCATGACATCGGAAATTACCACCGCGTACCAGGCCCTCTGCTGAAAAGCCAGGGGTAAACCTGCATAGTTATTGGCGGAAGACAGGGACATCACCGTGGTATTCTCCAACCGGTGCTTCCGAATGATGTTTTCAACCAATACGTTATATTGGCCGAAACGGCAGGGCCCCGATGTTTTGGGCATGAAGTAGACCAATACCTCCGACGGGTCCTCCCGGTGGCAATGACAGGTTTCAATCAGGCTGCCGACCGTAAGCATCAGGGGAAGGCATTCCTTACAGGAAGTGTTGTTCTTCCCCGTCAATAGCTCCTTCTCCCCTGGGGGAGGGAGGGCTGAGGCTCTAACCCCGAAGTGTCGCAGGGCGGCAGCCAGGGAACGGGCGGCAAAATCACCCATGGAGGGAATCAGCACTTTAACCCGCGGGTCAGTGATCGGATAGCAACCACCTTGAGAATCCTCCACCAAGAACTGCCGCTCCCTGTTTTCAGTGCGGGCCGGCGTAAAGCAGGGGACCTCGAACCTTGGTCTTTCCGTCTTCTGAAGTTGCCGGTAGCCTTTAACGATGTCCAGGAAGGCTTCTACCCGGGTGTCCAGGCCGGCGTCCGCGGTATGGTTATCCAACTCCAGGGTCAGCGATGGCTTGTCCCCCATCCGGTCTCTAAAATAACTGATGAGAAAAGAATCGGGGCCACAGCCGAAGTTTGTGATATATGCGCCAAAGAGCTGGTGATGCCTGCGAACAAAACCGGCTGCCTTGAGGATCATCTGGCCCATAGCCCAGTACATCTGTTCCACCGGTTCTTCCGCTTCCAGGGGTAAAAAATCGGCAGGAATCACCCGGTAGCCACGGGAAGCAAATTTCCTGGGAATACCCATGTTGCCGACCTCGGTAAAAGCGTTATAGGGCCGGCCGAAGAGAACCACGGCATGAGTATCAGGGTGCTGTTCCAGTTTAGCTAAAAACCTTTCTCCAATACTCTTGATCTCGCGAAAGAAGGCCTCCTGAATGGCCACGGCCCGCTTAAAAGCCTGCACGGTTCGTCCCCTGGCAAAACCCAACTCCCGTCCCATGGCGATAAACTCCCGGCTCACCTGTTCTTTCCCGCGGGAGAAATCCAACACCGGGGTAAGCACCCGCCTGGCGTCCAGTTCAGGAAAAGCCGCCCTCAGGTAATAGGGCTCCGCCTGGACCAGGGGACAGGCCACGCCGGTGTCGATCCCATTGTCAACTGCCATCCCTTTAACATGGGGAGCAAAAATCACGTCAGGTTCCTGGGTAAGCAGGTCATGCAAAAACCCATGAGCAAGCTCTACCGGGCGACAAAAGGCCGCCCCCTTCCTTTCTACACCAGCTATCGTTGCTTCCCGCGCCACGACCACCTGGCACCCCAGTTCGGCAAAGAAGTTGGCGTAAAGCGGGTAGTAGGTGTTGTGCATCAGTGAACGGCTGACCCCTACCCGGAGGTTCCCCCCTTCTGAGGCATTTAAGGGAGCGTATTTTTCAAATACCAGTCTTTCCCGCAAGGCCACCAGATCCAGTTCTTTCACATCATGCCGGACCCGGAGTACTTGATTGACGTACTTGTTGCAGGCCCCGCCGAAAGGATAGTTGTTGCCGTCAATGCGCAGCATTCTGATCCGGCACTTCCGGTCACAACGCTCCTTCTTACCGGCGCAGGTGAAAGTTTTCCCGTAATCTACCTCCCGGGCAGCCAACTCCTTAAGATTAAATACCTTCTCTTCCTGCAAGCCCAGGCTGAGCCGTTTTTTTACCTCCAGCGCCACGCCAAAAGCGCCCATTAACCCCGGTTCCGGAGGAACAATGACCTCTTTCCCGGTAAGAGCGGCCATGGCCATGGGTACTGCCCGGTTGTAACAGACACCTCCCTGCGTAAACACCTTACGGCCCACCGCCCGGGAACCTTTAACCCGGTTGATATAGTTCATACAAATAGAATAAACCAGCCCGGCCGCGATGTCCTCACGAGAAAAACCTTCGTGAATGGCGTTTTTGATGTCGCTGCCGATAAATGCGGCGCACTGGTCGCTAAAATTTGGCGGAACATTGCTCTTCAGGGCGTGTTCAGCGATCTGAGTGGTTTTCATCTCCAGCGACTCCCTGGCAGCTTCCTCCAGGAAGGAACCGGTACCCGCCGAACAGGCCTCATTCATGGCGTAGTCGGACGGCACCCCGTTGGTAATATAGGTGTACTTGGCATCCTGACCGCCGATTTCAAAGATGGTGTCCACCTCGGGGTCAAAGTATACCGCGGCGGTAGCGTGAGCAATGATTTCGTTAATTTCCCCTTCGGTCTGGGCATGGAGGCCTGCAATCTGTCTACCCGAGCCTGTCACTCCGAGGCCCACAATCTTTATATCTGTGCTAATCTGCCGGTCCAGTTCCCGGTAGCATCGACGAGACGCCCCCACCGGGTCTCCGCTGGTACGCAGGTAGACCTGAGCCAGGACAGCATCATCTTCGGTACGTAAAACCACCGCTTTGGTGGTAGTTGAACCCACATCCAGGCCAATGATGCACTCATCACCACTACGCGCTGTACCAACTTTTCCTTCCTTGAACGTTACCCGGGGCGAGAATTCCTTGATGGGAGGCAAGAAGGCAAAGGAGCTTTGGCTTTCCCTGAATAGCGGCCCCGCCGGTTTGGCGGGCTGAGTCTCCAAAGCCCAGAGGGCTGCTCCCAGAGCCTCAAAATAAAGGGCTTCAGCCGGTACCAGGATCTGGGGAATTTCCTGTCGCAAAAAGTCAACCATCACCCCGTTACGGGCCGTACCGCCTATCAGGAGCACCCTTCGACCACCAAAGTGCTTCACCAGCTCAAGGATCTTGTTGCTCATCATCTTACACAGGCCGGCCACCACCCGCCCCTTGGGTTCCCCCTTGTTTAAGGCGTGGGTGCAATCGCTTTTACAGAAAACCGAGCATCTCCCCGCCACTTGATAGGGTTGACACCCCCCGGCTACCTCTACAGCCTGTTCCACCGTAAGGTCCATCCGCTTAACCTGTTGCAGGAAAAACTCTCCCGTGCCCGAAGCGCACTTGTTCCCGGAATGCACATTGACAATCTTCCCTTGGGAATTCAACAGGTAGACGATAAAGGTTTCTCCCCCGGCACTGACAATGGCATCCACGTCCCGGTAGGTGCCGCTCAGGTACTGGTAGGCGTATTCAGTAGCCTCCGGTTCTGTGATGCCGGGTAGGTTAACCATGTCCTTTAACTTTCTCCCGGTAACCGCCACAGCCTCATACTCGCCGCGATATTCTTCCAGTATTGCTGCCAGGATTTCTTTGGCATTCCCCTCATGGGGTATGTTCCTACCCTCCAGTATTAAAGGGGGTTTTTCCCCTTCCAAGAGCACCATACTTATACTGGAAGCTCCCAGGCACAAACCTATCACCCGCAAATACCCGCACCCCTTACTATTAATGCTGCTTCGTCCTGAACTCTCCTTACGGATAAGTATACCAGTTTTATGCTGCGGAAAAACCGATTTCTTGGGAAGCATTTGACTAGATCGCGTCCTCGGGTGAAGTATGCGCCGGCGCGCAGTGCCCAGTCTACTTCCAGGCTTTCTTCCATATAACAGCATTGTAACATATATGCGCACCGGAAGGCTACGGGATTGGGGATCTGGCAGGGTAAAGTGCCGGGGATTTTGACCTGGATGGGTTTGTCGATGAGTTTGGGGATCAATACCCCCCTTACAAGCAGGTATAAGCTTATTTGGGTAGAAT
Organism: Clostridiales bacterium PH28_bin88; assembly: GCA_000987045.1. Lineage (GTDB taxonomy): Bacteria > Bacillota > PH28-bin88 > PH28-bin88 > PH28-bin88 > PH28-bin88. The sequence continues at coordinate 215,315 of LAKY01000050.1, read as the reverse complement.
TATATCGATGGGAAAATGCTGTAAACGAGGTGGGGTTCGTGCTTCGTCACTTTTTTCTATTCGTTGGGGCGATGGTTTTGATGGCAATACTAGGTGGGTGCGGGACACCAAAACACACTCCGGACGATACAGTAAAACTGTTTTTCGATGGCATTTCCCAGAAATCCACAGAAACACTGTCCAATATAAGCACCTCTCAAGTTGTTAGAAAAGTATTAGAAATCAAGTACAATTCCTATTCTATTAAAAAAACCACATCAAAAGGAGACAGCACGATCGTAGACGTATCACTTATAACGACAGGTGATCTAGGCATAGAACATGAAACATCTGTCTGGTTTATTCTTAAAAAGCACCCGGATGGCTCATGGAAGATCGTTGATGTGGGAACCTGGTAGCCCCCATTACCTCATCCGCACTTCGCAAACCCGCAGGAATAACACGACGTGCAACCGCCTTCGTGGATCAACGGCGTACCATGAGCCTCCCTACATTGTCTGGTTATCATAGTATAATCCCCGAAGGCCACAATTCCGAAAGCAACTAACAACTGCCAAATGGTGAGTTCATATGTAGTAGCAAGTCCCGTTATGCCAAATCCCAATAAACCCTTTTGCCTACTGTTAGCCGCGCCCCCGACCAACTCCTACATGTAGATCTGTGTTATTCCTTTAGGCATAGCCTATTTCAATCCCCTTGTCAGCGGGGCAACGGGTGCAACCTTTTGCGTTGAATAGCTCCAGGCATCCGTAATTCACGTTTCAGTCCCCTTGTCAGCGGTGTTATACGGCAAATTGTCTGACCCTAAAAACATAGGTTCTTAGTCTAGTACACACGGCATAAAGGAAGCACAGCATAATGCCGGATCATTTTGCTGACATCAGCAAAAACGATTATAAGGGTCGGAAAAAGCAATAGCCGCAAAAATTGCGGCTACCCGAGGTTTCTATATTCAATCCAAGTATCTTCTGATGTCCCTTTTTCCGTGTAGGATACGGTGGATTTCTATTGCGTCGTCCAACACGACATAGAATACCAAGTAGTCGTCCACTACCATTCTGCGATAGGAAAAGCGGTAATGACCGGCTCCGTATTCCTCATATTTATGTGGAAAGTGAGGTAGTTCTTGTATCTTTGAGACAATGCGGTCGTACTGCTTTATCGCAGTGCTTGCGTAGAATTGTGAAAGGTAGTCGATCACATCCTCCAAGTCCTGTACGGCACGAGGGAGCATGACAATTCTACGTATCGGCTCCATCCACCTTTGCTATTAACTTCTTGCGGAGATTGGAAGAAACCTCATCGAAGTCATAGCGGGTTGGATTCTCCAAGGCTTCCCTCTGGGCTTCCTGCAGGGCGATATCAATCCGGCGCTCCTGCCTGAACGCTTCGAACTGCTCAACACTCATGACAACCATATCACCGTAGCCGTTCTTGGTCAGAAAAACCGGCTCGCCCCCCTCATGGACGATGCGGGAAATCTCGGCAAAGTTATTGCGAAGATCTGAAATTGGTCTTATCTGCGGCATAGTATACACCTCCTTGTTCATTATCATAAGTATATCATAATTATGATATGCTATCAAGGGAGAAAATATTACGAATAAGGAACAGCCGCATACTGACGAAACAAAGCCAGTTAACAACAAAAATAGCTATACTTATGAACAACTACAGGTGTCTTATGAACATCCATATCAACAAGCATACCCGTTTCCAGTCGTGGGAAGGGAAAACTTTCTTCAATGAATACCCGGTACACATTAGGTCTGGTAACATTACGGTGACGCTTTTGTTTTACGATAAGGAGTCAATCGATAACCTACGTCAGATCCTGGCGGAAACTATGTTTGAGATTGAACCGGAACCGAATGAATTCCTTGAGAAGTATATTGCCACTTCTGTAACCTCTGTTAAGAACAAGCGTATCTAATGCTCTTTCCTGGCAGGAGGATAGGGCAATGCTGGGAAGCAACCTGAGCGCCTGCCAGGTTTCTAAAAAAAGGCGGGGTGGGGTGGTTGGAAACGGCCACCTCACTCTGTTACCTAAAAAAGAAACCCTTTGGAGAAACTAAAAGCGATAAATCCCGGGGGTTTGGGGGCAGCGCCCCCAAAAGATCAGTTTCCGTGACCAATTGCCATGGCTACGGTGTAAATGATCAAATATTTATCCCTATTTCATGCCCAAATACCTTGACGTTTTCCTGCTCATTTAATTTGCCGAGTAACACAGCGGGGCAACGGGTGCAACTGGAAGCGAGCAACAGGCCAACGTCCTAAACCTGCGCTGGTTTCAGTCCCCTTGTCAGCGGGGCAACGGGTGCAACCTAGCAAATCGTTATCAGTATTATATCAAAAGATTCCGTTTCAGTCCCCTTGTCAGCGGGGCAACGGGTGCAACAAAAGCCCCTCCTCCTTGCCGCGGACAATTCCAAGCTGTTTCAGTCCCCTTGTCAGCGGGGCAACGGGTGCAACGATGAAGGACGTGACGCAACTTGGTGCCATTGTCAGCCGTTTCAGTCCCCTTGTCAGCGGGGCAACGGGTGCAACCCGGCGAGTTTCCCCAGTACCTTGGCGGCCGCCGTGCGTTTCAGTCCCCTTGTCAGCGGGGCAACGGGTGCAACGGCGTGAAGCCGGAGGAACTGGATGCGGAGATCGCCCGGGTTTCAGTCCCCTTGTCAGCGGGGCAACGGGTGCAACTTCAAGGTCAGTTAAAGAAACGGATGCGGGGACGAATGTTTCAGTCCCCTTGTCAGCGGGGCAACGGGTGCAACGTGCATCCGGTCCGGCCGCTTGGTCCACAGTTCCCTGTTTCAGTCCCCTTGTCAGCGGGGCAACGGGTGCAACGCTGCAGGTGGTAATGGCGGTAACGGTTACAACTATGCGTTTCAGTCCCCTTGTCAGCGGGGCAACGGGTGCAACGGCTGGACCAGGAGATTGAGGCGGGGTTGCAGCGAGGTTTCAGTCCCCTTGTCAGCGGGGCAACGGGTGCAACGAAAAGGCCTCTACGAAGAAACCGTGTTGCCTTTGAGTTTCAGTCCCCTTGTCAGCGGGGCAACGGGTGCAACTGAAATGTGCTACCCGCTGCCGGAAAGGAGGAGGTAGTTTCAGTCCCCTTGTCAGCGGGGCAACGGGTGCAACCCTTTCAGGTCACCATGGAGACGGCTACCGGTTTTTCCCGTTTCAGTCCCCTTGTCAGCGGGGCAACGGGTGCAACAAAGTGGATGCTATCATTACTGATCCTGAATACAACATGTTTCAGTCCCCTTGTCAGCGGGGCAACGGGTGCAACATTGCTTCATTAACTGGCGTCCGCAAAACTTTGAATCCAGTTTCAGTCCCCTTGTCAGCGGGGCAACGGGTGCAACGATTTAGTGAGAGATATTCAAGCATTTAATTATTTGTCGTTTCAGTCCCCTTGTCAGCGGGGCAACGGGTGCAACCAAAGAAAATAAAATACCAGGAAGGAGAGGAAGACCAGTTTCAGTCCCCTTGTCAGCGGGGCAACGGGTGCAACTATCTATGTCAGGACGTATTAAGACTGTTTCTCGTTGTTTCAGTCCCCTTGTCAGCGGGGCAACGGGTGCAACGAGATTATCCGTCCGCTGTTTGGCTGGAAACGATCTGAGTTTCAGTCCCCTTGTCAGCGGGGCAACGGGTGCAACAGCCACAGCCGCACCAGCGGCCATAAACGGAATTAAGTTTCAGTCCCCTTGTCAGCGGGGCAACGGGTGCAACGGATTGATCGCGAAGGTGACCAAATCAAAATACATGATGTTTCAGTCCCCTTGTCAGCGGGGCAACGGGTGCAACGCAATTTCCAGAGCCTTGGTGCGGGCGGGCACAATTTGTTTCAGTCCCCTTGTCAGCGGGGCAACGGGTGCAACATGCCGGATTTTCTGACATCAAAAAATATTGCCCGTCTGTTTCAGTCCCCTTGTCAGCGGGGCAACGGGTGCAACCCATAAGTGCCTGCCGCAACTCAAAGCTGGTCATTTCCGTTTCAGTCCCCTTGTCAGCGGGGCAACGGGTGCAACGGCGAAAAGGCCACGCTAAAGCGTGTATTTTTCCGGTTTCAGTCCCCTTGTCAGCGGGGCAACGGGTGCAACGCCGACCTCAACAGGGCCATCCGCGAAGAGGATAAGGAAGTTTCAGTCCCCTTGTCAGCGGGGCAACGGGTGCAACGAGTCGCGCCAGGCGGTTTAGCATCTCCTGGCCTTCCTGTTTCAGTCCCCTTGTCAGCGGGGCAACGGGTGCAACCACATTTGGCACTACCAGTAACAGAGCCCCGCACATACAGTTTCAGTCCCCTTGTCAGCGGGGCAACGGGTGCAACAATATGCGGATCTTTCATGTTCATGCTATCTTCATAACGTTTCAGTCCCCTTGTCAGCGGGGCAACGGGTGCAACTCAAGGAGGTGCTCTCCCTCTGAGCTAGCGACCCATTTGTTTCAGTCCCCTTGTCAGCGGGGCAACGGGTGCAACCAAGGACAAGAAGAACTGGGCTGATAACCCGCAGATGGGTTTCAGTCCCCTTGTCAGCGGGGCAACGGGTGCAACAGTTACCGGGGGCGAAGGGGAAGGAGGGGAGATGGGATGTTTCAGTCCCCTTGTCAGCGGGGCAACGGGTGCAACAGTTTCTACGGCCGGCACTATATCCGCCTCCCCGTCGCGTTTCAGTCCCCTTGTCAGCGGGGCAACGGGTGCAACTTGATCAATTCCAACCCATGTAGTTTGCAGTACTGCTGTTTCAGTCCCCTTGTCAGCGGGGCAACGGGTGCAACAGCAGGACAAGGGTGGCCACCCCTGGCACAAGGGAACGTTTCAGTCCCCTTGTCAGCGGGGCAACGGGTGCAACTTCCGCCTGGGAGGGGCACTAATCCCGAAAATGAGGGTTTCAGTCCCCTTGTCAGCGGGGCAACGGGTGCAACGCTGGAGGGGCGGGGGTACGACGTAGATATTAGATTTGTGTTTCAGTCCCCTTGTCAGCGGGGCAACGGGTGCAACTCAACACTACCCCGCATGCCATCCGCTTTCAATCGGGTTTCAGTCCCCTTGTCAGCGGGGCAACGGGTGCAACATGGGCACCGCCGGGAGTTAGGACTAGATGGTAGAAGTTTCAGTCCCCTTGTCAGCGGGGCAACGGGTGCAACAACCTCTTGTCGCTATTGCTATTGAATAGTTTAACTCGTTTCAGTCCCCTTGTCAGCGGGGCAACGGGTGCAACTTTTTGCAGGTACTTCATCAGGGTCATAAGTTAACTTAAAGTTTCAGTCCCCTTGTCAGCGGGGCAACGGGTGCAACGTAAGTCCTACGTGCAACAAATATTATGATACCCTTTTGTTTCAGTCCCCTTGTCAGCGGGGCAACGGGTGCAACGTCATCAGGCCCATTTGCCTTTCTAATCTTTCTTAGAAGTTTCAGTCCCCTTGTCAGCGGGGCAACGGGTGCAACGGCCGTCACCGTTTCCTTGTCGCAAAACTCCTTGCCGTTGTTTCAGTCCCCTTGTCAGCGGGGCAACGGGTGCAACTATCCAAGCCCTTAGCGGCCCGAAACGCTTCTTCGTAATCGTTTCAGTCCCCTTGTCAGCGGGGCAACGGGTGCAACGATTGGTGACCCATAGCCATAGTCGAAGCTACGTACCGGTTTCAGTCCCCTTGTCAGCGGGGCAACGGGTGCAACTGGGAAAACTACTGCGGTTCATAACAAAGCTCTAGGTTTCAGTCCCCTTGTCAGCGGGGCAACGGGTGCAACTGGAAGTATAGCTTCCGTAGTACCTCTACGGATTTGGGGTTTCAGTCCCCTTGTCAGCGGGGCAACGGGTGCAACGAGGAGGTAATCAAGGGCGAGCGCAAGCGGATTGTGCAGTTTCAGTCCCCTTGTCAGCGGGGCAACGGGTGCAACATGTGAAGAATCCGGATCGGCTGTTTGTCATATTAACGTTTCAGTCCCCTTGTCAGCGGGGCAACGGGTGCAACGAAAAAGCGAGAGCATTCCTTGCTGCAAAGAAGTTGGAAGTTTCAGTCCCCTTGTCAGCGGGGCAACGGGTGCAACTGTATAACCGGTAATCCTTTTGTTGAATGTCAGCACGTTTCAGTCCCCTTGTCAGCGGGGCAACGGGTGCAACTGGGGCTACCCGTTAGCCCCATCATAAACAGAAAGGAGGTTTCAGTCCCCTTGTCAGCGGGGCAACGGGTGCAACAAGCAAAACTTACCACAATTCTTGACAAAACGGGAAAAGTTTCAGTCCCCTTGTCAGCGGGGCAACGGGTGCAACTACGATATAACCAATACCGACCCCCTTGGTTAATTGCGTTTCAGTCCCCTTGTCAGCGGGGCAACGGGTGCAACTTGCCCAGTTGCCAGGGTTACTGGGCGGGTTGGAGATGTTTCAGTCCCCTTGTCAGCGGGGCAACGGGTGCAACTTAAGGAGGATGGTTGGCGATGGGTGACAGTTCATTTCGTTTCAGTCCCCTTGTCAGCGGGGCAACGGGTGCAACGTGAGTGTGTATGGTATCATTTTGGAGAATGTTCCGTAGTTTCAGTCCCCTTGTCAGCGGGGCAACGGGTGCAACCATAATGATCCCCACCAGTTTTTGATCACCAATCTTAAGTTTCAGTCCCCTTGTCAGCGGGGCAACGGGTGCAACGGGTGATGGACCTATGGAACGAAGGAGTAAATCTTCGTTTCAGTCCCCTTGTCAGCGGGGCAACGGGTGCAACGAGGATTACCGAGGATGGCGAGGATTACAAGGGCGAATGTTTCAGTCCCCTTGTCAGCGGGGCAACGGGTGCAACATCTCGATGTCCATGATTTAAACCTCCTTAATTATTAGTTTCAGTCCCCTTGTCAGCGGGGCAACGGGTGCAACATACGGGGAGTGTTTCGCATACACGACAGATCCAGACGTTTCAGTCCCCTTGTCAGCGGGGCAACGGGTGCAACAAACCAAGCCCCTCTATGAGTGGATCAACCCTTTAGAGTTTCAGTCCCCTTGTCAGCGGGGCAACGGGTGCAACTGTGATGTCCCTGCGTTCGGTGGGCTCGTACCAGCGTTTCAGTCCCCTTGTCAGCGGGGCAACGGGTGCAACCACCCCCGAGGACGCGGCTGGGGAAGCAGTGTTGTGTTTCAGTCCCCTTGTCAGCGGGGCAACGGGTGCAACTAAAACTTTGACGGCTTCGAGTGACATCCAGAACGCCAGTTTCAGTCCCCTTGTCAGCGGGGCAACGGGTGCAACGGCGAGGGACCATGTCGGGCCGGTGGCGGGTTTGACTGTTTCAGTCCCCTTGTCAGCGGGGCAACGGGTGCAACAAGCGCAAGCGGATGTAAGCAAGTCGTGGAGGTGACCGGTTTCAGTCCCCTTGTCAGCGGGGCAACGGGTGCAACATATTGGGGCGGTCAACAAGGCCGGGGACACGATGACGTTTCAGTCCCCTTGTCAGCGGGGCAACGGGTGCAACTTCGTAGATGCGGCGCATTAGGTTTCAACTCGGGCTTGTTTCAGTCCCCTTGTCAGCGGGGCAACGGGTGCAACGCAGGTTTCGTGGCCTGCTTTTGCTGCTCTTTCAATTGGGTTTCAGTCCCCTTGTCAGCGGGGCAACGGGTGCAACGGATGTGGAGCAGACATCTACGACTGGCCGGGGAAGGTTGTTTCAGTCCCCTTGTCAGCGGGGCAACGGGTGCAACAGAAACTAACTGAGTTGTTCGGACCATGTGGGATTGGTGTTTCAGTCCCCTTGTCAGCGGGGCAACGGGTGCAACCAGCAAATTCGGTATGCATAAACCAACCAGTCCCCAAGTTTCAGTCCCCTTGTCAGCGGGGCAACGGGTGCAACACCTCAGCGCGCGCTTACCAAAGTAGGTGAACCGCAACTGTTTCAGTCCCCTTGTCAGCGGGGCAACGGGTGCAACGCCTGAAACTGGCGTAGATGGCGCAGGCACCTTTTCGGGTTTCAGTCCCCTTGTCAGCGGGGCAACGGGTGCAACTGGTTTCTCCTTAAGCCCATATGTGCCAGGGCATGGAAGTACGTTTCAGTCCCCTTGTCAGCGGGGCAACGGGTGCAACAGACTTTCCAGTTCCTCCTGATGTACCAGGACTGGCGGAGTTTCAGTCCCCTTGTCAGCGGGGCAACGGGTGCAACCGGTCAGCTTTACCCCTTCCCGCTCGTACGTTTGCGGGTTTCAGTCCCCTTGTCAGCGGGGCAACGGGTGCAACGAAGGATTAGGGAGTTAGCTGATGAAATACATGGACGAGTTTCAGTCCCCTTGTCAGCGGGGCAACGGGTGCAACTGGCCGGCTAATGGTCCGCCTGGTATATTGATATTTAGGTTTCAGTCCCCTTGTCAGCGGGGCAACGGGTGCAACTCCGCCCGGCCTGCTGCGGCTCTGCTGCGGGTCCGCCGTTTCAGTCCCCTTGTCAGCGGGGCAACGGGTGCAACATTTCAATTAAGAGGGGGTCCGCCCGGCCTGCTGCGGTTTCAGTCCCCTTGTCAGCGGGGCAACGGGTGCAACTATCATACACAGCTACTCTCCACACACCATTCTTTTGCGTTTCAGTCCCCTTGTCAGCGGGGCAACGGGTGCAACAAGTGAAACTGGTAGTGGGTCAGGTGTGGCCATATCAGTTTCAGTCCCCTTGTCAGCGGGGCAACGGGTGCAACATTGCCACGAGAGCCAACACAGTAGGAACCAAATCCGGTTTCAGTCCCCTTGTCAGCGGGGCAACGGGTGCAACGCTCTCAAAAAGCACGGGAACCCAGAGTCTTTGACCCCGTTTCAGTCCCCTTGTCAGCGGGGCAACGGGTGCAACTGGACTGACGAGGTCTATATCAGCTGAGGTGGGGTCTTGTTTCAGTCCCCTTGTCAGCGGGGCAACGGGTGCAACGCTGAACGGGGTTGCTCAGTAAAGCCCAAACTGGCCGTTTCAGTCCCCTTGTCAGCGGGGCAACGGGTGCAACGCCCCCTGGTAGAACAGCCCTGCATAAAAGTCCTCGGAAGTTTCAGTCCCCTTGTCAGCGGGGCAACGGGTGCAACGGCGCGTAGTCCGGTCCGCCAGGGGCAACAATCTGCCGTTTCAGTCCCCTTGTCAGCGGGGCAACGGGTGCAACGTATGAAGGGGTTATTGCATGCAATGCTGCTTGACGGGTTTCAGTCCCCTTGTCAGCGGGGCAACGGGTGCAACAACTGTTAAAATTCAAGGGATGAGTGACATAATCCTCCACGTTTCAGTCCCCTTGTCAGCGGGGCAACGGGTGCAACTTAAGCTAGAAAGGGGGTTCGTCGGGTTGGAGAAAAGTTTCAGTCCCCTTGTCAGCGGGGCAACGGGTGCAACTCCTCAAAGTTTCTGTACGCCACTCCTCTATAATTTTCGTTTCAGTCCCCTTGTCAGCGGGGCAACGGGTGCAACAGAGAAAGGCGAAATAGAGAGGGTTTGCGAAGCTATCGTTTCAGTCCCCTTGTCAGCGGGGCAACGGGTGCAACCGGTTGCACAAGGCGGAGCTGATCAAGCTTTTTGTCAAGTTTCAGTCCCCTTGTCAGCGGGGCAACGGGTGCAACCCTGGTGGCAGGCGTCTTGGGATAAGCAGGCGGACACCGTTTCAGTCCCCTTGTCAGCGGGGCAACGGGTGCAACGTCCGGGACCGGGCCAATATCGACCGGGCCGTAATTGAGTTTCAGTCCCCTTGTCAGCGGGGCAACGGGTGCAACTGCCCCCACAGTGCCCGCCAGTTCGCCCGCTTCTCCGTTTCAGTCCCCTTGTCAGCGGGGCAACGGGTGCAACGAAGCGATCAAGAAAAACCCGGACGCCGACTACACCGGTTTCAGTCCCCTTGTCAGCGGGGCAACGGGTGCAACTGATTGGAGGAAACTGGTCCGGGGTGCGGTTATCAAGCTGTTTCAGTCCCCTTGTCAGCGGGGCAACGGGTGCAACCGACCGCGGTATAATTTCGCTAATCCTTGTCCTACAAGGCCTTGAAGTCTTAGGTTGCCGCTAGAACAGCTCGTTTTTCTCGAAAATGCTATTTCTGCGTCAAATACCGTACCATCTTCGAAACCACCATCATCTTCCATGCCGAATCACCCCTAACCATGGCAGGCACTGTAGCAGGGACACGTATCATAACATTTCTCCGCAAGGCTTGGATCGATTTCTTCGTAAACCATGCGCATCTTTTCATCCCTTTCTTCAATAAACCACTGCCGCAATTCGTCATCGATGATGTGAATGTCTTTCTTGATTAAGAGCCGGTCATCTTTAAAATCCGCATAGACAATACATCCCAAGTTTACGGGAAATTCGTAGACCGCTTCCATAACTAACGCATATCCCGTGGTTGTAAGCCGGTGAAACTTCTTGGGTTCGCCAAACTTCAAGTCCAGGATCATTGGCTCCGAAAACGTAAACGCGTCAGCACTGAGGTTAGCGCTTAAACCCAAAAAGGAGCCGTCCAGCTTTTGTTCCGCCACCACCGGGATAGCCAATGATACCAGGGAATCCTCGCCGATATACGGCTGCTTTACTAGTATCTCCTGTATCCTCGCGATGATGCGGGAAGATTCGAAAGCAGCAATGGTAATCGCTTTCTTTTGCAGGTCCTCAAAATCACTTTTGGTAAGTTGGTTCCGGTATGGCCGGAGGTCTGGCTGAAATGGTTCCGAAAGGGCTCGAATAATATCCTGGTAGTTTGTCACGCCCTTTTCATAAATAGTGCGTTTCGCCCTTACCAGCACCTGCACCAGGGTTTCGTGAAACGCCTTTCCCCTGATCATCGCTACGTTTGGAGCAGGTTTTAAGCCGTCCACCCGCCGCAGGTAGAGGTCCCGGTTAGAGGGACAATAGGAGTTCGCCACTTCATAGAGCGCTAACTTAAGGTCATAAATGGGACTGAGAGGCGGCCGGTGCCAGTTCCAACCCCGGAGTTCCTCGTTGACACCTAATTCTCTGGACTTGGGCAAATATCCTCTTAGAAGTTGCTTTTTTTCTTCATCGGTCAGAAAATACATGTACTCACCTCATATCCCGGCAAAAATTCCGGTACTCGCAGTCCACACATCGTCCCTGCCCCCTGGGGGGACCGGGGAAGAGTTCTGTTTTGATCATCCGCCGGATCTTCCTTAAGGTTTCTTTGACAAAATCCCGGGAGTTGGGCGTGACTTCAACGGGATAGACCTCCGTCCCGGGGATTAGGTACAGGAACCCGTTACGAACGGGGATATTGTAGGTATCTTCCAGCAGCATGGCGTAAGCTACCAGTTGGTACTTATGGTTTAGGGCCGGCTCCTGCGAGGAGTACTTGAATTCAACGGGAATACACTCCCCCCTGGAAACGATATGCATATCCAGCATGCCTTCCAGACCTAACCTGGTGGAATACAGCCGGGTGTGAAACTTCCGTTCCCCCTCTTCCAACCGGTATCTACGGAAAGTACGCCGCTTTTCCAGCCGGTCCAGTTCCACGTGTTCTTCTTTACCGTATTCCATCTTCCTGGTAATCTTCTTTTCCACCGGGCAGACATACGTGAAGAAAACTACTCGTGGGCAATAAAGGTACTGTTTAATGTCGCTCACCCTGAGGCTAAGCATCGAAAACTCCTTCCGGGCCAACATAAACCTCGCGGGCCAGCCGGAGGTCCTTGTCGCAAAGAGGCACCATCAAGATTTTACCGATCTTTTTCCCCAGTATCCGGCGCAACCGGTGCCACAACTCCTCCCGCCGGTTGTGATTAAGCTCCCCCATAAAGGCGCTGTACTGGATATGGTCCAGCCCGTAGTCTTTGCAAGCCTCCAGGATCTTGTTGCGAATGCGGTCTTCTTCTATGTCGTAGATAACCAGTGTCTTCAATCTACCACCCACTTACAAACGGCTTGTACTTTGCTTCCCCACGCAGGTAGGTGGCAATCCGCCGGGCCTGGCTCTGGATAATGGTCTTAAGCTTATATTTCTTTCCCTGGAAGGTTTCCTGGGCATCCAGCCTCTCCAGTACCATGCCGGCCAGGTTACGCCGGGTTTCCTGTGGCAGTTGCCCGTCAGCCAGGACTATCTCCCACCCCTTATTCACCGCGGAGATGATCACCCGGTCCACCACCGCCTGGCGGAACTCCTCGATAAAATCGTAAACCAGGCTTTTCTTCCCCGCCCGGTCGACGTGCAGGAAACCGCCGAAAATGTCCAGCCCCGCCAAGAGCAAGGCCGTCTCCACCTGTTGGGTAAGAATACCGTAGCCGTAGTTAAAAGCGGCATTAACGGGATCGGCTGTACCCTGGTGTTCTCGCCCCGGGAACTCCACCTTGTCTGCCAGCAGAAGTTTGACGCCTTCCCAGTAGGTATTCCCGGCCCGTCCCTCTACCGAGAGCAATCCTCCCCTGACCTCATCAATGTCCTTGCCGGTGACCTCCTTCAACTCTCCCACCGCGTTTTCGATTTTAACGATAGCCTCCCGGAGTCGTTCAAAGGCTTCCGGGTCGGTCCCTTTACGATACTTGGCAAAATACTTCAGCACGTTGGCCTGGTTTTTGAGTTTCCCCTCGATGAAGGATTTCACCAGGTTGATGCCCCGGGCATCGTAATACGCCAGGAGTTGCTCCCGCCTGGTAATCACGGTTCCGGTGAGATAAGGGGAAACCAGCTTGGCGTAAGGTTTACCCGTAGAAGTGAGGAGGCTAATCTGAATGCCGTGCTCCATGCATTCCTTGATCAAATCCGTGGACAGGGAGGCCCCGGGGGTGTCGATTATGACCTGCTCCAGGTCGTGGAAGGGGATCTCCTGCACCACCTTGCCGTTTTGTTTCAAGACCAGCCGCTCGCTCTTTTTTCCCAGAAAGGAGCCATAATCAGAAACCATGAGTTCCATAACGCACCTCGTTGATTGGGATCTACTGGTAACAGTATTGCCATGGTTTTAGCGGGCTAGTCTCAACAACACCTGATTGAGTCTCGCAAGGGAAAAGTTGTTAACTCTTGTTGTGCATAGTAATTGCGGTGATATAATGTATATGGAGGTGTTGCAGAATGCCGCAAAAAATGGTTCGCAAACAGGTCTATCTTCCTTCCGTGCAGGAACAAAAACTGAAAAAATTCGCCCGGAAAAACAGTGTTACAGAAGCCGAAATATTCCGCAGGGCTATTGATAATTACATTCAAGAAGACCCGTTAGAAGAAGATCCCCTACTTGAGCTATTCGGCTGTTACGATGGAGAAGAGGATGAATCTCTCCATCATGACGAGTATGTCTATGGGCAAACATCGAAAGATCTTCGTTAGAATTTTCACCGAATGACCTGCATGGAAGGAGTGATCAACTTGCGCCGCGTGTTAATGGTGATCGACATGCAAAATGATTTTGTGGCGGAAGACGGAGCCCTGAGTTTCCCGGAAGCCCGCCAGGTGATACCTTTTATAACCGCTAAGGTTAAGGAAGCCCTGGCCACAGAAGATGAGGTCTTCTTCACGCTCGATACCCATACTCCCGGTGACCTGGAGTTTCAAAAGTTCCCCCCTCATTGCCTTGCCGGTACACCAGGGCAAGAACTAATCCCTGAACTTCAGCAAATTGTCAACGACGAATTGAATACCGCCCGGATTCACTTCGTCAGGAAAAACCGTTACAGCGCTTTCCATGGTACTGAACTGGATCAATTGTTAGGCCTGAGCCCCGGCTCGTCAATTGAAAAAGTGGCCGAGGTAGAAATGGTTGGGGTATGTACGAATATCTGCTGCTTCTTTACGGCCGAAGAACTGGCGAACCGCGATGTGCCGGTTACGGCCTACCAGGATGGTATGGCCAGTTTTGACCAAGCCGCCCACCAGCATGCCTTGGAACAGATGAAGAGTGTGCTGGGGGTGAAAGTTATTTGAACTGTATTACGACAGTTACTTTTTTCATCCAATATGTTTTCACCACCCAACACTCTTCAAGTACGAGCTATGATGTTTCCTAGAAGTTGGCTGGACCAGCATAGACAGTATATCCTTTAGATGATTGTGCAAAGCTGTAAGGAAGCAAGTGGTGCACCAGCACTCGGTGCCGGTTAAGAATCACTCCTTTGCCCGAGTAAACATCGATCCTCTTAAAAAGGTCCTCCTCGTCCATGCTGCCAAGATCGTCAAGGAACTGACTCATTCCATATCCCGACAAGTCCTCTGCCATAGCTCCTGCCGGTAGCGTAAAATGATCCGGAATTTCTTTCTCAACAATTGAATCCACGAACTGAAAGAAGCCACCTCTTTTGCCCAAGTAGTTAATGTGAGCGGTAGTCAAGGTTAATTCTTGAACTCTCTCGTTACTCAGCCCATCAATGTCTATAGCTACGCTTAGATTGCCGTCAAAAAAGCAGTATTCACGGTAGGCGATGGTCCGTTGATAAGGTCCTTCGGATAAACTGTCATCGCTATCCTTGTTTTCCCTTGCCTGCCGTAGCAATTTGACAAACGTTTGACTGACGATCGCTTTTGACGGTGGCCGGAATCTGATGTCCCTTCCTTTAATCGAGTCAAAAACTATCACAGCCTTTTCACGGCCGGATATTCGAAAAGCGGCGTCTACCAATGCCATTTTATAGGCATAGGGAGTCGGGACCAGCAAGGTCTTGCCGCCGGAACTGGTGGCTTGGCTGGTGCGCAGGCTGAACAACGCTACTGGCTTGTAGTTCACTATTAACCAGGAGCCTTTTGCGCTATCCGGAAGATTCAATCCAACGTTTCCGCCGTTCTCGGTTCTTTTCTTCCCTTTAGGCATGTGGGCACCTACTCTTCCAATCCATTCAAAGTCTGTTCCATTAGCTCAACAAATTGAGCCAGTGAAGTAAACTGGTTAGCGTCTACTGCCCCTTCCTTTAACCGGTTCAACGAAGAGGTCACCCGTGAAATTTCCTCTCCGTAAGCCTCATCAAGGGCGCTGGCTATCGGTGCCGGAAAAGTGGAATAACTTTTGGTTAGCCACCCTTCAAACCCTAGCACATGAGGAAGCTGGGTGTTACGATGAGCACCAGTGAGTTTGATGAAGGTAAATATCACGCTTTTTAGTAGCGCTTTTACCCGGCGATACCTTTCTTCGTCCGGTAAAATATTTTCTAAAGTAATATCATTTCTGCCCACCCGAAAGAGGTCCACGTTTAGCACCACGGCGTATTGACCCGAAGAAGCCGGCCTATGAAAAATATTTTGGCCCTGGTTGGATGCTGCACCTGACCCTTGCCCTCTACCTTCAGGAACATACTTAACATGGAAGTAGGACTCGGTACGGGTACTTTCCGGGCGTCCAACCGTCCAGCCGAACTCAACTGCAGATTTGCGGGCGATGGATCGCTTTTTGCCCCCGATTTCATTGGTTATCAGGATTCCTTCCGTATCATCCAAAAGACAGGTTTCAATTGCTCTGCTTAGGATTACACTGTCCTGTTCGGCACCGCTAAAGGAGCGGGCAAATTCCTGATCACCGGATATCCGGTTGGCGTTAAACTTCTGGCAACTCTGGCAAAGCGGCAAACCTTCCTCTCGCGCCACATTGTAAAGGTGTTCGGCCTGGATGTGTTTGAGCATATCACCCGAAATGGCGTTTACCGCCTGCACCTCGCCCTGGCGATTGGTGATGTAGACTTGCCTGGTAAGCAAGTAGTTGCCCTCCGCCCCTTCGTTGTTGAGGGAGTGCATGTCAAGAGTGATCAACCCGGAAATAGCCAACGATTGTAATTTCATGGATTACTACTCCTCTCCTTCATTATCCTGTAAGTCACACGCTTCCTGTTTCTTGGTGGCGTAACCGTAAGCCAAAAGCAGCATCCCAACCAGTTCCGGTCCCTTGTCCTCAATCATTCCTATTACCTGGTCCAAGTCTTCTTTGGTAATACTTTTTCTCCTCTCCCTCTTCTGTTCAACGTGACGGGCATTTTCCTCATTATATTGTTGCACAAAGTCGCAAATGGCGGCTACTAATTCTGTTTTAAACTTAACCTTGCGCTTCCACTCCTGAGCAAGACCGTAGTGTATCTCGAAATCGTTATTCCCCTGCGCTTTCCTGTATTGAGCGTTCACTGTCGCTTTCCGAATGGCGGTAGCTAAATTTTGGAAACCTTCATTGTCAACGATTTCCTTTAATCCGACGTCGCAAGCCATAACCATCCTCCTTAAATTGATCACACTGAACCGCTTAACCCACTTCCTTTGTTCCAAGCGACGCATGATGAAGGGCGCAAAGTCCGCCAGGAAGTAGAGAAAGTCCATGAGGATGCCACCCGAAAGAAAATCCCTGTACTGGGCTAGTAGCCTCACCTCATCGGAATGGCTTTCATCCAGTGCCCTTAAACAGACACGGTGTTCCTCTAAGATATCCAGTAACGCCTCGGCACTGGCTCTATCCGAAACGGGCAGCCACCCCGGCAAAGATAGGAAAGATATGTTCATCACCGCTGACACGTTGCCCATACTCTTAAAGTATGCGGCCTGAACCCCTTTAAGGATATCGTTGGGCCGCCGGTTTCGCATCTTTAACCGGCTATATCCTTCCGCATACTCCGCGGAGTGCTTAACCAGCATTTCAGCCAGAAGCAGGCTGGCATTTATCTCCAGGTGGATATTTCCCCAGAGGCGCTGGCGTAACAGGTCTTCCCGAAGGGCGCGAACTTCATTAACAGGGATGTCTCCAGGTACCAGCACCATTACCTTGGTGTCGTCCCCTACCCGGTATGCGGACATGCCGATCTGCATTCCCCGGTACTTCATCCACTCCTGAAACCAGTCTACCCATTTCTTGGGGAATTGTGCAACACTAGTCCCGTCCGGTTTCGGTCTGTGTACCCCTTTCCCGCTGATAGGATTAAAGAGTTGCAGGGTTGAAGCCGTGGATGTGAGAGTGGCTGGTTCGTCATGGGCATAACTCCCTGTCGATAGTTCGGCGAGATGTTGAAGCCGATTACCTACAAGGATGCCAATTTCTGTACACCCTTCTACAGCTCTATACATTTTACTGTAAGCATCGCTGGCCCGCAGAGCATTAATGGTTTTTAAGACTTGGAGATCATGCCTGGGTCGAGGGGGCTCGTCCTCAACATCCAGGTTTACGGGTTGGTTACGACCAGAATTTTTCCCCTTTTGACGCACTTCCACAAACTCCCTATAAATTTGTTCGATTTGTTTTTCCTGATCGTAATCAATTACTTCTCCTACCTGCGGTGCATTAGAATCTTGTTTCACCTTCAAGTAGGGGTACCCGGGAGAAATAGGCATTTGGGAAACCGATTCCTGGTCTAATTCAACGGCCGGTATAATTTCATACCCGCTGCCTGCATCCTTAACCGTAACGTCTCCCTCTGCAAGTGACAAAACCAGGTCAGCAACGCCCAGAGCAAAAAGTGTGTCCGCATAGGTTTGGGTTGCTTTAGGAATTTTGAACACTTTCACTCTAATCACCTCCTTCCTTTGATGCTAAAGCTGCCTGGTCGGCCAACCGGACTTGGCGAACCAAAAACCAGTATAGTGGCATAAATTTTTCATCCTTACTCTCGGGGTTAATCAGAGACCCGGTGAAATCCTCTATATCCCTTTTATCTGGACTATCCAGCAGTTCAGCCACTTCGCAATCAGAAAGCCCAGCAGTTGCCAAGGCTTGATTTATCCAGTCACGGGCTCCGGGTTCCAGTTGAAAAACTGCTAACCCTTTGGCCTGAGCGGAGTGATGCCTGGCAATGCTTGTGGCAGAAGCAGTGGCGATCCCGTCATAAGTCTCCATGGTGAAGTTGTATGCACACCAATCAACTAAACAATTAAAAACGGCAAAGGCGCCTTCGCAGGCATGGTTACCTCTAAAATAGCGGGGATCCCTATTTTTCTCCCTATCTGTTTCCCACGTAAAGGTAGAATGAGCCAGTGGCTCCCCGGTAAGGAAAGCAGCATGCCCTGGGTCTCTTTCCTTTTGCCATGAACGGATGCCATTTTGCCATTTTACGGATAGTTTGCCCACATCGTGCAGGGCTGTACTCAACAGGCATACAGTCTCGAATCTCTTTTCATCTATCTGGTATGTCTGAGATATCGCTTTTAAGGCACGACCGTTTTTTACGAGTTGAATTCTACAGGCATCAACCGCAGCTTTGAGGTGCTGAGCAAACATCTCACAACAATAATCAAAGTCTGAAGTTTTCTTCCCAGGCCTCAACTGCATAGGCATTTCCGCGCCAGGAATGCTTATACATAATCCTTCTGCTTTGTTGTATGAAGAAAAGGCAGGGTTCAAAGAAACCAACCAGCTTCCAAGCACTAGTTCGTCAATTGACTTAACTTCCTTCCATTGTACAATTGCCTCGTCGTCATCGCCGTTTTCAGTTGTTACTGGTACTTTGGCCACCCATTGCTCTCCGGATTCCAAATAGGTTTTAAGAGACCAGAGGCTGGCTCTGGGTACAGAAAGATACTGCCATGGCAAGTTGAGATTCAGGTTTTCAGGATGGGCATGCACCAGCACGTTAACTGAATCTACATCCCTCACCAGATCCCGGCCACATTCAGCTCTTCCAAATCGCAAAACATTGTTCACCTGTTTCCTGCGATCCTTAAGGGTCTGAATCACTTTTTGTATTGCGGTAAACTCGGTTTCACCATGCACCTGACTGACCATGCGCTGTTCAAAATAAAAATCCATTAAAACCGGAGGTAACCCGGACAGCTTCTCCCTGGTGGATATAATCAAGGCAGATGTATACCTCTCCCGATAAGGCCCCAGTTTGTCCCGCCCACTGGCATCCTTTTCCACATCGTATACCCATACAGTACCTTTATTTCGGTCACCGGCATACCTAGCACAACGACCGGCCCGCTGTACCAAGGAATTAGCCGGGCAAACCTCAGTATGCAAATTGTCAGCACTAATGTCCAGGCCAGCTTCGATGACCTGGGTAGCCACAAGAATGCAGTCGGTTTCAGTGGCGTCAGGACCAAAATAGCGTGCCAGTTCCTTTTCGTATTCTTCCCGGTCTGACGGCAAAAACCGGCTATGCAAGAGGATAATTTTAGGGGAATAGCCCTCTTTCCTTATGGCTTGATTTAGTTCCCGGTAAATGGTTTGCGCCTTTTGGACAGAATTACAGACTACAATACTACGCCCGCAGTCATGAACTTCCAATACATTATGGGCATTCAAGGAGATCCCAGTCCACCGGATGGTTCTCTGTTTGTCCTTATGGCTGGGTAATTCTAGTAACTCATCACTTTCAACCGAAAGCTCAACTGCCTGCATCTCTTTGGCCACGAGGGAAACAGCCTCCGAACTGAGAGTAGCTGTCATGAAAACAAACGAGGTGAAATCTCGTAGCCGCCGTGCCATTTCTAGTACAGTGGCAAAAGACCGTCTAGGCTCCAGTAAGTGGACCTCATCCAGTATCACCAGGCTACCCAGTAATGCCCCGGCATTTACATTGGCTAGTTTCTGCGTCACCGACAGGGGCAAATTCAGGTAGCTGTACAAAAGCTGGTCGATAGTAGTGAAGATCAGGTCGCCGCAGAAAAAGGGATCCCCCTTATGGTTACCCGTTTGAAGCGTGACGGAAATAGAGCCATTAATGTTTTTTTCATCTTTTAATAAGCCGGCATTTTCAAGAGCGCTTCGGGTAGACTGGTAGAGGCCAGATGCCAGGCTGCGTAGCGGCAAGGCATAAATGAGCCTGTCCGCGAACGGGATTTGGTTTAACCAGCTATACAGGAACGGTAAAACAGGAGCCCATGTCTTTCCCGATCCAGTCGGAGCTGTAAGTACGACATTCCTTCCTTCCATCAATGCCAAGGCTGTTTTGAATTGGAACTGTCTAGCCTGGGCTGGCTTTCCCATCAACTGAGTTAGGAGGTGGTCGAGTTCTTGTTTTTCCAACGGCTTCACCGCCCCTTTATCGTAACCCGTATATTTCCATTATTCATTTTAGTTATATTTTTCTCCTGCCTTGCATATTCAGTATTAAAACATTAAAGGAGGAGAAGGTATGAAGGAAGTTTTATGGGGGCTAATTGTACTCCTCTTTCTTGTTCTTCTTGGACGCTTATTAGGAATCTTTTGAGCATTTTATCCAAACAAATAAACCTCTTCATTGAGGACTGAAAGTTAACTTTTTACTACCCTTTCCGGTCAATTGCCCCGCTTTACAAGGGGACTGAATTCTGGCGATAGTAGCTCAAAATCTGTTACCGGGCAATGCGGGGTTCATTAGTCGGTAGCGTTTTATCTGCAATAGCCGCATGAATGTCTTCGGGCTTTAGTGAAGGATAGCTTTCAAAGATTTCCTTGTGGCTTAGACCCGCAGCCAAGTTATCCAGGATGACAGATACCATGACCTGGTTCCTGCTATGCAGGCTTTCCCATGGCAAACCTCTGGGTCAACGGAAATTCGATCGAGTAGGTTCACATCTGATCACTCCTAATTATTTTACATCCCCTATTACACATTATAGCCACCCTACCCCGTCAATAGCTGTCGGGAACATATTTTCGGGGTGAAAAAATTTCAGCAGGGTACATAAGCTCCGAACCCAGTATTTGGCCCAACTCAAGCCGCCGGTGCGCATAAAGCGCAACTAGCTGTAATACACTATCTGTACAGAATGTACGTTGTTTGATAGTATAGGGGGTGAAAGGAGTTAGATGACAATGCTGGCCGAATTGCAATTCACCGAAGCGCGTAAAGAGTTTTCTGCCTTGTATAACGAAGTCTTCAACAGCTACAGACCGATGATCATCAAGCGCAAACAGACAGAAGAAGTCGTGGTCCTTCGCACTGATCTGCAAAAAATGTTGTTGTCCGGTTTTAGCTTGAAGCCGGAGGTTCTGCATGAAGCAGACGGATCAATCACCTTGGCTCTGGACCAGCTTGATATTTTCGTTAATGCTGCTTCGCTTGAGGAGGCAATCAAGGAACTGATCGAAGATGTCAAAACGTATGCTCAGGATTATATGCAGCGTTCCCAATTGTTTATCAATGCCCCCAACCGTCGTCCACACTTTCCGTACGTATTACGTGTGTTATTGTGCGAGAATGACGAAGAAATTCGTGGTTTGCTGGAGATGTAAATGCCGCCCAAGTTTGGAGACTTAAAACGATATTGCGAAAAAGACGGTTGGGTATTAATTCGCAACACAGACCACTGGTATTACGAAAAAGTGTTAACCAACGGTGTTGTTCTGCAAACAAAGGTAAGCCATGCGGTACAAAAAGAGATTCCCGGGCACTTGTGGAAGAGGATTTTGCGAAAACAGCTTCAAATTACCGAGCAAGAATTTTGGGATAAACTATAGAATATCATGGCTTTTTTAAGTTCCTGGGAGACCTCCTCTCTTAAGGTTTCCGGGGAAAGGACTTCCGCGTGGCTGCCGAAGCTTAAGACCCAGCGTTTGACTTCGCCCAGGCCGCTGACGGTCATGCGGAGGATGAGGGAGCCGTCGGGTTGGGGTTCAAGGGTTTGGCTGGAGTGCCACTGGCGTTCCCGGATCCAGCGGGCCTGGTGGCTGTCAAAACGGATGGCCACTTCCTGGGGATGTTCCCCTACTTCGATGCCCAGGCTGCCGCCAAGGAAATCCTGGAGGGAAAAGTCCAGTTTCGGAATGAATGTCTCTCCGGTTTCCCGCAGTTCATGAATGCGGTCGATGGCAAACACCCTGAACTTTTTCCGCCATTGGCAGTAGGCGATCAGGTACCAGGCGCCTTGGAAGTAGCGCAGGTGGTAGGGGTCCACGTGGCGTTCCGAGAATGCGTTCCGCGTAACGCTGTAGTACCTTATCCATACAGTGGTCTTATCCTGGATGGCGCCGGCCAACCTGTGGTAGATTTCGGCCACCTGCCGTTCGTCTCCCCGCAAGGGTTCCACATTAAAGGAAATCGCCTGTTCGAGGGTGCCGAAGTCCACTGAAATCCCCGCCGGCAGCAGGGTACAGACCTTTTCGAAAGCGCTGCGCACGGGCTCTTCCATCGGGGTGCCGGCACACTGGGACAGAAGCTTTTGGCCCAGGAACAGGGCTACCATCTCGCCCTCCGTCAGTCTTAAGGGGGGCAACCGGAAGCTATCGGAGGTATAGTAGAAGCCCTTCCGCTGGTGGTCATAGGCGATGGGGGCTCCCAGCCGGTCCCGCATGTGCTCGAGATCCCGCTCTACCGTTCGGGACTGCACCTCCAACTCCCGGGCCAGTTTCGGTACATTGGGATACTTACCGGCCCTTAACTGATGGTCCAGGTAATAAATCCGGGCGAACCGGGCGCGGTGAAAGGCGGGGGCTTTCGTTTTTTCGGCAACGGCCACAACTTTCCCTCCATAGATAAGTTTTCCTGTTCAGGTCCATACTGGCTCTGTTTCCTTATTACGCTATCCTTCTCCAAAATTCCTTTTTTGATCCAGGAGAGAATTAAGCTAAAAAATAAAACGGCCGGAGAATTTCCCCGGTCCGTTACGAATAACTACCTAAAGCATTCTGTACTTCCCCATGCCGAAGGTGCAGGCTTTTCCGACGTGTACAATTTCGCCGAGTTTGAGGATGGGTAAGAATTCTGCCAGGTCGCCCCGGTAGGTGACCTGGCCGACAACACCGCCGAGGCGCATGCGGGCGTCCTGGCGGCGGGAGTATCTTTCCCAGTCTACCCAGCGGGTATGGTCCGCGGTTTTGGATACGCGTTCCGCTCTTTTGATCAATTCGCTAAAGTCCACCTGCCACTCATTACCGTGGTGAAAGTAAGCAAGGGCGGACAGGCGGCGCAGGAGGGAGCGGAGCAGCATGTGGAATTCGAGGTGGCGAAGGAAGCTATCCTCGAACTTTATTCTGGTCATGGTTTGAAAATCAAGGATGGCCGCCTCAAAGTCCATCGCTTGCACCGCATCCCTGAGCATTTCCCCGGAAACCGACAGGTCCCGGTTGTAGACCTTACCGGTTTCCGCAGAGTATATTTCTTCTTCTATACCGTTCAGAGGGTCCACGCCCATCAGCCGTACCAGCCGGTAAGGGTTGCGCCCCTTGCCGATGCCCAGTTCCCCCAGTTCTTTAAAAGCCAGAATAAAATACGGCAGGTATTGAATAGCGCGGCCCACCAGCACCAGGCCGAAGAGCAGTTGTTCCCCCGGCCGGTACCAGGTCTTTTCCTCCAGCGGGGGTTCCAGGACGAAGGGGCGGGGGATGCTCTCGTACTTGCTCAAGGCCTGGGAATCCGGAGGGGGCGCCGTCTCAAAGATGTAGGCATAGGGGCAACTGGCCTGCAGCATACATTGCTTGCAATCCTCGTTCCCCCGGGCGCAGGCAATCCGGCGGAAGGCGGCGCCAAACCCGCCTCTCAGGGTGGAACCTTTGTAAGGCGGCAAGATCAGTCCTTTCTCTCCCGCAATTAACTCCACCCGGTAAGATGCCGCCTGGAAGTGGTCGAGCAAGTATTCTCCCCCCTCGAAAGCTCGCGACTAACCCTGAGCCCTGGGTAAAAATCCCCTGTAGGGCAAGGGTCTCTTAGAAAGCATCAACAGATCATCAGGATTTTAGACTCTGACGGTTCGTCCCCATTCCATATTTCGTCATCCCTTTTTTAATCCCTTTTTTTTGTTTACAGCTTGTCAGGTTGGCGCGGGGTGGTTATAATGTCGTTAAAAGGCAGAGTAGGTGCTGCGCGTGAAGTGCCGGGGGATGGGAAGTTGCCTCCGGACGAAAGGCCTTGTGGCCTGCGGTGCGGTACCGCGTCCGCTGTCACATTGAGGGTTAAGAGAAGGCCTCTTTTCTCTTTGGTGTGGCAACCGCCTGCCAAAGGGAAAGGAGGTGTATTTGTTTATGAGGATCCAGACCAGAACCATTACCTACATGGCCGTGCTGGTGGCCACCAGCATCATCCTCACCCGCTACTTCGGTGCGATGATCCCCATTGCCGGGGTTGGCGCCCTGCGGATCAGTTTCGGGGAGGTCCCCATTATCCTGGCCGGACTGATGCTGGGCCCGTTGGCCGGGGCGCTGACCGGTGCGGCCGCGGACCTGCTGGGGTTTGTGATCAACTCCTTTGGGGGTCCGTACTTCCCGGGCTTCACCCTTACCGCCGCCCTGACGGGGATGTTACCTGCCCTGCTGCTGAAAGGTACCCGGGATAAGGGCTATACCTGGGGACAGCTGCTGGGGGCCATCCTGATTGCCGACGTGATTACCTCGGTCATTCTTAACACCTTGTGGATCAACATGATGTACGGGAAGGCCATCGCCGTGCTGCTGCCGCCGCGGATTATCGCCAGGTCCCTGCTGGTACCCGCGTACACCATCATTATCCACGCGATTGTCCGCCGTTCAGCGGCCACCTGGGTGTGGACCAAAAACAGCGTCAGCGCCCAGCGCTCCTAAGTGGTGCGGCAACACTGCCTGACAGCGCTTTTTACGGTCATTCTCCTATCAAATTAGCAGTAACATAAGAACCGGTGGTGCCCCAGCACTGCCGGTTCTTGTCCTGTTCACTCTGCTTCGCTCAGGATATAATCCCGGACGCGTTCGATTCCCAGGCGCTCCACCAGCCCGGCGAAGCGTTCACCGTCCTGGCCGTGTTCCATAAATAAACGTAGCGTTGCCCGGAGGGCGGCCAACACTTCCTCTTCGCCCGCCACTTCCATGATGATCTCAGCCAACCGCGGGTGCCGCCCCAGTTTACCTCCCACCAGCACCCGGCAGCCCGCCTGCACCTCCCGGATGGCACCGGTGGGGCAAACCCGGATGCAGTCGCCGCAGTTCAGGCACCGGGCGTAGTCAAATACCGGGCCTTCTCCTGTGAGGTCGATGGCGTTTTCCTGGCATGTGTTTACACACAGTCCACAGTTGGTACAACTACCCTCGCCGGCGCCGGGCCTGGATTGGCCGATTACGCCGAAGTCGGCGATCTGGGGCTGGGAGCACCCGTTGGGGCACCCGGCAACTGTCACCTTGAACTTGTGGTGGACGAGGACCGGGCCATCGATCTGCCCGGCGATATGCCGGTCCAGCCCGGCATCTTCCAGTACATCCGCGAGTTTGCGTGCTATCTTTCTATCCTCTACCAGGGTTAAAGGGCAGCCCGCGGCGCCCCCGCACATCTTTACCTCATGGTACCTGGTTTTCAGGCCCTCCATGGCAACACCCTTTTCCACGATCTCTTCTATCCGGGACAGTTCCGCCGGGGAGAGGCTGCCCCGGGCGGTATGCAATGAAACGGTAGCATCATCACCGGTCTGAGCCGGATCGCCCGCCAGGCTCCGGCGCGCATCGGTGACATCCTGGCTGGTGACCACCTGGCCGCCCTTCCTGGCAACAAACTCTTCGATCTGTTTCTTGACCTTCTTGCGGACGAAAAACGGTACTCTCTCCAGCCTGGCTTGAGCTGCCGGTTCCCACTCCATGGCCGTCCCTCCTAGAAACCTGTCCTGCTGTCAAGTGTATCCCATTTACCCGGCGGGATCTATGAAATGCATCACAAACCGGTCCAGAGAATTGCGGTAATCTTCACCGAAGCCCTCCCTGAAACATAATTTATTTGTAGGATTTGAAGAAAGGTGGCACCGCCATGCTTTGGATTGGAAAAAGGATATTAAAACCCCATAACCTGGCAACTCTCCTGGATGTCCCGGGTGTTTACCGCTTGTGGACAGCCACGCCAGACCTGATTCCTCTCTACGTCGGCAGTACAAACCGCAGTCTTAAGCGCAAGATTGCCCTGCACCTGCTGCCTTCCGAACCCAACCCCTGCATCCGCGAAGCTGTGGCCCACGACACCTGCTATTTCGATTTTATAATGATCACCAGCGAAAGCAAGCGGCGCTGGACGGAGAAATCGGAAATCATGCGCCTCAACCCCAGATGTAATGCAGGAGCACAAATCACCTGGTAGAGAGTGCGGGTTTCTGTAAAACCAGGATGTGCTGGTAGGAGATATTGGGTACATAGGCATAGGGGTACCCGTAGGGCCTCAGCCGGGTGCCGGACTGGTACCAGATGATGTCCCCTTTCAGGATGAAACCCTGGCGCCGCGCCCGGTCCGCCAGGTCCGCATGGGTCATGACATACTCCCCGCCCTGGTAGGTATCCCGCAGGATGACCGTCATGTACTTCTTGGGCATCAGCACCCGCAGGCACTGGGCGAACACCTCTTCCATGGCTTGCAGGTATGCCTCGTAGCAAGGCAGGTTGGCCAGGTCTCCGGCGTCTTCCGAGCGCATGTTGTAATCGGTATGGCGGTTGGCAAACTCCGGGTACCTGCCGTTGGCCATGGTCTGTTCCAGGTGGATGTTGTAGGGCGGATCGGTGGTAATGAAGGCAACGGAGGCATCCTCCAGTTGACGCATCAGGGCCAGGCAATCCCCCGTGAGCATTTCCTGGGGCTCGATACCCTCCTCCCGGCACACCTGGTGATATATTTCCACCCACCGGGGGTTGATCTCCATGCCCATCGCCCGCCGGGGCGGGTCGGCGATGGAGGCCCCGATCAGGGTTCCCCCTACCCCGGCGAAGGGGTCCAGCACCAGGCCGTCCCGTTTGGTAAAGAACTCGATGAGCTGCTTCATCAACTGGGGCGGCTTGTTGGCCCCGTGCTGTTTCCTGAGCCGGTGCCCGTAAGCGGAAGGATAAGTGGTAACCAGGAGCGGCTTGGTAAAGTACAGCCACTCCTCGCCGGTGAGTTCGTTCAGGGTGTTCCTGGGGTGGACTTGCTTGCTCGAAGCCTTGTCCTCTTGTCCAGTCATCGTACGACATTCCCTTCCCAGTTCTGGTATCTGAACCTTTTCAACAAAGATGAGGCGGTTTCCTGCTCCGGTATACCGGCATAAAAAGCAAAAAGAAAACCCCCAAACTCTATGCCGTACGGGATACCCAGGGCCTGCCGGTGCCGAAACGGGAACGGAGAACCGCGCCCAACCCGACCATCTTAACCAGCATCCCCAGCAGCCAGCCTAGCAAGGGTATATGGGTTACCGCCAGCAAGATAACCATCCCGATCAGCACCTGGACCAGCGGAGCAAGGTCCCAGCCGAAAGACCCGGACACACGTCCCCCCACCAGCATGCCAAACCCCGCCATTCCGAGGATCTTGGCCGCTGCCAGCGCCAGCCACAGAACCAGCACCAGGGGGATCCCCACAATGGTGATCATGAGGACCAGTGTCAGGGGAAGGACCAGGACGGAAGCCGCCAACCCTACCACTAATGACCAGCCCGCTTCTCGTTCGATGGTATCCCCCACGGCCTGGACATGGCCGGGGAAAATGGCGGTGGCAAGGAGGGTGGTGAAGCCCCACAGGACCAGCGAGATGAGGAACCCCCACAGGGAGAAGAACCCCAAAACCTGGATGGGATTGATCCCGCCAAGCTGCAGCAGCCGGCCCAGGCCTTCCAGCCCCATACTGAACTCGCCACCCAGCACCTCAGCCCCCGGTTGCCGGTGCACGGCACCAAAAATGGTGATGACCTGGCCCTGTATCTTGGAAGAAGAAGAGAGCTGTACGCCTCCTCCAATGGAAACCACATTGCCCCGTACGGTACCATCCAGGGAAACCGGGCCGCCCACGGCCACCACGTCCTCGCCCACATTGCCGGAAATGGCTACCGGGCCCCCGATGGCCACGGCGCTACCCCTGATATCGCCCGCAGCCGATACAGGACCGCCGATGGCCACCGCGTCTCCCCACACGGTCCCCAGTACAGTAACTGAACCACCTATCGCCACGGCGTCCTCTACGTCCCGGCCTGCGGGAACGTACACACTACCGCCAATCTCCACCATGTCCTCCGCCGGCTGTGCCGCCGCCAGGGGTGTCCCCGCCAGGGCCAGAACCAGGACTGTCAGCAGAGCCAGGTAACATAACCTCTTCATGCCAAAAACCTCCTCATGAAAACCTGCTGGTTACTCGGATACTACCGGAGGTACCCCCTGTTCTTCCTTTTTACCAGGTTCAGGATTGCCCGCAGGCGGGATTGCCTGTTGGTTTTCCGCAGTACCCACGGCAGCGGCAGTGACTTCCGCTCCCCGGCGGGAGGCGAACCACGGCCGGTTGGTACCGAACCGGGTCACCAGCACCACCCCCAGGCCGATTACCGCGGCAACGGGCCATACCAACCAGCCCACCAGGGGAGCAGCGGTAGCCAGCATCAGTACCCCTATTCCGATCAGGGCATCCAGCAGGGGCCGGTCTTCCCTGGCCCAGGCATGGCTCCCGCTAAACATGTCACGAACTCTGTGTCCCACCGGCATGGCGGCTATCACGATTCCCACCGCCACCACCACCGGGACCATCGCCACTCCCAGCACAGCCAGGGGGATGCCGATAATGGTCAGGACTACCACCAGCAAGGCCACCGGATACAGCACCCAACCCACCAGGCCCGTAGCAAGAATACGGCCGGGCTCATGGCTGAGGGCGTTTACCATCTGGTCGACTGGTCTGGGAAAAAGGGTTAGCATCAGGGCGGATACCGCTGCCATGCCGATCATCCAGCCGAACCAGCGGGTGACAGGGGCGACAGGGTTGTATACCCATCCATTGCCAGGGCCTTTTACAATGCCGCCGGTATCGGGGACCGGCGGTACAGACGGCACCGGCGGCAGGGGAGGAACGATGGAGGCCACCCCGCCCCGCGCCAGCTGGGTCCGGTTGCCCAGGACCGTTGCGCCTTCTTCTTCATAAATACTGCCGGCCATGGTAACCACGTTTCCGGTTACATATGCGGTGGACTTAAGGCGGATGTTTCCGGCCATGGCGGTGATATCCCCGTTAACCCGCCCGGCCACCTCGATATTCCCGGACATGGCCACCACGTTTCCATTAACCGTATCGTCTTTTTCGATGACAATACTCCCGGTGAATTTTACAATATCCCCCGAGGTTACCGCCGCCCCAGCCCTCCCCGGAAACATCAGGACCAGGGCGAGCAGTACCAGGAATGGTAACCTGAGGTAAACACGTTTCATCTTTCTTTCGCCCCCTGTAGCACCGGCATATACTTAACCCTGTTAGTTTTATGGCAGTTCATATCTCAATCTTAGAAAGGCATATCTCGTATTGAATTCTGACGTCCGACGCTCGACTACCGACTTCCCAATAGCTAGGCCATAGACCCGGGAGAGGGAGGCTGCCTTAAGAGTGCCAGCAATGTATAGGCACAGGCTACCAGAATACCTGCCGCTGCCACCACCCACCAGGGACTGCTTCCCAGCAGCAGGGCGTTAAGGATCCGCCACAGCATCACCCACGCCTGCCAGAAGGTTTCCACAGCGAGCCGCACCGACCCGGCAACCTGCTGTAGGCCCGACACTTCTGTCAATAAGGTGGTTAAGAAAGCGGTGACACCCTCCTTGATACCCAGATCAGCCATCCACCGCCACAGCCGGCCCCTGAACAGGAAGGACAGCACCGCCCCCCCGGCGGACAAGAAAACCCATACGACCGCGGCCAGTACCCATACCCGCCAGTTTACCGGATAGGTTTTCACCGGCGGCTCAGCCGATACCCTGGCCATCACAGCCTGCACGAATTCCTCCCCGGGATCCTGCATCTTTGTACTCTTCAGGAGGTAGAAGGTATCCTCCCACCAGGCCAGCGCCTGGCGGCAGTCAGGACACTCCTCCAGGTGCTCGGCGACCTCCCGCTGCCGGGCGGGCGCCAGTGCGCTATCCAGGTAATCCGCCAGTAACCCGTTGGTTTTATGGCACGTCATGAAGCATTCTTACCCCCCTTACCTCCGCGGACGACGACCTCAGTTCTTCCCGTAAACGCTCCCGCGCCCGGTGAAGGTGTGTTCTTATAGTATTGACCGGTAGGTTCATCACCGACGCGATCTCTTCATAGCTCAGCTCGTGAATATGCCGCAGGATCACTACCGCCCGGTATTTATCTGGCAGGGCATCAATGGCCTTGTGAATGGAGCGGCGTAATTCCCCCGCCAGGTAGGCGTCCTCCGGCGTCTCCCGGAGGTCCGCCGGGCCATCCGCCAACACGCCTTCCAAATCCATTAAACTGGACGGGCAATTGGCGGGATCCCGCCGTTTGCGCAAAGCATCGATACAGAGGTTGGTGGCGATCCGGTACACCCAGGTGGAAAATTTCTCGCCTGGCCGGAAGCGGCCCAGGGAACGGTAAACCCGCAGGAAGGTCTCCTGGGCCAGGTCCTGAGCGTCCTCCGCGTTGTGCAGCATACGGAAAGCCAAGGAGTAGACAGGCTTTTTGTACAGGCGCACCAGTTGGGCAAAGGCCTCTTGATCCCCCTGTTGAGCACTGATTACCAGGTTGATTTCTGAAGTTTCCACCCGCGGGTCCCCTCTTTCCTCCTCTACCCCTTAATACGGGGGAGAGTATAAAAAGTTTCAGTTCCATTATCCATTTTAGAACAAAAACCAGTATTTAAAACCTGCTGCGGGCGGAAATTTTCGGGTTCAAACACCTACCACAGACCTAGTCACCACCCATACCCGGGACTGACCTTAACAACAAAAGAAGGCGACTTTCCTCGCCTCCGGCGGTTTTACGGAAATCGCCTTTCTCTCTCGTCTATTCCCTTTTCTATTTTCTCTTCAACCAGGGCATCATCTCGCGGATCTGCGCCCCTACCACTTCAACCTGGTGCTCTTTCTCCATCCTCCTCATGGCATTAAAGGACGGGCTGTTGGCCTGATTCTCCAGCATCCATTCCTTAGCAAAATGTCCAGCCTGCACTTCCTTGAGGATCTGCTTCATCTCTTTACGGGTCTCTTGATTGATGATACGCGGGCCGCGGGTATAGTCCCCGTATTCAGCGGTATTGCTGATGGAATAGCGCATGTAGCCAAGCCCGCCCTCGTAAATCAGGTCAACAATCAGCTTCAGTTCGTGCAAGCACTCAAAGTAAGCCATCTCGGGGGCGTACCCCGCATCAACCAGTGTCTCGAACCCGGCCTTAATCAGTTCGCTGACTCCACCACAAAGCACGGCTTGCTCCCCGAACAGGTCCGTCTCGGTTTCTTCCTTAAAAGTAGTCTCGAAAACACCCGCCCTGGTGCAGCCAATCCCCTTGGCATAGGCCAGCGCCACGTCCTTGGCCTTTCCGGTGTAGTCCTGGTACACGGCAACCAATCCCGGCACACCCTTGCCCTCCTGGTACATCCGGCGGACCAAATGCCCGGGGCTCTTGGGGGCCACCATAAAGACATCCACATTCTTGGGAGGCTGGATCTGATTAAAGTGGATGTTGAAACCGTGGGAAAACATCAGTGCTTTTCCCTCGGAAAGGTAGGGCTTAATCTCCTCCGCGTAAACCCGCCCTTGAATTTCATCCGGTAATAAAATCTGAATGATGTCCGCGCCGGCGGCAGCCTGGCTTACGGTCGCAACCCTTAAGCCGGCTGATTCCGCGCCGGCCCAACTGGCGCTCTCCGGCCGCAGTCCCACCACTACATCAAAACCGCTTTCTTTCAGGTTCAGGGCTTGGGCATGACCCTGGCTGCCGTAACCCATCACCGCAATCGTCTTGCCTTTAAGTAGGGAAAGATCGGCATCATGGTCGTAATAGATCCTTGGCATAACTCTCTCCTCCTCTAACCTTGGCTAAGAGCTTGATTTTCAGTTAAGTTTATCCAATCGGCCGTCTTTTGTCAAGTTGTTAACAAACCCGCCGATGTGGTATGATTTTACCAGTAGTTTGCATTTACAGGGGGATTCCGCATGAGAATTTTAATTGCCTCCGATTCATTTAAGGGCAGTCTGACCAGCCAGGAAGCAGGGGCGGCCATCGCCGCGGGTATTTACCGGGTGTTCCCGGACGCCAGGGTCACTGTCCTGCCCATGGCGGACGGCGGGGAGGGAACGGTACAGGCGCTTGTCGCCGCCACCGGCGGGCGCCTCATACCGGTACAGGTTAGCGGCCCTTTAGGCGAACCCGTCCAGGCTCACTTCGGGCTGCTGCCGGACGGAACGGCCGTCCTGGAAATGGCACAGGCCTCGGGCCTGACCCTGGTGCCCGAGAGTTTAAGGGACCCCACAAAAACCACCACCTACGGAACAGGGGAACTGATCGCCAGTGCCCTGGACCGCGGGGCAACCCGCCTTGTCATCGGGATCGGCGGTAGCGCCACCAACGACGGGGGTGCAGGCATGGCCCAGGCGCTCGGCGTGCATTTAAGAGACCGCCACGGGCGGGAGATCCCGCCGGGCGGCGGATCCCTGGGCAGTCTCGCAACCATCGACATGTCCGGGCTGCACCCGCGCATCAAAACCGCTTCAATCACCGTGGCCTGCGATGTAAAAAATCCCTTGTGCGGTCCCAACGGAGCTTCCGCTGTCTACGGTCCCCAGAAGGGCGCCACTCCGGAAGTGGTCCGGCAACTGGACGATAATCTCCGCCACTTTGCCCGGATCATCCGCGAACAGTTGCAGAAGGACATCATGGATATCCCCGGCGCCGGCGCGGCGGGGGGGCTGGGCGCCGGTCTCATTGCCTTTACCGGCGCGGAAGTGCGCTCGGGGGTGGGGACGGTGCTGGACACCGTCAGGTTCGAAGACTACCTGGCGGACGTCGATCTGGTGATTACCGGAGAAGGGCGTCTCGACCGGCAGTCGGCCTTCGGGAAGGTACCGGTAGGAGTGGCGGGTCGCGCCAAAAAGTTTGGCATCCCCGTGATCGCCATGGTGGGCGAAATCGGCCCAGGCGCCCACGAAGTATTCAATCATGGCATCGACTCCGTCGTCACTCTGGTCAGCGGCCCCATCAGTTTACCGCAGGCCATGGAGAGGGGCGCGAACTTGCTGGCGGACGCGGCCGAGCGGACTTTCAGGTTGATCCGGGTCAGCAGGGACATGGCACAGAAACAAAAGATAGAGTAGGGTATGACTAAAAACAGGCCAGTACCAGCCTGGCCTGTCGACAATTGCTTTTTCCTGTGTTTCTTACGTTCAGGTTCGGTTTTATTTAACCCCGACCTGTTCCCCGGCCGGCAGCTCCCGCCGCCTGCCCAGGCCGTGGAAGCACTTGGCCACGTGCTCTTCTGGCAGCGGCCTGGTCACCAGCGAACCGATAACCAGGACCGCCGTGGAAATGACGATACTGTAGAACAGCGGGTCCACGTGGGTCCAGGGAAAGGGCAGCAGGGTCGGTTTCCCGAACAGCGCCTTGCTGATCCCGAAGGGCACCGCTTCCGCGGCATGCAGGAACACAAACCCCAGAATGGATACCCCATACCCCGAGGCCACGCTCCACACCGCCGCGGTCTTGGTAGTCCGGCGCCAGAAGATGGCGCCCAGCAGGGCGGGCAGGATGCCAGCGGCACAGATGCCGAACCAGAAGGCGGTAGCCCGGGCGATGATGCTCGGGGGCAGGATAAAGGCCATTACTACCGCCCCGATCGTCCCGACGTACACCCCGGCGCGGGAAAGCAGCATGGGATTAGCCTTCACGTTCCAGGTGGCTAACAGGTCCCGGGAAAAGGCCACGCTCTGGACGTGAATCAGTCCGAGCACCGTAGTCAGGGCAGCGGACAGCAGCGTCACCATGAAGAGGTAGATATAGGCGGGGGGCATCACAGAGTTGATGAACGTGGGAATGATCAGGTCTGTGTTTCCCCCGGCCGCGGCGATAGCAATCTTACCCGTGGTTTGATAGAAATAAACGTTGGTCAGGGGCCCGACCATAAAGGCGGTACCGGTGAAGAAAAACAGGGCGATCCCGCCGGCCAGCACCGCGCGGTTCAACGCCTGGCGGCTGGGTACGGTCAGGAAGCGTAAGGTCAACTGGGGCTGGGCCAGCACACCGATCCCCACACCCATCACGATGGTGCTGATCACCGTCCACCAGATGGGCGAACCCAATTTGGGCATCGCGGTCCAGCCCAGGTGCCCGCCTTTGGCCAGGTTTTCCGGCACCAGGTTGGCGATCCCGGTCAATGCCTGGTGCCCGGCGGTCACCCCGCCGACCACGCTATAGGTTTTGAACAGGAGCAGCACCATACCCAGGAGCATCATCCCGCACATGAAGGCATCGGCGTACATCACGCCCTTCAGGCCGCCCCAGCTGACGTAAAGGGCGACAATCACCGCCAGGATCACCAGGGCCAACTGGTAATTGATCTGCAGTGCTTCCTGGATAAACCGGGCGCCACCTACGAGCACCACCCCGGTGTAGGCCGGCATCAGCAGGAAAATCATCAGGCCGATGAACCAGGTGATAAACTTGGACTGGTAGCGTTCACCCAGCAGGGAAGCCAGCGTGTCGGACTTGAGGTTGGTGGCCATCTTACGGATCGGGTTCCCCAGGAAGACAAAAGCGACGAAAATTCCCACCAACGAGTTCAAAAGCGCGAGCCATAACAAGGTGAAGCCAAATACACCCGCCGCCCCGCCAAACCCGACGATGGCGGAAGTGCTGATAAAAGTAGAGGCATAAGACAGGGCCATGATCCAGCCCGGCATCCGCCGCCCGGCAACGGCGTAGTCCTCCAGATTTTTCGTCTGTTGTGAGCCCAGGTAAGTAAGATAGCTCACGATTCCAATATAGAAGACCAGGATAACCGCAAGAATACCCAGGTTCACCATTCCTCACCGCCCTTATTCCAGTTGATGATCCCGTAAACCACACATAACAACATAGACCCGACGTTCAAGAGCCATACCAGCGCCGTCCAACCGTCCGCCATTCCCAACATAAAACTTCCTCCTTTCCCATCCTACTTAAACCTTCGTTTAGAAAAAAACACAGACTCCCTCATTGATCCCCCCTTCCGGAAAAGGCCATATAAAACAACAAACTTCTCATCCCTATTAGGGACGAGAAGTTGTACTTCCGCGGTACCACCCTAGTTGGCCCGGGTATCACCCAGACCCCCTCGCCAGATGTACGGGATCACACTATGCCAAGTCCGATACACCCTCCCTTGTAACGGCGGAAGTCCCGGGTGACCCTACTTGCTGCCGGACAGGCAGTTTCAAATCACCGGTTCGGGAGAGAACTTCAACCGCCTTCGCCTTGGGGATGCTTCCAGTCGATGACATCCCCTCCCTGTAAGGTTCCAACTGGCCTACTTTTCTCCGTCATTACCATTACGTAATATTACTGCTACTTTATCACATTATAAAAAAATACGCAAGGGGGTTATTTTCTTAAATTTCAGGCTAGTCCCTTTTCTCTCCTTACCTTAACCCGTACTGCCATGGTCCAGGTTATCCCCCTGTATCTCCCGCAGTTTCCCGACAACCTCCAGAAAAACGGCCACCACCCGGGGGTCGAACTGGAACCCCTGACAATCCTTGATCTCTTTTACCGCAGCCTCCCAGGACAAGGGCTGGCGATAAGGACGCCGGCTGATCATGGCGTCGAAGGCATCCGCCACCGCCATGATGCGAGACCCCAGCGGTATATCTTCTCCCGTAAGGCCCAGGGGATAACCCTTACCGTCGTAGCGTTCATGGTGGTGCCGGATGATCCCGGCCTCTTCCTGGAAGTTTTCAATGGTGCTTACAATCTCGTACCCCAGGTCCGGATGCTGTTTTACCATTTCGTATTCTTCAGGGGACAACCTGCCCGGTTTGTTCAGGATGTTCCACCGGATCCCGATCTTCCCGATATCGTGCAGGTAGCCGGCATTTTCCAGGACCCTTAACTGGGCGGGGGACAGCCCCATAGATTCCCCGATAGCAAGAGCATACCGGGTGACCCGCTCGGAATGTCCGTGGGTATATGGATCCTTGGCCTCCACCGTCATGGACAGGGCACGCACTACATCCCGGTAGTTCTTCCGCAAGTCCCAGTACAACTTGGCGTTTCTGAGCACAATCCCCATCTCCTCGGCCAGGATGGAGGCCAGCATCAAATCCCGCGAACTGAAAGCTTTACCGTCCCAGGTGGTACACAACAGCAGGACTCCAAATCCGTCCCCCTCGGCTTTCAAGGGGATAGCAATCACAGACCTCACATTGTATTGGGTCACTAACCCCTTGATGGTTACGGGGCTCTCCGCGGCTTCTTCCACCAGCTGCCCCTGGCCGGTAAGCAAAGCCTGGACACAAACCCCTCCCCCCGAAAGCGGCAGTCGTATGTCCTGCCCAGGGGGCATGCCAAAGGCCGGGTGATGCAGCCGCAGTTCCTGCCGGCATGCATCCAGCAGAAGTACACCACACATCTGGGCATCCAGCACCTGCGCCGTCCTTTCCACAAGTTGAGCCAGGGTGGTCTGCATGTCGGTCATCGAGGACTTGATGTTGCAAATGTCCCGCAGGCGAAAAAGGTGGCTGAGGTTACGCCTTTCCCCTTCCGCCAGCCAGCCGATAAAGAACAGCACCAGGAAGGTGAATAGGATATGGTTAAAAAAGGAAGGGAGTTGGCTGGGACCGAACATCTCCGGCATGTGACCGGCGATAATCAGTCCCATGGCCACCATGCTGCCCAAAAGGCCATACTCAAACGCAGCGGCAATACCTACCAGCAGGTACAGGTAATGCAGGTCCCGGTTTTGCGGGCCCAGGTAATAGACCGTAAGGCTGATCAGGAGAGTGTCCAAGGCCCGGAAAACCCAGGTCAGGTACGGCCGGGGACGTTTGGAGACCAGCCAGCAGCAAGCGAGGCTGTAAGCCAGGGCGGATGCGGCCAGATAAAAAAAGCTGGGCAGCAGCTCTTTCCACTGAGAAATACTCATCCACAGCACTACCGGGGTAACCACCAGCAACCTGAAGCGGCACAGCATCCTTTCCTTGTCCCAGACCAGGGCGTCCATTTACCAATCACCTCGATCCATTGCATGACCCTTTTCAAGCCGGTTTGTACCTTTGTTCGCAAGCGAAGACAAATAAAGAGGGCGATCCCCTTCACCGAGGCTGCCCTCCCCCCTGTTCCAGCCGGCAACCTGGTGCTCCAGCGAGAACTTTACTTTCGCGTCGGCACTCTGAAGTCAAGCAGATTTCGCCCATATCCATCAAACATAGCTATTTTTCGACATAATACCGGGATATTCCTGCCAGGTGTTGCTGCCTAAATCGTTTTTTCAGCGTAAATTACAGGCTGCTTATATGAGGATTGCGGACGGCTGTTCCCTGTCAAGATAATAGCTGGAAACACGGCAGCCTAACAGCTTCTCCGCCAGTTCCGCCAGTTCATCCCGGGCAGATAGCACAGTCGCTTTATTGAAGTCAGTAAAGCCGTCAACCGGGAAAAAGACATGGCTGCTGTCCCGGGTAACCTTGGCGCCGTCCCCCTGTCGCCAGATCCAGCGCCGGGTGCGTACTTCGTCGTCGTCGGCGTAGACCATTTCTCCCGGCTCGACCGGTTCCGGTTCTGCCTGGCCGAGGGGCACAAATCGCTCATGCCCACTGGCAAGCCGGACACAGATGTCCCCCTTGAGCCGGCTCAGGTCATGGGCGCCCATAGGAAGCACATGCTTCAGGGACACGGCATTAGCCAGGTCAACCGCATCGTTAATCCTGGGAATTGTACCCCCCTTGGCGATCCGGGTGACCATCGCCTCGATGGAACTCATGAACTTGTTGGGGTTGATCCCCAACCGTGTGAAGGCTTCCCGGTAAGGCAGAATGCACGGGTCCTCCTTCACCCGGCCCCGGGCAAATCTCTGCCGGGTTTCCTCCATCCGTTCCTCCAGCAAACGCCCGATTTCGTTCCCGGTACCGCTGTTATCCAGGCCCCTGGCCACCACCACCCCGAAACAGGCAGTGGGCAGCAGCTCAAAAACCTCTGGAAAAACCACAAACCTCATCCGCTCACCCCTTTGCTTAATATAAATAAAAAGCCTCCGCCACCAGGGCAGAGATACTTTTTAAACACTTTGCTCCGCTTCTTGTCGCACCCTGTTGATTTTTCATTATACCACTACCAAACATAGCCATCAAACATTTCAGCCTCAATCAGGAAAACACCTTGAGTAGCGCTCGCGGATTTCGTGGATGCAGGGTACCAGCTCCTTTACCAGGGCTCCGGCCTGGTCTTTGTCTTCTGTAGATCCCATCTGTACCACCGTGTCCACGTCAACCTCCACGGCCACCTTGTAGGTGCCTCCATCCCTGGTAACCAGGATGCCGGCATCGTTGTGGTCAGCGATTGGGTTATCCCCAATAAAATCGGACCGTCGCTGGATGTGCGGCTTCACCCTAGATCAACTCCTTGGCCTTAGTCACTGTGTTCATATTCTTAGCCCGGGAAGGAATTTTTATTACTTCCCGTACTTTTCCTGGAACTTGGCCAGGGCTTCCGCCTGCATCTTGTAGCAGTGCTCGTCGACGGGGAAGGCGCCGCTCTCCACGTCCTGCTTGTACTGGGTCAGCGCCTCGAGAATAACCTTGTTAAGTTCAGCATATTTTTTGACGAACTTGGGCGTGAAGGCGTCAAAGAAACCGAGCATGTCGTGCACGATCAGCAGTTGCCCGTGGCAGTACGGCCCGGCCCCGATGCTGATAATGGGGATGTTGGCCCTCTCGGTAATCACCTTGGCCACCTCGGGGGGAACGGCTTCCACCAGGATGGCTACCGCCCCGGCCTCTTCAATGGCCTTGGCATCCCCGATAATCGCCTCCGCCGCGGCAATGTCACGACCCTGGGCCTTAAACCCGCCCAGCATGGCAATGGACTGGGGGGTGAGCCCCAGGTGTCCCATCACGGGGATGGTGGCCTTGGTAAGGGCGGCGATCACGTCTACCACGTTCCGGCCGCCTTCCAGCTTGACGGCATCCACCCCGGCCTCTTTCATGAAGCGGCCCGCGTTGCGCACCGCCTCTTCCACACTGACCTGGTACGACATGTAGGGCATGTCGCCGATCACGTAGGCGGTGGGCGCCCCGCGGCGGACCGCCTTGGCGTGTTCCACCATCACGTCCATGGTCACCGGCAGGGTAGAGTCATACCCCAGGATGGTCATGCCCAGGGAATCGCCCACCAGGATGATGTCGATCCCCGCGCGCTCCTCCATCAGGGCCATGGGATAGTCGTACCCGGTGATCATGGTAATCTGCTGGCCTTTCTCCACCTTGTCTCTCAGGGTTTGGATAGTGACTTTACTCCGCATTCTCCTTCTCCTTTCTGATTGCTACATGTATCAGGTGTATTTGGGAAGGCGAGATTTAATCTCGCCCATGACAACCGTTATTCCGGGAGCAGATCAACCGCCTGCTCCGGGTTATACACAACCTCTTTTTATTTCAGGGTTTCGAGGGTAACCCAGGCGGCAGGAGACCTTTGATGCCGTCTCCATCACCTCTTTGGCCAACACCGGAATCCGCTCGTCCGGGATGTCCGCCGCCAGTCCCGAAGCGCTGAGAGCCGCCACCACCTTCCCTTCGTGGTTAAGGATGGGCGCGGCCACACACCTCAGTCCCGCCTGGATTTCCTCCCGGTCCACGGCGTAGCCCTGCTCCCTCACCCGGCGGAGGTGCTCCCTTAGGTCCTCCGGTAACACAATCGTATTGGGGGTGTACCGCTGCAACCCCTTTTCCTCTACTAGACGGTCCAGCTCTTCGCCAGGCATGCCGGCCGTCAATACCTTCCCCATGGCGGTACAGTGAAACGGCGCCCGCTTACCTACGTTGGTGTAACTGATGAGAGCAGTCGAGCATTCCAGTTTATCAAGGTAGAACACCTCACCGCCCGCCAGCACCGACAGGTGCACGGTCAGGCGGCACCGGTTCGCCAGTTCCCGCAGGTAGGTCTTGGCTTCCCGGATGATATCCTTCTGGGTGATCACCAGGTGGCCCCATTCAAACAGTTTCAAACCCAGGCGGTATTTCCCGCTGTTAAGATCCTGCTCTACCAGCCCGTGCAGTTCCATGGTCACCAGGATGCGGTGGACGGTGCTCTTGTGCAGTTTCAGCATGGCCGCTATTTCGCTGATACCCAGGTCAGGATGTTCGAGGCTGAAGCAGTTCAGCACCTCGATGGCCCGCTCCACCGCCCGCACGGCGTAATCGGATTTTTCCCTGGCCGTAACCCGCCCCTCCTTTCTGTTGTCTCATTCTATGAGACAGCGTTTCGTGTCAAACCCAAGGAACTCCGGCTTCCATTTAGATGTGACCCTCAACCATGATAATCCTCGCCTTTTACCCAATCACGTCTTATGGTATGAAACTACGTTTTATTTTTCTGCTTTTGTATTCGCCGCTTTAAACCCGGATTCCTGCCCGGGTAATAAATAATTTTAAACAAAAAAAGCTGCCCGAAGCGAATTAACTTCCGCGGCCCCACGATAAATCGAATGCATATTACTACCTTTTGACCAGTGTCAAGTTCGACCACCTGGGCAGTTTTGCTCCTTCCCTGTCCCGCTCGTCCAAAGGCATAGCATGATACGAAGTCAGGTTTTCCCCGCATGTAGGACACAACCACTTCCCGTGTTCGTTTGAGGAATAGGAATAATTGCCGCACTTGGGACAATGCTTTTTCACCATATCTGTTACCCCCTCGTTCTATAGTATGCTGGAGGGTAAAAGAACTTACCGCCAGGCCGCTAAGAATAAAAAACTACTATACCGGTTTAATCGTACGCTAAACCAGTATAGTGGCCGGTTGCATCACACGCTCCATGTTCTCCCGGATGCCCAGTAGTTGGAGGAACACTTCATCACTTCCACTAGTAACCCATACATTCTGAACTTATCAGGACTTGGCTCATGTCCTATCTTAACCCCTCAGAAAATAAAATTCTCGCGAAAAGGCTCGCGAGTATTAAGAAGGATAAGACAAGTTATGCAATTAAAGGTAGGTATCTCGACATCACCTGTCGGGTGGGCATCTCTCCGTAAGGAGCAGGAGTCCGGGTTATTCCAATATATTTCAAGAGATGTGGGCTTCGACATCCTCATGTAATTGTCGTAAACTTCCAGGACAAATTTTGACCGTTTAACCTGTCAGAAGCCGGCACCCTTCTGCCTCTAATCAGTACCCTTTTTCCCGGTCCACCACGAAAAGGAGTTCCTCACCCCGGGTGAACCGGCGCAGGTTGTCGCGGAAGATGTCCACGGCCCGGTCCATGTAGTAAGGGGAAAGGGCCGCCATGTGGGGTGTGACGATCACGTTCTCCAGGTCCCACAAAGGGCTGTCGTCGGGCAGGGGTTCCTCCTCAAACACATCCAGCCCGGCCCCGGCGATGCGGCCTTCCTGCAGCGCCCGCACCAGGGCGTTCTCGTCCACCACCGAACCGCGGGAGATATTGATCAGGTAGGCGGTCTGTTTCATCAACGCCAGATCCCGTGCGCCGACCAGGTGATGGGTATTTCCGGTAAGGGGCAGGGCCAGGACCACGAAGTCGGATTCCCGCAGCAGTTCTTCCAGCCGGTCGGGGGAGTACAGGGCATCCACAAAGTCTTCCTCCCCAGGGGTCCTTCTGGTGGCCAGCACCCGCATCCCCAGCCCCTTGCATTTACGGGCGATCTCCAGCCCCACGCTGCCAAGCCCCACGATCCCCACCGTCTTGCCGGCAGCTTCGCCGGCATGAGGGTAGCGCAGCCACTTGCGCTCCATCTGCTGGCGGAATAACCGGGGAAACCCCCGGCCAAAAGCCAGGATGTAAGCCAGCACCGTCTCACTGATAGGCATTCCGTGAATTCCCTTGGTGCAGGTGATCACCACATCCAACTCTGTGATGGCGGGGATGAACAGGCCGTCCACC
Organism: Clostridiales bacterium PH28_bin88; assembly: GCA_000987045.1. Taxonomy (GTDB): domain Bacteria; phylum Bacillota; class PH28-bin88; order PH28-bin88; family PH28-bin88; genus PH28-bin88. Next base: position 173,758 of record LAKY01000050.1, on the reverse strand, counting down.
CCGGCGCTCAGAGCGTGGATCCATCGCAGCGCTTTCGCCCGGCGGCAGTATTCCGCCGGGCTGAACATCCCCCAGGTGAGCAATACCTCTGCGTCGAGCCCCATGGAGATCAAGTCCTGCTCGTTATCCGTTACAACTACGGACACCCCGGGGACTTCTCCCCGGATTTTTTCCAGGTGAGCCGGTGTAATGATCCTGTCGGCGTACCGGAGGTCCTCCTTGTGCAGGACCGCAATCTTGGTAATTCGCAAGCGCCCTTCCCCCTCGAACGAGTGTCTGTCTCTATCTTTCTCCGGCCGGAAAGAATTTCCTGCCGGGCCTTTAAAATGTTACTCACAAAACAACGTTGTTTTTTGATGGGAGTAAAAAAGACCGGCAGGTAAAGGCCGGCTGTATGGAGAATACTTCCATGACGAAGCGCCATGATTAACGGGTAGGGAGGTTGTTTGCGTGGAGGAACCAAAACTCTTGACACACCACCTGAACGAGCACGAGGAGGTGCACCTTATCGGCGTGATTCATGACAGGGACACCGGGAGATATTACCTGCAGTTCGCCCATGATATCAGGGTCCCCTGCACCAGGGAGCAGGCCGAGAAGGCGTTCAGGATGGGCAAACAACTGGTGGGAGCGATCACCTGGATGGAGGTGTCCTTACTGCCGACCCGTAACAAGTAGCAAGGAGTGATGTGGAAGAGGGTGTGATAAGTATCTGTATCCCAAACGAAAGGTGTCTAGCAAAATTCGACAACACCGTTGCCCATTTTCGTGATACAGGCCAGTGACTCAATCCTTACCCCTTCCAGGCGCAGTGCTTCTCCGCCCTTTTGAAAAGCCTTTTCGATAACTATGCCGACCCCGGCTAAACGGGCTCCGGCCTGCTTGACTATGTCCGCCATGCCCCTTAACGCTTCGCCGTGAGCCAGGAAATCATCTACAATCAACACGACGTCATTACTGTTCAAATACTTACTGGAAACGTATATACCCACCGACTCCTGCCTGGTGAAGGAATGGACCTTCGAGTGGTAGAACCCGGCGTCCTGGGTGGAGGCCCTTTTTTTCTTAGCGAAAACCACCGGTACGTCCAGGTGAAGCCCTACCGCAATGGCGACGGCTATGCCGGAGGCTTCAACGGTAAGCACCTTGGTCACGTTCTCACCCTGGAACCTGGCCGCCAGCTCCCGGCCCATCTCCAGGGTGAACTTGGGGTCAACCTGGTGGTTTAAAAAGGAATCGACCTTTAGAATAGTCTCACCGATCACCTGGCCATCGGCCAGTATTTTGTCTTTTAGGGCCTGCAACTTGTCACTCCCCTTTACCCCTTAATGGCTTAACTGTTTTCGCCGTTTTTTAATCGAATCCTGCCGCAACCAATGGAAATTTGAAGGTTATGGCAGGGATTTCCGGGAGGTGTTGGGGTAAATGGCCATGGCCTGGCACAACCCCTGGATCATGGCGTCAGGGGTGGGGGGACAGCCGGGAATGTAGACGTCCACCGGCAGCACCCGTTTTACTCCACCGGCGCTGGCATAGCCGGCGGTGAACAGGCCGCCGCTGCAGGCACAGGTGCCCACTGCAATAACCAGCTTGGGGACCGGGGTAGCCTCGTAGGTCTTGACCACCGCCTCTTCCAGGTTTCGGGTTACCGCTCCGGTGACCATCAGGGCGTCGGCGTGCCTGGGTGAGGCCACGAAGTCGAAGCCCAGCCGCTGGACGTCGTAGACCGGGTTAGTGAGGGCCACCATTTCCCAGTCGCAGGCGTTGCACGAACCCCCGTCCAGGTGCCGGATGTGCAAAGACCGCGCTTTGCGTCTCCCACCCTGGGAAGCATGTGCCCACACCTCCCTGCCGGCAAAATCTCCCCTGCAGCGAATGTTTCTTGCGGGGCAAGCCTCCTCACAGGCGCCACACCCCAAACAGCGGGTAACGGAAAGCCGCCATTGATCTGCTCCCGGTCCTGCTACGGTAATGGCGCCGGTGGGACAGGCGACGGCGCACTCCCCGCACCCCTGACACCGGGCAGCGTCAACCTCCGGGTAGCCGCGGTACCACTCCGGCTGTCCCCCCGGGGAAGATACCTTACTGGTAACCACACCGGTCCGTAAACTCTTGACAAAAAGTTTCATTATATATTCATCCCCTAACGGTCCGTGCAGGAGTAGCACAGCTCAAAGCTCTTGTTGATCAGCGGGAAGTCGGGAACAATATTCCCTGGCACCGTCATGGGCACCGCCGGCCAGTTGCAGTACGAGGCGGAGCGGATGCGGCAGCGGAAAACGGTGTCGCCGGGCCCGCTCATCACCCAGTGGATGTCCTCGCCCCGGGGCGACTCTGTATAGCCCAGGGCGGCCCGGTAGGGCGGAATGCTGCCCACTCCGATTCTAACCGGCCCGGCCGGGAGGGTGTTAAGCAGTTCTTCCACCATATCCAGGGAGATTATCACCTCGTCCGCCCTCACCCGGAACCTGGCCATCACGTCTCCCTGGGTGTAAACCGGCACCCGGACGCTCAACCGGTCGTAAGCAGCGTGGGGGTGGTCCCGGCGGGTATCCCGGTCGATGCCGGATGCGCGGGCAGCCGGGCCTACCACCCCCAGGTCCCGCGCCACCTGGGTGGACAGTACCCCCGTGGTTTCCAACCGGTCCCGGAAGGCGCTGTTGTCCAGGAGGATATCCAACACCTCCCGGAAGTCCCGTCTTACCTCCGCCACGGTGTCCAAGACCACCCGGCGGGTATCGTCATCCAGGTCCCTGCCAACCCCGCCGGTGACGTTAACCCCCCGGAGGAAGCGGTTTCCCGCCACCCGCTGGTTTAAGGCCATCAGCCGCTCCTTCAGCCTGCCGCCGTGGCTGGTACCGAAGGCCAGGCCCACGCCGGCACAAATGTTGCCGATGTCCCCGATGTGGTTATACAACCGTTCCAGTTCCAGCAGCATTGCCCGCAGGTAGCCGGCCCGTTCCGGCACCACAACGCCGGCCAGTTTTTCCACCGCCTGGCAGAAGGCGGTGGAGTGGGAGAAGGAACAGGCGCCGCAGGTCCGCTCAGCCAGTAACAGCGCCCGGTGGTAAGGCATGCCCTCGCAGCGCTTTTCCACCCCCCGGTGGGTGTAGAAGAGCTGGGCCTCCAGGTTGATGATGGCCTCGCCCACCACGCTGAAGCGGAAATGCCCCGGCTCGATGATGCCCGCGTGAATGGGTCCCACCGGCACCTGGCAGACCCCATCCCCTTCCACCTGCCGGAAGGGGAAATGTTCCCCGGTAAGTTCCGGCTGGACTGTGCCGTCAAAATCCTTCCTTAAGGGGTAAAGGCTGCGCGGCCACTGGCGGTGGAGGACCAGCGGCCGGGGATCGGGGTGGCCTTGGGCCGCCAGCCCCAGCAGGTCCTGCACCTCCCGCTCGTACCAGTGGGCCGCCGGTACCACCGGGGTCACCGACGGGAACGCCGGGTCCTCCGGTGGTATGCCGGAGATCAGAGTGATGAAGAGGTCCGCGTCCTCCGGGGAGAAGGTGTAGTAAAGCCGGTAACAGCCATCAATCTCCCGCTCATCGGTACCCACCATGTTGACCAGCGCTGCCCGCCCCTGGTGGGACAGGTGGCGGCAGGCAGCGGGAAACAAATCCCGCCTCACTTCCAACCGGAATTCATTCCCGTGCCGCTCCTCTGCTCCAAGACCCTCGCCAAGTTCCTGGCGCAACTCATAGATCAGGCGCTGCAAATCCCCTACAGTCACCGCTACACCCCCCGCACCACGCCTGCCACCGCTTCCAGGGCTTTACCCAAAGCGGGGGGCATGTAAATTCCCAGGGCCAGCACTACCAGCGTGGGAAGGATTACCAGGGCAGCCTGCCAGCCCAGCTTTTCGCCGCGGGGAATCCTGGCCGGCAACCCACCCAGGGCCATTTTACCGGCATAGTAAGCAAACCCGGCAAAAATGACGGCGATAAACAGCAGGAACAGCACCGCCGGGATTAATCTCCCCTGGTGAAAACCGGCTGTCAAGACGGAAAACTCGCTGGCAAACAGGCCGAAGGGGGGTGATCCGGTGATGGCAAAGGCGCCCAGGAGGAGCAGGGTACCGGTGACCGGCATGGCTTGCGCCGCCCCCTTGATGCGGGCCATCTGGCGGGTGTGGTAGCGGTGGGCCAGATTTCCGGCTACCAGGAAGAGCATGGCCTTGGTCAGGGCATGGTTGACCAGGTGCAGGAGCGCCCCGTACACCGCCAGGGGCCCTCCAAAGCCAAAGCCCACCGCCATGATCCCCATGTGCTCCACGCTGGAGTAAGCCAGCATCCGCTTAATATCTTGCTGCGTTAACACGAAGGGGACCGCCAATCCCATGGACACCAGCCCGAACAGCAGCAGCAGGTTGGCGGAGAAATCCCCAGCGGGAGAGCCGGATACGATAATATGAAAACGGACAATTCCATACAGGGCGCAGTTCAGAAGCACTCCCGACAGCAGGGCGCTCACCGGCGAGGGGGCCTGGCTGTGGGCATCAGGCAGCCAGGTGTGCATGGGCGCCAGCCCGGCCTTGGTACCGTAGCCGACCAGGATGAAGATAAAGGCCAGTTTGACCAGCCCGACCGGCAGGGAAGGCGACGCTTCCACCAGGGCCGTCCAGTCAAGGGTGCCGCCGGCCTCGCCCAGTGCCTGCTGGGCGGCGGCAAAGGTCAGAATGGTGCCCAGGAGAGCGAAACCGATCCCCACGGTGCAGATGATGATGTACTTCCACGCCGCCTCCAGGGATGCTCGCTGGTGGGTAAATCCCACCAGCAGGGCGGAGACCAGGGTGGTGGCCTCGATGGCCACCCACATCAGGCCCAGGTTGTCCACCGTAACGGTAAGCAGCATGGTGAAGATAAACACGTGCAGCCAGAGGTAGTACCACTTGAGCCGCCGGGGCTCGAAAACTCCCTCCGCGACTTCCTTTTCCATGTAACCCGCGGAGTAAAGGGTGGCCATCGCCCCCACAATCACGATCACCGCCACCAGTAAGGCGCTGAGGGCATCCACCCGGAACAGGCCGCCGGCCTCCCGCACCACCCCGGACCCCGCCAGGACGGGCAGCGCCACCAGCATGCCGGCCAGCAAGGTCAGCGTGCTCCCCACTCCGCTCAGCCAGTAGGCTAGGCGCCTGTCCGGCGCAGCGGCACTCGCCGCCCCCGCCAGTATTGGTATTAATAACAGCCAGATTAATTTCATTGCATCTTCATCCCTTTAGTGTGGATAGTTTGCTGGTATCCTGGGTGGCAAAGGTGTCATTAATCCTGGCGCAAAACATGGTCATGATTACCGCCCCCACCAGGGCGTCGAAAAGGATCCCCATTTCCACCAGCACCGGCAGGCTGCCGGTCATGGCGAGGGCGGTGAGAAACAGCCCGTTTTCCATTACCAGGAGGCCCAGTACCTGGGTCAGGGCCAGCCGCTTGCCCACCATCACCACCAAACCCACCAGGATTACGCCGACCGCCACCGGCAGGGCCAAACCTGTTTCCGGGCCGAAAGTACCCGTCCACCGGGAGGTGGTATAAAAGGCCAGGGCAACCAGGGCAGCGGCGACCAGCAGGAGGGCGTTCGGTCCCCATACCCCCTGCTCCAGGTGACTGCCGGTCCGGCGGACCGCCCGCAGCAGCACCCAGGGGATGGCCAGGCCCTTGACCGCTACGATAAACAACACCGCCAGGTACATCTCCCACAGGCCCTGTTCCCGCCCCCACCAGGCCGCCGTTAGCGCCAGCGCCATGGATTGAGATCCCACCAGGACCACCGCCACCGCGGGCCGCCTGCTGTGCAGGACCAGGAACGCCAGCACCAGCAGGATTGTCAACAAGAGACCGTATAATTCCATCATCTTATCCCCTTTGCAGGTATTGAGAAACCAGCGCCAGCAGTCCCAGGATGAACGACAGTCCCAGCAGTTCGGGCACCCGGAAAAGGCGCATCTTGGCGGTGGATGTCTCCACCACCGCTACGAGAAATGCCAGGAACAGCAGTTTCAACAAGTAGGCCAGCCCGGCGGTGAGCACCTCCAAAAGCCCCCACCCGGCAGCCACCCCCCACGGGAAAAATATGTTGGCCAGGAGGGAAAAGATCAACAGTTGCTTGATGGAGGCCGCCCAGTGCATCAGGGCCAGGTCCCGGCCGGTATATTCCAGCAGCATCCCCTCGTGGATCATGGTCAGTTCCAGGTGGGTGTCGGGGTTGTCCACCGGGATGCGCCCCGTCTCCGCCAGGGCTACAATCATCAGTCCCGCCAGGGCCAGCAGGTAGGTGGGGCTAAGGGCCGCCCCGCCCCCGTCCAGTCCCGACCTGACAATGGCGCCCATGTTGGTGGACCCCGCCGCCAGAGACACCGCAAACACCGCTACCATCAGGGCCGGTTCCGCCATGGCGGACACGGCCATCTCCCGGCTGCTGCCCATCCCCCCAAAGGAGTGGCCGGCGTCCAGGCCGGCCAGGGCCATGAAAAACCGCCCGAGGGCCAGCAGGTAGACCACGGCGATCACGTCCCCGGCAAACCCCAGGGGAGGGGAAGCAACCAGGGTAGGCACCATCAGTCCCGCCGCCAGGACAGCACCGAAGTTCACGTACGGAGCAGCGCTGAAAATCCACGAGGTGTGCTCCGAGACAAGGGTCTCTTTACCCCAGTACTTGCTCAGGTCGTAGTACATCTGAAAGATCCCCGGGCCCTGCCGGCACTGGAAAAAGGCCTTGGCCTTTTTGATGATGCCGGTGATCAAGGGAGCCAGTAAAACCAGGATTAATACCTGAACGACTGCTGACACGACCAACACTTCTTCTCCCCCTCAACAGGTCGTCGCGACTAAATTCCATGCAAAGTTTATCGCGGCGCTTGACTTATACGGCGAAGGACAGTAATAATACCAGCGTGATCAATATGTACACCAGGTACAGGTGGATGCTGCCGGCCTGGAAACCCCGCACCTTTGCCGAAAACGCCAGCAGCCACTGCAGGACCGGGCGGTAAAGGTAGTCTTCGAAGAGCGGCCGGATATGCCCGTGATACCTGATCGCCTTCGGGAAGTACGGCCAGCCATCGTAGCTGGCCTTGACCTCCTGGGTCGGCTGGAACACTCCCCTGAAGATCTGCCGGATGGGTTGGGAAAAGGCGGTAGCGGTATACCCCATCACCGGTTCCAGGGAAGGAATGCCGCAGGCCCAGGTCTCTCCGGTCCGGCGGGGCGCCCGGGAGCCGAGTACCCTTCCCGCCGCCAGTGCCAGCAGGACCAAGGCCAGCAGGGCGGCCGGAAGCGCCGCCGGCGACAGCGAGCCCAATCCCGCCGCCAGGGAAGTGCCAGCCAGCAGGGGAGCGTCCGCTCCCGGAATACCGGTCACCTGCCCCACCAGACCCACGGCAACCGGGGATAACCGGCTGATCACCAACGCGGGAAAAACACCCAGGGCGAGGCACATCAGCGCCAGGAAGCCCATCCCTCCCAGCATGCTGCCGGAAACCTCCCTCGCGGACCGGGCGGCCTCACTGCGGGGTTGGGCCAAAAAGCACACGCCAAAGGCCTTGACGAAACAGGCCGCCGCCAGTGCCCCGGTAAGGGCCAGGGCGGCCCCGGCAACCGGCGCCAGGATAGCTACCGCGCCGGGCACCCGAAACCCGTTTAACAGGGACTGAAAGGTCAGCCACTCGCTGATAAAACCGTTGAAGGGCGGCAGGGCGGCGATGGAGACCGAGCCCGCCAGGAAAAAGGCCGCGGTCCAGGGCATCCCCCGGATAAGCCCGCCCAGCTTTTCCATATCCCGGGTGTGCGCAGCCGATACCACCGCGCCGGCTCCAAGGAACAGCAGCCCTTTAAAAACGGCGTGGTTGATGAGGTGATACAGGGAGGCCACCATTCCCGCCACCGCCAGGGCGGGTTGCCCGGCCGCGGTAAAAACCATGGCCGCGCCCATCCCCATCAGGATGATGCCGATGTTCTCCACGCTGTGGTAGGCCAGCAGGCGCTTCAAGTCATGCTCCATCAGGGCGTACATCACACCCAGCAGGGCGGATACGGTGCCTGCCAGCAGCACCACCACTCCCCACCAGAAGAGGTGAGCCCCCAGGAAGGTAAAGGCTACCCGGGCGAGCCCGTAAACGGCCGTCTTGATCATCACCCCGGACATCAGGGCGGAGACATGGCTGGGGGCCGCCGGGTGGGCCTGCGGGAGCCAGATGTGCAGGGGCACCAGGCCGGCCTTGGTGCCGAAGCCAATCAAAGCCAGAACAAAGGCCGTGCTCTGCCAGGCGCCGGGCATGGCAGTACCAGCGGCGGCGAAGGAAGCAAAGCTGAAGTCGCCGCTAAACCGGTAGAAGACCAGGAAAGACAGCATGATCAGGCCGGTCCCCAGGTGGGTCATCACCAGGTAGATAAATCCGGGCCGTCCAACGGGGGCGTGGGCGTGCTCCGCCGTCACCAGCAGGAAGGAGACCAGGGCCATCAGTTCCCACACCACCAGGAACAGGAAGGCATCCCCGGCGGTAACCACCAGCAGCATGGAGAGGATAAAGAGGTTGTAGGCCGCTCCCAGAAAACCCTGGTTGACCTTCCCGTCGTATTCCCGGACATACCCGAGGGAGAACACGGACACCGCCAGCGCCAGCAGGGAAATCACCATTACGAAGAAGGCGCTGAGTCCGTCGACCTGCAGCGTGGGACTACCCAGGGGCCAGTTCCAGGGAAGCGGAGCGCTCCATGTACCGCGAGCAGTCAAGAGCCCCCAGGAAAGAATAACGCCTCCCGCGGCAGCCAGGGCAGCCAGGCCGTGGCCCAGGTAGCCGGCAGGGCGCGGGAAGCGGTAGCAGAGGGCGGACAGGACCGCCGCCACCGTATATGTAAGCAGTACGAGTAGAAAAAGGTTACCCCACAAATCCCCGGCGGTTGCAGGCATGGCCCCCGATCCTCTCCCCTTCGACGAAATTCTACACGCAAGCACGATGGTACTAATATAATCCTGTATTACGCTAAAAGCAAAGCTGGTTTTTCGCCGCTTAACTTCATTTTACAACTTTAGAAACAACTGAGGGAGGCCGCGCCCCCGTCGCTTTCAGCCTCCCCTTAAATCGTCATGTTGTGAAATTTGTAGCTAAAATATTTTAGTCATTAAGCTCTTTCCGTTCTCCCGTAACCAGGTAGATGACGCCTTCCCCGATGTTGGTGGCGTGGTCGGCGATGCGTTCCAGGTACCGGCTGACAAACAGCAGGTAGGTGGCCTGGGTGATGGTCCTGGGGTCCTCCATCATGTACACCAGCAGCTCGCGGAAGACCTGGTTGTGCAGGCTGTCAACCTGGTCGTCGTCTTTGGCCATCCGGTGGGCCAGGTCCACGTCCTCCCGCACATAGGCGTCCAGCGCCTCCTTCACCATCTTCTGGGCGAGCTGGGCCATGCGGGGGATGTCGATGAGGGGTTTGATCAGGGGCTGGTTGGCGATGCGCTTGGCGATCTTGGCAATGTCCACGGCATGGTCCGCGATCCGTTCCAGGTCGGTGATGATCTTGAACCCCGTTGCGATGCGCCGCAGGTCCTTGGCCATGGGCTGCTGGGTGGCGATCAGCTTCATGCAGGTGTCATCGATCTCCAGTTCCAGCTCGTCGATGATCGCATCACCGTCAATCACCTTCTGGGCCATGGCCTCGTCCTGTTTGGCCAGGGACTCCACCGCCCGGGCGATGGCCTCTTCCACCAGGCTGCCCATGCGCAGGATGTCTTGTTGCAGGCTCTTCAGGGCCTGGTCAAAGGTTGTTCTGGTTACCATCCAGTTTTCTCCTCCTTTTTTCACCGGCGATTATCCGAACCGCCCGGTGATATAATCCTCAGTCCTGCGGTCCTTTGGGGTGGTGAATATCTCAGAGGTAGGCCCGTATTCCACCAGTTCGCCGTTCAAAAGAAATGCCGTGTAATCCGCCACCCGGGCCGCCTGCTGCATGTTATGGGTCACCATCACGATGGTGTAAGAGGACTTCAAGGTATCGATCAGCTCCTCGATCTTCAGGGTGGAAGAAGGGTCCAGGGCTGAACAGGGTTCGTCCATCAACAGCACCTCCGGTTCCACCGCCAGCGCCCTGGCGATGCAAAGCCGCTGCTGCTGCCCGCCCGACAGCATGTAGGCGTTCTGGTGCAGCCGGTCCTTGACTTCGTCCCACAGGGCGGCCCACCTTAGCGAACGCTCCACGATTTCGTCAAGGTTTCCATCGAAGCCGTTGATCCGGGGCCCAAAGGCCACGTTGTCGTAGATGGACTTGGGGAAGGGATTGGGCTTTTGGAAGACCATCCCGATGCGGTACCGGATCTGGGCGGCGTCGATGTCGCCAGCGCACACGTTTTGACCGTTAAACAGGATCTCCCCTTCTAGCCGGAAACCCCGGATCAGGTCATTCATGCGGTTCATGCACCTGAGCAGCGTGCTTTTCCCGCACCCGGAGGGGCCGATGATGGCGGTAACATGGTGGCGAAAGAACTCCATTGTAACATCCCGTAAAGCAGGGGTGGCGCCGTACCACACCTTTAACCCCCGCGCACCCAGGACAACAGGGCTGGTTTGGGTAGACATTACTCTTCCGACCTCCTCTGGTAGCGGTTGCGCAGGAAAATGGCTACAGCGTTCATGGTGAGCAGGAGGACCAGCAGGACGATGATGCCGGCGGCCGCGATCTCCTGGAAGCCCGCCTGCGGGCGGGTGGTCCAGTTATAGATCTGCATGGGCAGGACAGTAAAGGGGTCCAGCGTGCTTTTGGGGGTGGAGGCGATAAACGCCCAGGCCCCCACGATCAGCATGGGCGCGGTCTCCCCGACAGCCCGGGACACGGCCAGGATGGTTCCCGTAAGGATACCGGGAATGGCCGATGGTAACACCACGTACCGCACCGTCTGCCAGCGAGAGGCCCCCAGGGCGTAAGAGGCGTGGCGCAGTGAGATCGGCACACTGCGGATAGCCTCCTGGGACGCGACGATAATGATGGGCAGCACCAGGAGCGCCATGGTCAGCGCACCCGCTAAGAGACTCCGGCCCAACCCCAGGGCGCGGACGAACACCGCCAGGCCCAGCAGGCCGTAGATAATGGAAGGTACACCCGCCAGGTTGTTGATATTGGTCTGGATCACCTTTTGCAGCCAGTTTTGCCGGGCATACTCTTCTAAATAGATGGCGGTGCCTACCCCCACCGGAAAGGCGATGGGCGCCATGATAACCACCAGCCACATGGTGCCGAAAAGGGCGGACTTCAACCCAGCCTTGTGGGGAAACCGGGACGGGAAACTCATGAGAAACTGCCAGTCCAGGGAACCCAGGCCCTTGGCCAGGATGTCAGCCAGCAGGATCACCAAAACAAGGATACCCACCAGGCTGGCTACCAGGCACAGGGCGTGAAAGAGGGCATTCTTGCGTTTTCTGGCGGCAAGCCGCATGGCGTGCTGCGCATCGGCTCCGTTCATTTAGTACACCTCCCGGTACTTGCGGGTTACCACCTGGGCCAGGACGTTCATCACCAGGGTCATCACGAACAGGGTCATCCCCACCGCAAAGATAGTCAGGTACTCGATGCTGCCGTGGGGGGTGTCACCGCTGCTGATCTGGGCAATGTAGCCGGTCATGGTCTGGATGCTTTCCAGGGGGTTCAGGGTCAGCTTGGGTGTGGACCCCGCGGCCAGCGTCACGATCATGGTCTCGCCGATGGCCCGGGACAGGGCCAGGACGAAGGACGCCACCACACTGGAAAAGGCCGCCGGCACCACCACCTTGGTGGCCACCTCCACCTTGGTGGCCCCCAGGGCGTAGGCCGCCTCTCGCAAAGAACGCGGTACCGCCAGCATGGCGTCCTCACTGAGGGATGAAACCATGGGAATGATCATGATGCCCATTACAATCGAAGCGCTGAGGGCATTAAAGATTTCCGTTTGCGGGATCAGGGCGCGCAGGATGGGCGTGACGAAGGTCAGGGCGAAATACCCGTATACCACAGTGGGAATACCCACCAGGACCTCCAAAAGCGGCTTCACCACCCGGCGCACGCGGTCCGGGGCGTACTCGCTGAGATAAATGGCGCTGGCCAGGCCGATAGGTAGAGCCACGATACTGGAACCCACCGCCACCAACAGGGTCCCCGACATCAGAGGCAATATCCCGAAATGTTGGGGAACGAAAAGGGGAGTCCACTTGGTACCGGTTAAAAACTCCACCACGGAGACCTCACTGAAAAAGGAAATGGTCTCTCTCAATAAAGACAGAACAATGCCGACGGTGGTAACCACAGAAACCGAGGCACACGCCAGCAGGATGATCTTGATGGCTTCCTCTCCCTTGCGCCGGCCCTTTGCCTCCGGCTCCGACTGGGTCTTGCTTTCCTGGGTCACTTGCGCACCCTCCACTTCTCCATCTCCTTCCAATAGTGCTTTTGCGGTTTGCGGCACGAAAGTGCGGTACCCCCACAGGGTCACTCGCCGTGGGGGACACCACACCCGTATCACATCAACCCCGTTTTGGGGAAAGATTGTTCGCCCACCCGGCCTTTACTGGAGCTTGGCCAGGTTTTCTTTATAAACGGAGTCCGGCATGGGCACATAGCCGACTTCAGGAATAATCTTGACGCCTTCGGTCAGGTAGTATTTGACGAATTCCTTGACTTCCGGCCGCTCCAGCGACTTCTTGCTCGGGTAGATGAAGATGGGCCGGGAGAGCGGCTTATATGTCCCGTTGTTGATGGTGTCGGACGAAGGAACCACAGGTCCGTTTCCGCCGTCGACAGCCACTATCTTCAGCTTGTCCTTGTTCTCCAGGTAGTAGGCGTAGCCGAAGTATCCCAGGGCTCCCTTGTCACCGCTCACACCGGTCACCAGTTGGTTGTCATCCTCACTGGCGGTATAGTCACCGCGGCTCTTCTTGGCTTCGCCGACAATCGCCTCGGTGAAGTACTCAAAGGTGCCGGAGTCGGTGCCGGGACCATAAAGTTTGATTTCCATATCAGGCCATTCGGGGCGGATCTGGTTCCACTTGGTGATTTTGCTTTCGGGTTCCCATAGCTTCTTCAGTTCTTCCACGGTCATGGAGTCGACCCAGTTGTTGTCCTTGTTCACCACTACGGAGATCCCGTCGTAAGCGATGGGCATTTCGATGTATTCAATCCCGTTTGTCTTGGCAGCTTCTTTTTCAGCGTCTTTAATAGGACGGGAAGCGTCGCTGATATCGGTCTCACCCGCGGTAAACTTCTTGAAACCGCCGCCGGTACCGGAGAAGCCGACGGTTACCTGGACTTCCTTGTGCAGCTTCATGAATTCCTCGGCAACCCCCTCGGAAATGGGATAAACAGTACTGGAACCGTCAATTTTGATCGTACCGGAAAGCTTCGCAGGTTCGTTGGCCTTATCAGCGGGTTTTTCCGTGGTAGCCTTGCCGCAGCCGGTAACCAGGAAAGCCAGGGCAAGCAAGCCCACCAGCAATACTACCAATACCTTACTGTTGACCTTCACTTCTTTTTCCCCTTCCTTTTTGTCCACTTAATGTGGCAAGCTTTACAATCCTGATTATACAGGCCATACGTTAATACCCAATTACGGCTATGTTAACTTTGTGTAAAGAATCCGGGATGTTAAAACGGTACGATGGCGGATGAAAACAGAAAAACCCGGGAATAAGTCCCGGGTAATTTGTCTGGGCCTTTCTCAGGCCCGGCTGGCTGTTTTGGCCGGCAGCACGTGTTCCAGGTAACTCCGCGCTCCCCGCTCCTGTTCGGCGTTGATCCTCTCCTCCAGTTCCATCAACCGGGCCAGGATCTCGGTCCTGCGGCCTTGATCCACCAACCAGCGGTCCAGTAAATCCGAACGCTCATGCAAGAGCTTTGCCAGTCTGCTTTTGGCCATGCTTCCTGTGTCCTCCTTTGATTGATCATCACCCTAACAGTATACTACCGCACTGCCGTTAAGGTTCCATGAAGAATTTACCGTATTGTACAGGGAAGATTGGCCATCACCAAAGGCGATAGCGTTGGACGCCACTTCCCCGGCAGTGGCCCTCAGCATCCTGGCAGCCTCCTCGAAGTTGAAGTTTCCAGCGATCCAGCAGGTACCCAGCCCGAGTTTGGTGGCCTCCAATACCACCTGCTCTTCCATGAAAGCCAGGTTTTCGTAGGCGCCCGGATCCCGCAGGGACAGCCCCACCAGCGCGTGGGGTACCCTGCCAAAGACCTTATTCAGGCCGGTGAAAATGCGGCCTGCCCTTTCCGGTTCGCTGATTAATTCAATCCGGGCCCCCAGTGCCGGGAAGAACGGCACGGCCGAGCGGATGGACGCGCGCAAGCGCTCCATGGTCGTGGGGTCAACCGGATCAGGCCGGTAAGTTCTTACGGAGACACGAACGCGGATAGCTTCTTCCGTGGTCATAACGACACCTCTCTGGATTTGTACTGACATTCGAACATGGTTTTAATCATGGTCTCAAGTAATCTCACTTTACAGATGCGGTATCATGCTTTACAATTGATTTAGAGTAAAGAAGGGAGGAATACTGCAATGCTCGCCAAGGTTTCAAGGAAAGGGCAGGTAACTCTGCCCGCTGAAGTTAGAAGACACCTGCACATAGGGTATGGCACTTATGTCCGTTTTATTGTAGAAGATGGAAATGTGCGTCTCGTCCCCTCAGAGAAGGGAATCGAGTCCCTCAAAGGGAGTGTAAAAGTGTCCGGCGAGCAGAACTTCAAATCTGCCCGTCATCAGGCTATGGAGGAAACGGTCCATGAAAGAACCGCGAGTAATCGACGCTAACATTTTGCTTCGCTTCCTCACCAATGACGTCCCCGAACAAGCGGACCGCTGTGCTACATTACTAAAACGGGTGGAAGAGGGTACGGAGCAGGTATTCCTACCTGATCTTGTGCTCGCCGATGTTGTATGGACACTGGAGAAGTTTTACAAGCAGCCCAAGGAGAAAATCAGGGAATTGCTTCTTCCGGTTCTTGGCCTGCGGGGCATACGTTTCTCCAGTAAGGAAACGGCTCGCCAGGCCTTACAATTCTATTCGGAAAAGAACGTGGATTGGACTGATGCTTTTGTGGCGGCACAGATGCCCGCCAAGGGGCTGCTTCAGATTTATTCGTACGACAGAGACTTTGATAAGTTAACACCTGTTGTTCGACTGGAACCCTGAAGCTATACATAATAGTCTTAGACTTCGCCCTGAACTAGGTATTTGCATTAAACTTGTCGGCGAACTTCTTGATTTCGTTAACATCAAGCTTAGAAACATCATTAGTTATACCACTTACCTTTTTTACTATTTGCCGTTCCAAGAAATTCATTTTAGAAAAGATAAACTCTCCGCCAAACAATCCATTGGCGACAGATATTTCTCTTAATTCTTCAGGGTAAGCCGTTTCAAATTGCTTGACAGCTTGATCTCCCTCATACATGCAACAAAGGAAAAGACCGATCTGCTTGGTAATTAAAACGCTTTGGTGTTTTTTAATGAATTGATTAACTCTTGATTGGCCGGAACCAGCATGAATTGAACTTCCCAGTATTACAGAATTATATTCTTCTAGACTGGGGTTTGGACACTTCCTTAAGTCTATGATTTCTACATCCCCTTT
The DNA here is from genome assembly GCA_000987045.1 of Clostridiales bacterium PH28_bin88. Taxonomy (GTDB): domain Bacteria; phylum Bacillota; class PH28-bin88; order PH28-bin88; family PH28-bin88; genus PH28-bin88. The sequence continues at coordinate 158,165 of LAKY01000050.1, read as the reverse complement.
GATATGCTCTCCAAGTAATTGAGATGCCTTTTCTGTTGTCCCGTGAGTAGATGAGAAGACAATAGCGGTTTTCATACAATCTCTCCTTAAACTACAATCCTGTCTATTCACCCTGATTCTACGTGGAAAAAAGAAAAAAGTTTCACGAGATCACGGAGTCCGGCTTCCCAGGTTCGGTGGCTCACCACAACGGACATTGCTCTGGGCGCATTGCCGCGATTTTGAAGCGGTGGGCCTTTTTCTTACCTAATCCAAGGAAATATCTTGGTTAGTTCAATCGACGCAGGATCAAATTGGGTTCTTTGTGGTTTGGCTTCTTGCTCCCATTCGTACTGTTTAAATTCCTCTGCAGCCATCTATGGCTGCTTCGTGACATTACGAGGGCGATCTATTATGCCTAAACGGTTTTTTAAGGCAATTTGCAATTCGTGAGAAAAGTTTATTCTCTCTTGCTCGGCCAGGTCATTTAACCACTTAGGGATAGTTAAGGTTTTTTTAATGGCTTTATTCGCCATTTCGTCGCGGACCGGAGGCATCCAGGCTTGGATCAAGGTTACAAACCCGCCTTTAGGAGCCTGAATTGTTTCTGGGGGCGTCGGCTCGGGAATAGGATCGCCGTCATCCTCCATGCCCCAAAGGTGAAGCTCTAAAGCATCCTTGGCCATATAAAGCGCGTCATCAATGTCGCCGCCCTGGGTAATACACCCAGGCAGGTTCGGGAAGGTAATGCAGTAGCCGCCTTCCTCGCACGGGTCGAACACAGCCGGAAAAATGAATTTTTCCTTGCGTTTATCCATTTTTGCCAATCCTCCTTTAGCGGGGCTTTATTCAAGCCCTGCTTGATTGAGTATGCTTTTGACTACCTTCATGTCTAAATCCTTCTTCGGGTGGGGACTGTGACCTTTCCTTTTTTGGTAGGGTGTAGCAGTTGTATATGCGAACCTCGTTGGCCTTTTATGTACCACCCGTCGTCAATCAAGATTTTTAGTATTTCCCTTGACGAGCAACTTCTCAACTGCATTACCCTCCTTTCAATACAATTATATACGTATAAATAATACGTATCAAGAGATATGCAAATTTTTTTAGATGTTCAACAATGCCTAGAAGACTACCGACCCCTTGCGCCTCGGGCTAGGCGACGGCATTCCTCTTCGATATTTTTACGTCTTACCTCTGTTACAGACCGCATATTTTCCCTTACCTTTGTTAACCTCTCTCCATGCAGCGGGTACTTGTACAGGAAGAACAGGGCCAGGAGGAGGGAGAGCATCGGTACCACAGTTACCAGGGACTTGATACCCATGACCGCGCCTGGCGGCTGGACCGCCAAGTGGGCGTCGTAGCCCGTCCGGGCCAGGACCTGCCCGGTGATGACCGCCTGCATGGAGATGCCCAGCCGGATGCAGAAACCGTTGACCCCGAAATACATCCCTTCTCTCCGGGCACCCGTCCTCAACTCATCCTCGTCGATCACATCGGACAGGAGCACGTTTATTAACACCAGCAACCCGGCCAGGCCGATGCCCAGCAGGCCGGTACTGATAATCCCCCCCAAGAAGTCGCGGGCGAACCACAGGGGGATCAGCGCCAGGCCGTAGAGCATGCCGCTCAGCATCATGGCGTTGCGGGAACCTATTTTATTGGCTGCCATACTCCACGGTCTTACCAGCACTAGAGCCACCAGAAATGCCATGCCGAACATGTAGGTAGTCTCCTGTGAACTGATACCCAGCGCGTACTTTGTATAGAAAGGAAGGCCGGCCTGCAGCATGACGAAGGTGAACTGAATAAACAGGCTGGCTAGCACATACATCAGAAACGAGTAGTTGGTAAAGGTAGCCTTGAGGGAGGCAACCATCCCCAGCCCTTTTCCCCGGCCGACGACCGGATCTTCCCGGGAACCCAACAGGCTGACACCAAGAAAAATCAAGATTACAAGACTGAACACAGCACCCATGGCCGGCCACCCTACCGCCGCGTACATCACCGGAGGTAAGGCGATGCCCAGGACATTCCCCAGGATGCCGAATATCTCCCGCTGGGCCGATACTTTGGTGCGTTCTTCCTGGGACCTGAACATTTCCGGGAAAAGAGCGGTCCAGTTAAGGATCACCAGTGTGTACAGCGTATCGAACAGCAGGATGGCAATCATGAAGTAGGTAAACAGGTAGGCCTGGTTACCCCCCACCCATTTCAGGGGAGGAGTCCACACCAGGATAAAGGCCAGGGCCAGGGGTACGGACCCAAAGAGGATGTAAGGAACCCTGCGCCCCCACCTGCTCCTGGTACCGTCGGATATCTGGCCCAGGAGAGGATCATTCACGGCGTTCCAAAGCCCGTAAAACATCATGCCGATGCCGATCAACGCGGCAGGCATTTTCAGCACATCCACGTAGTAAAACATCACGTAGGTGGAGAAAGCCGCGTTGGCCAGGGCGGCAGAAGCGGAACCGGCGCTGTAGATCAACCCGTTTTTACCTATCAAACCAACACCTCCCCCGGAATCTTTAAGTTACCTAAGACAGATTGGCGGCTTGCGCTCGGGTTCCCTTCCCCATTTTCATGCGCCGTAGAAGGCCAAATACCGGCCATGGGGCATTTACCCTGAAAATAGCCTGGGGCTTTTACCGCGCCGCTGGCCGCCCATTACATGTTGATGGCATCCACATTGATATGCAGGTGTGACCGTTTCAACACCTTGAAGGCCTCCACGCGGGCATACCCCTTCCCTTCGGCCAGGCTTCTCGATTTCCGGTCCAGGTACCCTTCAAAGTCTTCCCACCACGACCTGTCGCACTGGCTGGCGCTGGCCCGGATGGCCGCCAGCTTGATATCCCACGCCTCATCCACGTTGATAAAGGTGTTGGGGTAAGCCGTGTGATATAAGGCGATCCCCTGAACCTCCCACGCCGGCGCCGGTAAAACGCCACCCCAGGAAGGGAAGTGGGGGAAAACAGTCATGAAGCACGCTGCCGCCGCCGCCATTCCCACCGCCCGGTGGTCCGGGTGGGTCTCGTAGGGCAGCCAGGGGTCCACGGTCATCACGAAGTCCGGTTTGATATCCCGGATTACTCCCACAATCTTCTGGCATAATTCCTTTTCGGGCAGGAAGGCCGCGTCGGGGTAGCCGAACTCCAGTGTCCCGGCAACACCCAGTATACGCGCCGCTTCCCGGATTTCCGCGCGTCTAATCGCCGCGAGGGCGTCAGGTGGTACCAGTGGGTCACGACTGCCAATACCACCGTCGGTAACAGTCAGGAAAGTAACAGTACACCCCAGTTTGACCAACCGGGCAATGGTCCCGCCGGCGCCGATCTCGTTATCGTCAGGGTGGGGCTGGATGCATAAAAGGCGCTTGCACGCCATCAGGTCTGGAATAGACATCCAATCTGCCTGTACCATATACAACCCCCTATTAGTCGCGTTTGGTCCAGAAAATACTGGCGTAATTTCCTACCAGATGATTCTGTCCCCGCCAGGAAATACCTTCTGCATAAAAAAATTTAGCACACGTCTCAAGCGGATTAAATATAAAAAACCCGGGACTCGTTCCCGGGAGGGCGGAAATGTTTCAGGCTCAGATCAGCGGCGTACAGGGCGATACTTGGGGTAAGTTGCACAAGCCGGGTACGGTGCATCTGAGCCGCCACCAGCAGCGCGTCTTCTTCCCCCCGTTCTCGCTTGATTTTCTTGTAGACCTCGTAGAGTACGATAGTAGGCGTTACCAACTCCCCTAACCTTTCGAAATACCGCTCGTAAGCCTGGGCAAGTGGGCCATCGGCCAGGAATTCCAGCCACCCGCACGAGTCCACCAGGATCATACGCGTTCTTCCTCTTCCCTGAATCCGCCGGTATCCATCCCCTTGAACATCCCCCGCATTTTATGCGCAGGGTACAAGGGAACCATGGTGATAGTATTCCCTTTGACCATTACTTGCAGCTTTTGGCCAGCTTTTAGGTTAAGCCGGGAGCGTATCTCTTTAGGAAGAACCACCTGGTACTTGCTGCTGATAGTAACCTCACCCAAGCCCTTCACCCAGCTTTACTTGTTTGTTATCGATAAGGATATTATACTACCTAGCTCCAGCCTCTTCAATAATCACCATATTACGTCTCTCCGGCGGGTTCGCTGGGGAGGGTGAAGGTAAAGGTGCTGCCCCGGCCCACCCGGCTCTCCGCTCCCACCGTACCGCCGTGGGCCTCCACGATGTGCTTGACGATGGCCAGCCCCAGGCCGGTGCCGCCCATGTGGCGGGAACGGGCTTTTTCTACGCGGTAAAAACGCTCAAAAACCCGGGAAATGCTTTCGGCGGGTATCCCGATGCCGGTATCCGCCACAGCTACCTGCACCAGGCCTTCGTGTTCCTGTGCCCGCATCTCCACTCTTCCCCCTTTCGGGGTATATTTGATCCCGTTCTCCACCAGGTTGATCAACACCTGCCCCAGTAGGTCCTCACTGATCCTGGCCCGGGGGAGTCTTTCCGGCATGTGCGCGTGCAACTCCACTCCCCGCTCCTCCGCCAGGGGCGCCAGCAGGGTCATTACCTTCTTTCCTACGACCGAAACGGAAGCCCCCGACGCCAGGGGCTCCACTCGCTTGCCTTCCAGGCGGGCCAGGGACAGCAGGTCGTCAATCAGCCGCTGCAGGCGGTTGGTCTCCAGGTTAATAATCCCCAAGAAACGCCGGGTAATTTCCTTGTCATCCAAAGCTCCTTCCAGCAGGGTTTCCGCAAACCCCTTGATGGACGTCAAGGGGGTGCGCAGTTCATGGGATACGTTGGCCACAAACTCCGTACGCATCTGCTCCAGGCGGCGCAGTTCCGTCACGTCCCGCAGCACCAGCACCGCCCCGACCACCCGTTCCATGTCCAGGATAGGAGCCATATGCACGATGAAGGTCTGAGGAGCCGTGGGGGTCTGGCGCAGAGTAATCGCCAAAGCCTCTCGCAGGACAACATATATCCCAATAGTGACGAGGGACAAAAGGACCGCATGGCCCAAGGGGAGCCGCCACCTGAGCTTCAACTAGTCCATCTCCTTGAACCGGTAGCCTACGCCGCGGACGGTCTCGATGTACCTGGGGTTACCGGGGTCGGTTTCGATCTTTTGTCGCAAATACCGGATATGTACGTCTACCGTCCTGGTATCCGCCGCGTAGTCGTAACCCCAAACCTGGTCCAGGAGGTGATCTCTCTTCAGTACCTTACCGGGGTTTTGCATCAAGATCCGCAGCAGTTCAAACTCTTTGGGGGCCAGTTCCACCGGCTGCCCATGGAGGAACACCTGGTAATGTTCCGGCCGCATGACCAGCTCTCCGGCCCTCATTTCGCCGGCAGTGTCCCTGGCGACAGGTTGGGTGACAGCGGCTCGCCGCCGGATACACGCCTTCACCCGGGCGGCCAGTTCCCTTGGGCTGAAGGGCTTGGTGACGTAGTCGTCCGCACCCAACTCCAGGCCCAGCACCTTGTCGAACTCCTCACCCTTGGCAGTCAGCATGATCACGGGAATACCGGCGGTGGCCTCGCGAGAGTGCAACAGGCGGCAGACCTCGAACCCATCTCGCCCCGGCAGCATTACATCCAGGACGATGACATCCGGGTTTTCCGATTCCGCCAACTCGAGAGCCGCGTTACCGTCAGAAGCCGCCAGCACATGATGCCCTTCCTTCTCCAGATTAAACTTGACCAGTTCCACGATGGACTCCTCGTCATCCACCACCAGGATCTTACCCATGACTATGGTACCTCCTCTTCAATGTTAAAACACCAGAACAAGCCGATATCTTTGAGCCGAAGACGCGATCATGGGGAGGTTTAGTGTTTTCACATCAATTGTAGGATAACCACGTTAAGGCCCTGTTAGCTTGGTATTAATTTTTTGTTAACAAGGGTAATCCGGTTTACTGCGCCTGAATATACTGATTAGGACTTTTTGATGTCTTTCTATAGCAGGCCAAAATCAGATGTTAGTTGGAAACATGAGTAGATTTCGCCCGATTTCTCCGGATTCCTTTGGTTGCCATTTGGAATTCGCCTCATCCCGTGCGGTGTGGACCCTTCCCTTTTTAGACCGCGGGACAGGGCCTTGGACCGGTCCAGGCTGGGAATAAAGGAGCAAAAGGTCATTCTTTATGTTGGAAGGCTGGAAAAAACCAAAGGGCCGGCGACCCTGCTCCACGCCTTTGCCCGGATGACAAATGCTGCCGGGAATGGAAGCGGCGTTGGGTCGCCGGAGGGACCCCCGCCGTGGCGGGCATCAAACCCCGGCCCTATGAGGACCACTTGCGATCCTTATGTCAAAATCTAGGTATTAACGAAAGGGTGCGCGTTTCCTGGGTCCCGTCGCCCAACAGGAACTGCCGGTCTACTACTCGGCCGCTGATGTGTGTGTGATACCTTCCTTTTACGAGTCCTTCGGCTTGGTAGCCATAGAAGCCATGGCCTGCGGCTGCCCGGTGGTGGCCTCGAGGGTGGGAGGGTTATCTTACACCGTGGAACACGGCCTGACAGGCCTGACGGTGGAACCCAGGCAACCGGAGCGGCTGGCAGAAGGAATCAGGCAAGTGTTGGGTGACGAGGACTTCCGCCGCACCTTGTCCAACAACGCCTCGGCCCCCACTGCCTCGTCCTAGCCACGGACCTGGACGGGACCCTGGTAGGAGATGCCGGCGCCCTGAGCATCTTGAATAATTGGATTGCTGAAAGGCGCGGAAGAGGTGGTGCTGGTGTACCTGACGGGGCAACACCACACCTCGGCCCGGCAATTAATCGATATGGAAGGATTGCTGCTCCCCGACATCTTGGTAGCGGATGTGGGGGCGGAAATCCGCTTTGCCCCCGCTTCTGGCAGTTGAAAGAGAAGGGGAAACTACCTACTCGCCACCCGCCCTTACGAAGATTCATTCAGGCGACCTGCTGGTGGTAATTGGGCCACCCGAAGCAAAAGACCATGTCTATGCCTTGGTCCATGCTCCCTATCCACCGGGTTGCTACCCGCTTACCTGAGAGTAAAGTTATAGATCAGGTAGACCAGGTACGAGGCCAACAATACCACCCCGTGAGTCCTGGTCAACCGGCCTTGATATGTGAATATTAAAAGCAGAGCGTAAAACCCCAGCATGACAGGGAGATCGATTGAAAGTAAGTCCATGGAAACGGCCAGGGGACGGATTGCGGCCGCAACCCCCAGGGTGAGCATCACGTTGTAGGCGTAACTGCCGATGATGCCGCCTATCGTAATTTCCGAGTAACCCTTGGAGATGGGCACGATGGACAGGACAATCATTTCGGCGCTGGTGGCAATGGAGACAAAAGTCAGGCCCACCACCGTCTCCGACAGGTGCAGCCACCGCATGATGCTGCCCGCCCCACCTACCAGCAGTTCGCCGCCTGCCGCCATCAGCGCCATGCCCAGGACCACCACTCCAACGACCTTCCAGGCCGGACGGGTATCGTCATCGTCATCCTCGTCTTCTTCCTCTTCTCCCCCGGCCTTCCCCGCCAGCAGTTGAGTGGTGGTTACTTCCTCCAGTTGGATTTCGATCTTTTCCCGCTGGACTACATACCATACATAGACCAGGAACAACAGCGCCAACAGAACGCCTTCCCACCGGGTAACGCTACCGTTAAGCAGGAAGACCACAGGGGGGAGGGAGAACACCAGGACAATCAGGCCGTGCCGTTGGGAAGGCTTGTCCGCCACGACAGGCATGATTGCCGCTCCCAACGCCAGGGCAAGCCCGATCACGGCGATGTTGGTGCCCAGAGCATTTCCCACCGCAATCCCGCTCATCCCCTTGCCGGCCGCGATAGCGGAGGCCAGCAGTTCCTCCGGCTCGGCGCCAGCCACCAGCAGGCCCAGCAGCAAGGTGGAAAGGCGGAATTTCTTGGCCGTATCCACCACTGCATCGGTAAATAAATCTGCCCCCCGTACCAGTAGGACCAGGCCGGCAACAAACCCGATCACGCTAAGGTAATCCGGCATTCTAACACCTCTCCCGCTACAGGTTTCCTTGGGGTGACTACCTCCGGGTCACCCGACGTTCTTGAATCTCCGCGGATACGCCGTCAGAAAAACTGGAGCCGCCGCCCGCAGTTGCTGCTCCCCATTCGAACAAAAATAGGGCGAAAAGTTTCGCCCGGTACGCTCCTGCTTTACACAACCGGAAAACTAAAACACTTCATCCAGATTAACAGATAGCTTCCAGGTTGGCGGCCACCCGCTGGTGGATCACGCTGGGCGACGGGACCACGAAAAACTCCCCACCGATCAGTTCGTAGTGCCGGTCTTCCGGCATCAGGCAGTAGTCCTCGTAAGTAAACTTGATGTGCGGGTTGACCACGGTCTTTTTTGGCGCACCACCCCTGAAGCCATTATACCGTCCTGTTCTTACCAACGCAAGGAAACCGGTGAAAGGCCCAGCCTGGCCCCTCTTTACCCATACCGGTCATGGAAGCTATTGTTTCCCGCCCACGAGGTTGCCCTAATCACATTGATGGGGCAGAACAGCCTTCTGAGCTTTCTGTTGTAAGCTGGTTTTTCGCAAACTTTGACTACCCGCGGTAGAGGATACCTTGCTGGTTAGTTTTCGTTGCTTCACAATATTGATTTCCGTATTACACTCATCACAAATTCCCTGCTCTAGTTCTTCTACTCCTATTAATTTATTTAGACCACAGATCAAGCAGAATCTGTCCATGCTAACCCCTTCTTTGTAATAAGAGTGCAGTAGACGCCTTTCGAATTAATGAAACATAACCGTAGCTATTTTTCGCTGATCATTTCCATCCGTTCGGTTATAGCCACCCAACTTCCGGAGGAGTTCGGCCGTAAGGCCTGGGGAAACACGCCGTATACAACAGTCAGCACAATAAACACCCAGTACCCTATTGATTTTCACACGAAACTCCGCTTTTTGATCACAGTCCATGCACTTCACTTGAACTTCCCTCCTGGGGTTCATCAAATTTCATCCGGCGCAGCCGGCTGACCCGTTCACTGATGGGCGGGTGGGTACTGAAAAGGTGTAGCAAGCTTTCCCCGGCCAAAGGGTTCACAATGAACATGTGCGCGGCGGCAGGGTTGACGTCCATGGGCATCATGGCGCTGGCCCGCTCCAGTTTGAGCAATGCCTGGGCCAGCCCCCTGGAGTTCCCGGCCATGCCGGCGCCGGCCTCATCGGCGTAAAACTCGCGGGACCGCGAGATGGCCATCTGGATCAGGGTGGCCGCCAGCGGGGCTACGATGATCATCAGCAGGGAACCCAAAAGTCCCAGGGGACTCCCTCCCTCCCCTTCATCTTCCCTGCGGCCGAAGCCGAACATCAGTGCCCACTGGGCGGTATTGGCAATCATGGTAATGGCGCCGGCCACCATGGCCGCCAGCGACCCGATGAGAATATCCCGGTTTTTAATGTGCGCCAGCTCATGGGCCAGCACCCCTTCCAGTTCTTCCTGGGAAAGCGCCTGCAACAACCCCTGGGTAACCGCGATGGAAGCATGGTGGGGGTCCCGGCCAGTGGCAAAGGCATTGGGCTGAAGTGAAGGCGTAATGTACAGCTTGGGCATGGGCAGCCCCGCCTGCCGGCACAGCCGCCGCACCATGGCGTACAGTTCCGGCGCGTCTTGTTCAGCCAGAGGTTGGGACCCGGTCATTTTAATGGCAATACGGTCACTGAACCAGTAGCCGGCAAAATTCATCAACACCGCGATCAACAGGAAGACCATCATCCCACCCTGGCCACCAATTAATTTTCCCATTACTACCAGCAGAATGGAAAGAATACCCATTAACAGCCAGGGTTTGAAACTGTTCCCCATCCAATCCTACCTCCTCTTTAACCTTTGCTCAATAATTGCTCCCGAAAATGGCCTGCCGGGCTAAACAACAAAGGCTTTTTGGAATTATCTCCTCCGAAGAACATCAGTCATCTCGTTGGTTAACCGACCGCTTAGTTCCTTAACCCGTTTGTGATTAGGGGTATCTTCCGTCAATAGTTCAAAAGCATCGGTCAGAATTTTGTCTAGTCTCTCACGCCTCTCTTGCGGCACCTCCTTAATATCCGCTATGGTGACAGCCTTGGATAAGAGTGCCTCAAAAACAACAGTTTCGTCCCCGGCAGGGTCTGAAGCATTAAGGGGCCGTGATCTACGGCTTTTAAAATTCGTGGACCTTTTCGGAATAATCCTTTGTTGGGCGTTTAAAAGAAGTTTTTGGGCTTCATCTAGCCCATATAGGAACACTTCCTTTGTCCCCGTTTCTGGAATCCCTTCGCGTGGGCGTGGTTTAAACCGAATCTTTTTAAATTCGGCGACTTCCGATGAGTTTTCCCCAAACACTTTAATTAGAATTTGTTGTGTGGCCGTGTGCCAGTCAACAAAAAGTACATTGTGACAAGAAAGAGGCTGTATTCGCTCGATAGCTTCAACCTTCTTTCGGAGCATGTGTATGGCTAAGAGTTCAAGCATCCAAAGCTGCCTCCTCGTCCTAAAAACTCCTGAAGTCTACTATTTCATCCCGTTTACCAGCTTGCCCCAAAGTTTACTTATTTCCACCGCCACCAGGGGGATCAGGCTCATGGTTAGAACCACTCCCCAGTCGCTGGACCGCAGCATCGCAGTCTCAAAGACTTGCCGCAGGAAGGGAATAAATACCACAGCCACCTGAAGAGACGCTGACGCCAGAAAAGCGTACACCAAACTGCGGTTGGTACCTAATCCTAGGGCAAAGAGGGATTGATCCATGCTCCGGACGTTAAAGGAATGTACCAGTTGCGACATGGCCATGGTTACAAAAGCCATGGTATGGGCTTCTTCCAGGGTCCGTCCCCAACTGAGAGCCAACCAGTAGGAGGCCAGGGACAGCAACCCAATTAAGGCACCCTGCCACAGGATCTTGGTACCCACGCCCCCGGCAAATACCCCCTCATCAGGCTTGCGGGGCGGCAGGTCCATGACGCCCTTTTCGGGTGGCTCCAGGCCCAGGGCCAGGGCGGGCGGACCGTCAGTAACCAGGTTTAACCATAAGATCTGGATGGGGGTCAGAGGGCTGCCCAATCCTGCCAGTATGGCAGAAAAGATAGCTACAATCTCACCGGCGTTGCAGGAAAGCAGGTACTGGATGGACTTGCGAATATTAGCGTAGATGGTTCGTCCCTCCTCCACCGCACTGACGATGGTGGCAAAGTTATCGTCCAACAGTACCATATCCGAGGCCTCTTTGGCTACCTCGGTACCGGTGATCCCCATGGCGGCCCCGATATCGGCCCGTTTCAGTGCCGGGGCGTCGTTGACACCGTCGCCGGTCATGGCTACCACATGGTTGTACTCCTTTAAAGCTGCCACAATGCGGAGCTTATCCTCGGGGGACACCCTGGCGTAGACCGTGGTATGGTCCACTGCCTCTTTCAATTGCTCTTCATCCATCTGCTTCAGTTGAGCACCGGTCAGGGCGCCGTCCCCCTGCTGCCAGATACCCAGTTCCCTGGCGATGGCCATGGCGGTCTCCTGGTGGTCACCGGTGATCATTACCGTGCGGATGCCCGCCCGGCGGCTGACCAGCACTGCTTCCTTGGCCTCGGGTCGTGGTGGATCCTGCATAGCAAAGAAACCGACAAAGGTCAAATCCCGCTCGGCGGTTTCCGGTAACGGGTCATCTGGAACTTCAGGCCAGCGGCGGATAGCCAGGGCTAATATCCGCTGCCCCTGGGACGCCAGTTGAGAGTTGATTTCTAGCAGCCAGGTACGAGTTTCTTCAGTTAAGGGAACAACTCCTTGCCGTGTCATTATCTCAGTACAGCGTACCAGCAGCATATCGGGTGCTCCCTTGGTAAAGGACCAGATCGTTTCATCCATATGATGGAAAGTAGTCATCATCTTGCGGGCGGAATCAAAGGGAATTTCGGCCAGTCGGGGGTAGGTCTTCTCCGCCTTCTCCCTGGTTAAACCTGCTTTGCTTGCCGCCACTACCAGTGCTCCCTCGGTGGGATCTCCGATTACCCGGTAACCTTTTCCAGTCTCCTCCAATCGCGCGTCACTGTTTAATAACCCGCCTAAAAGCATTAATTCCAGGTTGCGATCAGTTAAAGGAGCTACTTCATTCCCGTTCTGGTCTAAAAACCGCCCATCAGGTTGGTAACCGGCGCCAGTAACCTGCCATAAGTTACCGTCACTATAAATCTGGGTAACTGTCATTTCATTTTTGGTAAGGGTACCCGTCTTGTCAGAACAAATCACGGTGGCGGTACCCAGGGTTTCTACAGCCGGGAGTTTCCTGATCACAGCCCGGCGGTGGCTCATCCTGGTCACGCCCAGCGCCAGCACAATGGTCACTACTGCGGGCAGTCCTTCCGGAACTGCCGCTACTGCCAGGCTGATGGCTGTCATAAACATTTCCAGTATATCTTCGCCGCGCAACAGCCCGGTGACAAACACCAGGGCCACGATGACTCCCGCGGCCATTCCCAGGAGTTTACCCAGTTCAGCTAACCGCCGCTGTAGCGGGGTAGGTTCTGGATGCGTCTCCTGGAGCAGTTGAGCGATCCGGCCCAGTTGGGTGTGCATCCCTGTTTCCACTACCAGGGCTCTACCTCGCCCACCGGTAACAGCAGTACCCATGAACACCATGTTTTTCTGGTCTCCCACCGAAACTTCACCAACCGCTACCAAGGCAGGATCCTTTTCCGCCGGCACTGACTCACCGGTTAAGGCAGCTTCGTTGACCCGCAGGGAGGCCGCTTCGATCAGCCTGGCGTCAGCCGGAACAGAATCTCCCGCATCCAGCAGCACCACATCACCGGGAACCAGGTCTCCTACGCCAACCTGCGTTACTATCCCGCCCCGGACCACCTTGGCTAAAGGTTTGGTCATTTCCTTCAAAGCTTTAAGGGACTGTTCAGCCTTATACTCCTGATACACTCCCAGAGCAGCATTCAGCACCACGATGACGAGGATGACAACGGAATCTTCCCATTCACCCAGGATACCTGAGATAAGCGCAGCTCCAATCAGGATCAACACCAATATTTCCTTCAACTGGCCCATAAACATGGAAAAAAAGCTGCGGGGCGGCGGCTCTTTAAGGACATTGGGGCCATAGTTCCTTAATCGCCTGCCGGCCTCCTCTTGATCTAGCCCCTGATACAAGTCAGACCGCAGCTCCTGGCAGGCCTGCTGGATCTCCACGGCGTACCACTTCTTTTCTTGCAACTCATATTCTCCTCTCAGATTAGCATGACAATTACTTCATCACTAACTAGATCACTAATAAGACCATCCAGTCACGGCATCACACCATCTCTACCAGGGATTAACTTACTTCCTCTTCCCTGTCACCGGCTCCAACTTCAGTAGGCGATACAGGGTCCGGTCTTCATAACCGGTTAACCTCAATTACCTACTCGGACGGTTCAGGGTGAAAAGTCCGCTTTTCGTCATTATTATCACCAGGAATGCAAATTCCGGTGATGTCTAGAACTTCCTCCAGACATTCAATTGTATAATCGGGTTGCACAGGCTGGCTTTGCAGATTTATCTTTTTACGATTCAACCATACGGCGGTAGCGCCAAAGGATTTGGCGCCCACCACATCGGCAAAGAAAGAATCTCCCACGTGCAAGATCTCTTCCGGGTCGCATCCTAAAAGGTAAGCCGCCTGCTGAAAAATTGCAGGTGATGGTTTGTAAGCCCTGGTATCTTCCGAGGTAACGACAGCATTGAATTTTAGTCCATGTCTCAATAACGCTACAGATAATTCGTGATTGTCTGTGTTGGAAATCAAGGCCGTCAGGAACTTCCGGCCCACAGCCTCAACTACCACCGGGGCAGCGGAATAAACCGGACAGTTTTCTATCATTCGCAACCATATTTCCAGGTCACCGGGAACTCGCCTTCCATGGAAGCCGAACTGCCTGAAGGTCATATCCAATGCCTGATCAAAAACCTCCCATAGCTTGAAGAAAGGTCCCCGCAAAATTAGTTTGTCGGCAAACCGGTCCCACTCCTGGTGAAATGCTACAGGGTCGGCGGGAAAGGAGTTGGCTTGTAATATCAGTTCTGTAGCTTTAGTATGCACGCCCTCGATATTAAAAAGCGTCCCGTAGGCGTCAAAAGTTACAGCACGCATGCGCGCCATGGTAGGGTTGATGTCCATTCAATCCTTCCTCCTGCAAGCAGCATTTGTTTCAACGAATAAAAAACCTTTGTTCAGTGCAACAATAAACCAGCACCAAACAAAGGTCTTGCTCCCAAAGCAACTCCCTTGGGGCCAGGGCGGCTCTTGCCAAAGCGTACTGTCGCCCTGTCCGGCAGGCCGCACGGCCTACGAGCTACTCCCCTTTTGTCATTTCGATCGGATTAAATTATACGCTATAAATTCCTTTGTGTCAATCAGGGGTTAGCCCGCTCCGTATAATGGCGTCAGCCAAAGCCGCCGCGCCAAACCCGTTATCAATATTTACAACGCCGATACCCTTGGCGCAACTGTTGAGCATGGTCAGCAGTGCTGACAGACCGTTAAAGTTAGCTCCATAGCCTACACTGGTAGGTACCGCAATAACGGGTACATCCACTAAACCGCCTACTACACTGGCCAGGGCCCCTTCCATTCCCGCCACAACAATGATTACCGCAGCAGAATGGAGTCGATCATAGTAGGCCAGGAGACGGTGGATTCCAGCCACCCCCACATCGTAAACCCTTTCTACCTCGTGCCCCATAACTTCAGCGGTCACTACCGCCTCTTCCGCCACAGGAATATCAGCAGTGCCCGCGGAGAGCACCAGGATTTTGCGGGAGGAGATTTTCACCTCTTCAGTGGTCATGCTAACAATTCTCGCCAACTGGTGGTATTTTGCCTGGGGATACAAGGGCTGTATGGCATTAAACATCTCTTGCCCCGCCCGGGTGGCCAGTATATTGCAGTTGCGTTCGGCTAAGCTTTGAAAGATCTTGACCACTTGCTCCACAGTCTTACCCTGGCAGAATATTACTTCCGGGAAGCCGTTTCTTAAAGCCCGGTGATGATCTACTTTTGCAAATTCCAGGTCTTCATAAGGGAGTTTTTTCAGTTCTTTCAAGACCTCTGTGATGCTTGTCTTACCAGCTTTATAGTCTTCTAACAGCGTAACCAAATGTTTAGTGTGCATAATGCTCTTCTTTCACCCCTTTTCCTGTGCTAACCGCGACCCCAGCAACCCCCCGAACAGGTTAGGTATCTCTAAGTTCCTCTCGGCAATCCCGCATTTTATCACTTTCGTTGCCTGTAATGCAAATCCCAGTAGGCTAAGTTTAGTTAACTCGTGCCGTAAATCCGTCGAATCTATACCCAGCCCCAGGCAGGCTCCCAGGATCTGCACCCCTTTGGGGTTATGGCAATACCATCATCAAGATAGCCTCTTGATGCTATACCAGGGTTCCACTGGCGATGACCACTTGCATGATGTGGGAAGTCCCGCTGGCAGGTATGGTAGCCACCGCATCCCGCAGGTAGCGGCCCACAGGACAGTCGTTGACCACGCCATAACCTCCCATCAGGTCGATGGTTCGCTTGGCGGCGTTCACTGCAGCCTCGCAAACAAGGAATTTGGCCATCGCCACCTCGGTAACGCAGGGAAGCCCAGCGTCCTGCATCCCCACCGCATGGTAGGTCATGAGCCGACCGGCCTCGTAATCGGTACGGTTATGAGCGATAATAAACTGGATATTGGTCAGCCTGGCCAGAGGTTTGCCGTAAATGATCCTCTCCCTGGCAAACTTGATGGATTCCTCCAGGCAGGCCCGCAGGATACCCAAGCCAATGGCGGCTGTACCCGACCGGCTTATCTCGCCGATAACCGCCAGCCCCAGCCTGGTGCCTTCTCCGACTCCACCCAGCACCGCATCCTCGCCCACCTGGACGTCATTCAGGTTCAAGTCACCCATATAAGATCCCCGTAACCCAAACTTTCTTTCCTTGTGGCCTGGCCCAAAACCTTTTGTCCCCGCGTCCACCAGAAAGGCGGTCAGCTGGGCCCGCCCCCTGGCGTCTTCGCCGGTGCGTACCGTCAATACCGTTACGTCCGCGTTGTGAGAATTGGTGATGAAGCACTTGCGACCCTTCAGCACCCACTCCCCGTCGATTAATCGACCGGTAGATTGCTGGCCCATGAAATCCGACCCTCCGGACGGTTCGGTAACCGCCAGCCCAGCTAGCTTCCTTCCGGAACACAGGTCAGGCAGGTACTTCTTCCTCTGTTCCTCGCCGCCGTAGTGCAGGATGGTTGCCACGCCCAGGTGGTGGGTCATCAGGGCCATGGCCAGGCCGGCAGAGTAGCGGGCAATCTCCTCCAGGATGATGGTCCTTTCGGTATAACCCAGGCCGGCACCACCGTACTGGGCAGGTACAAAAACGCCGTTAAATCCCAGTTGGCCCATCTGCATCAGCAGGTCGGCGGGACAGGTGTCTTCCGCATCCAGCTTGTCCGCAATAGGGGCAATCTCTTTTTCCGCAAACTCTTTGACCACTTTCCTCAACCGTTCCTGTTGCCCGGTAAACTTTAACACCTCTCTACTCCCCTTCAGGATATGGTTTAGCTGACTTACCCGCTATACAAACTCCCGGACTGTTTCCACGTCAGCCAGGTACAAAATTCCCGCATAGTTGGGAAATACCTGCTGAGTCAAGGCTTCGGCAATCCGCCTTGCCGTCTGCTCCCCAGCCAGGATCTCGATGCGCACGTTTTTGGAGCCGTTGCCACCCAGGGGGATATGATTGCCCCGGCGCACTCCCCGCCTGCCATACCCGTAGGCATCCTGCACGGTATAGCCCTGCGCGCCCTCCCGGAGGGCCAGGTCAAGGATCTCCTGCTTGATGGCCGCTTCCGCCACCACCACCAGCTTTTTAGCGCGGTAAAACATCGCCTTTCCTCCTTTGCCGGAAAGTATTGCCAGCCGGGATAAACCCCATGCGTGCTAACCATAAATCAGGGTGGCCAGGTAGTAGTACAGGGGAATGCCCACCATGATATTAAAGGGAAAAGTGATGCCCAGGGAAGCGCCCAGGTACAGGGAAGGATTGGCCGCGGGCAGCGCCATGCGCATGGCCGCCGGAGCGGCGATATAGGAAGAACTGGCCGCCAGGATGGTTAGCAGGGTGACACCCCCCAGGCTCAACCCAACCGCCGCTCCCAGCATCAATCCCAAAGCCGCGTTCACCAGCGGCATCAGCACGCCGAACGCACCCAGGAAGAGACCGGCCGATTTGAGGTCTGCCAAGCGCCGGCCTGCCAGGAGGCCCATGTCCAACATAAACAGGGTCAGGATCCCTCTAAACATGCCATCAAAAAACGGGACCACCTGTTCCATCCCCTTCGGCCCGGTAATGTACCCGATCACCAGTCCTCCGGTGAGCAGCAGAACGCTTTTCCCCAGGAAAGCCTCCCTGAGGAGTTTTCCTGAAGAGAATTTTTCCCTAGCGGTTACGCCCCCAACCCTGGCCTGGGCCAGCCTGGCCAAAACAATGGCAATGATAATGGCAGGGCTTTCCATCATGGCCAGGAGGGCCACCATGTACCCCTCGAAAGGGACACCCATTTGGTTGAGAAAGGACATCCCGGTAATAAAGGTGACGGCGCTTACCGAACCGTAGTGGCCGGCGACAGCGGCAGCGTTGATCACGTCCAGCCGGCCCACTTTGGTCAGTACAACAAAAGCGATGATGGGTATAACAGCGCCCAGGCAGATTGCAGCCAGGGCAACCGGCCATACCTGGTCCAGTCCGGCCACCGCTACCTCAGAACCACCCTTGAGGCCGATGGCCGCCAGGAGAAAAATGGCCATGGCGGTACTCATGGCTTCCGGCACTTCCAGGTCCGTCCTGGCCCAGGAAGCCAGTAAGCCAAAGGCAAAAAACAGGATCATTGGCGAGAAGAGGTTAGACAGGGCCAGGTTGAAAAGATTCTCCGGGGCAAACAAAAAATCAACACCTCCATTCCCCCTTTGGCAATGAAGTGTTGATCTACTTTACAATTGGCCTTTGCTCTCCGGGAGCAACTGCCCCTTGTCCAGTCTACCAGACACCATGGTTAAGCCGTGTCTCGTTGTTCCGGTGATAATGATATCACTTCATAACATCTGTTGTCAACCCAGTCTATCCGGTCGTCCGTGTCAAGATCCAGTAGGTATCTCCACAAAAATTTTTCCCGTTATGAGACCTCACCGCTCAAAACATTGGCTTCAAGGCAGCGGCCTTGACATCCACCCCGCAGGTGGTCAGACAAACCCACCGAGGGGCGGCTCCGGGGAACAGGTTAGCAAATAAGGGCAGCAAAATCTGGGCGGGCTAGTTCCCGTAAAACATGCTTAATCCACACGTCCAGGGTATACCATCTTTTGCGCTGCATAGTTTTGACCACCTCTATAAATTTGATATCCACAGAATTCCCGGGAGCGCCACTAAAAAGCGCAAGGCCTTTTTAAGCCTGAATTACCCAGCTCATTATCTGGCCGGCACTGAAGTCATATATTAAACTTTCATTAGCAATTATTTTCATTCACGAACACTTGTTTGATTTCCTTCCGGTAAGGAAAATTTTTCTTTTTAATGTTTGCTCAAAAAAGAAAAAGGCCATGAACTTTTTAAAGTCGGTGGCCTTGAAGGTCATTCCTTTATGGTAAGTTACAACCAAATAATTATAAAATTTTTTACGATCTCCCATACTATGGATTGCAATATTGACAGCGCCCGGCTGGCGCCCTTTCGTCCGGATCCTTAATTTCCTCCTGGGAAAAACCACACCTGGCGCAGGTATAGACTACTGCCCTTATTTCCTCCGTAGGCCTGCCGCACCATTCACATGGCAGGCCCTTTTTCCTGTCGGTCACGGAAAAACCTGGAGTGCCGCACCAGGGACACTGTTTTTTTATTTTTTGCACTAGGTTTTCGGCAGCTTTTTGAATATTACCCATCCTGGTTGGATTAGCATGAGCCCGCATATCGGTCTCCAGACATACTTTACCGACAGCCGATCTGGCAATACCCCACGCCACCGCTTCTTTCAAATGCTCCCAATCGTTAATATCTTTAACTATGGACTGATGCCGCTCATTATCCGGCCGCAGCACCAGGCAGTGCTCCGGAAACCCTACCTTACGGGCGAAGTTTTCTGCTTCTTGAAAGTTAGAGACAATCGCAT
The DNA here is from genome assembly GCA_000987045.1 of Clostridiales bacterium PH28_bin88. GTDB lineage: Bacteria > Bacillota > PH28-bin88 > PH28-bin88 > PH28-bin88 > PH28-bin88. The sequence goes on along the minus strand of LAKY01000050.1, from coordinate 138,994 downwards.
GGGCATAATTAGTATTAAAACTAGCATATTCGCCGCATATTTCCGCATTTTCCTTTTGATCCACCAGTAAAACTATTTCCACATTCCAGGGTACCCAAGGCATTACAGGATGGGGGCCAAAACTTCCCTCACTGGCCAGCCCGATGTCCAGGCCGGTCAGCTCCATGCCTTTTCTGGCCTTTAGCCTCGCCGTATCCAACTGGGACCCGGGTCGCTCAATCTCCCTGGTAAAGGTACCGAAGCGGTCGGTATCAAAACCTGTTTCAACAATGACATGAATACCCACAGCCTTCTCGAGGGTGGGCTTGATGACCTGTTCTTTCCCGTGCTTTGTAAGGAGAACGGCATACCGCTCCTGGAAGAAGGTGTTACTATCGGCCATATACTTCTCCCCCTTATTCTGCAGCTCTTGGTATTTTGCTCATATAACCTTTGTATCGCTCCTGCGGGGCCGGCCCCCCTTCCGTTATGTCTAAAAGGCCGCTGACCACCATGGCTCCTTTTGGACAAACGGCCACACACAATCCACAGCCTTTACAGCGAGCTTCATCCACTTCCACTTTTTTAACCGTCTTTGCGTATTTAATAACATTTGGGTCAGGACAGGTAAATATGCACAGCCGGCACCCATTGCACTTTTCTTCAGTTACCTTAGCACCAGCGTACACGGTCCCTTTTTACCACCTATCCTCAAGCTCTCTTATAATCGCGTCTATTTCCCGCGGCCCGTCCGCCTTAATAAGCAGGTGTCCCATTTTACGCTTCGGCGCCGCATTGCCGCCTTTTCCGTACAGGTGTATTTTTACGTGTCCGGGAAAACCGGGCAGTTTTTCCAATATCCCAGGCAGGTCACGGCCCAGGATATTTATCATGACTGCAGGGGTCAGCAATTGTGTGGGCCCCAAAGGTAGTCCGCAAACCGCGCGGGTCAATTGTTCAAACTGGGAGATATAACAGGCATCCAGGGTGTAATGTCCGGAATTGTGGGGCCGCGGTGCTATTTCGTTAACCAGCAAACCAGAAGGAGTAACAAAAAACTCCACCGTCAAAAGACCTACTATTTGGAAAAAATGGGCTATCTCCCTGGCAATTTCTATGGCAGCCGCTTCCTCCTGCGGAGAAATGCGGGCCGGAACGACCGTCATGTGAAGAATATTCTCGCGATGTATATTTTCCGCCACCGGGTATACCGCCACTTTTCCCGTTTCCGTCCTGGCCACTATAACCGAAACTTCACAGGTAAAAGAAATCATTTTCTCTAAAATCCACTCATTATCACCTGCTTTTACCAGCGCGCAGGCTTTGTCTAATTCCTGGTGGTTGTTTATAACCAACTGCCCCTTGCCGTCATAGCCTCCCCTGGCTATTTTCAACACGCCGGGGTACCCGATCTCTGTCATTCCTGCCGTTAGTTCTTCCGGGTTCGTAACCCTAAAAAATGGCGCCACTGGAAAGCCCCCCTGGCGCAATTGCTGTTTTTCCAAGAGACGGTTCTGGGCTACGGCCAGAGGGCGGCTTTTTTGGGGCAGATAATAGTGTTTTTCCAGTTCTTCAACTACCCGCGCGTCGATGTTTTCAAACTCATATATCAGCACATCCACCCTTTCAGCCAGTCTGACCGCCGCCTCCACATCGTCGAAATCGGCGACTATCTGGTCGTCAGCCACCTGACTGCAGGGGCAACCAGGGGTAGGGTCCAGGCAGAAAATGCGGTAACCCATTTTTCTGGCTTCAATGGCCGTCATCCTGCCCAATTGACCACCCCCCAGGATACCGATAGCGGATCCAGGAAGAATTGTCTTCACCATCTGGTTAAGACCACTCCTCGTTTTCCAGGACCTGTCGGGCCATCATGTCCCGGCGGACTTCCAGCCTCCCGGCAAGCTGCTCATCATTTAAAGCAAGGATCCGGGCCGCTAAAAGGGCGGCGTTTTTCGCCCCGCCTGCGCCTATAGCCATGGTCGCCACCGGCACTCCGGCCGGCATCTGGACAATGGACAGCAGGGAGTCCAAGCCTTGAAGATGGGCGGAAGGCACCGGCACGCCGATAACGGGCAGCAAGGTCTTGGCAGCAACCATGCCCGGCAAATGGGCCGCGCCTCCAGCCCCGGCAATAATAACTTTAATTCCCCGTTTCTGTGCCTGCTCGGCAAAACTGATCAACCAATCGGGAGTGCGGTGGGCGGATACTATCTTTTTTTCGTAGGGAATACCCAGTTCTTCCAGGATAAGGCTTGCTTCCTTCATTACCGGCCAGTCCGATTTACTCCCCATGATAATCGAAACAATCGGCTGCATTTCTGTTGTAGTTTCACCAGGACGAATATTATCCGTCATTTTAATCACTCCTTTAGTAAAAAATAAAAAATCCAACACCAGATAAAAAGTATCCAGCGTTGGATTGCCCTTTAATTGATAAAAATTACCCCTTAATGAGCCTTCCAAAGGATAAATTTATTTTATTATTATTTACCTATCTCCCTATCCATTACAAATACAAATATCCGTTCTCCTGTCTTAGTGCTAATATCCGTATGCAAACTAACCACCTTGGCCCCAGTTATTCCACTAACAAGAGCCTCAAGCTCGGCACGCCCCTGCTCAACCAATTGCTGCCGCAACTTTTTAACCAGAGCCATACCTTCTTTTTCCCGAGCCAAAACCAGTTCGGCCTGAGACAACACTTTATGCAAAGTAACAATCACCATGTTGCGTAAAAGATCGGTTTTGGCTCCTTCAGGACCTCTTCCAATATAATCCTTTTCCCACTGAACTATCGCCTTGGTTATTTCGTCTTCTTTTTGACCTTTGGTAGGAACCATTTCTCACCACCTCTATAAAACACAGCAACTGTTCATAAGACCACAACTATCAGTAAAAGTACCCCGTGTGCTACCAGCGCAAAAAGCTAAAAATGCGCGCGGACAACGTTGATAATAAAGCGGGTTAATGTACAATTCGTAAGATAATAAGGACCACTTTATAGTCACTACATCTAGAGCAAGATGCACGTTTTATTATAATATAGCCAAATGAAGAATGCAATAAAAGCTTAAGCTCCCCGTAAGCTCCCCCTTGGCCTTGGCGGCTAAAACACGGGCCATCCGGTCCCCACCAGAGATTGTCCACCTGGCTCCCAGGCAAACCGGATTTATTACCGGTGGACCCCGTAATAGAAAGCAAATCAGCGGTTTCTGTAATGCTGATCCCACATCAGCCCCAAAAAGTATAATGTATACTTGTTGTGGAAGCATTGACAGTTGCTGGGCAGGCGAGTATTTTAATATTGACGTAAGGTCCTGGGACCTGCAATACATGAATAATTCCAGGTAATCCTAAGCATAATAATGCCAGGCCTGCCCTGGTTCATGGGCCAGAAACGGGATAGGCTGGCACGGAAAGGGAAGACTGGACGAAGGGCAGCAGCCGGTCGTCAAGTAAGCCAACACGTATGCCTTATGATGGCGAAAGTGTTGGTCTTTTATTTGCGAAAAATCATTTCAGGAGGTGCATTATTTCCGATGAGAACTCTGGTAGGAATTGTGGCAGGCAACAGGTCGGACATGGATACCATGAAGCTGGCTCAGGAGGTTCTAGGAGAACTGGATGTGCCTTCCGAAATAACCGTCTTAGCTGACCATCTGGACCCTGTGGAAAAGCTTCATCTATACGCGCTTACCGCTGAACGACGCGGCCTGGAGGTCATCATCGCCGGAGGAAGCAGCATGCCGTGCCCTGTTCCTGTCTTTGCTTCCCTGACGCCGGTTGCCGTCATCCATGTTCCCATACCCGCTTCAGAAAATAACGAAACCTCTTTTCCACTGGTCTTCACCGACTTTGCCAACGCCCGTCCCCCCCTCCTGGTGACCGAGCCGGGCGACGCGCATGTGGCCGGACTGTGGGCAGCCCAGATGCTGGCTGCCAAACACTGGCCGGTTTATCGCTCTCTTCAGAAACGGAAAGCGGTTCATGGCGGTACGGCGGTACAGGCTTAGAAGCAAATACAAACAGCAGCCATTATACCATTTTTACACGAAAGCAGGGATACAATGTCCTTTAAAAAAGTGCTGATCTCCAACCGCGGAGAAATTGCGGTAAGGATTATCCGGGCATGCCGGGAGTTGGGAATTAAAACGGTGGCGATTTATTCGGAGGCCGACTCCAGTTCCCGGCACGTAAGCGAGGCCGACGAGGCTTATTGCGTCGGGCCCGCTCCACCCGCCGCCAGTTACCTGAATATCCATCACATTTTGGCCAAGGCCATGGTAGCCCATGTGGACGCCATTCATCCGGGGTACGGGTTTTTATCGGAAAACCCCGATTTTGCAGCCGCTTGCGAGAAATACGGTTTCCAATTCATCGGACCCCGGCCCGCCACCATGGCACTGGCGGGTATGAAGGTGGCCGCCAGGGAAACCGCCGTCGCCCTGGGCGTTCCGGTGGTACCCGGGAGTCCTGAGCCCATCCGTACCATGAAAGAGGCCTTTCGTACAGCCCGGGAACTGGGCTACCCGGTGCTCATCAAGCCGTCCGCGGGCGGGGGAGGCAGGGGCTTGCGGGTGGCAAGGGATGAACAGGAATTGGTGGAATGCCTGGCATCGTCCCAGAGAGAAGCCAGCCTGTCTTTTGCAGCCGCAGGAATCTTGATGGAAAAATACCTGGAAAAAGCCCGGCACGTGGAGGTTCAGATCCTGGCAGACCATCACGGAAACGCGGTTCACCTGGGAGAAAGGGACTGTACCATCCAGCGCAGGCACCAGAAGCTGATTGAGGAGAGCCCTTCACCCGCAGTGGACGAGGAACTGCGACAAAGAATGGTCTCAGCGGCCCTCAGGCTGGCCACCGGGATTAACTACACCAGCGCCGGTACAGTGGAATTCATCCTGGACCAACAGGGCAATTTTTATTTCATCGAGATGAACACCCGCATTCAGGTGGAGCACCCCGTTACGGAGATGATCACCGGAATTGACCTAATCAAAGAACAGATCCGCATCGCCGCAGGTAAAAAATTGAGTTTTTCCCAGGCCGATGTCGTAAGAAAAGGTTGGGCGCTGGAATGCCGCATCAATGCGGAAGACCCCGAGCGTAATTTCCTGCCCAGCCCCGGTACCATTACCTTTTACCAAAAACCCGGGGGGGACGGCATCCGTGTTGATGATTACGTTTACAGCGGGTATACCCTCCCCCCCTTTTATGACTCCCTGCTGGGTAAAGTCATCGCCTGGGGCGATACCCGTGAGGAAGCCATCAGTCGCATGAAAAAAGCCCTCGGCGAGTGCCGCATAGAGGGGATTAAAACCACCATGCCTTTCCTCCAGCGGGTATTGAACCATCCCTGTTTTACCAGGGGCGAGATCTATACCACCTTCGCGCAAGCACTGGCAGCCAGTGAACAGCCCCGGAAGTTGATGGGTGCGGGTGGTATAAACGGCTGAAAAGGGACCATAAATTAGTTTCACGGAGAGACTTCGAAGGATGCAGGAGGGAAAGGACCATTGAAGAAGCTGACCAAAGGGCAGATGGAAGCGGAAATCAGCAACAAAATCATCCAGTTCGAGAAAGAACATATGGGACGGGGCCCCACTGAAGCCAAAACCTTTCTGTTGGAAGACATGGTACTGGTGCGCCTGAAGAACGTCTTGACGCCCGCCGAGCATCAACTGGCCAAAACCAATGAAGGGAAAGGCCTGATCAAGCAGGTGCGGGTACAGCTTTTTGAAAACGCTCGCGCCATCCTGGAGGAGTTGATTACCAGCGTGACAGGATCTTCGGTCGTCAGCATTCATTCAGACATCAGCACCGTCACCGGTGAACGGGTCATCGTTTTTATCCTGAACAAGCATATGAAAGAATAATCAGCAGGATTACAGGGATGATCGGTATGAAAGCTAATGCAGAAGATCAAGAGCATTCGCCCCTTCCCCGGAGAGGAAATCAAACAACTCGCCCGGAAGGCCAGGACCGTGATATGGTGATGCATTCGTGGTTCAATGAAGCCTACGCCAACACGGGAGGCCAGGAAAGCGGCATGACTGTACAGGGGCAAGTCCTGAACATGGGGGCAGCAAAAATACCGGCATTTTTTGCCCCGTCAATGGCCATGGTCGCCACAGGAATCCCGCTGGGCATCTGAACCATGGAATAGAGAGAATCAACGCCGCCCAAGGCTGGGGTTCTGATAGGGACGGTAATTACCGGCAGGGGCGTAAGGGCAGCCAGTACCCCGGCCAGGTGCGCGACCCTCCTGCCCCGGCGATGATCACCTTGAGTCGCGGTCAGCTGGGGAAGCTTTCACCCGGGCTTAAATTAATCCATCTCCTTGAACCGGTAACCCACACCGCGGACGGTTTCGATGTACCTGGGATTACCGGGGTCGGATTCGACCTTTTGCCGCAAGTAGCGGATATGTACGTCAACCGTTCTGGTATCCGCAGCGTAGTCATAACCCCACACCTGGTCCAGCAGGTAGTCCCTTTTCAGTACCTTGCCGGGATTTTGCATCAGAATCCGCAACAGTTCAAACTCTTTTGGGGCCAGTTCCACGGGTTTTCCGTTGAGGAACACCTGGTAGTGGTCGGGCCGCATGACCAGTTCCCCGGCCCTCAGTTCATCGTTATCGTCCCTGGTGGCGGGTTGTCTGGCGGCGGACCGCCGCCGGAGGCAGGCCTTCACCCGGGCGGCCAGTTCACGAGGGCTGAAAGGCTTGGTAACGTAATCGTCCGCTCCCAGTTCCAGGCCCAGCACCTTGTCGAATTCCTCATCTTTAGCGGTTAGCATGATCACGGGGACATTTGCGGTGGCCTCGCGAGAGTGCAACAGGCGGCATACCTCGAACCCGTCACGCCCCGGCAGCATTACATCCAGGACGATGACATCCGGGTTTTCCGATTCCGCCAACTCGAGAGCAGCGTTACCGTCATAGGCCGACAGCACGTGATGCCCTTCCTTTTCCAGATTAAACTTGACCAGCTCCACGATGGGTTCCTCATCATCCACCACCAGGATCTTACCCACGAATACAGTACCTCCTCCTACTTTAAAACTTAAAACTGGACTGTCTCTCTAACCACAAGACGGGATATTATGAGAGGCATACTATTCTCAGAATCAATTATAGGATAACCGCGTTAAGACTTGGTTAGCTCCTCATTAATTTTTTGTTAACGGTAATACCGGTTGGCCTCGTCCGAATATAATGAGGACTTACTGATGTCCCTCCGTGGGAGGGCAAAATTAAAGGTTAGGGAAAATCATGAGTAGATTTCTACCGGTTTCGTGGGATTCCTTCGCTTGTAGTTTGACAACTTTCATATTATAATTAAGTTGTCTGTTATATGTTGCCATAATTTCTACTTGACTGGGAGGTGGCAGATTATTTTATTCAAACGAATAATGATGGTGTCGGTGCATGGAGACCCTTTGGCCGCTTTGGGAGGGATCCAGTCCGGAGGGCAAAATGTTTATGTTAGAGAATTGACCGTGGTGCTGGACCGGATGGGTTACCATGTGGATGTCTTTACTCACTGGACTGACCCGAATACTCCACAGGTAGAACCCCTTGGGGACAATAGCCAGGTAATCCGCCTGGGGGCAGGCCGGAAATGCTTTGTTCCCAAAGACAAGTTGTTTCACCTGCTGCCCGGCTTTTTAAGAGAACTGCGGCAGTGGGGGCATCAGCATCACCGGACTTACCGCTTGGTACACTCCAATTATTGGTACTCGGGTTGGGTCGGTCGTCAACTGCGGAGGCTTTTAGCCATTCCCCAGGTCCACATATCCCATTCCCTGGGACTTGTTAAAGCCATGGCCTCCCAGGAGACCTCCAAACCCGTTATCGTCAGCCGGCTAAGAGAAGAACGCCGCATTTTACACAGAGCGGATGCGGTGGTGGCTACCAGCCCCCCGGAACAGGAAGTTCTCCACAGGAGTTACGCAGTTCCCTGGGAAAAAATTCGCCTCATTCCGTGCGGTGTGGACCCTTCCCTTTTTAGACCGCGGGACAGGGCCGGGGACCGGACCAGGCTGGGAATAAAGGAGCAGAAGGTCATTCTTTATGTTGGAAGGCTGGAAAAAACCAAAGGGCTGGAGATTCTGCTCCGCGCCTTTTCCCGGATCACAAGTGCTGCCGGGAATGGAAGCGGCGTGGAACTGTGGATCGCCGGTGGGAGCCCCGCCGGGGCGGGCATCAAACCCGGGCCCTTTGAGGATCACTTGCGCTCCTTATGTCATAATCTAGGTATTAACGAAAGGGTACGTTTCCTGGGTCCCGTCGCCCAACAGGAACTGCCGGTCTATTACTCGGCCGCTGACGTGTGTGTGATACCTTCCTTTTACGAGTCATTCGGCCTGGTAGCTATCGAGGCCATGGCCTGCGGTTGCCCGGTGGTGGCATCGAGGGTAGGAGGGCTGTCATACACCGTAAAACACGGTCTTACCGGTCTCACGGTGGAACCCAGGGACCCGGAACGGTTGGCACAAGGAATCATACAGGTCCTGGGTGATGAAAATTTCCGCCATACATTGTCTGAAAACGCCTCGGCCCGGGTGGCCAAATGCTTTACCTGGCCGCAGGTGGCCCGGCAGATGGCGGAGTTGTACTGCGAGGTGGCGGGGTGCGGCGATGGAGATGTTATCCTGCCCGGCGCCTCGTCCTAGCCACCGACCTGGACGGGACCCTGGTGGACGACGCCGGCGCCCTGAGCCACCTGAATGTTTGGTTTTCCACAAGGCGAGCACGGGTGACGCTGGTGTACCTGACGGGACGGCACTATGCCTCGGCCCTGGAACTTATAGACACGGAAAAGCTACTGCCTCCTGACATTCTGGTTACGGATGTGGGCTCGGAAATCCGCTTCGCCCCCGCCTACCAGCTGGATATGGAATGGAAGAACCGGGTTTCACGGGGCTGGACCCCCGCTGCCATCAGGCAGCAGTTGGCTGACCTGCCGGGTCTCACCCCCCAACCCCTGCCCTCTACCCTCAGGCTGGGCTACTATACTGCCGGAGTCCTGGAAGATGCGGAGGAAAAGGTGAGGGGTATACTGGAAAAGGCCGGCCTTCCCGGCCGGGTGGTGGCCAGCACCGGAGGGATGGTGGACGTGCTTCCCGCCGGCGCCGGTAAAGGCCCCGCCCTTAGTTATCTCCAGCAAAAAATGGGATGGGATTCCCGTTCCCTCCTGGTTTGCGGGGACAGCGGCAACGACCTGGATATGCTTACCCTGGGGTTTGCCACCGTGTTGGTGGGCAATGCCGCCCCGGAACTGGCCGCAGCTCCCCTGCCGGAAACTGTGTATCGCGCCCGCCGCCCCAGCGCGGGCGGCATTTTTGAAGCCCTTCAGTTTTACGGTTTTACAGAATCCTTAAAGCTCTTCTGTAGTCCCACCTCTCACTTCCCGCCTCTCAATTAGCCGCTTGGATCAAGTCCCTCGGTGCAGCCGGTAACGGCATGATGGTCTTTTATAAAAGCCATAACTTCCTCTCTCTTGGGCAGGGCCGGCATGGCCCCGTAGCGGGTGGTGGTTATCGCCCCCACGGCATTGGCTCACCGGACCGCCTGGCCTACTTCCAGTTCGTTGAGTTCCTCCAGTTCCTTCCCCTGCTCCAGGAGAGCCGTCAGCAACCCGGCGGTAAAGGCGTCACCTGCGCCGGTGGCATCTACGGCGCTTACCGGCCAGGAGGGAACATGACCGCCGCCCCGCCTGGTAAGGCAGAAGCTGCCGCCGGCCCCCAGGGTGACCACCACCATACGGGGACCTTGGGTCAAAATCCGCTCCGCCCCGGTTTCCACCCGGGTGCTGCCGGTGATAAACTCCATTTCCTCCCGGTTGACCTTAACCAGATCCGCCGTAGAAAGCCCCCCGGCAATCACCTCTTTGGCCATCTCCGGTGAAGGCCACAAGGGCAGGCGCAGGTTAGGGTCGTAGGAAACCCACAAGCCAAAGTCGCGAGCCGCCTCTACCGCCCGCAGGGTAGCCGCCCGGCTGGTCCGGTGGATCAAGGATATGGACCCGTGATGCAGTACCCTGGTTCCCTGCAGGTATCCGGGATTGATTTCTTCCGGATCCAGCAGCATATCCGCGCTGGGATCCCGGTAAAACAGGAAATCCCGTTCCCCCTCGGCGGTGAGGGAAATAAAGGCCAGACCGGTTTTGGCTTGTGAAGTTAAAACCAGGCAGGAGATATCCACACCTTCTTCCGCAAGGATACGGGCCAGGTACCTGCCGAAGGCGTCCCGGCCCAGCTTGCCGATAAACCCCGCGGTACCTCCCAGGCGGCAAACCCCCACCGCCACGTTGGCGGGCGCGCCGCCGGGGACCCTGGTGAAGCCCGGCACCTCCTCCAGGGGAACACCCTTCCGGTTCGGGACAAAATCGATGAGCAATTCGCCCAGGGTGATCACCTGCGGCATTACTCCCCCTCCTCACAGCACGCGGCCAAATCCTTGCCGCAGTGAAAGATTAGGTACCCTTGCCGTGCCAGCCGTTCCAGAAGTTTACGATTTCTTCGAACATCCCGTCTTTATCCTGCAAAACTTTTTTTAATTCCCTCACAGCCCCGGTTTTACTCCTGCCCAGTCCCATCACCAGGTAGACAGGTTTACTGAAAGAACCGGCAGGAATTTCCCTGGAGTCAGAGAATGTAAGGGTTAATATGCTGCCTGCTACAATAGCCTATTCCACCTTACCGCCCCATATCCTGCTGCTTCCAGGCATTTTATGAAAACCCTGGCAGCTGCTTGGATAGAATAATGCTAAACTTAGCGGAGATCCAGTTCCATTATTTCTGAAAGGGTGTAACAAATTTGGAGGCTCATGCCACTTCTGCCCGCTACGTATCCATCGCCGTCGACCTGGCAACCAGGATCGCCCGGGAGGAATACCGGGAAGGTCAAAAAATTCTAGGCCGCTCGTCTCTCGCCGGGCGTTACAACGTCTCGCCGGAAACCATCAGGCGCGCCCTTTCCCTGCTGGAAGAGATGGGTATTGTCCATGTGCTTCCCGGCGTAGGGGTAGTGATCAAGTCGAAGCTGGCCGCCGAGTCCTACCTGGCACAGGTAGGCCAACACCAGGCCTTGCAGGAAATTCAAGACCGGCTGTCTGCTTTGCTACGGGAAAAAAACAAACTGGACGCCCAGATCGCCCAGTTGATGGACGAACTCCTGAACTACACTTTTAAGATGGCTACCCGGCTGCAGAAAATATATGAGGTGAAAATCCCTTCCACCTCTCCCCTGGCAGGAAAAACCCTGGCCGATTCCGAGTTCAGGGCCAAGACCGGCGCTACCGTCCTGGCGGTTGAAAGAGAGGGCGAAACCACTTACTCACCACCCGCCCACATGAAAATCCGTTCCGGCGACCTGCTGGTGATCATCGGGCCCCAGGAAGAAAAAGACCAGGTCTACGCCCTGGTCGATCACCCGTAATGATAATGTATAAAGTTCACCTTACGGCGTTAGCCCGTTTAGCCAGAAAAAAACTTTCATGAGCCTCCGGCTCACAGGAATGAATGAAAATCTATGAGATTTTCGTGTAAAACTATAAGAAAATAGACAAGAGAACCGTCCCCCTTGTCTCCAGGGGGTTCCCCCGTTAACAACCCCACTTTTAGGAAATTATCTACGACGCATAATTTTCTAAACGTACGAGAAAATCGTCAGGTAGTGCACCCATGCCGCCGATACGGTCCCCAGGAAGGCGCCAAATAATACATCGGTAGGATAGTGTTGCCCCAGGTACATGCGGGAAATGCCGATCAGGCCCGCGACGCTGACGAGGGAAAGCGCCAGTGGGGGAAAGTTGAGAGCAAAGCCGGCTGCCAGGGAAAATGCCGCGGCGGTGTGGCCTGAAGGGAAGGAGTGATCGGTCCAAAGGGAAGAGATGGTCCGCACCTCCGGGAGGACCAGGTACGGTCTCCGCCGGGCGGCCACACGCTTCATTACCCGCGCCAGGGCATGGCTTCCCGTCAGCGCTGTCATCGCCTCCGCCGCCGCTACCTTGGTGGCGCCTACCCCCCATAACCACAGCAGCACGCACAGCGCCACTGAAACGGTGGCTCCCCCCAGAGCGGTTAATTTGGGCATCAGCCAATCCAGGGGACGACAACTCAGCCTGCGGTTTATATAGTAGAACAGCCAGTGATCCCCCGAACCCAACCAGACTACCAGACGCCGCACCTTGGCCCCTCCCTTCGCTCGTGGCTTTGAGGCAGATATCTTCCTTATATTCTATTTCTCCCTCGGAGATACTTTCCCTTCCTGAAAATTATGCTAGAGCAAATCTGTTGATCCAATCCGTTCGGCCAGGGAGGTGCAGCGCTTCATTACCCGGTTGTTTCTGATAGCTATCCCGAGGGCACGGCGGGTACCGACCAGCACTACTTTTTCTCGCGCCCGGGTAATGGCAGTGTAGATCAGGTTGCGGGCGAGCATTACGTAGTGCTGGGTGGTAACCGGCATCACCACCACCCTGTATTCCGATCCCTGGCTTTTATGCACCGTGATGGCATGAGCCAGGTTTAACGCCTCCAGTTCATCCTCGGTATACTCCACCGCGCCGGCGTCGGGAAAGTCGACCACCAGCACCGGCCCTTCCTCTTCCCGGCGTACCTCCCGCACGCGCCCGATATCCCCGTTGAACACCTCTTTCAGGTAATCGTTGGTCAACTGGATCACTTTGTCCCCGGTCCGGAAGAGGGTCCACCGGTCCCGCGGCACCTCCCCCTTGTCCGGAGCGGGGGGGTTGAACCGCTCCTGCAACAGCGCGTTCAAAGCCACCGTGCCCAGGGGGCCCTTCTTCATCGGGGTGAGCACCTGGATCTCTTCAAGGCTGCCCCCTGACTGGAGGTACCTCTCTACCACCCGCAACACGGCGCCTGCCATCGCTTCCGGCTGCTCCTCCTGGATAAAAAAGAAGTCCCGGCCGGCCTCCAGGTTCACCTCCCCCCGGTTGATGCGGTGAGCGTTCAGCACCACCTGGGATTCCGCGGCCTGGCGGAAGATCTCCGTCAAGTGCACCGCGGCTACCCCCGCGGCCAGGAGGTCTTTAAGGACATTGCCCGGCCCCACGGAGGGGAGCTGGTCCGCATCGCCGACCAGCAGTACCTTGGTTCCCGGTTCAACGGCGTGGATCAGGCTCTCGAACAGCGGCAGGTCGACCATGGAAAACTCGTCCACCACCAGCAGATCGGCCTTGACCTCCTGGGCCGCATGTTCACCGGGTTTCAGCCCCAACAGCCGGTGCAGGGTCATGGCTTCAAACCCGGTAACCTCCGCCATGCGCCTTGAGGCACGGCCGGTGGGCGCCGCCAGCCGGATGCGGCATTCCATCCCCTGGATTTGCCGCAGCCGGCTAAAGACCTCGATCGCCGCCCTGATGGTCTGGGTTTTGCCGGTCCCCGGCCCGCCGGTAAGCACCAGGAAGCCCTCGGTGCAAACCCTGCTGACCGCCTCCTGCTGGGCGGCAGCCAGGGTAATGCCGCTCTCCGCCTGGTATGCATCCAGCAGTTCCGCCAAGCTCCGGGGCGCCGGACCCGCCGGCACCGCCAGGAATTCCTTCACCCTCCGGGCGGCCCGTTCCTCCAGGAAGTGGTAATAAGCCAGGTACGCCCGTCCTTCTTCCATGACTACCTGCCCCATCTCCACCAGGGCGTTCAGTTCCCGCTGCAGGTCTTCCAACGCAAGCCCGGACGTGTTCAGCTTTTCCAGCGCCCGGGCTGCCAGTTCCTCCGGCGGGAGGAAACAGTGCCCGTCCCTTTCCGCCGCCTCCTTGAGGACGTAGGTGAGAGCGGCCCGGATCCGGTACGGCGACTCCCCGGCCAGTCCCATGGCCCTGGCGATGGCATCCGCCCTGGCAAAGCCGATCAGGTCCACCTCGGTCAGCACATACGGGTTCTCCCGCACACGGTCGATAGTCGCGGACCCCAACTGCCTGAATATGCGCAGGGCCATCCGGGCGGTGACCCCGTAGGGCAGCAGGAAGGACACCACCTGCTGGAAGGCCAGGGTTTCCTCCACCGCCCGGCCGATTTCCCCGGCTTTTTCCGGTGAGATTCCCCGCACCTCCGCCAGCCTGTGGGGTTCATGCATGGCCACGGCCAGGGTGGCCTCGCCGAAGTGGTCCACGATCCGGCCTGCCGTTACAGGTCCCACCCCTTTAACTAGGCCGGAGCCCAGGTAGCTCTTCAGCGCCTCCAGGGAGGTGGGCACCGGCCGCTCGTACCGCTCCACCGCCAACTGCTCGCCGTACTGCCGGTGGGTCTGCCAGGTACCCCAGATGGTAAGCTGGTCACCGGGGGTCACCTTGTAGAAGCTCCCCGTCACCTTGATCACCTGCGTTACCTCGCCCTGCTCGTCCAGGGCGCAAAACAGGCCCGCCAGCCAGTCGTCCTGCTGGAAGAACACCTTTTCTAGGTAACCGCTGAACCGTTCCACCGACAATGTCCTCCTGCTGTCTTATGGTGCCGCGTCCGCGGCTTGAAGATTAACCGATGACCACTGGTTCACAGCACCCGCCTGGCCAGGAAGCCCCCGTTAAAGGCCTTGGGTTCGTAGGAAACGATGAAGGCCTTATCGTCCATGGACAGGATGGTTTCCTGAAGCAGCGCCAGGTTCCTCCTCTTCGTGAGCACCTTGAGCACCTGCCTTGATCCCTCCCTGCCTTCGGCCAGCCAGTTGGTAACGCCGTAGCCCCGGTTGCGCAGTTGTTCGGGGATAGATCGCGAGGTATCCCGGGTGATGACCTCCACTGTCACAAAACCCAGGGCCATCCACTCCTCGATCTTGGAGCCCAGCACGACGCCCATGGCGTAACCGCCACAGTACGCGGCAACGTTCAGGGGGTTGTTCAGGCTATTGATCACCAGGGAAAGACCCGTAAGGTAAACAAAAACTTCTACAGAACTCAAGAGGGAAGCGAAGAAGACCCGGCCTTTAAGCATCAGGATCATCCGCAGGGTAAAAAAAGAGACATAAACCAGCTGGATACCTAAAATGATTATAACCGTAATCAAGAATGCCCCAACTTTCCCGGCCTGATCAGGCAGATTAATTACTCTGGTTGTTTTCTATGTTAAAGCCCGTTTTCCTTCCGCGAATTTGTCCCATCTTTCCCCCTATTGACTGGCTGCTTGATACCATGTACAATTGTCCTGTCGAACAGGGGAGTAGCTGCCCGGGTGTTCTCACCCGGGTTGCCAAGTCGTCATTCCGGCCTTGGGGCCCGGCTTGGCATTAGCCCGCAGTATGTCAGGCGGCTAAAGCGAGACTTTTACGCCAAGTGCGTGGAGGTCTCGCTTTTTGTGTATGCTAAGACCTGTCGGCAAACAACTATGAAAAGGAGAAAGCTATGTTAACCCTAGTATTGTTAACTGGTGGCCTGGCACTGATCCTCTTGAGCGCCGAGGTCTTTACCAACGGTGTGGCGTGGCTGGGCAAAAAGTTGAAGCTCTCCGAGGGGCGGTAGGCAGCGTGCTGGCCGCGGTCGGGACCGCCTTGCCCGAGTCCATGATCCCGGTCATCGCCATCCTGTTCGGTACCGGGAAGGCGGCGGATTTTCGCGAGGAAGCAACACGACCCGGCAACCCCCCTGGTGCTTGCGCAGGTGCTCACCGCCCTGGGAGGGATCATTTTCGGGGCTCACCTGTTCGTAGACGGGATCGAGCACGTGGCTGAAATCCTGCACATCTCACCCTTTGTGCTGTCCATCATTATCGCTCCCATCGCCACGGAACTGCCGGAGAAATTCAACAGCCTCATCTGGGTGCGACAGGGCAAGGATACGCTGGCCCTGGGCAACATCACCGGCGCGATGGTCTTTCAGAGTTCCATGATCCCCGCGCTGGGTATCGCCCTCACGCCATGGGTACTGTCCGACCTGGCGGTAATCAGTGTGATCCTGGCCCTGGCCGGCGCAGGGCTTGTTTACGCCAGCTTAAAGCTTAAAAAGACATTGCGCCCCTCCACCCTGGTCCTGAACGGCGCCCTGTACCTGGTGTTTGTGGTAGTAGCCATCCTCATCTGAGCCTATACAATAGTTTTCTTACGCATCCGGAGGGACCTGGGGGTTACTTCCAGCAATTCGTCGCCTGAAATAAACTCCAGGCACTGCTCCAGGCTCATCTGCCGGGGCGGGGTCAGCTTGGTCGAAACCTCGGCGGTGGAACTGCGGACGTTGGTTAACTGCTTTTTCTTGCAGACGTTGATGGGCAGGTCGCCGGGGCGGGAATTCTCACCCACCACCATCCCCCGGTAGACAGGGACTCCTACCCCCACGAACAGTTCTCCCCGCTCCTGGGCGTTCTCCAGGCCGTAGGCGGTTGTCTCCCCTGTTTCAAAGGCCACCATGGACCCCCGGGTGCGGGTTTCGATGTCGCCCCGGTGCGGCGCATAGTGGTGGAAGGAATGAGACATGGTCCCCATGCCCTTGGTCCCGGTGAGGAACTCGGAACGAAACCCGAACAGCCCCCGGGTGGGTACGTGGAAGGTCAACAACACGCGCCCGTCCGGCTGGTGCTCCATGTTGACCAGTTCGCTCTTCCGCGGCCCAAGGCGTTCGATGACCATCCCCACGTACTCTTCGGGAACATCCACCGCCAGTTCCTCGACGGGCTCGCGGTTCACCCCGTCGATCTCTTTCAGGATCACCTGCGGCCGGGAGACCTCGAACTCGTAGCCCTCCCGGCGCATGGTCTCCATCAGGATGGCAAGGTGCAGTTCGCCGCGGCCCGAGACCACAAAGGCGTCGGGGGACCCGGTCTCCTCCACCCGGAGGCTGACGTCGGATTCCAGTTCCCGCCGCAGGCGTTCGGCCAGTTTGCGGGAGGTGACGTACTCACCCTCCCGCCCCGCAAAGGGGCTCTTATTGACCAGAAAAGTCACCGAGACGGTGGGTTCGTCGATGATCACAAAGTCCAGGGCCGCGGGGTGTTCCGGGTCGGCCACGGTATTACCGACGTTGACCTCACCGAGGCCCGCCACCACCACGATTTCCCCGGCCGAGGCCTCCTCCACGGCCACCTTGCTGAGCCCGTCAAACACATACAGCCCCGCCACCCGTTCCCGCATGAGTTTCCCGTCCGCCCGGATTACCGCCACTTCCTGTTTGGAGCGGATGGTGCCGTTGTGCAGGCGGCCGATTGCCTGGCGGCCCAGGTAGGGGTCGTAACTGATCATGGTTACCCCCAGCTGCAGGGGCGCTAAAGCGTCTCCGCCGGGAGCGGGGATATGCTCCACAACCGTGTCAAACAAAGGGGCCAGGTCGGTACCGGGTTTTTCAGGGTCCAGGGACGCTACCCCGGTGCTGGCCACGGTGTACACCACCGGGAAATCCAGTTGCTCATCGCTGGCCCCCAGTTCAATAAACAGGTCCAGGACCTCGTCCAGCACCTCCGCCGGCCTGGCACTGGGCCGGTCGATCTTGTTGATGACCACGATGGGCATCAGGCCCGCCTCCAGCGCCTTGCGGAGGACGAAGCGGGTCTGCGGCATCGGGCCCTCGAAGGCATCCACCAGCAGCAGCACGCCATCCACCATCTGCACGATGCGCTCCACCTCCCCGCCGAAGTCGGCGTGGCCGGGGGTATCCACGATGTTTAATTTGTACCCGCGGTAGAATACCGCGGTATTCTTGGCCATGATGGTGATGCCCCGTTCCCGTTCCAGGTCGTTCCTGTCCAGGATACGCTCCTCCACCACCTGCCGCTCGTGAAATATCCCGCTCTGCTTCAGCATCCCGTCCACCAGAGTGGTCTTGCCATGGTCCACGTGGGCGATAATCGCCAGGTTACGGATCAGGTTTTGCTTCATTTGCCGGTCTATTCCTCCACGATAGTGACCCTCATCATGCTGTCACCTTTTTTAAGTGCATTTCTCCTCATTATACCCTGATGCCGGAGAATTCTCCAGGGGTATCCCGCATAATCCACCGGGCTTTGGTAAATGATTCACCCGGGAGGTGATGTCGGTGGTTGATACCAGCGTTCAGGCCGAACTGCAAAACAGCATCCGGCAGGCGCAGGACCAGTTAATGAAAATGGGCCAGATGATCAAGCAACTCCCCCAGAGTTCCCAGGCCCAGCAGTTGGACACGATGTGCTCCAAGGCCGGTAACCTGCTGCGGGAAGCCCAGGAACGGTGCGAACAGATCATGTAGATTGTGAACACATGCTCATCGAAGCACAAAAACCGCCCGACGGCGGTTTTCAACACTTTTGGTCTCGGAGGACTCTATGTTTTGGGATTATTCGGCTCCGTGGACGTAGGTCTTTTTAGTAACCACGTCCAGGACCACGAGCGGGCCAAATAAGATCAGCAGCACCCAAACAATGGCCATGAAGCATCCCCCCGGACCCATAAAGATTTTGAAAATTGGGTCGTATTAGTAGGATACTCCATACTCCAGCAACTGTCAATGGTTCCACAACAAGTATACATGATTCTACAATAATTCATTAAATCAGCGCTTCTAGTGGAGGGCCATCAACTTGATTAGCCACTTGTCCACTTCTTTCATGATCTTGTCATCGATCTCGCCGATCTTCTTTTCGGCGAAGAAATTCGTCTTGTTGAGGGGACGGGGCTGCCAGCAGAGGGCGTAGGAATCCTCCGGCATGATGGGTGGGGGGATGCGGACCGCGCCGATCTTGTTTTTAGCCAGGACTGAAGTGGTAATGGGAACGGCCAGTACCGTGGTCAGCGGCGCGGTATAGCTTTCGTTCTGCACGATCAGAAAAGGCCGGTATCCTCTTTGGACGTGGTCGGGGTCATTATCCGCTCCGCAGTGGGGGCATTTGAGGTCGTAAGTCGGTTCGGGGAGCTGGCCGACGAAAAGCTGGTCGCATTCGATGCACCTGGTGGTGAACTTGAGCGCGCTGACCTTGTAAATCAGTTTCCGGCGAAAATCCCTGGTTTGAGTAAGCTCCTGGTTCAACAGCCTCACCCGATCTCTACCACGTCAAAGTCACTGAATTCTTTCGACAATCGCCGGAGGTCTTTTTGATAAACCCCCGCCTCCAGGGAGAGTTCCAGCGCTTCCCCTTTTTTCCGGGCTGCCCGTAACGGAGGCGTACCGGACACGTACTCGTCCAGCATGGCTTTATCAGGCATTTCCCGGTACAATGCCAGGATATGATCGGCCAGGTCGCGCTCCGGCTCGGACAGGGTATCACCGGCGTGAACCCCGGCCTCACTCCCTCCGGCCTCCGCCCTACTGGAATAGGTTCTCTCCGTAACCTGAAAGTTAATCAACTCCATCATCAAATGATCAAAGCTTCCGTCCCACGGGCCGGATTCGTGCAAGGCATACTTCAAGCCAGTAACCTGGCGCCCCGTATACCTGACCCATTCCAGGTCGATCAGGTACAGCAGCTTAATCAGGTGGTTCCCCGGTACTCCACCCCCAGCCCGGTCAACAACATATCGAAGAAGACAAAGGGTTTTGTCATTGTGTGATTCCGGCATGGTAATCTCCTCTTTCTTTACACCATCAGAAAGTATAACTTTCTGTGGCATAAGTGCAACTAAGGCTTCCGCCTGCGCCAAAGGCTTGGCCCAAGCCAAGTTTTCTTTAAAGCAACCTGAACGGCTAGTCTGTGGCTAAAAGATTCTGCCTCTGACCCTTGTTTTCCTTCTATTTCATCTTCCAGCACCCACTGCCGCAACCGCACCCGGTGTTCTTCACCCGCCCGGCATAGTGTTCCTTTACCGCCTGTTTGATGTCCAATTCGTCTTTCATTCCTGTTCCTCCTTGTCGTTATCTCCGCAGCAGCAACCGGCCCGGCGGATGCCTTTCAGGAAGACTTCTAATCCTCTGATTACCCACTGCTGCTCTTCCGGCGTCAAGTGCTGCGCAATCCTGTCGAAGTAACCTCGCCATGACCCGGCAACCCTCTCGCCTACCCCTCGTCCCTGTTCTGTAAGCACCACTTCAAACACCCGGGCATCCCGGTCGGATTTCACCCGCTTAACCAGCCCGTTGGCTTCCAGCTTGTCGATATTCCGGGTCATGGTGCTCACCGCCACCCGCATCTTCTCGGCCAGGAGCTGCATGCTGATCCCGTCGTTTTCCAGGAGCTGCATGAGGATATACCCCTGGTAGGGCGTCACCCCGCAGCACTGTACCTCGGCCTTTTCCACCAGTTTCAGCTCGTCCAGGATCTCCCAGACCATCTTGCCTATCCGGTTCATTTCGCACCCCCTTTTATTGTATAATACAACCTTATTTACATTATAGGGCTATTAGTTGTATTTTGCAAGTATCTTGGTAAAAATTTTTTACGACTGTTTTATTGACTTGACTCAGCAAATTCCGGTAGACTTTTAACATGGGAGCAAGCAAGACCAAGACGTTTGTCACGTCCTGCAAGTAATTCATGTACTCTACCGGAGGTTCATTCATGGCCTATCTCTTTGCAATACTCTCCGCCGCAGGCTATGGCATCAACGACTTGTGCATTCATATAGGCATGAGGTCGGGACGGGCTACCAGCGCCCAGGCCCTGATTATCAATCTTCTGTCCGGCAACCTGCTTTTGGCGGTGGCCGGAATGGCGGTTTACTTTACTGCCGGGTTCCCGCCACTGGACTGGGCAGGCATGCTGTATTTCATTGCCGCCGGACTGTCGGCGCCCTTTTTGGGGCGGATTTTCAGCTTTTCTTCCATCAAGCGAATCGGCGCCACCCGCACTACCACCCTCAGGGTGAGTGATACCTTTTTTACCATGGCGACGGCCTTTATTCTTTTAAAGAACGTTATCACCTTCCGCTCCGTGGTCGGGGCGGTGTTACTGGTGGCGGGTGTGGTAATGCTTATCAATGAGACCAGCCGGGCCCCCATACCCGCCGTGGAAGGAACGACTTCCACCACAGCCGAAGAAGCCGCTACGGGGGAAGATACCGGGACAGTTCATAGCCCTTTGGCTGGTGTTACCCATGGAATTCTTGCGACCATTAACACGGGTACCCTGTTCGCCCTCGCCTCCGCTTTCTTTTTTGCCCTGGCGGGAATCTTTCGCCAGATGGCCTTGGAGTACATTCCATCCGCCATCTTGGGAACAATAGTGGGTAGCTTCGTAGCCCTATTAACCAACAGTGCCCTCACCTATCTCTCCGGCCAGTTGGGCAGCAGTTGGAACATCACCCGGCGGGACGCCGTTTTCTTTGCCCTCGGGGGAGTGGGCAACACCATGGGGATGTTGATGTTCTTCCTGGCACTGGCAGGAGGTGGGTCGGTCTCCATGACCGCAGCTCTAAAAAACATCTCGCCCCTGTTCACCATATTTTTGAGCTGGCTGTTCCTGCGTAAAATGGAGCGCTTCACCGTCAACCTGGTGGCGAGCGTCCTGCTGGTGATTGCCGGCGCCTCCCTGATTGTCTTCTAAACCATGGGGTTGCGACTCTTTAAGAAGGCTCACCGTCTCTAGTTCAACGAATATAAGATTTTATTACTGATCATTCTTTGTTGAATCCTTCCCTTTTCTTCCAGGTATCTCAGGTGGGCGATAGCCTCCCCGGTGGCAAACCATTTTTGGGAAACGGGAAACAGGTCCCAGTTGTCATACGTCATATCCCAGGTCATCTGCGAGGCCACTTGATAAGCGTCCTGATTGCCCCTCGCCAAGATGGCAATTACTTCATTGGCCCGGACCTCATGGTGGTGTTTGAGTTCCTCAATTCTCTCCCGGTGGTTGTTAAAAACCCGCCTGTGCCCAGGCAACACCAATTTAACGTCCAGCTGGTAGACCTTGTCCAGGCTCTGCAAGTATTGCTGCAGGGGATTCGCCTCGTCATCCCATGATGAAATATTGGGGGTAATGTCACCAAGAAGGTGGTCGCCTGCTAGAAGGATCTGCTTGTTTTCCTCGTATAGACAAATGTGGCCTTGGGTGTGGCCGGGAGTTTTCACGCAGGTAAAACGGTAATCTCCGATTTCTATTGTCTCTCCCTCGTATGGATTAATAAAATCAAGGCGCCCCTTAGAGGAGTACTTATAACCCGGGTGTTTCTCGATAGCTTCTTGGATCTCAGCTTCTGGGAAACCACTCAGGCGAGCGAACCTGGCCGATTTCTCCCAGTTTCCGCCATAGTTTACGAAGTCCGCATCCGGCTGGCCGCAGAAGACCGTTGAGGTGCTTGTAGCCAGGTATGAAACCAGCCCTGAGTGGTCCGCATGCATGTGGGTAATAAAAAAATCTGTCGCACCCAAATCCACGTCCAGTTCGCTTAGTCCCGCATTGATAGCGTTGATGCACTCTTCCCGGTGCATCCCTGTGTCAATGATTAAGTTTCGTTCTCCCGTTTTAATCACATACGAGTTGAGCGCCTTCAAGGGGTTTTTGGGCAGGGGCACCTCAATTTTATATAAATTCGGTAAAATATCTTCGACCAACTTCGTTCTCTCCTTTCCATACGACCCTATCCTTTGAGATTTCCTGCCCTTTAGAAGCGCTGTAATCAACTTCGCATTCAGGATAATACTACTTATTCTGCGCCAGGTCCTGGAAACCCTTCAATTAACGGAAAAATCACCGGATTAAATTGGATATTTGATCCTTACCTGCACAGTGTCGGCAATGGTGAGCATCCCCTCGGCGAAAAAAAACACTTGTGCTGCTGAATAAATCTGCCTGGCTGCCGGCCTCAGAACCCGGGGGTTTGGGTCCGGTACTCTTGCGTTTTTCTGGATTCGACTAAGAGGTAGAGGGCGGGCACCACCACCAGCGTCAGTAAAGTGGACCCCATTAAACCGAAGATGATGGACCAGCCCATGGGGCCCCACAACCGTCCTCCCGATAATGTCAAAGGTAACAGGCCACCTACGGTAGTAATGGTAGTCAGCATGATGGGCCGAAACCTCTGCCGCCCCGCCTCCAGGATGGCTTCTCTTAGCTCGCTCCCCTCCCGGCGCCGGGCATTGATAAACTCCAGTAAAACAATGGCGTTATTCACCACAATCCCGGACAGGCTCACCACCCCCAAGAGGGCCATGAATCCCACCGGGTTCCCTGTCACCACCAGCCCAAAGGTTGCACCCACCAGGGCCAGGGGAATGGTGGAAAGGATTACCAGGGGCTGTTTAAGGGAATTGAACTGCATCACCAGGAGCAGGTATATTACCAGGATGGCGACTACAGCAGCCCGGCCCAAGGAACCGAAGGAGGCCTCCATGTCTTCGTTTTCCCCGCCGAAGGAGAGGGCGTAGCCCTTGGGAAGATTCAGGTCACCCAGCCGCTGTTCGATATCCCGCTGGACGTCCGCCGCCAATCTCCCCTCTACGTCCGATCTCACGGTGACGGTCCGCTGGTTGTTGTACCTGATTACCTGGGCGACATCCCACCCGGTGACCACCCTGGCCACCTCCCCGAGGATGATGTTGCCACCGGTGACAGGAGAGGTGATGTACAGGGACTCCAGGCCGCTCAACCCCTCCATTCCCGCCTGGTCATACCGCAGCATCACCGGCAATTCCCGGGTCCCTTCCTGGTAATCGGCAGCCTTTAAACCCTCGGTGGCTGCCCGCACCGCCAGGGATATGTCGTGGTTGGTCAGGCCGGCCAGCGCTGCCCGCGCCGGATCAATCTCCACCCGCAGGCGGGCCACTTCCTCGGCATCGCTGGATACGCTGACCGTGCCCGGAACCTGCCGCACCAGCTCTTCCACTTGGCGGGACAGGCCCTGCAGCACGTCCAGGTCTTCCCCGCTCAGCCGGACGACGATGGGGGCGCCTACAGGCGGCCCTTGTTCCAGCCTTCGTACCTCCACCATGGCCCCGGCGATCTCTCCGGCAAAGTGCCGCCTGAGGGATGACACCAGAGAAGTGACGGCTGCTTCCCCACCGGCCGCGGGTTGCACGTTGACCAGCACCTGGGCTGTGTTGCTTGCTTCACCGGGAGGAACCTCGTTGTAGTAAAACTTGGGTATGCCCCTCCCGACAAAAGCGGTATAATCCTTTATTTCCGGTTGTTGGGCGAGGAATTCCTCCACTTGCCCGGATACCCTGCCCGTTACGGAAATTTCTGTTCCCGCGGGGGTGCGTACATCGATCACCAGCTGGTGTTTGTCCGATGGCGGGAAAAACTGCACACCCAGGCGGGGCGCGACGGCTACGGCGAGGAGCAGGGCCGCCGCGGCGCCTACCAGGGTAATCCCGGGCCTCTTCAAACTCGTGGCCAGGAGGCGGTTATAGGCCACGGCTCCGGGTGTAAACAGCCGGGCGCTTCCGGCTCCCGGCCGCCTGGGCTGTAGAAGACCGTAACTCATCAGGGGTGTAACGAGCACTGCCACCGCCAGGGACGCCATCAACGCCAGGGATACCACCTGCGGAATGGCCTTGATGAAGTCCCCCACGTCCCCCTGCATCAGCATCAGGGGAATAAATGCTCCGACTGTCGTCAAGGTGGCGGTCAACACAGCCACTCCTACCTCCCCCACACCTTTAACGACAGCGGCCTGCCTGTCCAACCCCGCTTCCAGGTGGCGGTCAATATTGTCCATGACCACAACGGCATTATCCACCAGCATACCCAGGGCAATAACCAAAGCGGAAACAGATACCTGGTGAAGCTTGACACCCATTGCGGGCATTACCGCAAAAGCCGCCAAAACCGACAAGGGAATGGCCATAGAAACGATGAATGCGTTGCTCAGGCCCATAGACGCCATCACCACCAGGATCACTAAAAGCATGCCGTATAACAGGTTCCTGGCAAAACCGTTAAGGCGTTCCTCCACTCCCGAGGGCTGATCCGCAATGATCCGCAGCGATAAATCGCCCGGCAGTACTTCTGTTAACCGGGCCAGCTGTTCCCGTACCTGCCGCCCCAGATCCACCACGTTGACACCTTCCTTGGCGGTGATCGCCAGCACCACCGCCCGGTCCCCAGTGGAACGGATAAACGGGTTGTTGGGCTCCGGAAGTTTCTCAACCGTGGCCATACTCCCGAGCCGGACGGGGTAGCCTTCGGCGGTTACCGTCACCACAGTGCCGGCGATGTCCTCCAGGTTGCGGTATTCCCCCTCAGTCCACAACGGGTAGCGGACGCCGGCGGTAGGCCACAACCCACCCGGCAGCAGGTTATTCTGTCCCTTTATTGCCGCTATTACCTGGGAATTGGAAATACGGTACTGGGACAGCCTGCGCGGGTCCAATGTCACCCTCACTTCGTCTTCAGGTTCTCCCACTATTTGCACCCGGGCCACCCCGCGGATATGTTCCAACCCTGCCTGTACCTGTTCCGCGTATTGCTGCAGCTGGTGATAGGAGTACGCCGGGCCGGCGAGGGCAACCAGCATGGTCACCGTTTGGGTCAGTTCGGTATTCACCTCGGGCTCATCCGCTTCCGCCGGCAGGTCCCCCCGGGCTGCCTCCACCTTCTGCCGCAGGGTATCCCAATTCTTCTCCCGGTCGGCCCCGTCTTCCAGGTGCACCACGATCAGGGAGACCCCGTCACGGGAGTATGAGGTTATTTCCTTGATGTCCTTTGTTTCCGAGATACGCTGTTCCAGCACTGATGTCACCAGCCGCTCCACCTTCTCGGGGCTGGCGCCGGGATAGCGGGTAACAACGGTGGCCCACGCCGGGTTGACGTCCGGGTCCTCCTGGCGGGGCATATTCAAGAAGCTCATGCCCCCCGCAATGACGGCAATGATCCCAATCACCACTACCACCTTGCTGTACCGCAGGGCAAAGGCAGCTGGATTCATCGCGCCTCACCCCCGATCACCCGGACGGCATCCCCGTCGTTCAGGTACGATGCCCCCGCCGTCACCACCGTTTCACCTGCCTTCAGCCCGTGAACTTCCACCCGTTCCCCGTAAATTTGACCAAGGGATACCTGGCGTTTTGCCACCTGTCCGGTATCCGGCTGCAAGACGAATACCGCTTCTGTACCCGCCATTCTCCGGACCGCGGAAAGCGGTAACAGCACAACCCCGGAAGTCTCTCCCATCTGGAATCTAACCCTGGCCACCATCCCGCTTTTTAACCGCCCGTCACTGTTCTCCACTTGCACCTCCACGGGAAAGGTCCTGGCCTGGGGTTCCGCCGCCACCGGCACGGAGACGACCCGGCCGGTAAAAGTCTCGCCAGGATACGCGTCCAGCCCGACCTCTACCGTCATGCCGGCTAAAATGGAGGATAGGTCTGTTGAAGTAACCCCTACCCGGATCTTGACCGGGTCCATCACCCCCAACAGCAAGACCGGCTGGCCTGCCGCCACGGTCTCGCCTTTTTCCGCCAGCCGCTGGAGGATGACGCCGGGAGCAGGCGCGAACAGGCGGGTATCTTCCAGTTTGGAGCGAGCCACCATGGCGTTTAAACCCGCCACCTCAACCTGGCCCCGGGCCAGTTCCACGTCTTCCGTGGTCGGCCCGGTTTCCGCGCCTTTGAACCTCGCTTCAGCGGCCGTTACCCTTTCACCGGCCACCTTCAGCTGGGTTTCGGCCATTTCCAGCTGCTGCCTTGTTACAGCCCCTTCGCGGTAAAGCTGCTCCACCCGCAGGTAATCCCTTTCCGCCTGGGCGTAAGCGGCGCCGGCTTCTTCCCATAAGCCCTTCAGGACCTCCAAGTCCTCGGACCTGGCCCCGGCCAGGACCTTTGCCAGCTGCTTTTCCGCAAGCTGCTGCTGGGCTTCCGCCAGTTGCACCTGGCGCCGGTAGTCGTCCGGCTCCAGCGCCGCCACCAGTTCTCCCGGGTCGACCCGGTCACCCTGGTTTACCGTGATCTGATCCACCCGGCCGGGTACCAGGAAACCAAGCTTGACCTGGCGTTCCGGTACCACGGTGCCGGAGTATTCCGGCCGGTAACCTACGGTTTCTTCCCGGACAACAGTCACTTCCACCGGAACAGGAGGTGAGGTCTCCGGCTCCACGGTCCCTTTTCCGCAACCGGACACCGCACCGGCCAGCATGACGCAAATTACCGCAAAAACAATCCCCCGCACACCCTTGCCCTCCCGCATTCACCTTAACTCTTGGATACGATATATTCGACCAACGATCGCATTTCTCCTATAATAAAACCCCAAGCGTTTTTTGCTTGGGGTAAAAAGATTCCCGCGTTGCCGTTAACTTATCGTTTTTACAAACCCACTCCCAAAAGTGGGTGAAAACAGATCTTTTGATGCTTGCTGCCTGTATTTAATCATTTCGCCTTGTTTGTTCTTGCACTGTTTTGCCATGCAAATTGTTTCCCCTCCGGAAAACGGTACCGCTCCCGTGTCTACCTGAGAGAAGCTAAAGCTTCCGGCCGAGCATTTTTCTTCCGGCCAAAGGTCGACCAGGAATAAACCATCAGAGCTGCCCAGATAAAACCGAAACTGAACAGGTGTACCCGGGTGAATGCTTCTTTAAAAACGAACACTCCCAGTAAAAGGCTGATGGTAGGCGAAATGTACTGCAAGAATCCAATGGACGACAGTTCAATTCTTTGGGCTCCTCTGGCAAACCACAAAAGGGGAGTTGCCGTCGCCACTCCGGAGCCCATTAGCAGAGTCGTGGTTGATAGGGACACCACCCCGATGGCTCCTGTGCCGCTCATTTGCTTTAACAGGATAAAAGCTAAAGCAGCAGGCGTAATGAATGCCGTCTCCAAGGCAAGACCCAAAACAGAATCCACTTTCAGTACCTTTTTCAACAGGCCGTATATGCCAAAGCTGGTGGCTAACACAAGGGCAATCCACGGAACTTTCCCGTACTGCACCGTTATGATGACAACACCGGTGGCAGCTATTATCAGGGCGATGGTTTGCCAGAAAGTAATCTTTTCCTTTAAGACCGTGATCCCTAAAAAGACAACGAATAAGGGGTTAATGTAATATCCCATGCTGGCTTCAACAACATGCCGGGAATTGATCGCCCATATGTACGTAAACCAATTGATGCTGATGAAAACTGAGCACAGGAAGATGGTAAGCAAGTTATTTCTATTTTTAAGAACTTGCTTCAGATTGTTCCAGTTCCCGGAATAAAAGAGTATACCGCTGACGAATACAAAGGACCACAAGATGCGATGGGCAAGTATTTCTTCAGCCGGTATTGTAGCCAGCAGTTTCCAGTATAGCGGCAGGAAACCCCACGCGGTAAAAGCCAAGGTTCCGTAACACAAGCCAATGAATTTACTGTCAAATTTTATGCTCTTGTAGATGCCTTCCATCAAAAACTACCCCTTAGCTGAAGTATTGTCCTGCATCATGCTTAATTCTGCTTCACGGAGTTTTTCCCTTTATTTTGAGCTGGTCCGGCTGAAGGCTTTTTCCCATCCTACTTTCTCACGGAAACCTTGCTAGAACCGATTTACACCTCGGCCGGCTATGCCCTTCCTTCCAAAGTTCAGTACACTCGTGCCGCTCAATTTCCGCCCGTAGCGGCAATTTTTTCGAGGTCCCAGTCATACTCCATGTATTTTGATACCCCTACGGCCAGATCGTCTCCGTAGATTTTCGTCAATACATAAAGGGACATGTCGATACCCGCGGAAACACCGGCGGCTAAAATAATTTTCCCATTATCGACGAACTTTTTGTCCTGAATAATCCTTACACTGGGAGCCGCTGCTAACAACTCATCAAACGCAGTGTGATGAGTTGTGGCCTCCATCCCGTCAATCAACCCGGCCTTGGCCAGCACCAGAGCGCCTGTGCAGACGGAAAGCAGCAATTCAACCTCCTCGCTCATGTCTTTAATCCATTGCACCAGCAGGCCATTTCGCATCACTCGTCTTGTCCCTCTCCCACCGGGAATGATCAGGACGTCGGGGGGTGGGCAGTCCGTAATACTGTTTTGCATATTCTGCGATATAAGAGGCGCTGGCATCATTACAGGGGGATAACTTCCGGCAGCCTTTAAAGCTGCATTTTATACAGTCCATAAACCCCTCTCCTAATTCCCATTTGGTGCTTTACAAGACCTCATTGGTCTGTTATTGCCCATCACAGCCGATTATCTCCGCAACGACCTTTCAGCTATGCAACAAAATTATTATATACCCCATTAGGGTACACGTATCAGAGTGTGCACCACCATCATGTGGGGCGCATTCGCCGGTAAAACCGGGCTCTCACCTGCACGACTCCGTGCAGGGCGGCCCAATGATCAAAAAGCCTTATATTCTGCCCTAATTTTTCAAGGGATAGCTCAGGTACATTACATTTCTGGATTTCTCCTTGACTCGAGTTTGCTCCCGGCATATAATTACAATAGCTAGTTTAGCTAATATAGCTATTAAAGGGTGTGTGTCTATGAAAGTCAACTCCACGGAACTGCAGAACAACTTCGGAAAATACCTGATGCTTGCGGCCAAAGAAGATATCATCATTACACGGAACGGAACGGAAATAGCGAAATTAACAGCCATCAGCGACGCGGTTACAGACCGTAATGCTGCGCCGGGTACGGTAACGGAAAGGGCGGAAAAATACGGGTATGGCGGCAGAAAGGCAACCTATGAGGAGTTTCTCGAATTGACAAAGGATACCGAGGAAAGGTATGAATACATTGATGGTGAAATATACCTGCTGGCCTCACCCAAGACCGCGCACCAGATAGCGTTAACCGAACTTTTCGGATTTTTTTACAACTGGTTCCAGGGCAAAAAATGCAGGCCGTTTGTAGCACCCTATGATATTACGTTGAAGAGAAACCAGGAAAATATTAATATAGTGCAGCCGGATATCATGGTAATATGCGATCTTGAAGAGAAGCTGGATGAAAATGACTACTACAAGGGTGTGCCGGCGCTTGTAGTGGAAGTATTATCCGAGGGCACACGGAGCAAGGACTTGATCAAAAAGCTTGACCTGTACATGTCGTGCGATGTCAGGGAATACTGGATTGTAAACCCGATGAGCAAAGAAGTCACCGTTTACCTTTTTGAAGACCAGGATATCAGCAGCTATATCACCTATAGAAAACCTGAAACAGCCCAATCCTACATTTTTGAGGGACTATCCGCAGAACTTGACAGGATATTCGGGGACGGCTCTAGATAAACCCTCCGACTTCCTTCAAAGCAACAAAAAACCGCGAATATCGCGGTGATTTTTTTATGGTGGAGGTGAGGGGACGTGGACTTCCCGTACTTTCGTACAGGCACTGACTATATCTTGGACTCTGTCGAGTCCCCCGGCATGTTATGCGGGTACTGGTTTTGTTGATTCCCCGCATCCTAGTACCACCTTAGAGGCGGCCTATGAGTCGATACGTGGCTGTTGGGTTACCCCACATACCACTCGGTGTTAACACCACCATCATGTGCTGCGCATTCACCGATAAAGCCGGGTTCTCACCTGCACGTCACCGTGCAGGGCGACCCAAGGATCGAACCCCTGTCCGAAGGAGAACCCACAGGAACCTCTCCGAGCGCAGCCTGTGTTTTGGGTTTCGCTACGGCAGCGCCCGCAGGCAGGCTATGCCGGAACTATCTCGATGGGTTTCCCCCTGGCCCCTCCGAGAATTGGGACCGGAGTATCCCGCTAAGTTGACCCCCTAGTCCCGCACCGCGGGAGCAACGGGTAGGAGGTTAGCCGCAATTAAGCAGCTAAAGCGTAGTTTTCTTTGGCGTTTAATTAAAGGCCCACCGTATTACGGGCTGATGGAACCCCGGCTCGCTATCCCTGCCAATCCTTCCCCCGTCGAAACCAGTACACCCCCATGTTAGCAACTACTTCTGTCGCTCGCGGAAGGCCTTTTCAATCTCCCGCTTGGCATCGCGTTCGGCGATGTCCTCCCGCTTGTCATGCAGCTTCTTTCCTTTGGCCAGGCCCAGTTCGAGTTTGGCCCTGCCCCGGGAATTGAAGTAGACCTTGAGCGGTACCAATGTCAGCCCTTTCTCCCTGGTCTTGCCCAGCAGGCGGTTGATCTCCCCTTTGTGAAGGAGGAGTTTCCGCGGGCGCGTGGGTTCATGGTTGAACCGGTTGCCCTGCTCGTACGGGCTGATGTGCATATTATACAGCATGACCTCGCCGTTTTCAACGCGGGCATAGCTGTCTCTCAGGTTGCCCTTGCCCGCTCGCAGGGATTTAACCTCGGTCCCCTTGAGGGCAATCCCCGCCTCGTAAGTCTCTTCAATAAAGTAGTCGTGGCGGGCTTTGCGGTTTTCTGTTACGACTTTGACGGTTCTTTCCGCCACTATACTCACCCCGAAACAAAAGACCCGGTGTTCGGAAGAGAACCTACCACCAAGGCCCGGCAAATTGCTTACTGACAGTTTCTCATGATTATTATATCAAAGCTGCACCCGAAGTCAAGAGCCCGGGGAGAATAATGTTAATTAATGGCAATTAAGAACCAGGCCTTGTTCGCCTGGTTCTCGAAGGTATTTTAGGTTAGCTCTGGTACGGTTTCTTGGGGATGGTTTCGGTTTGCCCCGGCTTGAAGGTGTGGCTGCGGATGTCCTGCTCGGTGGCGCTCTTGGCTCGCTTGGGCATATACTTGTCGAGGTCGATGGGCGTCGGCAACGCTGCAGCCAGGCCTCCTTCCCTGTGGCAGGTGGTGCAGAGTTCGTCCAGCGGTTTCTTGAGCGCCGGTTCACCTACCGGGTCTTCCGCCTTGTGCGGGTCATGGCAGGTGGTGCAGGTCACCTTCTTGGAGGTGTAGTGCTTGCTCTGAATGTAATCCTGGTACTGCTGGTGATGCTTCTTGGAAGCGCCGTCGGCGAAGAAGGCATCCGTCTCTTCTCCCGGCTTGGGTTCAAGCAGGGTTACCCACTCGCCGATGTTGTCACCGGGTTTGAAGCCGAGGGCATCCTCCCGGGTGGGTTCCTTCTTGTTCTTGCCCCGGTAGTGGCACTGGCCGCAGACCTCGACCTGTCTCTCAAACTCCAGGTTTTTCGGGTTGACGATGTCCGCCTTGTCTCTGGAGCCGACATGTTTTTCCCCAGGGCCGTGACATGCCTCACAGCCGATGCCCGAGTCTTTGAATTCTCCGGTCTTGGCGTTGTACCCGGTGGTATGACAGGCAATGCACAGGTCTTCCCAGGCCCGCTTGTCCCAGTCTTCGGCATTGTATGGCTTCCAGCTCTTGGTGGCTACAATCCATTCGGCGGGCAGGATGCGGAAGTCATCGCCCTGTTTGATCAGGTACCGCTGCTTCCACTCCGAACCCAGGGTATAAATGATGTCTTGCTCCTTGACGTCCTTGGCCACCTCGAAGGGATTGCCGGCCTTGGTGAAGTCTCCCTTGATCACGTTGGCCTTCTTGGCATCCTGGACCATCCGCCGGTGCAGGGTATTCTCCCAGGCATCAAACTGGTTGGCATGGCAAGCCCCGCAACTGCTGGAACCCACATACCCGACGGGTTGCTCCACCTTGGGTTCCTCTTTGGGGGTCCTGGGCTCGTCGGATTTGATGTTCCTCGCGCATCCCCACGCCCCAAGGACAAAAATGACCAGCAGGAAGACCAGCAGTGATAAAACACCCCGTTTTTTGCCGCGCATTTTTTCACTCCCCTCCATTATTGCCGCAATACATCCGTATCATAGTTTTTTGCTTCAGGGAGTAAATTATACACGTTTTCCATTCTCCTCCGCCAGTTCAAAGTCCACCTGGCGGGTCTCCACGTCCGCCCGGATCACCTGCACCTTGACGGGGTCGCCAATCCGGTAGCTTTTTCTGGTGTGCTGGCCCAGCAAGGTCAACTGCTTCTCCAGGTACTGGTAATAATCGTCCGTCATGGTTGAGACATGTACTAATCCCTCCACCGTGTTTTCTAGCTCGACAAACATGCCAAAAGGTACCACCCCGGAAACAGTGCCGGGAAAAACCTGGCCCACAAACCGCTGGAGGTACTCCACTTTTTTCAGGTCTACCGTTTCCCGCTCCGCCTCCTCCGCGACCTTTTCGCGGACAGAGGACTGTTCCGCGTACTCCGGCATCAACTCGATAAGCTTGGCCCGCCGCCGGGGGGCCAGCTTGCCCTTCTCCAGCATTTCCCGGATAACACGGTGAATGACCAGGTCCGGGTAGCGACGGATAGGGGAGGTAAAGTGGGTGTAGTACTGGGCCGCCAGGCCGAAATGGCCCAGGCAAGCCGCGTCGTAGCGGGCATGTTTCATTGAACGGAGCATCACCATGCTGACCACCTTTTCCTCGGGCCGCCCGGCCACCTTGTTCACCACGGCTTGAAAGGCGCGAGGGTGGATGCCGGCCCTGCTGCCGTTCTTGACATGGTAACCCAGGGTATGGAGGAAGTCGTTCAACTGCTGGAGGCTGTCGCTGCCGGGCTCCTCGTGCACGCGGTAGATAAAAGGGGCTTCCAGGTTGTACATGTGGGCGGCCACCGTCTCGTTGGCCAGCAGCATGAACTCCTCGATGATCTGCTCGGATATGGAGCGGGTCCTTTTGATGATCTCTGCCGGTTTTCCCCGGTCGTCCAGTTTTACCTTGCTCTCCGGAAACTGGAAGTCGATGGCCCCCCGTTCCAGGCGGCGGCGGTAAAGGACCTGGCACAGCCGCTCCATCAATTGAAAGTCTTCCACCAGGGGCTGGTAACGGCGGCAGAGACCGGGATCCCGGTCAACCAGGATCCCCCGCACTTGGTCGTACGTCATGCGCTCGCGCACGTGGATGATCGAGGGAAAGATCTCGTAGCGCCGCACCTGCCCCCGGTCGTCCACGTCCATCAAGCAGGTCATGGCCAGCCGGTCCTCACCGGCATTCAAGCTGCAGATGCCGTTGGACAGCCGTGGTGGCAGCATGGGAATCACCCTGTCCACCAGGTAGACGCTGGTTCCCCGCTTGAAGGCCTCCTTGTCCAGCCGGCTGCCCTCCTTGACGTAGTAACCCACGTCAGCGATGTGCACACCCAGGCGGAAAACCCCGTCAGGGAGTACCTCGATGGATACCGCATCGTCCAGGTCCTTGGCATCCTCTCCGTCGATGGTGACCATCCGGACCCCCCGCAGATCCCGCCGGCCGGCCGGGTCCTCCTCTTTGATGTCGAGGGGAATGCGCTCCGCCTCTTTAAGGACTGCCAGGGGAAATTCCTCTGGTAACTGGTGTTTACGAACAATGGACAGGATATCCACCCCTGGGGTCCCTCTCCGGCCTAGTATCTCGACGACTTTCCCCTCGGGATTGCGGCGCTTTTCCGGCCAGCGGGTAATCTCCACCACTACTTTATCTTTGCTGTTGGCCCCCCTGGTTTCCGCCTGGGGGACAAAAACGTCCTGCCCCAGGCGGTTGTCGTCGGGCACCACGAACCCGTAATGCCTGCCGCGTTCAAAAGTACCCACCACCTGCCGGTTGGCCCGCTCCAGGATGCGGATGACCTCTCCTTCAGGTTTGGCCCCGTCTCCCACGGTGCGGGCCAGGCGCGCCACCACCCGGTCGTTATGCATCGCCCCGTTAAGGTTCTCCGCACTTATGTAGGTGTCCGGTTCCCCCGCGCGGTCGGAGATGACAAAGCCAAACCCCTTGGGGTGCCCCTGCAGGCGACCGACCACCAGGCCCATTTTTTCCGGCAGGCCGTACTTGTTTTTGCGGGTGAGGATCACCGCACCCGCCTGCTCCAACTCCCGCAAGAGCCTGACAAAGGCCTCCATCTCCTTCACCTGGAAGGATGCCGCCAGTTCCTCGGCAGTCAAGGGTTTGTATGTCTTCTTCCGCATAAACTCCAGTAATCGTTCACGTAAACTCAAATAAAACACTCCTATCACTGTAATACACATAGTCTTCTTTAAAGGAAACAAAGTATTCCATAAAGAAAACTTGACTTGTGCCGAGCGTAAGCGACGGCAGAAGTCAAAGTTGCACTTATACCGTGGTGGAAAATATTCGGGTGGCATCCGCATTTCGCGAACAACCACCCTGTCATTTCGGTCGTCGGTCGTCAGGTTGCGGGAGTCAGGAGAACCGAAGAACTGAAAACCGGTCCCGCCACCTTCTACCCTACTTAGAGAGGTTTTCAAAGCGCTCTATAACCCCAGTTCGGCGGCAATCCCCTGCATGGCCTCCAGTCCGATGCCCAGAAATTCCTCCAGGCTAAGCCCCAATTCGCCGCAGGCCAGGATGGTTTCCCGCCTGGCCCCCCGGGCAAACGACTTCTCGTGAAAGCGGTTGATGAGAAACGGCACGTCCAGCACCGCCAGCTTCTTCTCCGGCCGGATCAGCGCCCCCGCCACAACGAGACCGGTCAGAGGATCAGTGGCATACAATGCCTTGTCCATCAAAGATTCCCGTGGAATGCCGTGGTAGTCGTTGTGCGCTTTAACCGCAGACACCACCTCTGCCGGAAGACCCAGTTTCTCTAACATTTCCCCGCCTACCAGGCTGTGGCGGGCCGGGTCGTCCTTGGTCTCTTCGTAGTCGATGTCGTGCAGCAACCCCGCCAGGCCCCACAACTCCTGGTCCTCCCCGAAGTGTGCCGCCAGGCCGCGCATGACCGCCTCAACAGATAGGCTGTGCTTGCGCAGGTTGACGTTGGTCAGGTGTTTTTCCATGAGTTCTAAGGCTTCATTGCGATTCAACCCTGTTCCCCTCCATCTCCATCATTTTCGCCCGGCCTTCTGCCAGAACCTGTCCGTCGGTGTCCTCAATCCAGCCTTCCAGTTCAAAGAAACGTTTTCTGGCCATCTTCAGCCGGCTGACGATGCGTAAAGGCTTACCGGTAGGTACCGGCTTTTTGTACCTGACGTACAGGTCCGCGGTCACCACCCGTTTCCCCTGGGTGTAGAGGTGGTTGGCCATTACCTCGTCCAGTAGTGTGCTGACAATGCCTCCGTGCAGCACCCCCGGGTATCCCTGGAAGTGGTCAGGTGGCACATACTCGCTGTAAAACAACTCTCCTTCCCTGTGGAAGGACAGTTTAAGACCGATGGGGTTATCCCGGCCGCAGCCGAAACACATGTGATATACCGGTGTCTGCAATCTGGCTGTCACCTACCCGTTCCGTCTTGTCTTTTCCACCAACCTCACCAGGTCCAGTACCGCCTGGAAAACAATGTCCCGTTCCCGGTCAATGGTCACCAGGTGACCCGAGGCCTTTAATTCCACGAGCCGCTTTTCCGCACTCCCCAGCCCGCGGATCAAGTCTTGGGCGCAGTGGGAATCGATTCCCAGGTCGCCCTCCGACTGGATCACCAGGGCCGGAACCCGGATGTTGGGCAGTTCCCGCCGCACCACCCGCCCCAAGGCAAGCATACTGGCCACCGCGGCCGAAGGCTGGCGGTCATAGGCAAACCGCCCGGCAGCAACCTCCATAGCCAGTTGGTCCGGTGTTTTGTTTTTAGCCCAAAACGGCCGGAACCACTTGATCACCGGGACAAACGGCGCCAGCCAATGGGTAAGGCGCAGCGGGGTCGACAGCGCCGCAACACCATGGAACAGGCCACTGGCGGCAGCGTGCAGGCATAGCAGGGCGCCGGTAGACAACCCTACTCCCACCAGTACCCGGCAGCGGGCTCTTATTTGTCCGGTACCCTCCTCGACGCTGCGGTACCAGTCCGGCCAGCGGGTGCGCGCAAGCGCTTCCGGGGTGGTGCCGTGCCCGGCCAGTAACGGAGCCAGTACCGTATAACCCTCGGCTGCCAGCTTTTCCCCTAATAGCCGCATTTCTGACGGCGAGGCTGTCAACCCGTGAACCAGCAAAACACCGGTGGGTCCGGCCGGAAAAAAGAAGGATTCCGCCAGCGGGTGCACCTTTGCCACAAACTCCGCCCCCATGTAAGTATTGCCATTTTTCCCGGTTGGGCAATCCTTCTACACCGCTGCCGCTAAATCCTTCATTTAGAATAAAAGTGCCGAGCGCAATCCGCCCGGCACCTCAGCTGCACTATGGAGCGCTTTACATGAATAGGGGAGCAAATACCAGGGCCACGATGGACATCAGCTTGATGAGGATGTTCATGGACGGGCCTGAGGTATCCTTGAAGGGGTCACCCACGGTGTCGCCGTTTACCGCCGCGGCATGCGCCGGGGAACCCTTGCCGCCGTGATGGCCCTCCTCGATGTACTTCTTGGCATTGTCCCAGGCGCCGCCGGCATTGGCCATCATCACCGCCATCAGGAAGCCGCTGATGGTGGCGCCGGCCAGCATACCGCCAAGGGCTTCCTTGCCCAGCCCCGGCATTAAACCCACAATCAACGGGGCTGCCACTGCCAGCAGGCCGGGGATGATCATCTCTTTCAGGGCAGCGCCGGTTGCGATACTTACGCAGTGGGCATAGTCCGGGCGAGCCTTGCCTTCCATCAACCCTGCGATTTCCCTGAACTGGCGCCGCACCTCTTCGATCATGGAGCTGGCCGCCCGGCCAACCGCCTGCATGGTCAGCGCCCCGAACAGGAAGGGAAGCATCCCGCCGATGAAAGCACCCGCTACCACGTTGGGTTTAAGCAGGTTAATGGCTTCCACGCCCGCCGCCGTGGTGTAGGCGGAAAAGAGAGCCAGGGCGGTCAGGGCCGCGGAACCGATGGCAAAGCCCTTACCGATGGCCGCGGTGGTGTTCCCCACAGAATCCAGTGCGTCGGTGATCTTCCGCACACTCTTATCCAGCCCGGACATCTCGGCGATACCGCCGGCGTTGTCCGCGATGGGACCGTAGGCATCCACCGCCACCACCATACCGGTGGTGGAAAGCATTCCTACCGCCGCCAGGGCAATGCCGTAAAGTCCGGCAAACTGGTAAGACATCAGGATGGCGACGACCGTTACCAGCACCGGCAGGGCGGTACTCAGCATGCCGGTGGCAATGCCGGAAATGATGTTGGTAGCGGTACCGGTAACCGACTGCTCAGCGATCATCCTGGTGGGGTTATAGTTGGACGAGGTGTAATACTCGGTGATCTTTCCAATCAGCACGCCGGCGGCCAGCCCCGCCACAGTGGCAATGAACACACCCATTCCGGTATAGGTCTTGCCCAGGTGCTGGAAAGGCTCGGTAATCAAGCTCGTGGTGACAAAGTAAGTCGCAACGAGAGACAACCCGGCCGCTACCCATGTACCGGTATTGAGCGCGTTCTGGGCATTGGCTCCCTCGTTGGTTCTGACAAAGAAAGTACCGATAATGGCAGCCACAATACCGGCCGCCGCCACCATCAGCGGCACCAGGGTGCCGTTCTTGATCCCGATGGCCGCCGCCAGGGCGATACCGGCAATGATGGAACCTACATAGGATTCAAACAGATCGGCGCCCATGCCGGCCACGTCGCCGACGTTATCGCCCACGTTGTCAGCAACCACTGCCGGGTTGCGCGGGTCGTCTTCGGGGATACCGGCTTCCACTTTACCCACCAGGTCGGCGCCCACATCGGCGGACTTGGTGTAGATACCGCCGCCCACACGGGCAAACAGGGCAATGGAACTCGCTCCCAGGGCGAAACCGTTGACCACCGCCGGGTTGTCAAAGATAATACTGACAATACCCAATCCCAGCAACCCCAGTCCAACCACGCTCATACCCATAACCGCGCCGCCGGAAAAGGCGATGCCGAGGGCGGCGTTGGCGCTCTGGCGGGCGGCGTTGGCCGTACGCACGTTGGCCTTGGTGGCGACGTTCATGCCAATCCACCCCGCGCCAACGGAACACACGGTGCCGGCGATGTAAGCCAGGGCGGTGGCAGGCTGCATGCTTTGCTGTCCTTTGGTCAGTGCCCCTGCGACAAAAATGAGCACCGCCATGCCCAGCACGAACCAGATCAGGGTGCGGTATTCCCGCGTTAAAAAGGCCATGGCCCCCTCATGAATAGCCTCGGATATTTCTTTCATCCTGGGCGTTCCGGCATCAGCCCGGTTGATCTTGGATGTAAGGTAGTAGGCAAAAAGCAGGGCGATAACGCCGGCAATGGGGGCCAAGTAACGAAGATCCATATCTCTTTAACCTCCTTAGTCAATCACAGCGCTTAAACCAGAGACAACAACAGGGTCAACAGCAGGAAACCGATGGCCATGATGGTGGAAATCCGGCTAAATAATTCATCCAGCCCCTTTTTCTTGCCGAACAGGGTCTCCGCCCCGCCGGCAATGGCACCGGAAAGTCCTGCGCTCTTACCCGACTGCATCAGGACAGAGGCGATCAGGCCCAGGGAAAATATAACTTGCAGGATGATTAGTACGGTTTTCAACGTTGGGTTCACCTCCTGTCACAATCAATGCATATATTTTAGCACAACCCCTGGTAAAATACAACAAGCCGGCATTTCCAGCAGCTGGTAGGCACACCCCCTTCCGGATGTATCTGAAAATTTGGATTTGTACAAAGACCTCAGGCACTACCTCCCCAACTTTTTTAAAATCAATTAAATCAAATTCTACTAGCAGCGTTCTTTTCCTGCCGTTTCGACAAGAATAATTATTCACAAACCCTAGTATGACCATTTTTAGCCGGGACCAAACCCAGTTCGATACATCGGGAAAGCCGGGAAAGGTGGGTCCCTGTGGGACATACGCCAGACCCGGCTAAGCCAGATAGCATAAGTGCGACTATGCCCATAGATGGGCAAGTCTTCTTTAGCACAAGCCAAGGTTTCTTTACCGGCCCAGGTTGTAAAATATGTCCTTACCGCGGTAGCGGGCCAGGTGTTCCAGTTCCTCCTCGATCCGCAGCAGCTGGTTGTACTTGGCGACCCGGTCCGTGCGAGACGGCGCGCCGGTTTTAATCTGGCCCGCGTTGGTGGCGACGGCGATGTCGGCGATGGTGGTGTCCTCCGTCTCCCCGGAACGGTGGGAGATAATCGCCGTGTACCCCGCCCGCTTGGCCATTTCGATGGCGTCCAGGGTTTCTGTGAGGGTACCGATCTGGTTGACCTTGATCAGGATGGAATTGGCGGTACCTGACCGGATTCCCCGGGCCAGCTTCTCGGTATTGGTAACAAACAGGTCGTCTCCCACCAGCTGGACCTTTTTCCCCAACCGCTGGGTCAGCTTCTGCCAGCCGTCCCAGTCGTCCTCGGCCAAACCGTCTTCGACAGAAACGATCGGGTACTTTTCCACCAGCCCGGCGTAAAACTCGATCATCTCTTCGGTGCTTCTGGTCCGGCCCTCCCCGGCAAAATTATAAACTCCGTCTTTGTACAGCTCGGAGGCCGCCACGTCCAGAGCCAGCAGGATGTCCTGCCCCGGCTTGTAACCCGCCTTAGAGATGGCTTCCATGATTACCGCCAGGGCTTCCTCGTTGGAAGCCAGGTTCGGTGCGAAGCCCCCCTCGTCTCCTACAGTTGTTGACAGGCCCTTGCCTTTCAGGACGGCCCTCAGGTTATGAAAAACCTCCACCCCCGCCCTTAACGCTTCCGCAAAGGTAGGCAGGCCCAACGGCATGATCATGAATTCCTGGATGTCCACGGTATTGTCCGCATGCTTGCCGCCGTTCAGGATGTTCATCATGGGAACGGGCAGGTCCTTGGCATTGGTCCCCCCCAGGTACCTGTACAGGGGCATCCCCGCCGCTTCGGCGGCAGCCTTGGCGGCGGCCAGGGAGACCCCCAGGATGGCGTTGGCCCCCAGCTTGCCCTTGTTGGGGGTGCCGTCCAGCTCCACCAGCAGGCGATCCAGCTCCAGCTGGTCGAAGGCGTTAAGCCCGACGATCTCCGGCGCGATGATGTCGTTTACGTTGTTGACCGCATCCAGGACACCTCTCCCCAGGTAGCGGTGCTCGTCCTTATCCCGCAGCTCCACCGCTTCGTAAGTGCCGGTGGATGCACCCGAGGGTACCGCCGCCCTTCCCGTCTCACCGGTTTCCAGGTAGACCTCCACCTCCACCGTGGGGTTGCCCCGGGAATCCAGGATCTCCCTGGCGTATACGTCCGCAATCGTGCTCATGCTTGATTCCTCCTTTTAATCACCAGTCACTTTAATTAGGTTTTCCCCGGTCATTTCAGGCGGTTTCTCGATACCCAATAGGTACAGGATGGTCGGGGCGATGTCCTCCAGGGAGCCACCTTCTCTCAGTTCCGCCGTCCGGCAATCACCGTCAACCAAGATAAAGGGCACGTGACCGCTGGTGTGGGCGGTATGGGGCTCCCCGGTGTCCGGGTCCACCATTTGTTCTACGTTACCGTGGTCGGCGGTAACCAGCAGGCACCCCTCCGTCTCCGCGATGGCGGTAACGATCCGGCCTAAACAATCATCAACAGTCTCCACCGCCTTGACGGCGGCGTCCATCATTCCCGTGTGGCCCAC
Organism: Clostridiales bacterium PH28_bin88; assembly: GCA_000987045.1. Classification (GTDB taxonomy): domain Bacteria; phylum Bacillota; class PH28-bin88; order PH28-bin88; family PH28-bin88; genus PH28-bin88. Next base: position 97,895 of record LAKY01000050.1, on the reverse strand, counting down.
CATGTCCGGGTTGGCAAAATTAAGGATGATCACGTCGTACTGTCTCCCCCGGATCTTGTCCACCACAGTTTCAGTAACTTTAACCGCGCTCATTTCCGGCTGCAGGTCATAGGTGGCCACTTTGGGCGAGGGAATGAGGACCCGTTCCTCCCCCTCGTTGGGTTCTTCCACCCCTCCGTTAAAAAAGAAGGTGACGTGGGCGTACTTTTCGGTCTCCGCAATCCGGAGCTGTTTGAGCCCGTGGGCTGCCAGCACCTCGCCCAGGGTATTGGTGAGTTCTTGGGGCGGGTAGGCCACCGGGGCGGGGATGGTTACGTCGTACTGGGTCATGCAGGCAAAGTGCACCCCCAGGAGTCCGCCCGGCCGCTCGAAGCCGGTAAAGTCCTCTTCCACGAACGCCCGGGTAATCTGCCTCGCGCGGTCGGCCCGGAAGTTGTAAAAGATGATGGCGTCTCCCGACCGGACAACTCCCACGGGATCGCCCCCGGTACCTGTCACCACCGCCGGGACCACAAATTCATCGGTGACCTCGTCCTGGTAGGACTGCCGCACGGCCTCGGCGGCTGCCGGGACTTTCCGGCCCTCTCCCAGCACCATGGCCCGGTAGGCTTTCTCCGTCCTGTCCCAGCGCCGGTCCCGGTCCATGGCGTAGTACCGTCCCATCACAGTGGCAATCCGGCCCACTCCCAGCTCCCCGCATCTCTCCTCCGTAGCCCTGACATACTCTTCGGCGTTCGCCGGGGGGACGTCCCGCCCGTCCAGAAAGGCGTGTATGAATACCCGGGTCAGGCCGCTCCTCTTGGCCAGTTCCAACAGCGCGAACAGGTGCTCGATGTGGCTGTGCACCCCCCCGTCAGACAACAGCCCCATCAGGTGTAAAGCACCCCCGCCTTCTTTGGCGGCTTGGATTGCCTCATTCAGCACCTGGTTTTTGTAAAATGTGCCGTTCCGTACGGCTCTGGTGATGCGGGTAAGTTCCTGGTAAACCACCCGGCCGGCCCCGATGTTCAGGTGGCCCACTTCGGAGTTGCCCATTTGCCCCGCGGGCAGGCCGACGGCCTCTCCGGAGGCTTCCAGGGTGGTATGGGGGTATTGCTCCAGCAGCCGGTGAAAGTTGGGGGTTTGCGCCCGGGCAAGGGCGTTCCCCTCGCTGTTTTCCCGTACGCCCCAACCGTCCAGGATGGCCAGCATCAGCGGTTTTTTTACTGTTGTCACTACCACAAACCTCGCTATTTATACTTCACTATTTTCGCGAAGGATTCGGCTTTCAGGCTGGCCCCTCCCACCAAGGCGCCGTCAATATCCGGTTGGGCCATCAGTTCGGCGATGTTCTCGGGTTTCACGGACCCGCCGTATTGAATGCGCAGGCTGTCAGCCGCTTCTTTCCCGTACATGCCCGCTACCACCCCGCGGATCCCCGCGATGACCTCCTGGGCATCGGCGGCGGAAGCGGTACGGCCGGTTCCGATGGCCCAGACGGGTTCGTAGGCGATGACCATGGCCGCCACCTGAGGTGCTGATAAACCCGCCAGCCCTCCTTGCACCTGGGTACGGCACACCTGCTCGGTTTCCCCCACTTCCCGCTGGGCCAGGGTCTCTCCCACGCAGACTATGGGTATCAGCCCCGCCGCAATGGCGGCCTTGACTTTTTTGTTGACGGTTTCGTCGGTTTCACCGAAGTACTGGCGCCGCTCCGAGTGACCGATGATCACGTACCGGCACCCCGCTGCCGCCAGCATGTCAGGGGATACCTCGCCGGTGAAGGCACCTTCCTTTTCCCAGTAGACATCCTGGGCACCCAACCCGATATTTGTACCCTGCAGCAGGTTGTTTACCGTTTCCAGAGCGGTAAACGGCGGGCAAACCACCGCCTCCACATTATTTTGACCCGCCAGCAAGGGTTTCAACGCTTCCACCAGGTCGCGCGCCTCCGAGGGCGTCTTGTACATTTTCCAGTTGCCCGCGATGACCGGCTTACGCATTCATCAACACCTCCACCCCCGGCAGTTTCTTCCCCTCCAGGAACTCCAGGGAGGCCCCGCCGCCTGTGGAGATATGGCTTACCCTGTCCGCCGTGCCTGCCTTCTCCACCGCAGCCACCGAATCCCCGCCTCCCACAATGGTGGTGCCCGGGCAATCCGCTACCGCCCCGGCTACCGCTTCCGTACCCCTGGCAAAGGCGTCCATTTCAAAAACACCCATGGGGCCGTTCCAAACCACGGTGCTTGCTGCCCGTACCTCGGCCGCGTAGGTCTCCGCCGTGCGGGGGCCGATATCCAGGGCCATCCATCCTTCCGGCACCGCCTCGATGGATACCACCCGGTGGGCCGCGTCCGCCTTAAACTCTTCAGCCACCACCAGGTCCTCGGGCAGCAACAGCTTGACGCCCTTTTTACCGGCGTCTTCCACCAGCTTTCCCGCCAGTTCCAGCTTGTCTTCCTCCACCAGAGACTTGCCCATGGCGTACCCCTGGGCTCTTAAAAACGTGTTGGCCATCCCGCCCCCGATGACCAGGGCGTCCACCTTTTCCAGCAGATTTTCCAGCACCCCGATCTTGTCTGAAACCTTGGCCCCGCCGATTACCGCCACAAAGGGTCGCTCCGGGCTGGTAAGGGCCTTGCCCATCACGCTTACTTCCTTCTCCATCAGGAACCCGGCCACCGCGGGAAGGTAGTCCGCCACCCCGGCGGTGGAAGCGTGGGCCCTGTGGGCAGCGCCAAAAGCATCGTTCACGTATAGGTCGGCCAGGGAAGCCAGCTTTTGAGCAAAGGCCGGGTCGTTCTTTTCTTCTTCCGCGTAGAAACGAACATTCTCCAGCATCACCAGTTCGCCCGGCTGCATGGCATCCACCAGGGCTTGCACCTCCGGGCCGATGCAGTCCGGCGCCTGTCGCACTTCCCGCCCGAGGAGTTCCGCCAGCCGCCTGGCTGCGGGGGCCAGGCTGTATTTTACGTTCCGCTGGCCTTTAGGCCTTCCCAGGTGGGAAGCCAGCAGGACTTTCGCCCCCTGCTCGGCCAGGTACTGAACAGTGGGAACGGCAGCCCGGATGCGGGTGTCATCGGTGATGTTCCCCCCGTCATCCATGGGCACATTGAAGTCCACCCTGACCAGTACCCTTTTCCCCTTAACCTCCACATCCCGGATGGTCTTTTTATTCATCATCATCCCCCTACTTCTACCGGGAGTTAACCTTTGACAGCAAGAAGCTTGAGGCATCCACGAAAAAACGGTAGGTAGGAGCCCAAAGACCTTCCATTATAATCCTGTCTCCTGCTTCTTTCCTCCCGCCTCTTGTTTCCTGTATCCGATGTCTGACTTCTGACGACCGGCGACTGAATTAGAGGCCTTTTCCAGCTATAAAGGCCGCCAGGTCCACCACCCGGTTGGAATAACCCCACTCGTTGTCGTACCAGGAAATCACCTTTGCCATGTTCCCGCCGATGACCATGGTGGATAGGGCGTCTACAATGGAGGAATTGGCGTTGCCGTTAAAGTCGCGGGATACCAGGGGCTCCTCGGTATAGGCCAGGATGCCCTTCAGTTCGCCTTCGGCAGCAGCCTTAAGGGCGCCGTTGATCTCCTCCACCGTTGCCTCCTTCTCTAGATCCGCCACCAGGTCCACCACCGAAACGTTAGGAGTAGGCACCCGCATGGCGAACCCGTTGAGTTTACCCTTCAGTTCCGGGAGGACCAGGGCTACCGCCTTGGCGGCGCCGGTTGTGGTGGGAATAATGGACATGCCCGCGGTGCGCGCCCGGCGCAGGTCTTTATGGGCCTGGTCGAGAATGCGCTGGTCATTCGTATAGGAGTGGACCGTGGTCATCAGGCCATGCTTGATGCCAAACTGCCGGTGCAGCACCTTGGCCACCGGCGCCAGGCAGTTGGTGGTGCATGAAGCATTGGATACGATGCGGTGCTTGGCCGGGTCGTACATATCCTCGTTGACGCCCAGGACAATGGTGATATCCTCGTTCTTCGCCGGTGCGGAAATAATCACTTTTTTCGCGCCGCCCTCCAGGTGGGCGGCTGCCTTGGTGGCATCGGTGAAAAGCCCGGTGGATTCAACCACGATGTCCACCCCCAGGGAGCCCCAGGGCAGGGCTTTGGGATCCCGTTCAGCCAGCACCTTGACCTCTTTGCCGTTGACGGTAAAAGAGCCGTCCTTGGCTTGCACGTCGGCCTGCAAGATGCCGTGAATGGAGTCATACTTTAACAGGAAGGCGTTGGTCTCCGCATCGGTGAGGTCGTTCACCGCCACCACTTCTACTTCCGGGTTCTGCAGCGCCGCCCGGCACACCAGCCTGCCGATCCTGCCAAACCCGTTAATTCCCAGCTTTACAGTCATAAAACAAAGCCTCCTTCATAGGTGGTGATTTACTGAAGATAGATGAACCCGGATGGTGGACTTTGAAGTTCACGGAGGAACCTCTTCACCCACTAATAATTCCATTATCCGGGAACCAGCAGCCTCATCGGTGACTAAAACGTGCTGGTAACCGCTGGACAAGACAGCAATTATAGCCTGTGCTTTACTCTCACCCCCTGCCACCGCCAGTACATGGCTGGTACTCTTCATGTCCTCAAGGCTAAGCCCGATGCTTGGGGTGGCATGTACTATCTTACCCCTGGCATCGAAGTAGTAGCCAAAAGCTTCTCCCACAGCGCCCTGCTCCTTGATCCGGCGCCACTCGCCTGGATCGAGTCCCCTGCGCCGGGCCATCTTTTCTGCTGCTCCGATGCCATGAATTAGAATGGTAGCTTTTTTGATCAGGCCTGTCACTTCTTTGATCTGCGGCTCCCCTAACAGGGACGCCATGGTTTCCGAACTGAGATTATCCGGAGCATGCAGCAAGCGATAATGCACACTCAACTTCTTTGCCAGCTGGGCCGCAATGGTGTTGGCCTGAATCTCCACTTCTTCACCCAGGCCCCCTCGAGCAGGAACCACCAGCACATCCTCCGCGACCGGGCGCTCCGGGACCGCCTCGGCCACCTCTGCCATGGTTGTACCCCCGGCAACCGCTATCACCGTGCCCGGGGCTAAATTACCGCGCAGGTAACCTCCCACCGCCCGCCCCATCTCTTTCTTGGTCCCGGGGTCCAGATCACTGTTTCCCGGTACCACGACTACCTGTTGTAATCCCAACACGGATTGAAGTTGTGCTTCCATGTCAGAAAGACCCCGAACTTCCCGGACGAAATCATGCATTTGCCCCAGCAGGGTTTCCCCGCCAGGGGTCAAGAACATTCCTCCCAAACCTTTGTCAATAAGTTCCTGCCTGTTTAAAAATTCCACCTCGCCACGAACTAAGCGTTCGGGCAACCGCAGTTTCGCCGCCAACACCCTGCGTCCGGTAGGCTGGTAAAGACGTAGGGTTCGGAGGATATTATATCTAACTACCATCGTTTCTATCAGTTCCGGAGTAATCCTCTTCAGCACATGGATGAATTCCCGCCAATCGGGCAATTTTCGTCCCACCCCACCATGATTTGTCCCACTAGAGATGTAAACATTCACTCATTTTGTTATTATTGCTATTCGCGTCGTGAGCCTTAATTCCTGCTAAAAATTATCATTTTTCTTCGAGTCGAAAATTATACCTTTACCCATTAAGAAAAACCCAAAGACCCGATTGACATGATGGACGCTACCCCGATGCGGGTAAAGAAAAATAAGGATCTTAGGAATACCCTAAAACCCTTATCTCCGATCTCTAAATAAGATAACGCTCCTCAATCGAGATAGAGATTACTGTTTTCCGCCACTTTTTTATCATCGAGAAAAACAGTTGGCCTTAGCAAAAGACCGTCCAAATGGATTTTGCTTTTGGTATGACCTCCAATTACGTGGTTATCTCCCACGGCGATGTGTACAGAACCAAGCATTTTTTTGTCTTCCGTCATGCTTCCCACTAATCTGGCCTTAGGGTTGGTACCGATAGCAAGTTCAGCAATGTTTGTTGCATTTTCATCCGCGTTTTGGATAATCGACTTAAGCTTATCCGCGGCTGTTCCGCCGTGAATATCAACCACCTTACCTTCCCTAACTTCCAGAGTAATAGGTTTGTCAACTAGGCCGATGCCGTCCATAGTATGATCTATGACAATAATCCCATTCGCGGTACCTTCCAATGGTACGATAGCCGCTTCACCGTCTGGTAACGGCGCAAAAGTCCCTGGCTGGTGTACTGTTCCTGTCAATGCCAGGGCTTGCCTGCCGGCTAGACTCATGGTTATATCCGTTCCCGAGGGAGACGTGACCCTGGCTGTAGAAGCATCAGACATTTTTTGGGCCAGAATCTCCGTGATCTTTTTAACCTGGGCATAATCGGCGGTAATGGCCCCGTGGATCATGATATCCTCGGTAATCCCCCTTAATATTAAGACCCTGGCACCGTTTTTCATAGCAGCTTTGGTGGCCTCGGTATGGGTAATAGCAAAGGTGGTCGGGGCCAAAATGACATCAGCCGCCAACATCGCCGCCGCTGCTACCTCTGGCGGCTCGTTACCGTGGGTTTCTCTGGGTGTCATGATTACCATGACGGTTTCAGCGCCTATAGCATGTGCTCCAGCAGCAAAAACTTCGGCGATCCCCACTTTATTGGTATCGGTAACGATGCACACCTTTTCCCATGGTTGCAGGTTAACACAAGTCTCCAACGCCATTTTTACGGTCTTCATCATCTCTATATTTTTCACGTTTACCCCTCCCTCAAAATATTAACGTTTCCAACCTCAATCAATATTCAATCAGCAGCTTACCATGGTCAATGATTTGCATTCCATCGACCCACAAGCTTGGATAGCCCATTATCCCGTCAATATGAGTAGTACTAGCTGTTTTACCACCCAAGGTTAAATTATCGCCGAGCGCTATATGGATAGAACCTAACCGTTTTTTGTCTTCCGAAACATTCTCCGAAATTCTGGCGGCAGGGTTGGTCCCCACAGCCAATTCCCCTATGTTAAAAGAGTTCTCATCCCCCCGCTGCCTTAATATACTTAGCAGTTTTTTAGCTTCGGCACCACCCTCGATTGAAACAACCTTTCCGTTCTCCACTGTCATAATGACCGGCTCTTTTACCCGTCCCACCTGGTGGATTGATGAATCTATAACCAATTTACCATTGGCAGTGCCTTCCACAGGCGCCAAAGGTGCTTCGCCGTCTGGGAAGCAGGCGATTGAACCCGGCTTAAATATCGCCGCTAATTCAAAGGCTTTTCTTCCCGCAATGCTCAAAGTCAGGTCGGTTCCGAAATTGCTGGCTATACGTACTTCTGAACCCTGAGTAAGTACCTTGACTACCGCTGCGGTTATCCTGCCCACTTCATCATAGTCCGCGGTTGCAGCCCCCTTTGTCAGCGTGTCAATGGTTATATCCGGCATGCCGATATACTTCACCCCACGCTTTAGAGCATTCCGAACGCAATCCGTATGAGCCATTCCGGTAGACGTCGCAAACATCATCATTTGGGCCCCCAACACCGCCTGGGTCATAATTGCCGTAGGTTCCATACCGTGAACCGGCCGGGCAACCATGGTAACTATCGTGGGCTCAAGACCCATCTCATAAGCGGCGGCCGCCAAAGCCTCGGCCACCTCCGGCTCCCTTCCGGTATCGGTCAAAATGGCGACCTCCTGTACGCCTTCCCGGTTTAGCTCCAGCGGAACCCTAGCCCGCTTGATTAGCTCGATAAATTTCATGATATTTAACCTTCCTTTCTAAAATAATTTCTTCAAGCCTGACCTGGCAGGTCATACTTAGCGATCTTACCGCTCTTATTCCGCTGCATTAGCCATATAACCGCCATGATGGGGAGCGCAATTACATCCCCCATCCACCCCAGCAACAACAGGCCAGCTACACCCAAAGCCAATACTAAACGCTGCGGTATGGAAAGGTTACCAAGGAAGAACCCCTCACTGACTGCTGATAACATAATGATACCTACCACGGACGTAACAAGAGCGTAGAGAGTGCTAAAAGCCGTAGTGTTGACGATCATTAGTTCAGGCTTAAACACAATCATGTAGGGAAGAATGAACCCTGCCAAGGCGAGTCTAAACCCGGTCAGACCTGTTTCCACCGGCGAAGCGTTTGCCAGCCCGGCAGCCACAAATGAAGACAATGCTACGGGTGGCGTGAGGGTAGACATGATCGCAAAGTAGAAAACAAACATGTGGGCAGCCAGGGGATCTACCCCCATTCGGACCAAGGCCGGGGCTACCGTGAGGGCGGTTACAATATAGCAAGCTGTGGTAGGAAGGCCCATTCCCAAGATAATAGAGGCAATCATCCCGAACACCAAGGTTAGTATCAAGCTGCCAAACGCTAACTTCACTATATTAAAAGAAATAACCAGCCCAAAACCGGTAAGAACCATGATCCCGATAATGAACCCTGCAGCAGCGCAAGCAACGGCTACCGGCAGCACACTACGGACGCCTGATTCAAACGCCTCCCCTAGTTTAGACAGGCTCAACCTCGTGTGTGGACGAATGAAGCTGACAACCACAGCCAAAAGGATGGCCAACCAAGCCGAGTAAATCGGGTTAAACCGGCGGATTACCAAAAAGTACAAAAGCGCGACTAGAGGAATTGACAGGTGTCCGTAATTTCGGAGGGTTTCCCTTAGCGGAGGCACTTCACCCCGCGAAAGTGTCTTGAGACCACGTTTGCGGGCTCGCAAGTCAACTGCCGTCCACACACTGAGATAGTATAAGATGGCCGGAATAGCGGCAGCTACAATAATGGTGCTGTAGGGTACCCCCAAAAACTGTGCCATTAAAAAAGCTGCCGCCCCCATCACAGGTGGCATGATCTGGCCCCCGGCTGAGGCAACGCATTCAACCGCTCCCGCATAAGCCGGTTTATACCCAACCGATTTCATTAGGGGAATGGTCATCACGCCGGTAGTAGCTACATTTGCTGATGTGCTGCCACTGATAGTTCCCATTAGGCCACTTGCTAAAGCTGCTACCTTCGCCGGCCCCCCTACCATCCAACCCGCCGCCCCTAAGGCAAAGTCATTTAAGAACTTAGACATGCCAATTTGCGACATAATAGCCCCAAAGAGAATAAAAAGAACTATATAGGTGGCTGACGTCTCCAGGGCTGTACCAAAGAGGCCCTCGTCGGTGAGGTACAAGATCTTGATTATATCGGCTACACTGTACCCAATGTGTTGAAATACTCCCGGAATATACCTCCCAAATAAGCCGTAAAGGATAAAGGCAATGGCCACTAACGGTAAAGCCTTGCCGATGCAACGCCGTGCAGCTTCCAGCACCACCACAATGGCTACCCCTCCAGCAATCAAATCAGGGAGTGTAGCCTGCCCCATCTGTTGAGTAATCTTGGTCAAGAAGACGACCATGTAGGCAGAAACCCCTGCACCCATAACCGCAAACAGGAGGTCAATTACCGATGGTGTATTTGGATTGGACTTCGGCCCAAAAGGGAATAGAATAAAGATCAAACAAAGAACAAAACCTAAATGAACAGCTACCAAGTACCAACTATCAACAGTACCCGTACCCGCCGCATAAAGCTGAAAGAGGGCCATAACCACCGCGATTCCCCTCACCACTTGTTTCCAGGGCGATTTCAGCTTGCGCATACCGCGGGCCGTGCCCACTGTATCACCTTGGTTCGAATCTGAACCACTCAACTCCGTCCAAGGTTGTTCGATCTTTTCAGGGGGCTGATCATTTAATGCCATGCGAGATTGTGTCACTCCCTTAAACTAGTGTTTTTGGTTCTGGGAATATTTCTTGGGTAGAAGCGCTGTACTCCCGGGAGACAGCGCTTCTACCGTATAAACCTTGCACCCCAAAACATTTTTCAAACAGATGGAAGGGATTATTTGAGTAGACCAACCTCTTTATAATACCGTTCCGCACCTGGATGAAGGGGGATCCCTAACCCCTTAAGCGCATTCTCCAAACTTATTTCCTTAGCAGTGCTGTGCGCCTGTGCCAAGGTATTTAAGTTTTCAAACAAATGCTTGGTCACCTGATATACCAATTCTTCACTTAGGCCTTCCCGTGCTACCAGCAAAGTAGAAGAAGCGACTGTATCTACAGTGTAGTCCTGGTTCGGATAAGCGTTAGGCTGAATAGTATATTCGAAATAGTAAGGGTATTCTTTTAAAAACTTTTCCCGTAGCTCTCTCGGTTCCATCGGCACTATTTTTGCCTTACCGCTAGCCATAGCCTTCATTTGATGACCTATTCCCAAACCACCGAGCTGAATATATCCGTCAATCTTTTCATCAATCATGGCATCGGAGGCGTTATCGTGACTCAGGTGGCTCGCTTTAAAGTCGACATCAGGTTCCAGGCCGAAAGCACGCACGAACGAAAGGGCTACGGCTTCTGATCCACTACCTGCTTGACCAACGTTAATCTTTTTCCCTTTCATATCAAGAACATTGTTAATACTTGAATTCTTCAGGACCGGCACCTGAAGCACCGCAGGGTACAAGGCAGCTATGGCACGAAGATTAGTCACCTTCTTACCCTCAAACTGGGCCAAACCATTGGCGGCTTCATAGGCTACCGACCCAGCCACCAGTGCAATATCCAATTTATCACTTCCAAGGTTGAGGGCATTCTCACCCGAACCACCGGTTACCTGTGCGGAAAACTTAACCGGAGCTACCTTTTCTGTCCAGACTTGTCCCATAGCTACACCCAGAGCATTAAAAATCCCGCCTGAAGACGAGGTTCCGATTCTTACAAAACTTTCAGGTATTGCGGGTGTGTTTACCTGCTTATTGTCTGCGGAAGAAGATGTATTACCACACCCCGCTGTCACTACCAACAGTAATACACCCGTAAGAACAAGTGTGACAGCTTTTCTCAAATTACTTAAACCCATTTGTCAAAGCCTCCTTCACCTCGATAATAAGTCACCTGCTAAATTTTTTAGTCTCCTTGAGATTGCTCCTTATCCTACCACTCACTCCTTTCTTTTCACTGAAAGTTTTACTGTGGACTTTAAAATACCCCCTCCTCCTTGGCGAGATGTGCCAGCACCACTTGCCGTGCATTGTCAAGATGCTTAATCATGTTTTGCTCAGCGAGAATAGCGTCACCGTCGCGGATAGCTTCATAGATAGCTGTATGCTCCAGCAAGGTCTCCTGGGGCCGTTTATTGGGTAGTGACCATGAGGTTAATCTTAAAATATTGACTTGAGCCCACAGGGAATTAAGTATTTCGATTAACAGGTCGTTATCGCTGTTGTGGACAATTGTACGGTGAAACTCATTATTGTTAGTTGCTATGCTAAATGTATCGTTGTTTTTCAAGGCTTCCTTGTTCAACTCAATCAGTGTTTCCAATTGCTCAAGCATATGGCTATTGACATTGGTAGCTGCTAGTCGGACCGCAAGACCTTCAAGATTTGAACGAACTTCATATACTTGCCTTGCCTCTTTTAAGCTGAGGCGAGTAACCATTACCCCTCTGTAGGGAACGGTTTTCACCATTTTCTCTTTTTCCAGTTGCTTTAAGGCCTCACGTACAGGGGTTCGACTCACTTGCAAAATGTCAGCAATATCCCGTTCCACCAATCTTTGGCCGGGCTTAAAATAACCGGACATGATAGCGTTGTAAATTTTTTTGTAAACGGTATCGCTGCGTGTTCCCTTTTTTCCCAAATCCATTAACAATATTTCATCCGCTCCTCGAACTTGGTATGCTGTTTGGTATACCATTTGGCATGCCGCTATAGTGCAATCTTACTTTCAATAGCTTTATTTCGTCAAAGGCTTTCCCGTGAACGGTGAATTTTGCCGTGTGAATGGTGTTATTATCTCTGTGATTGGTTGATATAGGCTTATCCTTGCGCTCATAACCTTTTCGGCGAGGAGCCAATCACTGCAGGCCAAGAAACCTTCATTATTTTGACAGATTGGGCCGGCCGCGTTTTTCACCGCGAGCCGGCCCAAGATCGGTATCCTCCCAGGGATTGTATCTTATCATTTCGCCGTCGAAATATTTTTTACTCCACTTATCGTTATAACAAGCAAGGTATCACATTCGATTATTAAAAAAAGCTCGCGATCTCGCGTAAGCACACGCCTATCCGAGACTGCAAGCAGTCCTGTATTCACCCATGCAAAATGATTTTTGTTTCCAATATTTAGTATCGACGTCGCTTAGCGGCGGAAAGTATCCCGAGTTCATCGCGGTACTTCGCCACTGTCCGCCGCGAGATGCGGATGCCCTGCCGCTTGAGGTGCTCTGTGATTTCCTGATCTGTGTACGGCTTTTTGGGGGCTTCGGTCTGTACATATTCCTGAATGGTTTTCTTGATGCTTTCCGCTGAGGTGGAGGTACCCCCGGTATTTTGCACCCCGCTGGCGAAGAAGAACTTGAGTTCGAATACCCCCTGGGGTGTTTGAATATACTTGTTAGCCGTGGCCCGGCTAACAGTAGACTCGTGCATCCCCAGCACCTCCGCCACCTGGCGAAGGTTCAACGGGCGGAGATACTTGATCCCTTTCTCCAGGAAGTCCCGCTGAAAGTCCACGATACAGTTGACCACCCGGTACAGGGTAAGTCGCCGCTGTTCGATGCTTTTGATCACCCATGCCGCCGCATTCAGTTTGGTTTCAATAAATTTCCTGGTCTCCTCGTCGCAGGAAACGTCCCTGCGCAACAAGGACTTATAAAGTGGGCTAATCCCCAAACGGGGACCCGAGGCATCGTTCACCAGCACCACGTAATCGTGACCCACCCGTTCTACCACCACATCCGGCACCACATAGCGCACATCGTTAAGGTTACCGAAGTAACGCCCAGGTTTCGGGTCAAGGGTCTTGATGATATCGGCCGCCTCCTGCACCTCCAGGGTGGAAACACCCAGGCTGCGGGCAATCTTCGCGATCCTCCCGTCCGCCAGGTCCTGCAGGTGCTCCTGGATGATCTTCTGTACATAAGGGTTGGTTTCCCCGCGTTGTGCCAACTGGATTAGCAAGCACTCCGCCAGATCCCTGGCACCTACCCCCACCGGATCAAATCCCTGGATAACAGACAGAACCTCGAGTACCTCCTGTTCGTCCACGTCGAAATAGCGGGCAACCTCTGGCACCGGGACCCGTAAATACCCGTGGTCGTCGATGTTACCGATCAAAAACTCTCCTATTTCCCGCCCGCGCCCCTCGGGAAGAGCCAACTTCAGTTGAAGCGCCAGGTGTTCCTGTAGGGTAGGGGCTTCTGAAAGGTAGTTCTCGTAGGAATACTCCCGGGTCTCCTCGCGGGGAGAACGGATATACCCGAGGTCACTTCCGTCGTGGAAGTAGGATTCCCAGTCCACGTCAAAAGATTCAGTCTCTTCGACGGGGTCCTGGCTTTCCGCCGCTTCCTTGTCATCCGCCTCTTCTTTAAGTTCCAGCACGGGATTTTCCAGCAGCTGCTGCTGGAGGTACTGAACCAACTCCAAGGTAGACAATTGCAGGATGACAATGGCCTGCCGCAGTTCTGGCGTCATAATCAGTTTTTGTGTCTGCTCCAGATGCAGTCCAAAACCCATCCGCATCGGTCCCACTCCCAAGTGTTCGGATTTTTTCAGTTCTTAATATCATTATATTTCTGGATGCGCCAGCGATCTCCTGCTCCTTCTCCGGGTGGTAAAATTTATTCAGCCCGGAAATGCTTCATGCCTGGGCCTTTCAGGTAGAGCAGGGTAATGGTAGTAGAAATAAAGGCGGTTAAAGCCACCGCGGACACCAGGGCCAGCAGTAACTGATCGCCGGTGAAGAGGTATGGGTGCAGCCCCCACGCGTAGTCCACGTAGTCGTTAAAGGCCATCCACCCCCCCACCAGCGCCACATGCCACGCCCGCACCGGGAGGTGGCGCAGGAACAGGTAGCCCTCGGCAGCCATCCCCAGGTGAGAAAGCCAGAGCATCCACTCGGTGACGGCCTGTTGCCCGCCGGCCAGCCAAAAGTCGGTAATCAACACCACAGCCCAGAGGCCGTATTTAATTACGGCAGTAAACGCCAGTAATTGAAAGAGGACGTTCCTTCGCCCCACCAACAGGGTAAAAAGGGCCATGGTCATTAAGGTGCTGGAGAGGGGGCTGTCGGGCACGAAAGGCCACACCTGCCAGGGTGTGGCAGCGAACTGGTTACGGTACCAGATGTAACCCCATACAGAGCCCAAAGCGTTCACAATTACCAGGCCGGCCAGAAACCATTTCTGGAAAGGGTTGTCCCACAAGATTTCCCGCAGCTTTATCCAGGCCACTTCACGTCTCCCCCGTTTCCCGGTCCAGATGCCGAATGACCCGCGCCGGGACTCCCCCGGCCAGGGTGTATGGCGGGATGTCGCTGTTCACCAGCGAACCCGCGCAAACCATGGCTCCTTCCCCGATCAACACTCCCGGCAATATGGTGGCGTTGGCGCCGATGAGTGCCCCTTTACCGATTTCAACCCTGCCTACCCGGTACTCCCTGGGCAAAAACTCATGACACAGGATGGTGCAGTTGTAACCCAGAACGGCATCCTCGCCAATGGAAATGTAGTGCGGCAGGAAGATGTCAAACATGGCCATCAGGCCTACCGAGGCGTCGCGCCCTACCTGCATGCCCAACAGGTGCCGGAAACAAAAGTTCTTTACCCTGAGAAACGGTACAAACCGGCAGATCTCGATAACGGCAAAGTTCCAGGCTACCCGCGGTAGCCCGGCCAGCCGGCGCCGGAAGTGCATGGAGTTTTTGCCTGACACGGGGTATCTCTCAACTCTTCTCATGGGAACCCCCCGCAGCGTCTCTTAATTGATCAGCAATCTCCTCCAGTCGCCGGAGCCGGTGGTTGACCCCCGACTTCCCCAGTTTGGGATCGAGCATCTCCCCCAGTTCCTTGAGACTGCTGTCCGGGTACATCAGGCGCAATTCCGCTACCGCTTTAAGGGTTCGCGGCAGTTTTTCCAACCCCATGGCATCCCGGATCAAGGCGATGTTCTCCAGCTGGCGCATGCCTGCGTCCACCGTTTTATTGAGGTTGGCGGTCTCGCAGTTCACCAGACGGTTTACGGCGTTACGCATTCCCTTGTAGACACGCACGTTTTCAAAGTCCAACAGGGCGGAGTGAGCCCCGATGATATTCAAAAAGTCCACGATCTGTTCGCTTTCTTTCAGGTATACCACATGCCACCGCTTCCGCCGGGATTCTTTTGGCTGCAAGCGGAAGTGGCGCATCAGTTCACAAATCAGCTGGCTGTGAAAAAAATCCCGGGTAATGATCTCCAGGTGGTAAGTCCCTTCCGGGCTGTTCAGGGAACCGCCGCCCAGAAACGCACCCCGCAGGTAGGCCCGCCGGCAGCACTGGCGCGCTATTGTTTCCGGTCGCCGCAGCATCAGGCGCCCTTCCGGACCCAGCTCCACTCCAAGGGTAGCCAGGGCCTCTGCCATACCGGGCTGGGCAGGCAGTTCAATGGAATATAAATTTGCTTTTTTCAGGCGGGTGTTACGATGGGTGCTGATACTGGCCTGCAGGTCAAAGAGGGTCTTGCCCAGTTTAAAGATCTTGCGGGCTACCGCCGCATTTTCCGTCACGATCACCACAGCCACGTCCTGGTCGGCGCTGAGGCGGATGGTGCCATCCATGCGCACCAGGGCGGCGAGTTCCGCCAGCTGGCAGCATCGCTTTTGGGGCAGCACCCTGGCAAGCTCGTTCTTGGTTTTGGCGGAAAAGGAGGCCACTGTTGCTCACCTCGGTCTAGCCGGTAGGTTTACGTATCCTCTCACTGATGCGAAAATGTAGATACCCCAGCTGTTTAGCGGCATTTGGCCGGCGAAAGATTTCGGCCAGAATCGCCCGGGCCAACCGGTCCGGATGGTGCCTGACCGGGTTATGATCGTCCGCCAGCCGGGCCCTGATCAAGTGGACGCCCGCCCGGGCCACTCTCGCAGCGTCAACCGTCACCGGGGCGACCCCCGGCGGCTTTTGCTTCTGCCGCCACCGGGACGTGAGAGGCGTCGTATTGACAACACAGCAGTCCACCAGCCCGGGACCGCAGTGATCCTCAATCGCCTGCAGGTGATCACCGGCGGTGTAATGGTCTGTTTCTCCCGGTTCCGTCATCACGTTACAGATATAAAAGACCGGCGCTTTAGTCCGGCGAAGGGCATCGGCAATTTCGGGTATCACCAGGTTTGGCAGGATGCTGGTATATAAACTCCCAGGTCCCAGAACTACCGCGTCCGCCTCCATGATGGCCTGTAAGGCTTCGTGTTGGGGGTGGCAACCCGCAGGCTTCAGGGTCACCCGGCGAATCCGCCGCCCCGACTTCTTGATGGTTGTCTGTCCCTCCACCGTCGTACCATCGGCCAGTTCAGCCACCAGCACCACGTCACTGAGCGTAGAGGGGAATACCCGCCCCCTTACGGCCAACACCCTGCTCATCTCGCGGATGGCCCGGTCAAACCCTCCGGTGATGTCAGTCATCCCCGCCAAAAACAGGTTGCCCAGAGAGTGTCCACACAAACCGGATCCCTGCTGAAAGCGGTAGTTGAAGATCTCCTCCATCAAGGACTCGGTATCCGCTAATGCCACCAGGCAGTTACGAATGTCCCCCGGGGGAAGGATGCCCAGTTCTCCCCGCAACCGGCCGGAAGATCCCCCGTCATCGGAAACCGCCACAATGGCGGTGATGTTGCTGGTGTAACCCTTAAGACCCCTGAGAAGTACCGACTGCCCGGTCCCGCCGCCGATGGCCACCACCTTCGGCCCGCGCTCCAGGTAACGCCTGTTATACAGCACCTCCACCAGGTGCTCGTCCTTGCTGGGAAGGATGGCCTCCACCACGGAACGCATCATGCGTTGAAACCCAAACAATGATATCAAAAGCCCCAGGAGGGCCAGAATGGACCCCGACACCAGAGAGGGTAACAAACCTAAAATACTAAAAATCAGAGAGCGGATTTGGAAAGCAAAATGCACCACCGCGGGAGAAGTCACCATCATCACCAAACCGCTCAGGGCCACCAGTAACCCCAGGAAGGAGAGGGCCAACCACCTTTTTACTTTCAGGCCGGGGTAAAGCCACTTAAAGGTTTTCATCCGGGCGACCCCGCCACCCGGGACAGGTCCCGGTGCTGTACCAGTACCCGGTACTGCCCGTCCTGTCCCAGCATCTCCGAAATTTTATTGGCCAGGGTGACCGAGCGGTGTTGCCCCCCGGTACACCCGACAGCTACTACCAGCTGGCTTTTACCCTCCTGGATGTAAAAAGGGATCAAAAAGGACAGCATATCCAGAAACTTGGTCAAGAACGTTTTTGTTACCGGGGAGTTCATTACATAGTCCTGGACCTCCGGTTCTTGACCGGTCAGGGGCTTGAGGGACTCCACGTAGTGGGGATTGGGCAGGAATCGAACGTCCATCACCAGGTCGGCGTCCAGGGGGATCCCGTGTTTAAATCCAAAAGACATCAAGGTGATCACCAGGCGGTGATCCCTCAGGTCCCCGTACAGTTCGGTGATCTGTTCTCTTAACTGCTGGGTACTGAGTTCAGAGGTATCAATGATCTTGCTGGCACGGCCCCGCACTTCTTCCAGGTGGGAACGCTCCTCGATAATTCCGTCCAGGATGCGGCCCTGAGGTGACAGGGGATGCTTGCGGCGGGTCTCTTTAAACCGCCGCACCAGGCTTTCATCGGAGGCCTCCAGGTAGAGGATCTCGTAACGAAACCCCTGGGCATCCAGGTAGGACAACGCCTCGAAGAGTCCTTTAAAAAAGCGGCCGCCCCGGATATCCATCACCAGCGCCACCTTATCGATATCACCATCCCGTGCTCCAAAAAGTTCGGCGAACCGGGGCACCAGGGTAGGGGGCAGGTTGTCCACGCAAAAGAAGCCCAGGTCCTCAAGGCACCTGACAGCCTGGGTCTTACCCGCGCCGGACATGCCGGTGATAATTACCAGCTGCATATCTCCCCGGTTTAAAGGCAACGCCATCACCTCTTTTAGGTCATCGGATAGTCGGAAATCGGAAGTCGGAGGTTAGAAGTCTAACTCCACCACCGCGTTTGCCAATATTATATCATATCATATCATGTACCGGTAGTGAGACAGACTTTTAATGGGATACGTTGACGATCTGTTCTATTGGGACCTTCGCCTGTTGGAGCAGGGCCAAGCCGCTTTCCAGGTGGCCGACGGTCCCGGGATAATGGGCGTCGCTGTTAATGATGAACTTGACCCCTTCACGGGCTGCCAATTGAATGGTGGCAGGGCTCTGGTAGTCATGGCCGGTGTTGACCTCAAAAGCGGTATCCGTCCTGCTGCAAGCCCGGGCCACCTCCGCCACGTCGATGGGCATCTGGAGGCCGGGATGCGTGATCACGTCCACCGGATGGCGTTGCATCACCTCAACCAGCGCCTTGGTGTTGGTGTTGATGACCTTGCGGCGCATACCCCCGGAAAGCTTGTACAGGGGATTGCCAAGGATCATGCCAAACCCTGAAGTTTCCGGCAGCACGTAGGGATGCAGGCCCACCAGCAGCATGTCCAGCTGGCGGTAAATGTCTTCAGGGACGTCGATCTCTCCGTTCACGCCTGTCACGTCCGCCTCCGCCCCCACCAGCACTTTGATACCCTCTTGGTTGTTGTTGATGTCATCCGCCTCGTTTTTGATGCTAAGGAATGCCCGGGCGTTACTCACCCCGGTGCCAATATTCCTGGGGCCGTGGTCGGTGATCGCCACTTCCTCCAGGCCCATGGCCCTCCCCGCTTCTACCATCTCTCTTACTGTGGCTCGCCCGTCGCTGTAACGGGTGTGCGTGTGATAATCCCCGATAAACCTCATGTTCTACCCTCCTGGCGCCTAGTGACTGGTCACTCGTGGCTAGTGGTCAGCGGTCAGTAATTGTTGACCTCAAAAACGCGGGCACAGTTTGCCAATTGGGCCACCCGCAAAGATCTATGTTTTAGTATTGGTCCAAAAGGTATTCCCAATACTAAAGAAAACTTGGCTTGCGCCAAGACTTCGGCGCAGGCGGAAGCCTTAGTTGCACTTATGCTATCAGAAAGTAACTTATACTTTCTGATAGTGCAAAAGGCCGCCGGTGTGATACCAGCAGCCTTTGACAGCAATCGGTGGCCATTGGTTACCGATAAACAGGCAGCCGCTACAAGAAGAACTTCTCCAGGGCTTCCGCTACACCGTCATCGTCGTTATTCCGGGTAACATAATCCGCCACCCTCTTCACATCCTCCGGGGCGTTTCCCATTACCACGCTAAACCCGGCATAGCTGAACATCTCCAAGTCATTCCAGCTGTCCCCGATGGCCATCACCTGCGTCCGGTCCACTCCCAGGTGGGAAGCTACTGCCGCCAGGCCCCGCCCCTTGGTGGCCTCCGGATGGGTAAACTCCAGGTAGGTTGGCATGGATTTCGTCAAGTAAAGCCGGTCGCCGTACCTGGCCTGCCATTCCCTGGCAAATGCATCCAGGTTCTCCGGGCTGCTCATGATCAGCACCTTGATTGGGTCGCTTTTAACGAAACCCAGCAGGTCTTCCACCACGTTAACCGGAATCCGCGCCCGGCGAACATAGAGGGCTCCCTCCGGGCTGAGCCGCTCTACATAAAGCCGGTCTCCGTAGTATACGTTGGCAGGATAGCCGTAGTCATTGGCCATGGCGATGACTGAGCGGGCCAGGTTCACCGGTACCTCCCGCCTGTATAAAACCTCCCCGGTACCTGAGGTCTTCACCAGCGCACCCTGGTAGGTCACCAGCGGCAGATCCAGGCCCAGGTCCGTGGCATACGGGAGGGCGGAGGCATACATCCGTCCCGTGCAGATGGTCACGAACACCCCCCGGTCCCGCACCTGCCGGATTGCGCTCTGAGCCCGCGGGGAAATAACAAAATCATTACTGAGTAAGGTACCATCGAGGTCGATAGCTACCAGGCGGATATCGTTCAACCAGTAAACCTCCATTCAGGAAGCAGGAGGCAGGACGCAGGAAGCAGGATTTGTTCGTAGGAATTCGCCCTTGGCGAATTCCTACACCTGTTGCTTCTTGTTTCTTGCTTCTTGTACCTGCTAGCGCGTTTTGTGATAGACTTCCTGGTTATTTAACGTCGGCCAGCCTGGCTGCCAGGGCGGATAAACCTTCCGAGGTACGGCTGAGTTGCTGGGTGCTGCCGGCCACCTCCTGGGTGGCGGCTGCCTGGCGTTCCGTAACCGCGCCGGATTCCTCTACACCCGCGATAATCTGGGCGACCGACTTTTCAATGTTGTTGAGGATCTGGCCGATTTGATCGGCGGACGCGGAACTGTTCTCCGCCAGCTTCCGCACCTCGTGGGCCACCACGGTAAATCCCCGGCCCTGCTCGCCCGCCCGGGCGGCTTCAATGGCGGCGTTCAATCCCAGCAGCTTGGTTTGGTCCGCCACCATCCGGATAAAACGGAGGATTTTGTCCGTTTCATTAAGGTGGTTTTTAGCCAAAGTGGCGGCCTCGGACAGTGCATCCCGTTGCCTGGCCATGTTTTCCGCTCCCCGGGCGATTTCGGTAGTCGCTGCTACCAGCTGTTGAATGGTAGCGGTTAGCTGTTCCGCCATGGCAGCCAGTTCTTGGGCCTGGGCGTGCAGGTGGGCAGCCATGTCGTCTTTCGCCTGCACCAGGTCCATCATCAATTTTGCCACATGGGAGTCCACCATGGTGGTCTCCGTGCTCAAACCCGCCTTGATGGCTTCTTGTACCTTAGTATTTCCGGTTGCCTCGATGACGATGTCCAGCTGGGACTGCCGCAAGAAGTCCTCAAACCTGGTGCTGGTCGGAACCCCCAGCTCCCTGGCGAGCCTGATCCCCGGCGCCTGGGGATCCAGGTCCGCAATGCCCACTACTTGAACCTCCGGCAAGCCATGGAGCGCCCGTAAAACAGCGGTTCCGCCCTTCCCTCCGCCGACCACGGCAATTCTGATGCCTGCCACAGTATTCGCCCCCTTGCATGTCTGTTGGCAGATGAATTCGGGGTCAGAAAGCCGATTCCTCTAAAGCCAGACTAAATTGCCAAGTTTTTTGCCCCTTGGGCGGTTTTCATCGTACCATCGTATCTCAAGGAATAGCCGCGGGGTCTACCCCCACCTCCAGGAGCATCTGCCGGATGTCCTGCCAGGTTACTACCTGAAACCGGTAATTCTCCTGGATGTTCCTTAACAGTCCCATCACCCGTTCTTCGCCCAGATCCTGGTAAGCCTGGTGCCAGAACATGGTTCCCCGTACGTATGCAGACCGCTTGTATTCCTCCGCGGAGGCAAACCCGGTAAGGGGGCGGGCAAACCCTGGTCCGCCCGGCGTGGCGGCAAACTCCCGCAACCGCCCGGGGTACCTGTCCCGTTCATACTCCCTGGAGTAGAGGAGGGCCATGAAATTGGCCAGGCCCTCGTCCACCCATGGTTCACTTATCTGATTATTCCCCACCAGGTTATACCACCACTGGTGGGCGACCTCGTGAGCCACGGTGAACGGTCCATAAGGCTCAATGCTGCTGATGAACACTATCGCCGGGTACTCCATGCCGGCATACCCCTGCAGTGGTACGCGCGCGACGGTAAACTGGCGGTAAGGATAGTCCCCCAAAAGTTGCTGGAAATAGTCCAGGGACCTGGCGGCCGCTTCCATCACCGTTCTATCCTCTCTACCGGTATAGGCAAACACCACCAGAGTTTCACCTACGCGCTCCACCGTATATTTGAAATCTCTACTGGCGGCAAAGGCAAACTCCCGGACGGGCCTGGAGGTTTGAAAAAACCACAACGTGTCTTCCCCCAGGGACCTCTGGGTGAGAATATCGGCGCCGGCTACCACCTTGATACCTCTGGGAACGGTCAACCTGACCTTGTAGTAGGCGCTTTCCGCGTAGTAGGGGTCCCCGAAGGAAATACCGGAAGGGAATGCCTGCCAATCACCTTCCCACCAGGGTGCTACCAGGGGATACCAACCGGCCACCATGCTCACGCCCTGGTAACGGCCCAATCGCCAGGGCCCGTCCGGTACTATGGTCTCGAACTTCAAAGATACCCGTACCTTCTCACCTTTTCCCAAAGAAGTGGCAAAAGGCACCCGCACCGATGACAGGCTGGCCTCGGGCTCCACCGGCTGGCCGTTTACCTTAACCTGGCTGACCTTGATCGCCCCCTGTTTACCGGACAAGGTGTTGGCGACCAGGTTCAACTGAAAGTGACCAAGGGGTTTTTCTTCCGGGTTGCGGTAGGTAATGGCCATCTCCCCGTGGATGGTTCCAGCTTCTACATCGTATTTCGCATCGATATCATACGTGGGAAAGTTAGCAGCCACAACACCATCCAGGTGTTGTGAAGGAGCAGGTTTTGGCAGGGGCTCCCCCTCACCATCACCAGGACGCCCCCGGAAGGGATCCGCCCACCAGGCAGACCCTACCAGCAGGGCAAGGACTGCCACCAGGGGAAGGGCAATCAGCGCCTTTTTCACTATCGGCCTCCATATTGCTTTTTTCGACAGTTATTGTATTACACACCAGGAAGAAAAAATCCTTTAAAAAATTTACCTCCTGCCGCGCTTGGCAGGAGGTAAAATGTTTGTTATCGATAACTCGTATGTTCCGCGTGTTGAACCGGCAGGGCACTGCCCGCCGGTTCAACCTGCCGGCTCCGGGACTGTAAATGGGTGGCCACATAAACCCCGGACGATACCAGCAGCGCGCCTATCAGGTGGTACCCCCGCACGCGTTCATCTAAAATGGGAATCGCATGCAGTGCAGCGGTTACCGGTACCAGGTAGAGAAACACCGCCGCCCTGCTGGCCCCGATCTGTTGCACGCCCTTGAACCAGGTGAAGAACGCGATCGCTGAAGCAAACACAGCCAGGTAGATCAACGCCCCAATAGCTTGCCCGCTGGCTGAGAACAGTCCCGCATCGTTGAAATAGGGCCATGCCAAAAGGCTTAGCATGATGGCGCCAAGGCCGCAGGAATACGTGGTGTTGGCCAGCGGGGATATCCGCTGCATAGCCACCTTTCCCCCCACCGAATAAAGCGACCAGGAAATGACAGCAATCCCGATCAGGACATCCCCCGGGTTAAAGTGAATCTGCCGCAATACCTGCCACGACCCCTGGCTAACAATAACCAGTACACCAGCCAGGGAGACCGCAAACCCGGCTAATTGCCGCAACCCCACTCTTTCCCTGAGGTATACGGATGATACCAGAGCGGTAATTACCGGCCCCGCGGCCACGATGAGGGAGCCGTTAATCGCCGAAGTGGTTTGCATACCCCGTAAAAACATCACATTATAAAGGAAGACACCGGTAGCCCCCTGGAAAGCCAGGACAGGAACGTCCCGCCAGCGCAGGAGCGCGCCTCGCCCCTCTTGGGCTATCAGAAACGGAAAGAGAATAAAAAACGCCAGGACAAACCTGATACTTCCCGCCACGTATGGGTGGATCTCCGCTACCACCATCTTGGCAGCTACCCACGCCCCGCCCCAGAACAAGATGGTAATGACGAAATACATATAAGTTTTCGCAGGACGCTCCTCCACAGTCTCACACTTCCTTTAGGCTATTCTAAAAAAAACAGGGCGGGTCCCATCTGGCCCACCGTCACCTGGTCCGGACTCTTCTTCTAGTATTTTAACCCATCCTGTCTAAAGTGGCAACTGAATTCTCCAACGGCGAACCTTTCGGCTTTCACCTTCGAGGCCAACAGCCCTTATTTAATACCGCAAATCCCACCTCCCACTTCTCACCTCTCAATGCCCGCCAGGTAATCATGCACTGCCCGGGCGGTTTTTTCATTCATCCCGTCAACCGAGATTAGCTCTTCCAGGGTGGCCTGCTTGACACGAGCCACCGAGCCAAAGTGCTGCAACAGCGCCCGCTTTCGCTTGGGGCCAATGCCAGGGATCTCGTCCAATACCGAGCCATGCTGCCGGCGGTCCCGCAACTGCCGGTGGTAGGTGACGGCAAACCGGTGAGCCTCGTCCCGGATCCGCTGCAGGAGACGCAGTCCCTCCGAGTCCCCGGGAAGGACAATAGGGGTAGACCGGCCCTCACGGAAAAGCAGTTCCTCCTCCTTGGCCAGTCCAAAAGTGAGGATCTCCTCTACTCCACAGGCCCGCATGGCCTCCCGGGCGGCGGAAAGCTGTCCTTTACCGCCGTCAATAATCACCAGGTCAGGCAAGGCCGCAAACTTCAGGGACAGTTCTCCCTCCTCCAACTCCTGGCGCGCCCGCCGGAAGCGGCGGTTTAGCACCTCCTTCATGGAGGCGAAGTCGTCAGGCCCCTCTACGGTACGGATCTTGAACCGCCGGTAGTCAACAGGTTTGGGCAACCCCTCCTCGAAGACAACCATGGAACCCACGGTATCGCTGCCCTGGATATGGGAGATGTCGTAGCACTCAATCCGGTGGGGAATTCCGGGTAATTGCAGCCGATCCCTCAGTTCCTGCAAGGCGCCGGCCGTCATGGCTTCCCCCTTGCGCCGGGCGAGCTGGTATTCCTGCAGCACCATCAGGGCGTTTTTGTGCACCATCTCCACCAGTTTCAGTTTATCGCCCCGGCGCGGCACCCGCAAGCGGACCCGGCCTCCCCGTTTCTGCCCCAGCCACTCCTCGATCACCTCGCGGTCCTCCGCGTCGTCCCCCAAGAGGATCTCCCGGGGCACCACATCGACCCGCGCGTAGTACTGCTGGACAAAGAAGGCCATCACCTCCTCCCGGGAGAGATCCGCCGTGCCACCCAGGAAGAAGTGCTCCCGCCCCATCACCTTGCCTCCCCGGACGAAGAACACCTGGCCGCAGGCGTCTCCCCCGTCCCGGGCAATGGCGATGACGTCCTGGTCCTCCAACCCGGCGGATACGATCTTCTGCTCGGCCAACACGTCCTGGACGGCCCTGATCTGGTCCCGCAGCCGGGCGGCCTTTTCAAACTCCAGGTTGGCGGCAGCTTCTTCCATGCGCTGCTTCAGGCGGGCAACTAGGTCGTCACCCCGCCCCTCCAGGAAGAGGACAATCTCGCCCACCGCCGCCCGGTAGGTATCCTCATCGACACGCCCGTCGCAGGGGGCGGGGCAGCGGCCGATGTGAGCGTTCAAGCACGCCCGTCCCTGCTGGAGGGTATGATTTGTACAGGTGCGGACAGGAAACAGCCGCCGCAACAGCTTCAGGGTCTCATTCATCGCCCCGGCCCGGGTGTAGGGGCCAAAATACCTGGCCCCGTCCTTCTGCACCGAGCGGGTCACCATCACCCGCGGGAACTTCTCCTGCAGTGTCACCTTCAGGTAGGGGTAGGTCTTGTCGTCCTTGAGGTCAATGTTATACTTGGGCCGGTGCTCCTTGATCAGGTTGTTCTCCAGGATCAGGGCTTCCACCGCGGAGTCGGTGACGATGTACTCCAGGTCCGCGATGTGGGAGACCAGTGCCCGGGTCTTGGCGGCCTGGCGGTGGGTGGAGCGGAAGTAGGACCGGACCCGGTTCTTGAGTGAAGTGGCCTTGCCCACATAGATGATATTTCCCTTGCTGTCCCGCATCAGGTAGACCCCTGGGCGGTCCGGTAAGCGGTTCAGCTTTTCCTCCAGTTCCGTTCTATCCATGCGTTCCATCGCCTCCCCCGCTGCCACTTCCTTAACCAGTTCCTTAATAAGTATTATATCATCATCGGTTTGAGCCGCCGGTATTCATCAATAAAAACGCCCCCGGATCGTGTTTCCGAAGGCGGTTAGATCATGCAGGTGACCCCAGTAACTGTTCCAGTCTCCGCAGGCGGGCCTTCACTTCTTCCAGTTCCTGGCGAAGATCCGCTTTTTCCGGAATGGTCCCATGGGTAATCTTGCGCTCCACACGGTTCAGGTTATCCTCGAAAAGCTGGACCCTCATGCTCAGGTCTCCCAGCACCCGGCGCAGGCTGACCAGGTTCTCGGCGGAAATAGCTACCTCTCTCCGCACTTCCTTTAACTCCTTTTCCAGTTGTTCCAGCCGGGAGTCAATCTGCTCAAACCGCTGGTCGTGTTCCTCCAGTTTCCGCACCACCCGGGTAAAAAACGGTTCCATCACTTCCAGAATAGCCTGTTTCAGGCGGTCCTCTTCCTGTTGCGTCACAACCCCCACCTCCCATTATACTCCTGATTGGTTTCGACGGGAGGGAGGGAATATCCTGCCATTTCCGGCTTACAGCGAGAAAATTTTGATACCATGAGAGATAGACCCAATCAAGACCATGAGTCTCATTATTTCCTCGCCCAGGAAATCCCGAACTGTCTCCAACTTCAGACCAAAAAAGCTTCCGCCGGTTCCGTCGTGGCGCTGGACCGGGTACGGGCCAGCACCGGGCGCAAGTACCGTCCGGTGTAGGAGGCCTCCACCCGGGCCACCTCTTCCGGAGTACCGGTAGCCACTACCAGCCCTCCCCGGTGACCCCCCTCCGGACCCAGGTCGATGATGTAATCGGCGGTTTTGATCACATCCAGGTTGTGCTCGATTACCAGCACCGTGTCCCCGTTGTCCACCAGCCGCTGGAGGATCTTCAAGAGGCGGTGGATGTCCGCCATGTGCAGGCCGGTGGTCGGTTCGTCCAGGATGTACAGGGTCTTGCCGTTGGTGCGCCGGGACAGTTCTGTCGCCAGCTTCACCCGCTGGGCCTCACCGCCGGACAGGGTGGTGGCCGGCTGGCCCAGGCGCATGTATCCCAGGCCCACGTCCTGCAAGGTCGTCAGCCGGCGGTGGATCCGGGGGATGGGCTGGAAGAACTCCACCGCCTCATCGATGGTCATGTCCAGCACCTGGGCGATGGTCTTCCCCTTGTACTTGACCTCCAGGGTCTCCCGGTTGTACCGCTGTCCCTTGCATACCTCACAGGGGACGTAGACATCCGGCAGGAAGTGCATTTCGATCTTGATGATGCCGTCGCCGTGGCAGGCCTCGCACCGGCCTCCCTTGACGTTAAAGCTGAACCGGCCGGGCTTGTAGCCTCGGGCCCGGGCCTCGGGCACCTGGGCGAATACCGCCCGGATATCGTCAAAAACCCCGGTATAGGTGGCGGGGTTGGACCTGGGGGTGCGGCCGATGGGAGACTGGTCCACTTCGATCACCTTGTCAAGATAATCCAGCCCAAGGATCCCGTCGTGATCTCCCGGTTTGGTCTTGGTCCCGTGCAGGTCCTGGGCCAACCGCTTGTAGAGGACTTCGTTCACCAGGGTGCTCTTGCCGGAACCGGAAACGCCGGTGACACAGACAAAGAGTCCCAGGGGGATGCGCACGTCCAGGTCCTGCAGGTTGTGCTCCCGCGCCCCGCGGATTTCCAGCCACTTGCCGTTACCGGGCCGCCGAACCGCGGGCAGGGGGATCCGCTTGAGCCCGCTCAAGTACTGCCCGGTGACGGAATCGGGGCAGGCCATGATATCCTCCACCGTACCGGCGGCCACCACCCGGCCCCCGTGGGCACCTGCCCCGGGCCCGATGTCGATGATGTGGTCCGCCGCCCGCATGGTTTCCTCGTCGTGCTCCACCACCAGCACGGTGTTGCCCAGGTCCCGTAAACTCAACAAGGTGTCGATCAGCCTGGCGTTATCCCGCTGGTGCAGGCCGATGCTGGGCTCGTCCAAAATGTACAGTACCCCTACCAGGCTGGATCCGATCTGGGTGGCCAGCCGGATGCGCTGGGCCTCGCCCCCCGAGAGGGTCCCGGCGGCACGGCTGAGAGTGAGGTAGTCCAGCCCCACGTTCTCCAGGAACCCCAGCCGGGCCAGCACCTCCTTCAGGATCTGGCGGGCGATGATCTGTTCCCGTTCGGTGAGTCCCAGCCCGGCGAAAAAACGCCGGGCTTCACCCACGGAGAATTCGGTAACCTGGTGGATATTTTTACCGCCTACCAGCACCGCCAGGCTTTCGGGCTTCAGTCGCGCGCCTTTGCAGGCCGGGCACAAGCGGGCGCTCATGTACTGCTCGATCTCTTCCCGGGCGTAGTCGGACTGGGACTCCTTGTAGCGCCGGGCCAGGTAGGGGATGACCCCTTCAAAGGGAGCCTGGTAGGTGTGCTCCCGCCCCGCGGCAGTGACATGCCTGATGGTGATCTTCTCCCCGACGGTCCCGTGGAGAATTGCGTGCAGGTGTTCCGGCGCCAGCCGGTTCACCGGGGTATCCAGGCTGAAGCCCAGGTGCTCCGCCAGCGACCGGAGGATCATCGGGTAATACATCCCCGTGCTGCCCGCCCACGGGACGACAGCACCCTGGGCCAGGGACAACCTGGGGTCTGGGATGACCAGGTCCGGGTCCACCTCCAGCTTGAACCCCAGGCCCGTGCATTCGGGACAGGCGCCGTAGGGGCTGTTAAAGGAAAACATGCGGGGAGCGATTTCCGGCAGGCTGATGCCGCACTCCACGCAGGCGAAGTGCTCGCTGAACACCAGCTCTTCCTGTTCCGCCACGTCCACCACCACGCTGCCTCCGGCCAGTCCCAGGGCGGTTTCCAGGGAATCGGCCAGCCGCTTGTCCACCCCTTCCCGGACAACGATGCGGTCGACCACCACCTCGATGGTGTGCTTCTTATTCTTTTCCAGGCTGATCTCCGCGGAGAGTTCCCGGATCTCGCCGTCCACCCGCACCCGGGCGTACCCCTGCTTGCGGGCTTCCTCCAGCACCTTCTGGTGCTCTCCCTTGCGGCCCCGCACCAGGGGAGCCAGGATCTGCAGGCGGGTACGCTCCGGGTAGGCCAGCAGCGCGTCTACCATCTGGGAAACAGTCTGCCGGGTGATGGCCCGCCCGCACTGGGGACAGTGGGCCCGGCCCGCCCGGGCGAACAACAGCCGCAGGTAGTCGTAGATCTCCGTCACCGTACCCACGGTGGAGCGGGGATTCCGGCTGGTGGTCTTCTGGTCGATGGAAATGGCCGGGCTCAAACCCTCGATGTAGTCCACGTCCGGCTTGTCCATCTGGCCCAGGAACTGCCGGGCGTAGGCAGAGAGGGATTCCACGTACCGCCGCTGCCCCTCCGCGTAGATGGTGTCAAAGGCCAGGGAGGACTTGCCGGAACCCGACAGGCCGGTAATCACCACCATCCGGTCCCGGGGGATCTCCACATCCAGGTTTTTCAGGTTGTGGGCCCGTGCGCCCTTAACAATAATCTTGTCTTTGGACATGAAATTTCCTCCAGTGCGATACTCCAAAAAACTACGTCTATTATACCACAATGATAAGGGGCAGTACACATGTTCGGTCAGTACTGCCCCGACTTTGTTGTTGACAAATGCTCTACAGCCCCTGTCTATGCCTGCTACGCCTGGCCTTTACGAGTCATGTTTAACCCTTTGAGATATAAATCCGGAACCGCATAACGACTGGTGTTACCTTCTTCCTCCTCGTAAGCATAGATCAGCCCCGCTTCCCTGGCCCCTTCTATTACATCTTGGAATTCTCTGCTGATTTCCGAAGTAAAGAACGGTGATTGATTTCCTTTCAAACACTTTTCCGTAAAGTCGATCAACTCCGGGTACTCTTCCATCAAAGCACCTATCGCCTCTTCCGAAACCCTCTGCAGGGCAAGAACCAGCATTCTCGGGCGAATAAGTGAACGAAGATAAGGAGTTCTTTCACTTTTTAATGTCTTTTCTTCCTCTTCCTTCGCCACCAGTAGTAATTGAAAGAGAAACCTGGGACTTCGATCCCCTTTGCCGTCACCCAGGCGATTCCATATCCAGTTTTTTGTAAATGTTGTGTTCCCTCCCTTCATTCGTTCCCCAACCAGGACATTTATCAGGCGTTCAACATCCAAGGCATCCCATTCTTCGATGTTACTGTCGTTATTGTCGGGAAAGTCATCCCAGCTTTTTCTGAGATAATCTCCTAATTCATCGCTTTGAAGAGCTTGTTTGCAGATGGTCTTGAGAAAATTGACTTGATCCCATGTGAGTCTGATATCTTGCCCCCAAATATGAGACTTGTTTTGGAACAAGATCCTGTCCCAGATATCTTTTCGCAGAAAAATTTTAAAACGGATCTGGTTTAAAGACGCTTTAACTTCATACCAGAACTGGAATAGCCCCTTGATGGCGTCAATCCGCCTGGCAAGGTCTTTTGCCTCCGATCCAAAACCGGTATCCAAACCGTCAAACAAAAGGTACAACATCTTTTCTAATCTGTCATCGCAATCTCTCAACTTATCGTTTAGAATCAAGCTAAAATTGGGGTAAGTTACAAACCTCTTCAGGGTTTCTACTAGTTGCACTTGAGTTGCTCGGGCTTTTAGATCTTCAACTAGATGGTCCAATTCTTCAATTCCTGTCATAAATTCAAACTGGAGACACAACCGGATCAGGATATACGCTCCCCAAAAGCCTGACCAGTTTTGGTCATGTTCAAAGAGGTGCTTCTCAATTGCGCGGAAAGATTCTTTTTCCAAATACCACTTGTCTTTCCTCATTTCGGGTGGCGCCATGATAGCAAAGGCTTCTATGTCTTTGTAAGTAATGTCACGGAGATAGTGCCCTTCCAAAAGCATCTTAAACAGAGCGGTTTTGCCAGTACCTTTTCTTCCAACGATCAATACCGTTCGTTGATCTAATGTTTTGAAGTAATCCTCCGTTTTTATAAAGAATTTAACCAAATCCTTTTGTTCTTCTGCTTTGCCGGTTGAAAACTCCAATGAACGCAAGATTTTCATTTTTTCTTGCAGGGAAAACGTAGACACATCGACTTCTTTTCCTTTGTCCAGATACTTCTCAATCCACTCGGAAATTGCTCTGTACTTAGACATTATTGCATGTTGGTTCTTAATAACAGAGTCTGAAAAAGCAATGGCCTCATCATACTTGATTTCAGCAGTTACCTCGTTTGAAATAAACGTTTCCATCTCCGGATCATTATTTAAATCCCGTATACGGCTGGCCACTTCTTCAACCCATTCAATGCCTTTCTTATAAATCCTTTGGTTTTGATCACTTGGCGGGACAGGTGTTATCACAAACCGCGGTTGAGGTATAACTCCTCTTTTGTTCTTGCTGCTTAATAATGCCGAAATTAGCAATTCGAAGGTTGATTTTGCCTGGGGATGAGGGAAAAACAGGATCACAGCAATATCAGCTAAATCAAATAACAGAGGCGCATTCAATTCAGCAATGCCAGTTCTGGCGTCAACCAGGATTACGTCTGGTTCCATTTGTTGTTTGATCAAATCGATCAGTTTTCTTAAAGGGTTGATTGCTAGTCGGTAATATCGATCAAACTTGATATCTCTGAGTAACTGGACATATGATTTGGAGACATTACCAGCAGGTAAACAGTATAACTCCTTACCGTCAACCCTGATCATGTAGTCCTTTACATTGATACCTGAGTTGGATTCAATCTCATGAAAAAGTCCTACTAATCCTTCGAATGCCAGAGGACCAACTTCGGTTTGACTGCCGAAGAAATCCTTCAGACCCGGCGCTTCTAAGTCCATGTCGATGGTTATCACCGAATAACCTTTACTGGCCAGCCAATATGCAGTATATGCCAAAGCGGTTGTACGGCCAACACCACCCTTGATGGAATAAAACGTAGTAATGATCGGACGGGATGGTTCATCGTCCGTCTGTCCGAATAAACTAGGCGATTCGGCCCCATATCTCTGGGGTCCGGCCATCGTTACTTCAGCCCATAAAGGATAATCCTCTGGTGCTAAATCAGATAAATCGGTACCAAAAAGATGGTCTTCTTCTTCAGTAAGCGTTTCCAGAAAAGCAAGTTCCAGATCCGGTAGTAAGCCTGTGATTAATTTATTTCTTTGGGACATCTGGATCCCTTTAAATTGATTACTGACAACCTTCACGTTATAACCGCTAACAGTGTTGGTTTGGACAATTACCTTCGCATCCGGCCAAACATTTGTAATTTTTTTCTTTATCTCCTCAATATTGATACCCATATCATAGTAGCCTCCCTTTCAATTTCTTCACCAGCCGGCCGGCAGCTCTGTAAAGCTGAGCCACATCATCGTAATGCCAGTTAGAGAAATCATTAGCTCGGTAACGCATCTCCACTTCCCGGCGCAGGTTTACAAATTCGTTTTCCCATTTTTCCTGAGCATAAAAATGACTATTAATTCCATTCTTCTGAAATAACTCAATCAAATCATGGATATTTGGGAAATTACCATAACGTTTCAATAACAGTGCCTTTAACAGCACTTCAACAGAATAGCCAATCAGGTAAATTGCTCCGTGACAATAATTACCGGTAAACAGGCACGACGCCTCGGTTGCTCTGGCATCAGCAACCTCCTGACACTCCCGTAAATCCACGATATCACCCCATATATTTCCATAAAAAGCTACCTAATTCCTGCAATAATCTACATCAACATTATTCTAGGCCTAACAACAAATTCCTCCATTCTGGTCAATGCTTGATATACAGTTTGGTTGCCATAAGCACTAGGTAAGAAATGAAGAGGGTGATACAAATCCTTGTGCCTTACCAACAATTCGGAAGCGCAAAAGACACCATCTGATGGGAAAGAAATCGGCCATATTGGCCGATTCCAACGGAGAGTTTCATAGTTTTTCACATAAAATCTATTGCGATGGGATGTTTAGTCAGTCTTGCCCTTTTCACCGATCACTATAGTAACGTACTGGGTCTGCTTGTCGCGGAAAACAAGGGCCACGACCTTCTTCCCGATGGGGGTGCCCTGGATGGCCTCTACCAGGTCGTCAGGGTTCTTGATGGATTTCCCGGCGAATTCAAGGACGACGTCGCCGCGGCGCAGGCCGGCTTTATCCGCCGGGCTGCCGGAAACCACGTTGGAGATGATGGCTCCCTCAGCCTTGTTCAGGCCGAAATACTGGGCCAGTTCATCCGTGACCTCCTGGATGCCCACTCCCAGCCAGGGGCGGATCACCCTGCCCTTTTCCATCAAGTCTTTGAGCACCGACTTTACCGTATTGCTCGGAATGGCGAAGCCAATTCCCTGGGCCTGGGCGTTAATGGCGTTGTTGATGCCGATCACTTTCCCTTCCAGGTTTAACAAAGGACCACCGCTGTTACCGGGGTTGATGGAGGCGTCGGTCTGCAGCAGGCTCTTGAAGTGCCGCTCCTCCACATCGACCTCCCGCCCTTTGTAGCTGACCACCCCTACTGTCACGGTATGATCCATCCCCATGGGGTTACCGATGGCGATCACCCAGTTGCCGACCCGGATCTGGTCGGAGTCGCCCAGTTCCAAGGTGGGCAGTTGCTCACCGGCCTTGATCTTCAACACCGCCAAGTCCAGGTCGAAGTCGGAACCTATCAATTCGGCGGGGAAAGGGTTTTCTTTCCCCGATATCACAACCTCGATTTTGCTGGCGCCGTTAACCACGTGTTCATTGGTGAGAATGTACCCGTCCGGGGTGATGATAAACCCTGAACCCATGCCCTGCGTTACCCGGGGTTGGGTGTCGAAGGGAATTCTATCGCCAAAGAACTGGCGAAAGAAGGGGTCGTTGAGGAACGGGTCGTGCACGTTACCCCGCTGCGATTCCGAATAGGCCACCACCTTGACTACCGCGGGCCCCGCCTTGGCCACCATGTCCGCGATGGTATCCGGTCCCATACCCGGGGGTACGAGTGCCGCCACCTGCTCCTGGTTATAAACCGCGTTGGCGGCAGGAGTCTGGGTCGCAGTCCCTTCAGGTGCGGGCGCCGCCTTGGCATCAAATCCCGAGATGTAAAACACGCCCCCGGCCAGTACCACGCCCAGAACAAAGGCGGCCACCACCGCCATGACAAGCGTACGATGCAAACTGCGTTCCATAACAAACCTCCTTATCTATTCCGTAATTAAATTATTGACGTGCTACCTTGATTTTAAATTATAAACCTTAAAATAAGATGAGAGCAAGGTAAAAAAATAATTAGAAATGGGCTTATCCCCATAGAACAGCCCTGAAAAATGCGGATTAGGGCCTGGTGATACCTTCCGGCGGGACTGCCTGCAGGATAGTGACCCCGGAACTGGACCCGATACGGTTTGCCCCTGCCGCCACCATCTCCAACAGGGTCTCCAATGTACGAATTCCACCGGAGGCCTTGACCCCCAGGCCGGCTCCCACCGCCCGCCGCATCAGCGCCTATAGAGTACAATGAGCGGATTACCGAGCCCGGCGTAAATCCTTCGCCGGGCTTTGCCGGTTGATGGAAGGTAACGCCCCGGCTCATGCTCACTCCTGTCTCCGTTTAATACTGTACACTTCGACCCCCAACCTGCAAATCCCTGCCGCGCAATGGTTGTCTTCAACACGTTGTCCCTCTGGTCGTAAAAGCTAAATCCAGGCCCCCCTCAGCATTTTCCACGCTAAAAATAGCGTCCAGAGGTACGGCGGTATCGAGGTAAGGACGAGAACGATTAAGGCGAAGGCCGGCTTCCACAGGGACAAAGCAATGCCCGCCATCCCGGCCGCCCCACTGATGAACCCCCAGGTGGGAAACCAGGTAAAGCCGGCCTCCTGTGTCATGCTCCAGCCCAGGAGCGCCACACCCAGCCAGACCAGCGCCATGGCAAAATATCCTCCCAGGAGGGCGAAGGTAAACATGACCTCCCCCACCACCCGCAAACCGGTGCCGGCGCCTTTCTCCATGGCCCGTACGATGGGAGGGATTACCCCCAGTTCGACAGTCAGGATCAGGAGCCACATGGCCAGGGCCGCGATAAACAGCCGCGCCGCGTTACGGGGCGCGGCACCCTCTTTCCGGAACCAGGCCTCTCCCCCGGCCAGCCCCACCAGCCAAAGGGTCATGGCCACCACCATCAAGCTGTGGTCCCACATCCATGTACCAGATCTGGCCACTTCATTAAGCCCATGCCCGCCTGCCCAGGGATTGGTCAAAGGAGGGTGGAACAGGGTCACTATCGCAAACAAAATGCCGCCGGCCAGAGCGGCCAAGCCTGACACAAGTAGCCTACCGGCTGATTGTTTCATGGTATCCTCCCCCTAAAGCGTACGTTTTCCTACATGAATATTTTTGACCGAATTCTATCGAAGTAAAGCATTTTAGTTTTATCATGAGAAAAAAACAACCCCCTTCACCTTCGATGATGGGGTTGTCGTTGTTTCGAGATACCTGGCTCCCACTCGGACGCGGAGTATCATTTTCTCTTCTGATTTCCGACTTCCGACTTCCAACTTCTCACTTCCGATTTCACCGGCTGGCCCCTCCGCCGCCGGAAGACCCACCGCCGAATCCACCGCCAAACCCGCCGCCGCCAAAGCCACCTCCACGGCCAGAGCCGCCAAAGCCACCGAAGCCGCCAAAGAAAGGCCCGCCAAAGTAACGCCGGCGCCGGGATCCCCTTCCGCCACCGAAAAGGATGAAAAGAATAATCAGGATCAGGATAATGGTCCCGATGGGAATGCCCTCATCCTGCACCTGAGGGGCGGTCCGCAGCGGGGCCAGGTCCTGGCTGGATAGGTCCACCTGGTATTCCCTGGCCACCTCCGCGGCCAGGGCCAAAAACCCCTGCCGGATCCCTTCGGACACCCGGCCCTGCTGCCACAGCGGCAGCACGTACTGGTCCAGTATCCGGCCGGCCTTGCCGTCTGGGATAGCCCCCTCCAACCCGTAGCCCACCTCGATGCGCACCTTGCCGCTCTGGCCGGCCTCAAGACGCTCCCGGTCCACCAGCAGCAGTACCCCATTGTTCTTCTCCTGGTCACCTATACCCCACGTCCGGAACAGTTCCAGGGCATACTCCTCGATAGGCTTACCCACCAGCCCATTGACGGTTACCACCACCACCTGGGCCTTGGTGGCCCGGTCCAGGGCAGCCGCCACCCCGCTGATCTCTTCCCGGGCCGCGGGATCGATCAGGTTGGCGTAGTCGAACACATAGGTGTTGGTACCTGGTTTGGGCGGGACAGGCTGAGACCAGGCGGGCCCTCCTGCCAGCAACACCCCAGTAACCAATACCAGCGTTATTAGTCGCAATAGTCCCTTATTCAGGTTAAACCACTCCCTTCCAGGCGCCTGGTGCTCTAGACCAAGGCCGGATAGCTCCTCATTTCCCGTACCTAAAGCCCGGCTCCTACCAGTCACCAGACACCAGTCACAAGCCACTAAAACTTCACCTGCGGGACTTCCCTGGCGCCCTCTTCCGACTGGAAGTATTCCCGGGGCTCAAAGCCCATCAGGTTAGCGATGATCACCGTTGGGAAGCGACGGACCCTGGAGCGATATACCCTTACCGCGTCGTTATAGTCCTTCCGGGCTACAGCGATGCGGTTTTCCGTCCCCGCCAGTTCATCTTGAAGCTGGCGGAAATTGGCATCCGCTTTCAGTTGGGGATACGCCTCGGCAATGGCCAGCAGGCGGGAAAGCACCCCGCTCAACTCACCCTCGGCCTGGGCCCGTTCCCGGATCGTTTGGGCCCCGGCCAGCTTGGCCCGGGCATCGCTCACAGCCTGAAAGACTTCTTTCTCGTGGGCAGCATAGCCTTTTACCGTCTCCACCAGGTTGGGGATGAGGTCGGCCCTCCGCTGCAACTGGTTGTCTACCTGCCCCCACGCGCTGTTCACCTTTTCCTCGAGGGCTATCAGCCCGTTGTACCCGCTGACGCCCCACATCACCAGGATGATTAAAACACCCAGTACAATCCACAAACCTTTGCCTTTCACAAAGCCAACTCCTTCCTTAAAGCCGTGGTTCTGTCCTGCTTCTGTATACTTCTATTCTAGAAAGGCCTATCAGTTTCCTCCGCAAAAATTGCTGAACAAGCAGTATCGTGCTTAACCCCAGCAGGATAATGTTTACAAGCTAATCTTGTTTCGCCACTTCAACCAATTCAAATAACTCTGCTTACTCCTTTTACTTATTTCCGCAGTCTCTTATGAGCTTTCTTCCAGTAACGGGCTCAGAACCCGCAAATCAGGTAACGTCTTGATCCCTGGCGGGAAAGGATTGGTGGAGCCCGCCGGCACGATGCCCACAAACCGCAGCCCGAAGTGGGACGCCGCCTGGTAGTCCAGCACAGCATCACCCACAAAAAGCGCGTCCCGGCTGGTATACCCGTTCTGCGCCATGATCTCCTCAATAATATTTACCTTACTGCGCGGCGAACCGTAGACTCCTTTAAAGTAACGGGTCATGCCGCGCTTTTCCACTATGTCACGCAGTTCGCTTTCCGGGGTTCCCGAGACTACAAAAAGGTCCACACTCCGGTAGAAGTTCTTTAAAAACTCCTCCGCTCCCGGAATAGAGGGAGCATTGACCACGCCGTCCACCACCAAGTCCGAGTATGCCCCGCACAACCTGTCCAGTTCGGCTTCGTCCAAAGGTTCTCGCAAAATTGCCCGGTAGATTTCTTTCAGCACCGTCGTCCGGGGAACCCCGCCCTGGGCCAGGTCAAAAGCGACAATCTCTTCCACAACTTGAGGATCCCGTTGTCGAAAAAGGTGACCCATGGCACGGGCTTTCAACAGGTTAGAATCCACCAGCACTCCGTCAAAGTCAAGCAAAACCGGTTTCACTTATCTCCCCCTTTAATCCTGATCCATATTCAACACCTCAATATTCTCGACAGGCCGTAATTTTCCTCCCTGGGAACACGCCCGTACCAACCCTCAACAAAGTGCTGAACCGGGTCAAAAACGTTTTACTTGCCTGAAGGATTATGGATTGCAACACCGAACAAACTAAAAAACACCGGGATGAACTTCGCCTAGCCTGCTTACCGGGAAAACGTGCCGCCAAAGGGGGAACTTATATGAACTCGGTTGAACAATTGCGAAAATCGATCGGCAGGATAGACGGGAAAGGGTACAAGGCCTACCAGGACCTCCGGGGAGAGTTTGACTTCGGCGACTTTGTCCTGTTTTGCGACCACATCCAGGGGGACCCCTTCGCCGCCCCTTCCCGGTTTGGACGAGGTGGTTTATGGCACCCACGAAGTTGACCTGCACGCCGTGGAACAACTGGTAGACCCCAGCCAGACCAGGGCGGTGGCTGATGCCATCCACTACGCTTCCAGGAAATACTGTGACGGGAAACGGGACTTACCGGCCATCATCAACCTGGTGTTAAAGGATATCGCCGGGAAAGGCCTGGACGTGATTTCCCCGTTTTGGGGCCAGCACCCCGGGGACCTGGCCCTGCCCAGGAAACACGAAATTGCGGCGGCCATCAACAGGCTGCGCAGCCTGAAAATTCTTTGAGGCGCCGTGATCAACCCGTCCAACCAGGACAGTCGCAGCGCGCCGGGGAGTTCTTTCTTAACTGCCTAGACAGAGGAACCGTCCCCGTGTCTTGGTCCCTGTAGACAGAGGAACCGTCCCCGTGTCTTTCTGAAAACGCACCCCTGATTTAAATATAGCCTAATTTCAGCTCGAGAAGCAAGTTTTCCTCCCCCTTTGACCCTCTTCCATCAAAAACACCTCAGTATTCTCGGTTGATGCGCGAGAGGGTCATGACTGGCGCAGCTCCAGGATCAGGTCCCTGAGCACGGCGGCGCGCTCGAACTCCAGCAGTTTGGCCGCCTCCCGCATCTCCTTCTCCAGGTCCGCGATGAGCTTCTTCTTTTCTTCCCTGGGCATGTCCGCGATATTCTTGCGGGTAACGTAGGGACTCTTTTCTTCCGCCACCCGGGTAGCCTCAAGGACCTCCCGCACCGCCTTCTTCACCGTTTCGGGGGTGATGCCGTGCTGCCGGTTATGGGCGATCTGCATGGACCGGCGGCGGTTGGTCTCGTCGATGGCCCGGCGCATGGAGTCGGTGACGGTATCCGCGTACATGATGACCGTCCCCTCCACGTTGCGGGCCGCCCGCCCCATGGTCTGGATGAGGGAACGCTCGGAACGGAGGAAGCCCTCCTTGTCGGCGTCCAGGATGGCCACCAGGGACACCTCCGGCAGGTCCAGGCCCTCCCGCAGCAGGTTGATGCCCACCAGCACGTCGAACTCGCCCAGGCGCAGGTCCCTGATAATCTCCATCCGCTCGATGGTGCCGATATCCGAGTGCATGTACCGCACCCGCACCCCCATCTCCCGCAGGTAGTCGGTGAGGTCCTCGGCCATCCGCTTGGTAAGGGTGGTGACCAGCACCCGCTGGTTTTTCTCGGCCAGTAGCCGGATCTCGTGCAGCAGGTCGTCGATCTGGCCCTTCACCGGGCGCACGTGCACCTCGGGGTCGACCAGGCCGGTGGGGCGGATGATCTGCTCCACCACCCGCTGGCTACGCTTTAACTCGTAGGACCCGGGAGTAGCCGACACGTACACCACCTGGCCCACCTTGGCCTCAAACTCCTTGAAGGTCAGGGGCCGGTTGTCCAGGGCCGACGGCAGCCGGAACCCGTGTTCCACCAGGCTGGTCTTCCGGGAGCGGTCACCCTCGTACATCCCCCCGATCTGGGGGACGGTGACGTGGGATTCGTCGATAATCAGGAGGAAGTCTTCAGGGAAAAAGTCCAGCAGGGTGTACGGAGGTTCCCCCGGCTTCCTGCCGGTCAGATGGCGGGAGTAATTCTCGATGCCGGTGCAGAAGCCCACTTCCCGCATCATCTCCAGGTCGTAGCGGGTGCGCTGCTCCAACCGCTGGGCCTCCAGCAGCTTACCCGCCCCCCGCAGTTCCTGGAGGCGCTCCTCCAGCTCCTCTTCAATGGAAGCCAGTGCCCGCCGCATGGTCTCCTCCTCGGTGACATAGTGGCTGGCCGGGAACACCATCACGTGGCGGAGTTGCCCCAGCACTTCCCCGGTGAGGGTATCCACCTCCAGGATGCGCTCCACCTCGTCGCCGAACATCTCCACCCGGATCGCCTTCTCCGCCAGGGAGGCCGGGATGATCTCGATCACGTCCCCCCGTACCCGGAAGGTGCCCCGGTGGAAGTCGTAATCGTTCCTGGTGTACTGGATATCCACCAGCCGCCGCAGCATCCAGTCCCGGTCATACTCCTGGCCTTCCCGCAGGGACAGCGACAGGTCCCGGTACTCCTCCGGCGAACCCAGGCCGTAGATGCAGGATACGCTGGCCACGATGATGACGTCCCTTCGCTCAAAGAGGGCGGCGGTGGCGGAGTGCCTGAGCTTGTCGATCTCGTCGTTGATGGAGCTGTCCTTTTCAATATAGGTGTCGGTTTGGGGGATATAGGCCTCGGGCTGGTAGTAGTCATAGTAGCTGACAAAGTACTCCACCGCGTTGTCCGGGAAGAACTCCTTGAACTCGCCGCATAACTGGGCGGCCAATGTCTTGTTGGGGGCGATCACCAGGGTGGGCCGCTGCACCGCCTGGATCACCTGGGCCATGGTATAGGTCTTGCCGCTCCCGGTGATTCCCAGCAGCACCTGGTCGCGAAGCCCCTGCTTTAGCCCGTCCACCAGCTGGCTGATGGCCCTGGGCTGGTCGCCCTTGGGCGTATATTCGGATTTAAGCACGAATCCGGCCATGATGGGTCACCCTTTCTTTCCCCTGCCATTATACCACAATGAGAGGGAAAAATAACGGCCTCTCCCCGGGAGGGAAAGGCTGTTATAGATAGTGATGTCAATTCAGTCAATGGCGCCGGATACGCCGGCGCCGGCGAAGGTGGCCATTTCATTGAGGATTTTGATGGCGGCGTCCACCAGGTTCATGGCCAGCGCCGCCCCGGTCCCCTCTCCCAGGCGCATGCACATGTGGAGCATGGGCTTGAGACCGATGGTTTCCAGCATCACCCTGTGCCCGGGCTCCTCCGAGAGGTGGGACCCGATCAGGTATTCCCTCACCGTGGGGACCAGCCTGGTAGCCACCAGGGCGGCCGCTCCGAAAAGTACCGTATCTTCCAAGCACAAGGGAGGGTGATTACCATTAAAAAGGCTCCTGGTCTTAGTATTTATCTCAATACTGGTTTTTCCGGCAGTGGTCCTGGCCGAAGAGCCCGCGCCAAGGGCGCCCGAAGCGTCAGCCGCCCAAGCTGTGGCGCCAGCTAAGCCCACCGAAGCAAAGGCAGAAAACCGGAACCCATGGGAAAACCTGGGCGAGATGCAGATGGCCCTGATGATTATCAACAAGCAGTTCGAGTACCTGATGAGCCGGGTAGAAGACGGGGACGAGCGGGTCAAAAAACTGAGCGACTCCTATGAAGAGCGCCTGCAAAAAGAGGTTGACAAGGTGAATGCCTTGACCTCCTCCTTTGAGGAAAAGTTGGCCCAAAAAGATGCCGAACTGCAGTCGGCCCGGAAAGAAATCAGCTGGCTGCAGCAGCAGGCCGCCCTTTTCAACAGCAAGAGCGGGGTGTACCTGAAGATTTTGATTGGCTTCCTGGCCGGCACCCTGTTCGGGTTGATCATGAGTTCCTTCCTTCACTGGTGGAAGGGCCGTGCAGTGCAAAAAGGGCTCACCGCCAAAGGATAGGCTCCTTTACTTCACGGACGGCCAAGAAACACCTAGATCAACTCCTAAACGCCACAATTCGTGGTAGGTTGAAGCCAACAGGAGAATTCCATGTTGCAAGCACTTTTTTCTCTCCCGCCAGACCATTTCTCCAGGAATGAGTATCTCGAAAAATCCTGGTGCCAGTTTACTACCCTTAGAGCCTGAAGCGAGCGTAATCTGCTTTAACCGCGTAAAGTTCTGCGGCTGAACGGTCTGTTTGCTTGCTGGTTCTGAAGTTCATCGCCATCGTCTCCTTCGGGAATGGGCTACCCCGGGAGAATAAAAAGCAACAATCCCGGCATCTAACCCCCTCCGATGGGAGGGAACACAGTGACCGTGTCCCCGGGATTGAGCACATATGCCAACGACACCCGGCAACCGTTCACGGTGAAAGTTACGTACGGCGTGACTCCATCGGGTTGCAACAACAACTCTCTTGCTCTGTCACCAAAGAGCTGGACAACGACCTGAAGTAGGTCTCTGATGGTAGCTCCTGCCGGCATCTCCAGTACACTGATCCTTTTCCCCGGTTCCAGGCCGCTGGGCGCGACCATTTCCAACTGGACCCACATTCCGTTCACACCCGCAAAGCGCCCGTGGGGCAAACCTGAACACATAGGGGCGACCCTTGGCACAGGTCGCATTTAATAGGGTACTGCCACGAAGGGTCAGAATAGATAGCTTTAAACTTACATACCTCCACACAAGGTCGAACTCCGGTACAACAGCACTTTTCTCTTTCCAACCTGACAACCCCGTGTTCGTCCCGCACCAGCGCCTGGTGAGGGCAACTTTCCATACAATAACCCTGTTTGCACTGCAAACAGAAGGCAACCTGCACTTTTATGGCAGCGGGAAGCTGATGGGAGACGCGAATTGCCGCCAGGCTGGGGTCCGGCATACCGGCCTGTTTTTTGGAGCAAACCAGGCTGCATAGATTACATAGGCTGCATTTTTTGGGATCTGCTTTGAGGGACTTACTCACGCATACCACCCGCTTCCGCTAGACCTAGTTCAACCAACTTATCATGGGTAGGGGACCCCTGGGGTGTCCAACCCCTGGCGCGATAGTAGTCGCTCAGCATCGTTT
Organism: Clostridiales bacterium PH28_bin88; assembly: GCA_000987045.1. Lineage (GTDB taxonomy): Bacteria > Bacillota > PH28-bin88 > PH28-bin88 > PH28-bin88 > PH28-bin88. Next base: position 55,455 of record LAKY01000050.1, on the reverse strand, counting down.
GGAATTGATCCCGCTCGACAAGTTTTCCCGCTGAGGCTCCACGGGGCAAAGGTTCTTTAAAAAACCTGCCCGGCAAAGTATCCTCCTTTTGAGTGATCCCGCAAGCGTAATTGAAACACCTGGCCAGGTTAATGGCTCGTTCCCCCACGGCTTTCGCCTCTTTGACGGTCATCTCTAGCCCGGTAATCATCCGTAACATCTCCAGGTAGTCCGGGATTTTCAGGCCAAATCTGGGCGGCATGGTGTCACAGACAGGAAGGGAATGCTGAAATGCCCTTACATCTTCCATGTCTTTAACCAACTGTGCCTTTCCCTCGTAGGCGAACCGCAGCGCCTCATCAGTCATTTCATCCCGCAGGGGCCTGGCCCTGCGGTGGCATCCACCACGGTCCGCCACGGCATACTCCAGCGCGTATCCCGTAGTTCCCCGCGGGTCATAGCCGGGGAGTTCCATCCCCTTGACGTGAATGGCCATATCTGGGTCGATACCCCAATACTCAGCCGCTTTCTTGACCCCTTTGGCCAGAATTCGGCCAATACCCCTCTGGTAGGCGATATCCACCAGCACTTTTGCAAATCCGTTGACATCCCCCCAGATCACGGGCGCCCCTACCTCTTGAGCCTCTAAGAGGCTCTTTTCCATTGCCTCGGCCACGAAACCTAAAACGTTGCCCGCGGAGATGGTATCCAAGCCGAGGTCGTCGCACAGCCAATTGAGATAGATTAAATCCTCTGGCGACAACTCCAGGTTGGTTCCAAGCAAAGACATGGTTTCATATTCCGGCCCACCCAGGAGGATTTCCTTTCCATCGCGTTCGACCTTGCAAAGCTTCGCGCATGGGACGGAGCACCCAAAACAGGCCAGGTCCCGGAGCACCAAGTGCTGTCGGAAATAATCCCGGTTCATGTCGGTCTCATAGCGATCCACCACACCGTCCCTGAAATTACGGACCACCGCGATGCCCAGCTTTTGATTGCCGTCAAGGGTGCTCAACGTCCCGTACTTTATTCTGAAAAGGATGTTTTGGTCGTTCTTCTTCTCGGTAATCAGTTTTAAACATCTGGTGAATAGATCTTCCGGAGCGAAAAGAGGTAATGGCGTATTCCCCGAAACCACCAGGGCTTTAAGGTTCTTGGAACCGAAGACGGCCCCCAAACCTCCGCGCCCAGCCTGGTGGTAAAAATCACACTGGATCATTGCGTATCGAACCAGATTCTCCCCAGCCGGCCCGATAGCGGCAACAGCCGCGTCGCAGCCGAAGCGCTCCCTCAAGCGGGCCTCCGACTCGAAACAGCCCTTCCCCCACAAATCGTCAGCCGGTATTAACTCCACCATGTCATTGTCGATTATGAGGCTAACCGGTTGCGGGCTCCTGCCGGAAATAATCAAACCATCGTATCCCGCCATTTTGATGTTGTGGCTTAACCGGCCTCCCACCGCCGAATCAAGATAACCCCCGGTCAGAGGAGACTTGGAAAACAACAAGGCCTTGCCTACGCCGGGAACAAAGCTGCCGGTGACCGGTCCCGTTAAAATAATTACTTCATTACCCGCGCCCAGAGGATCCGCCAGGAACAACTTCCTGTCTAATAACAGCCTGGCGCCCAGGGCCTTGCCGCCAATAAATGAGCGGAAGTAACCTTCAGGGACTTCAACGGTTGAGAACTTTCCCGCGGTTAAGTCTACCTGCAGCAGCTTGCCCCTGTATCCATACAGCATCTCCTATCTCCCCTCTAGCTGGTCTAAAGCCAGATGATAAAAAGATTCATCGACATAGTTCTCCAAGGTTTGCCGACCCGCAGGAATTTCACCAAGTTCAACCATTGCCTTCAGAAGATTGTGTAAGCCATCAAAGTTTACCTTGGCCTTCGTGTTGAAGATTCTCTTTTCCGTGTAGTACTGGTAATTCATTTCAGCCTCCTCCCGGGAACAGATAATATACCTGCACAAAATAGCGGCAGCCTCCTGGCGATTGCCTGGATCATATAACCAGTCTGTCGCCAAAATATATCCCTTGATATACCCTACCAACGGTTCAGTGTAGGTATGAGCCCACTCCCGTTGTACAACAGCCACCTCCCCTTGATACTCAGGAATGAAATGCACACCGTTCAAATACCGGTAGTTTGAAATATCAGGATTAGTCACCACGCTGAAATAGGATGAATTGAGACCCATCACCATGCAAAGATCCCACCCCTCATGAACGGCTTGGATAATATCGTCTGCTGCTGAATGCCCTATGTCGTATACGCCTCCCTTTTTCATTGCCACCAACTGTTCAATGGGGGAACCGGTAACCCGCATCTCCACTTTTAACCCTTGACGTGCAAAAAATTCTTTTTCAATAGCTATATACATCGGCCAGTTGATAGCAGAATGGGAAACAATCCCTACTTTCAACTGCCACAAGCTTAGAGCCACCGACGACACCTCCATTTTCCGCCGTAATGCCGGGTATGGTTTACCTCTTTTTCATACCTTTAAACGTGTACTGGAATACCAACCAGCGGCCAATAAAAAGAAGCAATAAAGGTTGTCACAATAAACAGGACCAGTACCATCCAGATTCCCGCCCGCAGCATGTCTTTAGTGGTGTAGTACCCATAGGCGTATGTGTAGATGGCTCCCGGTGATTGGGCTGGGAAAAAAAAACCCGATGCCGAGGCTATTACACAAACCATCCCCAGCCATACCGGGTTCACCCTCACTGTCCCGGCAAAAGCCAGAACCAAGGGCAATAAAGTGGCAACCGCTCCCATCATATTGCTCATACCCAAACGAACCACTACGGTAAGCAAGAAAACCACCGCCGCCAAACCAACCGCTGAGAGTCCTCCTACCACCTGCAGCAGTAGTCGGCTGAGGTGGTCAACCACGCCAGTCGCCGTGAGGGCTTTAGCCAAGGCTAACCCTGAACCGAAAAGGACTAAAGTTCCCCAGTTAATCTGTTTGGAGGCTTCTTTCCAGGTAAACACCCCGATTCCTGGGACCAGGAGGGCTATAGCGGCCAGTAACTCAGCAGGAAAAAAATCCGAGACATCCGCCAACCAAAGAACAAGGAGCATGCTGAAGACAGCCAGCACCCGTTTCTCATCAACAGTCAGCGGCCCCAGCTCCTGGATCGCTTCTTTGAGAAACCCCTGCCCCCCCGGAAAACTCCCCATCTCCGGCGGGAACAGCCAGAGGAAAATGGGGTACATCAGGATGATGGTAATCAGCCCGATGGGCAGGTTGGCAATCAGCCAGGACATGTATGTCCATTTGAAACCCAAGATAGTCTGGAAAAGCCCCGCAGCATATATTTCCGTAGAGGCACCCACAATGATGCTTGTGCTGGAAATGAGCGAGACCATAGGCAGGGCTAAAAAGATGGATTTGCCCAGGGCACTGGGAGGCTGAATGTTCATAGCCGTAAGGAGGCCCAGCACCATGGTGCTCAGGAGCACAGTCCTGCCCATGGCAGCCGGAACCAAAAAGATAAAAAGGAACGAGGTCATCAGTATCAGAAAGAAAAAGATCTTGACATTTCCCCGGGCAAGCCGCAGGACCTGGTACGCCACTCGCCGGTCCAAACCACACTTCTGGACTGCGCCGGTGAAGACGAAAATGCCCACAAGACGCCAGATCATGGTGCTCCCCATCCCCGACATGCTGTCTTCGTAGGAAATGACTTGCAGGGCCGGAAGCACTACCAGAACCGCCAAACCAGTTACAGTCGAATCCAGTGCCTCGGTGGCCCACAAAACGAGGGCAAAGACCAAAACACCAAGAGCACGGAATTCCGCGGGACTCCAACCTGATGGCACCGGAATGGCTACTCCCAATACCAGGGCTAACAAGGCTAGCCCAAGACCAAGGAAAAAGGTCCTCTTCTTTTTTATTCCTTCAGATTTAAGATTACCAGTAACGTGGGCTGGTTGCACTTTCCAACGGCCTCCTCACACATTGCCTTTATCCAAAGATATACCACAACAAATGCCCCGGGGTTATCACCTGCCTGATAAAAGCATCGACAGCTAAAGCACCCGATCCAAGAAACACCAGTGACGCCATCACAGTGAAGCCAGTCAGGGAAATCTGGCCTGCTTTCATCCAAGTTGTTGAGATATTCCCACCCGCCTCCTTCAACTCTTTAGTCATCGAGGGATGCCACTTGGCCCGCAGAAACGATAGAAAGGTACAAATGCACAGGAAGAAAGCCGCCCACCGAGTGGCAACTCCCAAGACGAGCATCAGGCCCGCCACCAATTGTCCGTACGATTCCAGTGCTGCGTATAAACCACTCAAGGGTATAATGCGTTCAGGAGAGCTGCGGCGATGTTCTGTCTCCTGTCCCTTGCAGGAAAGCTTTTTCCACCCCTCAAGGGCAAAGACCCTTCCGGCTTCCAGTCGTAGGGCAAGGGTGACCCAGGGCAGTGCGAAGGCGGTGGACGATGCTCCCATGAGACTGGGGTAAGACAAAAATGCTGCAGGGGCATTCCTGTACAACAGGTTAATCCCGCTTACCAGTATCAGCAAAAGTGTCAACTGCCTGAACTTCCTGGCATCAAGACGCGACTGCAGCCTTGTGCCCACATAAAAACCTGCAAAAATGGGGATCGAGGCTAGAAACCCCATTTTTAGTATAGTAACGGTGTAGAGGCTGTTTACGGCATAACCTAAAATTTGCTCTGTACCGAAGACCACAAACATGACTCCCAGGGCCTCAAAGTAAAGAGGGCGATCAATGTTTTTGAGGCTGGAGAGGTAGGCTACAATCATCGGTCCCGAAAGACCGGTAATCCCCTGGAACAGGCCGGCAAGAGCTCCCACCAGCGGGGCGGCGACCTTCATTTTTCCCTCAGGAATGGTGATCTCCCGCCCGGCTAAACTAATTGCGGAATAAAGCAAAGCGATGGCTCCCAGCAATAAGGCTGCTACCTTCTGAGGGATGTGGGCCAGGAGTACAACCCCAATAATCACAAATACTAAACCGGATAGGACAAAAGGCCAAAACTGCCTCAACTCCGGCCAAGCCTGGCGGTACTTGCTGATGAACAGTATATTGGTCAAAGTAGCCGGAATGCTCATTACCAAAACCGCCGTCTTTAAGCCGATAAAGTTGGCAAGAACAGGAATAACCAAGAGCGGCAATCCCAGACCAGTCACACCCTTTGACAGCCCCCCAGTGATGGAGACCAGTACCAAGATCATCCAGGAAGTGCTGGTCAATGCGTCCATATCCACCGCCTCCGCTTGGGCTCTAATGATTAGTTAATGGTTGCAAAACTACTGGAGGGTAACAAACTTCGTTGTTGCCAAGTTATAATAGCTTTGGTCGTAGTACTTATTAAGGTCTTCGGTTGGCTCAGGTAGTTCCCCGGTTTGCACCATCACCTGTATGACCTTTTTGAGGCCCTGAACGTTCAGTTCCGCTTTCGGGTTAAAGGCGTGTAAAGACATGTACCGGTCATAGGTGTGACAGGCAATTTCTTCCGGCACGTCTACGTGCCGTCTCAATATACGTACCGCATCATTTTTATTTTCGTTATCGCTGAGCCAGTCCTGAGCCATGATATAACCCCGAATGTAACGAACAAGCAGATCCTCGTGGGCAGCTGCCCAGTCCCTCCTGGTGGCTGCCACAGTACCCTGGTAATCAGGCATGTAATCGAGGTTGCTTCCCAACCTGCGAAACCCCTGGGTTTCGGCCAGCAGGTCAACGGGTCCATCCAAAAAAGCACCGGAAACCTCACCAGAGGAAATTGCTTTGAAACGCTCGCCGGTTCCACCCACCGCCACCAACTCGTAGTCTGTCCCCTCTTGCAACCCGTGTCGGGCCAGTAACCCGCGCAACAGCAGGGCATAACCCGAGGAAATCCCGTCGACGGCTAACTTTTTCCCCTGCAGGTCTTGGAAGGATTTTACCTCCGGCCGTACGATCAGGCTTTGAAGAGGGGTGCTGATACCCATAAACATGAACAGGCCGGCACCACCTTCCACCGCCCGTATAATGTGGTCGGCGGCCTGATGGCCGATGTCGTAATGCCCGCTTATCAAGCCCTGCAGTTGTTTGCTTGAAGAGCGAGTAAGCTCAACCTTAACGTCAAGGCCCACTTGCGAAAAAAAATCCAGATCCAGGGCTACGTACAGCGGCCAGCTATTGGCGGACTGAGAAATCACGGCCAGTTTCAATACGTCCTTTTGCATCAAGTCCCATCCTTCCCTGCAAAAGTTAGAGACCCTGATTGGAGCTTTAACTTATTAACCTTAATTCACCGGTACTACTTCAGTGTGTCCTTTATCCAGTCAGCCACCAGGGGACGGTAGCGGTAAGGTATGTTATTACACACGTGGTTCCCTTCTTCAAATACCTTTAAAGTAACCGGCGAGGTTGCCTCCTGTGCAATTCTGTATGCCCCCTCAGTGGGAAAAATGCGGTCTTTTTTCCCGTGAATAACCAGTAGCGGACACTTCACGCGTCCAACCAGGCCTTCCAGGGTGAAGCCCTTGGCAAATTCCGCTGCCTCGGACCAGTCACTTTTCCCGAACAAAAAGGTGAGATTGTTCTTCATTAGGTCGGAAAACCCTTCCCAGCCGGACAGGTCATAGAATCCCCCAACGGTCACAGAAGCCTTAAGCCTGGTCTCCGCGGCAGCAGAGCGAACGGCCAGGTGCCCGCCAAAACTGGTGCCGCAGACAGCCAGCCGGGAACTGTCAACGGACGGGACACCGGATAAGAAATCCACCGCTGCCGTTACCGCCTTGTCGTAATCAGGGCGCATGGACATTGTGTAGCGGGTAATCCCCTGTCCCGGGCCGTCTATGCCTAGGGTGGAAAGGCCTCTGGCCAGTAAGACATTTTCAAAGGCGTACAGTTGTTCTTTGGCGGAATCGGCGCCTGGCAGCATGATCACACATGGGCCTTGCTCGCCGCTGTTCGCCAACCGCAAGTAACCCGGAATAAATCCCCCTTCAAAAGGTATCTGCACTTCCGTCGCCGGAGGGGAAAGATAGGGAGCGGCCTTCCTGTACAGTTCCACCCTGCGCCGGACCCCTTCTTCTTTGCGCGCGGGCTGGTGAAAGAACATAAACTGGCCGAAATGGTAGTACATAGCGGCCCTGACGTAGGCTTCGGCTGCTGTTACGATATGGCCATTCGCCACGGCCTCATCACCCAGTTCCTCGTGTGCCTTCCCCATCTGCGCCCAGGCAATGTACCAGTCATTCCAGTCCGTTATGCTGCTCAACAGGATTTCCAGGTCATTCGGGTCAATTCCCGACACCCAAAACCTTGGACGCCAGTGACCCAGCGTTTCGCTCATGGTTTTCTGCCCATCAGGTTTCATAGCCATTCCTCCCGGTCATTAAAGTCAGACCCAGAACCTTCTTTCCCGTGCAAGCCTATGCCAGGCGGGGATGCGGTATATCTTGTATCTTTGTATATTCCTTTTTAAAATCCTCCCGCCAGTCCCCCTGCCTGAACATGTAGTGATAATCAAACGCGTCCAACTGCGGGCGAACCAGGTCTTGGTACATTTCCGGGCGCCTGTCGTGAGTCTGCCCCGGGCGGGCACCGTAAGCCTCTTCGGGTGAGGCTGGCGCCCTCAGCACTTCTTCGTCGTAAAAATGGGAACGCAGGAAAGCCAACCGGTCCATATCCAGGTCCGCCACCACCAACCCGGCGTCATCCCGATGCGCTAGGAGGCCTTCGGGTCCCGCAATGCATGCCCTACCACGTTTGCCTTCTTGGTACATATTCTGAGTCACTAAAACGTAAACGTGGTTTTCCGCCGCACGGGCCCAGGCCATGGCCCGCCAGGTATCTGTCAACCTGGTACGGCTCTTGGAAGGATTCCCCCCGCTGCCAGCCACGATGATGTCGGCCCCCCTGAGCATGAGCACCCGTGAAAGTTCCGGTACAAAAAGTTCCGAGCAGATCAATAAGCCGATGTTTCCGATAGGTGTAGGCACCAACACAAATTCCTCGCCTGGAACGATATGCATTTTGCCGTCCATTAACACGCTGTTAAACAAGGGATGGTTCGGCTGCATGCGGTAGTAGTTCCCGATTATCTCGCCGGATGGGGAGATCAGTTTTTCCGACAACCTATAAGTGTCGGGTTCATCTCCATAAGGCTCCACACAGCCGGCTACCACGTAAATTCCCAATTTCCTGGCCTTGTCAGCCAGCATTTCCATGGGATGCTTGGGTAACCTGCCCCCGCTGTCCATTGGGCCGGAATAAGGGCCGGGGTAACCTTCCGGGAAACAAAGCAATTTTGCTCCAGCCCGTTGGGCCTCCTCCATGAGTTCCAAAGCCCGCAGCGTATTGTCGTACTCCCGGGTCCCATGCAAGGTATTGGTTTGAGCTAGCGCTACCCTTACCTTCATCTCTTTTCACCCACCTCAAGGAAACATTTCGGGAATTAGAAGAAACCTGCTTCTTCCCCCCCCAGTAACACTGCCAAACGATGCTGGTAGTCAATAAACTTTTGGTCCCAGGGATCCCTCGGCCGGGGCAAATCCAGGCGCAGGTCTTCCACGATGGTGCCCGGACGACAGCTGAGAACCACTACCCGGTCGGAGAGGTACAAGGCTTCCTTGATGCTGTGAGTAACAAAGAGGATAGTGGCATTAGTCCTCTCCCATATTTCGTTTAGCATTTTCTGCAGTGAACCCCTGGTAGGAGCGTCTAGCTGGCCGAAAGGCTCATCCATCAGCAGGACTTCGGGTTCATACGCCAGAGCCCTAGCAACCGCTACGCGCTGCTTCATTCCTCCTGACAACCGGAAGGGGTAAACCTTTCCGAATCCCCTCAGCCCCACAAGTTCGATGTACTTGTCGACAATCCCTTTCTGTTTGCCCTGAGGGATACCTTTTTGAGACAAGGCGAACCGGATGTTCCCTTCCACCGTCAACCACGGGAAAAGGGCAAACTCCTGGAATACGACTCCCCTGTCCATCCCCGGCCCTTCTATTCGCTTGTCGCCGATCAGGATTTGTCCCGATGTTTTCGGGTACAGCCCGGCCAGGATCATCAGCAACGTGCTCTTCCCGCAACCGGAAGGGCCAATAATGGACACAAACTCTCCTTCCTGAACCTCAAGGTTGATTCCTTTCAAGGCATGCACGTGGGACAACTTGCCCCCGCCTTCATCCACTGTGTAAGTCTTGTCAAGGTCCTTGACCACTAATTTGGGTAAAGTTGCCGTACTCAATGTACCATCCCCCACCGTTCTACAGTATAGGATTCCAGAGTCCGGAGAACCAACCGCTCAATCAAAAGACCTAATCCGCCGATGATCAACACATCCAGGTACACCAGTTCAGTCTGCATGAACTCCTGAGCATGGAAAATGCGGAACCCCAACCCGTAGCCGCTGGCGGAGATCAATTCCCCGGCAATGAGGACCCGCCATGCCCTGGAAAAGCCTTGGCGAAAACCAGTCACAATCATCGGCAGGGCAGCAGGAACCAGAATGCGGTAATAAAGTTTAAACCCCGCCATCCCCATGGAAAGGGCCGCGTTGATGAGTGCGTTGCTGATACTTCTTACCCCCGTCCAAGTGTCAAAGGCGATGGTGATGCCGGCCTCGGCTGCCAGCACTATGATGATGGTCTTTTCGGTAAGCCCAAACCACAAAATGGCGATAGGAAACACGGCCATCCCCGGGATGGAAATAAAGAATTGGAAGATGGGGATCAGCCAGCGCTCCACAGCCTTGATATATCCCAGGACAAGCCCGGCGAGGGTACCAAAGATAATCCCAAAAAACATACCTATGGCCACCCGGTAAAGGGACCAGCCGATGTCCAGGAAAAAGAGCCCCCGGGAGATCTGAAACTCCATCTCCTCAAGGATGTCAATTATTGGTGGAAATAACGCCCTGGGCATCAAGCCCAACCGGGCCACGAATTCCCATACCACCAAGATCGCCAGCATCGGTAAGATATTCTGCCACAGGATTTTTCCGTAGTATTTAAGGCGCGATGTTTGCTCGATGCTAGTCCCATGACAGGGCTGGTTCGGCATCAACTTTTCCTTCATATCGCTTCTCCTTCCTCTTGCCCTGTTGTTGATGACAGGCAAGCCTTGAGAGTGGCGGCGGGGCAGTACGGTCGTCCGCCACCGCCGCCTTTTAGGGACCCTAAGTTTTCACATGTCAAGGTGCTTACCACGTACCTATAGTAGGACCAGCCAGGGTCTTATTTCCGGAACTGGGCTTCCGCCTTCTCCATGAAACTGTTATCAATGAATCTTTTAACCTTTTCTGGGCTGGCTGCTTGTTTTTCGTATCCGTACTTAACAAAAGCCTCGGCACTTGCCACCATGTCCTGTACGTCCGCATCGGTAAGCGTGGAACGGTCAGTATTAACATACTTCATTGCAGCTTTGACTTGTTCCTCGGTCACTTCCATGCCCAAGTTCTGCCAAGCTGTCCGCAAGATTGCTGCTGCCTCGTCGGGGTTCTTTTGGATGAATACGTGGGCCTTCACCCAAGCATTGGCGAACCGCTGGACCACATCAGGCTTCTGCTCAATCAAATCCTGGCGGGTCGTAACAGGGAAGGCATAGTATGCATTGGTAGCTTTACTCATTTCATTACCATCAACAACAATCCGGGCAATACCTTTTTCCACCAACATGGTCGAGAAAGGCACCCAAGGTAGCGCCGCGTCTACCTCGCCCTTTTCAAAGGCTGCAGGGATGTTTTCGGTATCCATTTCAATTATCTTGAAGTCTTTAGGTGTTACTCCCTCTATCTCCATCCAGCGGAGGAAGACGCCGGACGAGCCTGACCCCATTTGCACCGCCAGGCGCTTGCCTACAACATCCTTGAGTGACTTGGTCGTTGTATCGGAAGCAGGAACTAGAAACTCACCAGAAAATCCCCAGTGAGTAATCCCGATAGCCCTGATGGGCAAGTCCTTGTTTACAGCACTCAAGAAACGAGCATTTGCCCCGACCGCAAAGTCGGCAGACTCACCTACCAAAGCCTGGACTGCCATCCCTCCGAAAGGAAGAGGCTGGGCGTTCACGTTCAGGCGTTCTTCAGCAAAGAAACCCTTCTCCTGGGCAACCAGCGAGGTTAAAGAATAAACGCTCTCGGTGTACAACAGCCGAATGGTATCCCACTTTTCCGGTGTCGGAGAAGTCTGCTCTCCTCCCTGGGGCTTTGCAGGTTCTTGCTTGGTACCGCACCCGGTCAACAACAGAGCGAAAGAAACCACCAGAACAATCGCCACCAGCAGAACTTTCTTGGACATTTCCGAACCTCCTTTTTTGAGTTTCCAAGTTACTCGACCTTTTCCCAACCTGTACCAACAGCAAGTCTTTAAACTGTTTCCGCATTTAGTTCATTCTCACCCCCTAATGAAGAACTGGTAAGAGGTCAGACCTTGTAAGCCCTTTGTACCCGTTTAATCACCCGCAGCTCAAGGCTTGGGCCTGCAGGTATGGGCCTTCACTTGGGCTTTTTTCAACCGATGTAACTAATCACTTCGCGAAGGGGCTTTCGGGGCGGTACCGGCGGAACCTCCAGCGGGTATCCCAGGGGAACCAAAGCAACCAAGTCCATCCCTTCCGGCACCTGGAGAATTCTTTCAATCTGTTCTTTAGCCTGAATCGGGCCGGTCATGTAGCATCCGCCCAAGCCCCTTTGGTGCAAAGCCAAAAGGAAGGTGGCGACTGCCGCCCCGGCGGTCTGCAAACGGCTGCTGGCTTTTTGCCTGCTGTTCCTCATAGCTATGGAGTCAGGGTCGTCCGGACGCATTTCCAGAATCCTGTCGGGTATCGACTTGTACGATCCTATGCAGACAGCCACCGCAACGGGAGCGTCCACAAAAAACGATTCATTCCGTTCCCACTTGTTCAAAATCTCCATATGGTCCGCGGCCTCTGGCCAGCCCATCATCAATTTGGTTGTCCGGTTGACGGCAAGTGCAATTTCTTGGAGAATCTTTTTATTTTTAATGATGATGAAATGCCAGGGCTGTTTATTGCCTCCGTTGGGTGCCCAGGTTGCTAGTTCAAGGCACTCTTCAACAAGTTCATCCGGAACCTCCCGGTCTTGCCAGCGGTGGATTGACCGTCTAGTCCTTACCAAGGCGTCAAACTCCTCGTTCCGCATTCTTTCTCCTCCCGTCCGCCAATAGGTTTAAGATGGTTTCACACCTCAACAGCCCGTCCTTTAATCAAGTTTTCTATCTGCTCTCCGGAATACCCCAGCACCTTTGCCAAGACTTCACCGGTATGCTCACCCAGGGAAGGCGCGGGAACATACTCCGGCGGAGGACAATAAGTGGCCAGAAGGGGACCTCTCACCAGCTTGGGTGCCGCCGTGTCGGAGAGGCAAGGGATGAATAATTTCCTGGCAGCAGCATGCTCACAGGTGTATACCTCATCTACCGTCCGTACGACGCCGGCGGGGATACCTGCTTCCGCCATCTCCCTGGCCGCCTCTTCCCTGGTCTTTCCGGCCATCCACCCTTCAATGGCGGGGCGGAGCAACGAATCGTTGTGCCTTGCCCGCGCCCGGCCGTCTTTGGTTTCCGGCAGACCGACCAGGTCTGCGCGCCCGATGAAAGCGGCCAACCGCTCCCACAGGTAGTCCGCGGGAATGCTCAGCACCACGTACCCGTCTTTGGCCTTAAAAGCCCCGCGAGGTCCCACCAGCTTCTCCCGCCCCGGAGCGGGAAGCTCGCCGAGAAATGCATAGGCGATAAGAGAGCGCTCCATCAAAGAGACCATTACATCGAACATGGAGATATCCACAAAGCTCCCTTCACCGGTCCTGTCTCTTTCAATTAAGCCAAGGAGGGCTCCCTGGGCCGCTATCTGCCCGGCCAGGAGATCGGGTAAGGCGTACATCGCCGAAACCGGCGGGCGATCCTCATAACCAACCTGGCTCATGAAGCCGCTGACAGCTTCTGCCACTATGTCAAAACTGGGTTGATCAGACAGGGGGCTGCGGTAACCCGGCATTTGCCCGAAACCAGAAATCATGACATAGACTAGCCGTGGGCAGGCCCGGTGGACCTCGTCGTAACCAAGTCCGATTTCCTCCATCACGCCGGGAGCAAAGTTAACCACCAGAACATCAGCCTTTTGAAGGAGTTGTAACAGTACTTCCCTGCCGGATTCCGTTTTCAGGTTTAAGGCCACGCTTTTCTTGCCCCGGTTGTATTCGAGAAACATCCAAGAAACCTCTGAGCCCACGGCGCGTGCCGGTTCAGACATGGACCGGCGGGGATCCCCGCTTCCGGGTTTCTCCACCTTGATAACTTCCGCCCCATAATCCGCCAGGAGCATGGTGCAATACGGACCGGCAATGTAGTGTTCCAGTCCTACCACCCTTACCCCATCTAACGGTCTCACCGGTTAATCGACCTCTTTCCTTAAGACCCCATGCTTGTTGAGGATCTCTTCAAAGGTCTCGTCATCTACCAGGCGTTTGGTCGCAATGGCAGTACTCTTCACCTCTTCGAGAATGGCGCCCACTTGATCATCTGACGCTTCGAGCCCCATGTCTTCCAGGCGCAACCGGATGGACATCCTTCCGCTCTTCTTCCCCAGTAACGGCTTAGCCTTCTGTCCGATGGATTCGGGGGCCACCGGATAAATTACCAGGGGATTTTTACGCTGCATTTCTATACCGATACCGGTCTCCCGGGTAAACACATTTGCGCCGACGACAGGTGCATTTTTCTGAACAGGAATACCCGTAACGGCTTCCACTTCCCGAGACAACTTGGTAAGCCCATCCAGCTTGATTCCGGTTTCTACCCCTAACAGGTACTTTAAGGCAACCGCTACTTCCGCCAAGCCAGCATTTCCACATCTCTCCCCCAGGCCGTTAACGCAAACGTGCGCCGCCGTTACGCCCGCCCGGATTCCAGCCAAGGTGGTTGCCACGCCCATGCCAAAGTCGTTGTGGGTATGAACTTCCAGCGGGATAGTGGTAACTTTTTTGATTTCCCTCACAAGGTAATTTATGGCTTCAGGTAAGGCACAACCAAGGGTATCGACGATCACCAAGCCGGCCGGCCGGGCTTCGCGATCCACGATGGAAATATATCTGCGGAGGAACTCAATATCTGCTCTAGTGGTGTCATATGGAAAGAGGATGATATCCAGTCCCAGCCCTTTGGCATACGTCAATATCTCCAACGTGAGATCAATTACATGTTGCTCGCTCCAATTGAATTGGTATTTGAGGCGCGGCTCTCCGGCAGGAACCTCTATGCATACCTTACGGACCCCGCACGCAACGGAGGCCTCCAGGTCCTCTTTTTTGGCGCGGCAAAAGGCCAGTACATCCGCCCTCAGACCAAGTTGCATGATCTCCTTAAAGGCCCGGCGATCGTCCTCGGAGACTACAGGCATTCCAGCTTCAATCCGGTCCACTCCCGCCTCGTCCAGGGCTGCAGCGAGCTTTACCTTCTCGGACCAGTTGAGCGCCACCCCGGGGGTCTGCTCGCCGTCCCGCAGGGTGCTGTCATGAATAATCACCCGGGGAGGCAAGGTAAGGCCAAGTTCTTCCATTGCCGCTTGGTTATAGCGACTAACCCAAAAGTCGTTTCCTTTGCTGGGAATTTCCTTCATCATATAATCATCTCCTAACCGTCTTCCCCTGCTTTGATGCTCTCGGTCAGGCTCTTAAATGCGGCGTGCTTGTGTTCGGACGCCAGTTTCGCCGCTTTTTCGCCATCCCGGCTCTTCAAGGCTTCCAATATTTCCTTATGTTCCTTGTTGGAAGACACAGGCCGTTGGCTGTTCAGGCGAAACAAAACCTGTGCCCTTTGGCTGCGGTCCCACAGCATATCAACCATCTCCGCCAAGCATGAATTACCCGAGCCCTGGCAGATTATCTGGTGAAACTGACGATTAAGCTGGGCATACCTTTTCCTGTCCTCAAGAATTACCCGGTCCATTTCTCGAACAATGCGTTCCAATTCCTTTAGCAAAGAGTCCGGCGCCCTTTGGGCGCAAAGTTTGGTAGCAAGGATCTCCAGGGCTGAACGAACCTCCAGGATTTTAGCCAGTTCATCTAACGAAATCTCCGATACGAAGATGCCGACATGGGGCACGTTTTGGACTAACCCCTCACCTTCTAGGCGTTTTAGAGCCTCGCGGATTGGAGGTATCTTTACGCCGAAGCGCTCCGCCAGTTCAGTCATCCCAAGTTTTTCTCCTGGCTTGAGCCTTCCCTCAAGAATATCTTCCCGCAGTATCCGATAAACACCCTCGCTTTTAGTCCGGTAAGGGACCAAACCAGACTGATGCAATAGTCCCGCCTCCTACACCGTTCCTTACAAATTAGCATTTGGATTGTTGAACCGTCTGGGAAAAGAAACCGATCATGGCTGCACAATGACACGGATCGCTCTGTTGTTTCTGTCTTTAAATGTGTTATAGGCTTTGTTAATCTCTTCAAGGGGGAAGGTAAAAGAAACCAGCTTACGGGCGTTAATCAACCCCTTGGCAATCATCTCCAAAGCCCGGGTCTGGCTATTCACCCGCGCATGGGAGCCGCGAACGTCCAATTCCTTAAGCACCAGCTTATCAGGATCAATGGCCACCTGCTTACCCCCGGTAAGGCCCCCTAAAACTACCTTGCCGCCCTTCCTGGCTACCTCAAGGGCCGTGCATACCGCCTCCGGTGTTCCTGCGCATTCCAATACCACATCTGCGCCGCCGCCGGTCAGCTCCAGGATGCGCCGTTCCGGTGCATCTTCCCGGATATCCACGGTGTAATCAGCACCAAGTTCACGCGCGAGAGCCAGCCTTTGGTCATCCCGCCCCGTCACTATCACCGTTGTTGCTCCCATCGCCTTGGCAATCTGCAGGCTTAAGAGACCAAGATGCCCGGGACCCAGCACCACTACCTTGTATCCGGCTTTGATATCTCCCCTATCTGCCAAATGAAGCGCTACGGCAGCCTGATTCCCGATAGCCGCTTCCTCCCAAGAGAGGGACTCGGGAACACGGTACAGAAGGGATAGAGGCCGGGCAACGTACTCGGCAAAGGCACCTGGAGCGTCATGACCGTAAAGATAAAACCCTTTCTCATAGGCCTTTTCGCCCCCCGCCCGGTCGCACATGTGGTAGTTGCCTTCCTGGCACATACGGCAGGTCCCACAGAACATGTGGCTTTCCCCCACCACACGGTCGCCTATCTTGATGTCTTCTTGGGTAACCCCCGGCCCAAGAGCAACCACTTCTCCAGACCACTCGTGCCCCTGAATGAAGGGCAGTTCCCGCGGCCATTTCTTGCTATCAGCAAATACCCCGGCCATAATTTTTAAGTCTGTGCCGCAGATGCCACACGCCCTGACCCGGCAGAGCACCTCTCCCGGGCGGAGTGCGGGAACAGGTACTTCCATAACGCGCACTTCGTTCCAAGCGACTGTTACAGCAGCACGCATGGTTTTGGGAATCTCAATCACGGTAGTTACCTCCTACTAGGCTTCCTCTTCGCTGACCACACGGTTCTGCAGGCAGCCCACGTGCTGGATCCAAGCCTCTACAATATCCCCTGGCTTAAGGAAAAATGGGGTTGGGTCGGGGTACCTGAAGCCGGCAACACCGCCCGGGGTGGCGGAGGTGATTACATCGCCTGGTTCAAGGGTGAGCTGGGACCACCATGACACCAGTTGGGCTACTTTAAAAATCATGTGGTTGGTGTTGGAATCCTGGCGGACATCCCCGTTCACTGTAAGTTTCATATCCAGGTTATCAGGATCTGGAACCTCATCCCGGGTCACCAGGAAAGGCCCCAAGGGGCAGAAAGTATCCATGCTTTTGCCAAGCAAAACGAGGCGGTTGGCCTGCTCGTTCACTTGTATATCCCGGGCACTGACATCGTTATGTACGGTATAACCCACGATATGCTCAAAGGCCTTTTCTACCGGGATGTAGCGCCCCCGCTTGCCGATTACAATACCCAGTTCTATTTCGTGATCAAGTTTTTGGGTAGTACGGGGATAAATGATATCTTCCTTGTGCCCGATAACTGTATTGGCAGCCTTGAGAAACCCACTGGGCTGTTTAACCTTCTTCATAAAATCTTTAAAATCGCTCCAACCTTCCACCTTCACGGTGTTTAATTCATTGACATGTTCATCAAAGTTGCTTCCTGTCTCAATTACTTTGCACGGGCGAGGGATAGGGGCTTTCAGCTTGACAATGTCGAGGGAATAATATACCTGCTGGCCGCGGGGGCTCTGTAATTCCATTTCTTCAACCTTGTCCAGGGCAAACTGGTACGCATCTCTCGCCGCCGCCATGCTCTCTTCTTCGCCGTCTAAGAACCGCAACATATCAGCGGGAACCAGGGCATCCGCCAGTTCGTTGCACAAACGCGGATGTCCCTTGGTAGAAAGGTAGCAGGCGGTTGCTGCGTTAAGGTCCGCAAGGACACCCTCCCTGACCACCACTCCTATCCTCCTGACAGGTCCGGCCATTCCCGGTATTTCAAACGTGGCCAACTTCATCTTGTCATACCCCTTTCTTTTAAAACGTCACTTAATCCCATGATTAAATCATTGTTTAAACACTTGTTTCGTATTTGATGAAACCTGCCGTAACTTTCAGGATGCCTTGATAAAATCCGGTTCTGGCGTAGGGAGCGGCCCGCTCACAGTATGCCATCGCCCACCTGGCCGGGTGCTCCCGCAGAAATTGCTTCGCCCGGGCTTGAAATTTGAGCTCTTCTTGGCTTTCTCCTGCAGCACGCTCGTACATAAAGCGGATGAAATCCAGTTCCAGACCAATAAAGTCAGGTGGCTTGCCTGAACCGGCCGGTACAACCTCCACACCCGCATCGCGAAACCACCTCATCACCTGCAGGGTAGAAGGACCCATCAAGATCCCCCCGTCGCGGTATACGGATTCATATGGAGGGGGTGGCCCATAGTCCTCCGAAATACCACCAACCAACCTGGTCCGGTCAACGCCTAACTCTTTCGCCACAGATATTGATTCCTGGTTGCCGATCCCGTCTAAATACTCCTTTATTTTAGAGACTCCTTCGGCAATTCCATGGTCCCCCAGCAGCTGGCCAACGTTGTCCCAAACTTCTCGCCGTTTAACCAGGTGGTCAACAAGGGCCGGAGTGGGAATGACGCAATAAGCTCCCGCTAACAGACGGTAAAGGCTGGCTTTAATCAAAGTGTGCTTGTCACTCCTCCCCATTTCGCTCCCCCCTTTCAAATAAAATACAGGAAGACACCGGAGAGCAGCCCGGTCAATCCGAAGATTCCCGCAACAACGAGATATTCCCAAACTGCGGGCCGGTAAACCGGTTTCTTTTTCAACATCCGCTCCTGCTCGTAGGGCATCTGCAATTGGGGAATAAGGACCATGGCCCATTTCCCTATCCAAGCTTGAATGAGGAGCAGAATACCTCCCGCTACCCGTAAGAAAGACGATTCAGTACCCAACAATAGGAGCACCAGGGCTCCCAACCCCATCCAGAGGCGAAGCTGATTTGAATGAACCAGTTTGAAATGCGGCCGGAGCCCTCCCACCAAAAACCATTCCTCCGCCCTCTCAAGTAACGGTAAGACGACGGATAATCCCGCCACCAGGATAGGCAACCAAGGCCAGTAGTCCTTGAGCAGCAAGAACGTTACAGCTCCACCGGATATAACACCTTCTGCGAAAAGCACCAGAGGCACGTAGGGATGCATCCAGTTCCGCTTGCCGGGATAAATCAACAGAGTCCATCCTTCCGCCCCGAAAAGGAATAGCGTGGAAATTAAACCAGCGGCAGCCCGCAAGTAACCCGCTTCGCTTCCTTCCACCGGTCTCCACAGAGCCAGAAGAAAACTAACCGCCACTCCCTGTGCCAACCCTATAAAATCCCAAAACATAGGCGAGGTTAGCCTTCCAGCTGCCACCAATCGCCAGGCGCGTGCAGGCCGGCCCAAGTCCACCAAAATGCTGAAGCCCGAACCAACCAGGAAAGCAAAAGCTAATAACGCTATTACCCGTGAAGCCTCCGGAGCAATGGCACCCGGAACCGATGCGAGGGCCAACATCCCTCCGCCCGTACCTGCAAGAAAAAAGTATATCACTATATAAAGACCCCACGGCACTTCGTTGGAAATACTTTCAAAAGCCAAACCGCAGCGTTGCTCTTGTAACCAGGCTATCGTACCAACCACCAGAGCCACCAGGGATACTAAGCCCATGATCCAGACCACCTGTCTCCCTCCTTAATCACATCACCATATGTAAAAGACCGATGGCCCTGTCCCGGCTTCTTCTCGCAGGGGTTTAGCTTTTCCGGTTGAAATCATGCGGACAATTTCGGAATTGGGGTCGTCCAGATCGCCAAAAACCCGCGCCCTTGATGGGCATGTTGCCACGCAGGCCGGCTCCAACCCTTGCTCAATTCGTTCACCGCAAAAGTCGCACTTGCTCACCGTGCCCCTGGGAGCTTCACTCCTGGTATCCTTAGCATCTCCAGGTATACCGGAAACAGGATTAACCACAAAGCTCCGCGCGATGTAAGGGCAGGCCACCATGCAATACCGGCAGCCGATACATATACCAGCATCCACGATAACCCTCCCGTCAGGGAGTTGCCGGCTGGCTCCTACTGGGCAGGCCTTTACGCAGGGCGGATACCGGCAGTGCATGCAAGCCATAGGCTGGCACATCATCCGGGCATGCGGGTAAAACCCTTCTTCCCACTTAAATACCTTGTTCCAGTAAACCCCAGTGGGAGTCTTATTCTCTACCTTGCATGCCACCACACACGACTGGCATCCCACACACCGGCGCAGATCGATGACCAATCCCCACCGCATCGCTATCACCTCAAATCCGCTTCACGTTGGCCCGCGGGCTGATTTCCATTCCCGCATTCACCGGGTCCATGGTTGCCTCATCGGTAGGAACCAGGTTATTGAAATTCCCCGGACCCCCATGTCCTCCTGGAATACCCACCACCTCGGGGTGAAACAGTTCGGACAGTTTCAGTACGCCCGTAAGGCTGCCCCACCGGGAAGAAACCAGCACCCGGTCGCCGTCCTGCAGCCCTTTCCTCATGGCTGTAGCCCTGTTCATGCAGACCACGTTTTCATAAGGGTCAAACTCCTCAGCTATAGAGTTCAGGATCGGGTTTAGGTGGGGCGTACCCACGGCATTACTGAAATAAGGTGTCTTCCAGTTAATGGCCATTAAATCATACTCTTGATCGGCTTTAAGCTGGGAACCTTCTATCCAGTGGGGGATTGGCTGGTAATAATCGAGAAGTTCGCCCATATTCGGCCATCCCGGTACCGACACATTGTGCCGCTTGCAGCCCTCAGCCAGTTGATGCCCAGTTCTCTTCAAGCGCTCAAAATAGATAGGATGGCGGGTTTGGTTTCCAGGCAAGTAATAGAAGTTGTAGCCCATTTTCTTCGGGCGCCATTGGGCTACGAAACCCCGTTCCAGCACGTAATCCAACCCTAAGTCGTCGCCAAGATAGCTTCTTGCCTGGCGATCAAATATTTCTATAATGGAGTAACGGGTATTCAGATCCAGTTGGTATTTCCCCTTTAAAACCAGTCCATCTTCACCGACAATAGGGTCCAGCCTGCGATTAAGATGGTCGTTTACACCGCCAGGGCCATAAAGGATTCCCACCCTCTCGGCCAGATCCAGCAGAATGTCATCTACGTGGCGTGAAGAAAAGATCGGAGGCAATACCTGGCGAGCCATAATCATCTTCAGTCCATTGATTTCATGGGAGGTAGACTGGTGTTGTGGCTGGTAGGCCCTCAATACCAAACGCTCTAAAAAGCTGTGCTCAGGGAAGACGATATTCGAAAAAAGGGCTGGTTCATCCATGTGGTAGGCGAAAGTGAAAACCATGGGAATTTTCTTGAATGCCTCTTCAAAGACCTTCGGCTCCCCGGTGCGCCGGATTGGGTTGCCGCCGACCGACATCCAGGCTTTAACCCGGTAATTAAGATAGTATTTCTCAGGGTCAATGATGGCCCTGGCCGCCAACTGGGGATCGGTATGTTTATTCGGGAAAAATTCTCCCATATCCACGTGGTCCGGAGGGAATTTAAACGGAATTCCCACCGCCTCATATGCAGGGGTTACCGTACCATCCTGGTCTGGCGCTAGTACCGGCCCCCGCTTGCCCGCCCCCAGGCAGCCACCGGGGACCTCCATAGCTCCGACCAAGAGATTAATAATTTTGGTGGTAAGATCAGCGTAGGTACCGCCCTGATGGGAAGACGTGCCCCGTTCGCAGTTCAAAGAAACAGGCCGGTAGGGAAATACAAACCCGTCGATTTCGATGGTGCTGCCAATACGGGCTGCTTTAACAAATTCATTGGCAATGCGCCGCACCGTCGCTGCGGGAACGGTGGTGATAGGTTCCGCCCACTCCGGCGTATACTTCGCGAACTCCTTTCTTATCAACTCAAAGGCTGGCCGGCATCGTTGGCCGTTTACAAAAAATTCTCCCTGTAGGGCAAAAGTGTTACTAGTTCCTGCATCGAAGGGAACAGCCTTCCCTAACGACTCATCCCAAACCATCGGCTTCTCCGTCTCGGCCTCCCGGACGTACCAACCGTCCTCATTAATCAGGTACGGAGCATTGGTCCGGTTTTTGAGGAACCAGGTGTCATATTCCTGTATCTCGTAAAACATCACGTGGGCCATGGCAAGGACAAAAGCCAGGTCGGTCCCTGGGCGGATAGGCACCCATTCCCCCTTGGACGCTTCCACCGAGCACCGGGGGTCTACCACCACGAGCTTCATTCCCCGATTAAGGGCTTCCATCATCCTACGAATGCCGGGAACCGTCGCGAAATTGGCCCCAAGACTACGCCCGATGGTAATGTGGTAATTGCAGTACTCCAAGTCGGGCATGGACACGGGATGATTTGCTTGCACCAAGTTAGTAGCGTAGTGTACAGAACATAGAACCCCATGGGACCCGATTTCGTTCGGAGTTCCAAAAGCCTTTACAAAAGCCGGCCGGACCAGTGTTTCCCTGAGCCCCCAACCCTCGTTCACTACCAACCCCCGGGGATCCTCCTGTCTCACCTGGCGCAAAAATCTCGCCACTTCATCCAGTGCCTCTTCCCAGGTAATCTCCATCCAGGCCGGGTCAACGTCAAAACCTTTCTCCGGGTTGGTGCGCTTTAGCGGGGTTTTCAGCCTGTAGGGGTTGTACATATTCAAAACAGCCGCATTACCTCGCGAGCAAAGCTGTCCAAGGTTGGTAGGGGATGCCGGGTTGCCCTCTATCCTGACAGCTACACCCTCTACCACCTTGACCCTGGTCAGGCAATCCCCTTGCATGCACATTCGACAAATACCATTCAGCCACACTGTGCTTTCGCATTGGTCTAGTTGCCCACCTGAGCCATGAGATGAAATCCTGATAAACTCATCCGGGTAGAGTTCATGGCAGGACAAGCTGAGCCGTGTTCCTTCACTCAGTTCGCTCCCCACAAGGTCCGACATGATTTGCCCCCTTCCAATGGATGCACCGGTCATCAAATAAAATATTTATCACAATAGTATAATAATACCTGTAAAATAAATTATATTTTATAAAATATAATATTATCAAATCCCAGGATTGTCCAAATTTCATCAAAACTTAAAACTATGTGCCATTTTCTAATAAATTCCCTTGTTTTCTAAGAATTTAGGTGTGAGGACTGTGGTCTAACCTCAGACTCGATGGGGAAGTGATCATTCTTTTTACCTTAATAAGCTAAATAAAGGCGTCAAGAGCAAAAGCGCCAGGGCCAAGAACCAGTAACAAAAGGCACCCTGCCCCGGTACTCATGGGAAGATCGGCACCGTCGAAAATGCCGTTTTCTCTGTACTTGGCCCAGGTGGCGACAATCATTTGCACGAAAAGGAAAAGTGCCAACCAGCGGGTCAACAATCCAAGCAGCAACAGGGGCACCGCCACCAACTGGCTGATAGCAACCAGATAGGAGAAAAACAACGGAAAAGGAATGCCATGAAAAGCATAGCGGCGGGCTGATTCCACAAATCCTTGTTTACCGAAAGATTTATACCAGCCGTGGGAGGCAAATACGATGGCCAGGATAACACGAAGAACAAGCAAGGTCATGTCCAGGAATTGTCCTGTGAAGTCGAGGAGATGCACCAACATTGAGGCCGCCATCTGTAACCCCCCAGCCAAACTTTCAATGCGTTGCTTCCCACCATTGCTCCACCATTACCACCAGCTCTTCCAGGCTTCCCGCCACCCTGACACCAGCACCGGCCAGTACCTCTCCCTTGGCGGTGGCAGTACCCGCGCCCCCCTGGATGATGGCTCCCGCATGCCCCATCTTTTTGCCGGGTGGGGCCGTCTTGCCGGCAATGTATGCAAAGACCGGCTTCGGGTATCCGACCCGCCTGAGATATTCGGCCGCCGCTTCCTCCCTGTTCCCGCCAATTTCACCGATGATGATGACACCGTCTGTGTCAGCATCGTCCTTAAACAACCGCAGGAAATCGGTAAAATCAGAACCGATGATCGGGTCGCCGCCGATACCCACACAGGTAGAAAACCCGATGCCCCTCAGATAAAGGTTAGAAGCGGTTTCATGACTGAGGGTACCGCTCCGGGAGATCATGCCCAACCTGCCAGCACCGTACAGGAAACCAGGCATGATCCCCAATTTACTCTGGCCGGGAGTGATAATCCCGATAGTATTGGGCCCTATCAAATAAGCATTATGTGCTTTGGCCATGGCTCTCATTTTCATACTGTCATGCACTGGGACGTGTTCCGTAATCACTACCACTAGTTTAATCCCATTCTCCAAAGCTTCGGCCACCGCATCCAGGCAGTACGATGGTGGAACCAAAACCATACTCCCGTCCACCCCGCAGTAGGCGACCGCTTCCTGCACCGTCTCGAAGACCGGGACCCCATGAACCGACGTGCCGCCTTTGCCCGGGGTTACCCCGGCGACCAAGTTAGAACCGTATTCCTGCATCACCTTCGCATGATATGACCCCTGGGAGCCAGTGATACCCTGGATAATCAGACGGCTGTCACGGTTTAACAAGATCGACATAACTGCTCTCCTTCCAAACGGTCTGCTCCTAGAAGATCCAGGAGGAGTTGGACGGCTTCGGCAGTAGTCCCGTATTTTATAACCGGGAGCCGCCTTTTTTCCAACAACGCCCAGCCCTCCTCCTGCGAGTGGCCACGCATTTTTACCAGGATGCGGGCTCTTGGGCTATCTTCATCTATTACCCGGCTGATCCCCTGGGCCATTGTCAAGCAGTTGTTGATCCCCCCAAATACATTAATGATGATCCCCTTAACATTTGGCGTCTGGAGAACTATCCGGAGGGCTTGCGCCATCTTTTCCGCCGAGATGCCTCCCCCCGTGTCTAAAAAGTTGGCCGGTTTCCCCCCCAGCATCGTCACCGTGTCCATGGTGGCCAGCGAAAGGCCCGCCCCTCCGGCAATGATCCCTATGTTACCTTCGGGGTCAAGAGATACATAGGAAAGCCCTGCCTTCTTGGCCTCGTCCTCCAGGCCCTCGCTTGCCGGCCGGCATAAGGCCAGTTCTTCCTCGTGTTTGGCCAAGGCGGCATCGTCCACAATCAGCTTGCCATCGGCAGCCACCACCCGGTTTTCCCGCGTAACCACCAGCGGGTTGATCTCGACAGTATACGCGTCAAGATGGAAAAACAGATTCACCATCTTTTCCAGCACCGCGGACAGTTTTGGCAGGATTTCTCCGTTAATTCCTGCTTCGCGCCAGATCTCCCTTGCTCTAAAAGGATGAAATGTTGTCAAGATTTCTAGCGGGAACCGAACCAGGGCTTCCGGCGTTTCTTGAGCCACCTGTTCGATGTCCATCCCTCCGCGGGAAGAGACCAGGATCACCGGTAGGCCTGAGGCTGTATCCAGGGCAATGGCCGCGTAAAGCTCCTGGGCGATATCCACTACCTCTTCAACCAGCACCTTGGCGACCTGCTCGCCGTGAAACGTCCTCCCCAGTATTCCTTGAGTGACGGTTGTCGCTTCATGGGGGGTGGAGGCAATCTTGACAAGCCCCGCCTTCCCTCGTCCGCCGGCCTGGACCTGGGCTTTGATTACTACCCGGCCTTTAAACTGGACGCTTACCGCCGCCGCTTCGGTTGCCGTGGTGACCACTTTGCCCCGGGGGATAGGTATACCTGCTCTGTCAAACAGCCTTTTGGCTTCGTATTCATACAAGTACATTACTACGTCCTCCCGGAGGTTTTATCCTAAAACCTTTGTGACAACCGACCAGAATTCATCTGGAGCCAGAATCGACTTCTTCTGGATGGCAGCCTGCTTGACCGCTGCTACTACGGCCTCTAGTTGTTCTTCGGTAGCAGCTATTTGCTTTTCTTCCAGCTTCATCTTAACAGAAGCCTTACCGCTCTTTTTCCCCATCACAATATTGATTTGCTGCCCGACTAACTCAGGCAAATAGGGGAAAATAGCCATTGGGGCTTTTTTCAAAACGTCCATCCCCAGCCCGATCTCCCGGGTAAAAGGCAGCCGGCCGACCACCGGTTTATTGGCTGCGACAGGTATCCCCGCCATCTGCTGGACCTTCTGGGACACTTGGTAAAGTTTTTCGAACTTAAAGTCCAGTTGATATCCGTATAAAGTTTGCAAACAGAGGACGATTTCTTCCAGGGCGGTATTTCCTGTCCTTTCTCCCAAACCGTTGATGCACCCGTGGACCACCTCGGCGCCGGCTTCTACCGCGGCCAGCGTTGTGGACGTTCCTAAACCGAAATCGTTGTGAGTGTGGACTTCCAGCGGCACGTTCACCATCTTCTTGAGCCGTGACACCAAATAACGCATGGCCGCAGGGGTGCTGGACCCTGTGGTGTCTACAACTGTAATGCTATCGGGTTGGGCTTTTTCACAAACCTCACCCAGTAACCGCTCTAAAAATGAAAGTTTAGCCCTGGTGGTGTCGAAGGGGAAAAAGTTTACGTACAGTCCTTTGTCCTTAGCATACTTGATTGTGCGAACGCAACGCTCAATCAATTCTTGTTCCGTCCAGTTAAACTGGTGCTGCAATTTGGGGTATCCACTGGGAGCTTCCAGCACGATACCCCAGACCCCGCAATCCACAGCGCGATCCACGTCTTCTGCCATCGCCCGGGAAAATACCATAATCTTCGATTTTAAGCCCGCCTTGACAATTTCTTTGATGGCCTGAGTGTCCTCTTGGGACACCGCCGGCATGCCCGCTTCAATCCGGTCCACACCCAAGTCAGAAAGCATTCTAGCTATCTCAACCTTTTCCTCCAGCCGCAAAACCACCCCAGGGGTCTGCTCCCCGTCCCGCAAAGTGGCGTCATGCAGTTGGATCTTCGCCGGAAGACTGTATTGTTGCCGGACTTCATCAGCGTAATTATACTCGCTGATCCACCATGAATCCTGGTGCCACGGCTCTTTGGACATCGACTTCGCCTCCTGTAAGTTCTCGGTTAGTAAAAGATTACTGCACCCTGTATAGGGGCGGATTGCCCCTCAGCACCTCAATCACGTTACGGGCGCTGATCAAACTGATGTTGGCCATGGCCTCATACGTGTACGCACCCATATGGGGAGTGACCACGACATTATCTAATTCCATTAATTCCGATTGGGCTGGTGGTTCTGTTTCAAACACATCCAGCGCCGCCCCGGCGATCAGGCCTTCTCTTAGCGCGATGCACAGCGCCTTTTCCTGTACGATGGGCCCGCGGGAGGTGTTGATGAGAAAAGCGCTGCTCTTCATCATAGCCAGTTCCTGCTCCCCGATCAGGCCCCTGGTCTCAGCCGTCAGGGGGGCATGGATGGTTACGAAGTCGGCCTCTTTTAACACTTCCGGTATGGATAAATACTGCACGCCGTAATCACGAGCGAATTGCTCATTAGGGAAAACATCGTAAGCCAGGAACCGCATGCCAAACCCGGCGGCCCTTTTTACCACCCCGCGTCCGATGGCGCCCAACCCGATCACGCCCAAGGTTTTACCCCACAACTCTGTACCCATGATGGGGCCCCAGCCTCCCGCGCGAGTCTGCTTGTCCGCAAATACAATCTTCCGCGCAGCCGCCAGCAATAAGCCCATGGTTAAGTCGGCCACGGCGTTGGAGTTAGCCGCCGGTACGTTCGCTATCACAACGTTTCGCTCTCTGGCGGCCTCCAGGTCGACACTGTCCACGCCGGTGCCGTGCTTGGCTACTACTTGCAGTTTGGGCGCGGCAGCCAGGTGGCTCCTGGTTACTTTGTCCACACCAAAAATCCAGCCATCAGCGTCCCTCAGGTGGAACATCACCCGTTCCGGGTCTTTAACTTCTTCAGGGGTTAATTGAACTAACCGGCACTCGTTGTCCTGCAGCATCTCTACTGCTTCCGGGGCATACTTGCCAAAAGTGGGAGAGGTAGATAGAACCTTGAATTTATCCATCCTTAGATGCCTCCTGGATTACCACTGTGATGTTTAATCAACTCCGGGTATCCCCAATGCGGCGGCCGGGAAGAAGCAAATTAATCGCAATCTCTGCTCGGTCGGGTTAATGATCATGTGGGGGACTCCCATGGGCATCAGCAAGGCATCCCCGGGTTCGATCGGTATAACGTCCCCGTTTACCCACGCCTCTCCCCGGCCCTCCAGCACATAAATTACCTCTTCCATGGCGTCATGGACGTGGGGTTCCCGGGTGCCAACCTGGGAAGCCGGCAGTATATCCACCACCCGGCAGGTAACTCCTTTTGCCCCGACGGTCCTTTCCGATATTAACTCCGCAACCATCCTGCAGGGAGCCGATCGAAAAGCTACCTCCTTTAGGTTGACTTTGTACAACCATGGCACCTCCTACCGGTTTTCCTCCCGCAGGATTTCCTCTACCTGGGCAAAGCTTTCCTTGATGCTTTTAACCACGGCATCGGATACCCGGGCCAGGAATTCTTCGGCCTTTTCCGGTGTCACCATTTCCAGGCTGCCATACCAGCCCGTAGGCGCAATCCACCTGATATCCTCTAAAATGGGGTAGGCGGTTTTTGATCGGCGTAATGCGTCGATCTTCCTCGCGCGTGCTTCGTCCGAGGGGTTAGTGGCCCGCTCCAGGTGTGCCAGGTGGGGTACATACCCTACCACCGGCAAAGCTTCTAAAGCCCCACCGTGGGTCAGGTCGCTCTCATCCGCGTATAGCTGGGAAGCAATGTAGCAGGCTTGTACAATCAAAAACCTGACCTTGGGATATTCGATTTGTAATGAAGCTGCCGCTGTGTTAATCGAAGCCGTATTTCCCTCATGCCAGTTGATGATGGCAATTTTTTCCGCTCCATGACGAATGACGCTTTTGCAAACATCCCGCAAGACTTCCATATAGGTTTCTGGGCGCAACGTCAAGGTCCCTTTAAAGGTCATGTGAAAGGGTGTCACCCCTATCTGGCTGAAAGGAAGCAGCAGCGCGCCTAACTGCTCGGCTGCCCTCTTCGATATAGCCAGGGCCGCATAATAATCGGTTCCACAAGGCAGGTGAGGACCGTGTTGTTCTACGCTTCCAGTAGGTATGAGGGCCATTTTTGAACTGTCCAATATGGCCTCGGCTTCGGGCTGCGTTATTTCTAACAGATAGTTACCTCGGGTAGTCGAGTTCATGGTTAACCTCCATTTCTTAAATTTTGATTGGGTCATTTGGTTTTATGGGCTTGCTTTCTCCCTTACCTCCTTTCGGCTATCCTTACCCACCGAGTTCTGTGCCGGCGAAGGTTTGGAAGATAGAACGTTCCACCCCGTCCAGGTGGGAATACATGGCGACCTGCGCTGCCGCGTTATTTCTTTCCTGAATGGCTAAAGCAATCCGGTAATGATCTTCCACCGACCTGGCCGCTCTCCCGGGTATTGAAAGCGAATGAGCTCTCACGTCAGTCATTAAGTCCAACAGGTTGTACATTAGCCGGAGCAACACCTTGTTACCGGTCGCCTTGGCCAGGGAGTTATGGAATTTATGATCCAGCTCGGCTAACTCCAGCAGCTTGGTTGGCTTTACGGATGCCACTTGGCGGGCATCTGTAACGATTTGAAAGAGTTCCCGCACCGTTTCTTCGTTGCACCGCTGCGCCGCCCAGTAAGCGGCCTGTCCTTCCAAAAGCCTGCGCATTTCGAACATATCCTTGATCGTGTCGTGACCTGCCAAGGCCACTGACGCAAATTGTTTCAAGTAGTGTTCCGGATCGTTTTCCGCTATGAAAACACCCTGCCCATGTCTAATGTTTACCAAACCAGAAGCGGACAACATTTTTAGGCTCTCTCGCAACGAGGTCCGGCTTACCCCCAACTTTTCCGACAGTTCCCGCTCCCCTGGCAGTCTATCACCAGGCTTTAACTCCCCTTGAAGGATTTTCGCCTTCAACTCGGCAACAACTTTTTCATAGACACTGGACGTCTTTTGATGCACAGGCTTAAACATAAATCCCTGCACCATCCTTATGCTGTTACTCTCAAAGCCTAATGACAGGAACGATAACCCTTTAGTATAATGGTGTGTGGTGTGTGGTCTTACCTCTAGTGCTTATATTCGCCCTCTGCTGATAAAATCCTTCAATTAATAAAATTAAAATTTTCTATTAGGTCCAATTAACCCGTAGGGATAACTTTTTTATGGTAATACCACCATCCGAAAAAGCATGCGGCTCTGGAAAAGCAGGTAACCATAAAACAACGCACTAGTATATAACCACACCCAATAACCCTGCTACTGATAAAAGCAGGATCGGATGCAGCCCAAAGCGTACACTGGCCAATAGTCCACAGGCAAGAAAAACCCACGACCACATGTCGGTAAGGGCAGTCTGGCCTACCGTGAAGGTTGCCACGGCAATTAGCGATACCACCGCAGGGCGAATTCCTTTTAATATCGCTTGTACAACCGGGAAGTCCTTAAACCGGCTAAGGAACAGGGCAAGAGCCAAAACCAGGATCACCGAGGGGGTGATTATTCCGGCAGTTGCCATCACAGCCCCCCAGAAACCTGCGGTCTGATACCCGGCAAAGGTAGCCAAGTTAATCCCTATCGGCCCGGGAGTCATTTCCGCCACCGTTAGCATATCAAGCATCTGTTGTGAGTTAATCCACCGGTGGACGGTAACCAGTTCCTTTTGTAATAACGGGATCATGGCATATCCTCCGCCGATGGTAAAGAAGGATATTTTAGCAAAGGTAAGAAAAAGATTAAGCAGGATGCCCACCGGCCTCGCCTCCCTCCTTAACCACCGGGGCAGGCTGCAGCCACACGCCTCCCGCAATCCCCCCGGCGATCAGCGCCAGGATGGGATCCAGGTGATAGAACCACACCGCTACCAGCGTCACAAGCGCTATCATCCCAGATCGCCAGCTTTTAACGGACTTTCTTCCCAGGAAGTATGCAGCGCCTGCTAATAGCGCCACCACCACGGGTTGGGCCCCCTTAAAGAAGTCGCGTATATTTTCCATCTGCTGGTAACGAGGAATGAACATAGCGATGGCCAAAATAATCAGGAAAGAAGGCAGTACCGCTCCCAGGGTAGCCGTCAAAGCGCCTGCCAGGCCGCCAGCCCGGTAACCCACGTAAAGGCCGGTGTTCACCGCCAGCACCCCCGGGACGGTCTGGGCAACCGCCAGGGTGTCAAGAAACTCCTCCTCGCTAAGCCACCCGCGACCTACCACCTCTTTCTCAATTAATGGAACCATCGCATACCCGCCCCCGATGGTAAAAGCGCCGATGCGGAAAAACAGGCTGAAGAGTCGCAGAGGCAACAAACCTCGATGAGAGGTGGGTACGTCAACTGTCATGGCAAAGCACCTCCGGGAAGTTTTTCTCAATAGCCGCTAATTCAATTCCAGGACGTAAATCCCCCCACCAACCCTGTCACTGATGTATACCAATCCATTGGCTTCTACGAAGACGTCATCCACCTGCACTGCCTCAGTGCCGGGGTGTGCCGGCGGGATATAATGGTCTGCCTCTGCGGGTGCCTGCGGGTCCGTCAGGTCGTAAATCCGCAAACCCGCATTGTAATATGTTACGAAGATACGGTTTTCGCTGATGAAAGAACCAGGACGGTTTTCATGGAGATTATGGGGACCAAACCGGAGCCCTTTGTTGCAAAAGTCCCCGTCCGGCACAGGAAATTTAGATAAGACTTTCGGTTCATGCTCATTACTGATATCTATCACCCTGACCCGCTTCTGGACCTCCTGGCAGCGCGGTTGATGCGATTCATCGGTCACCACCAGCAGGTTCCTGTTGGGTAAAGGAAGCGCCGTGTGAGTACACCCGCCGTCAGAAGGCGCCCATGTCAGCCGGCTGATCTCTTTTGGCTTGGCAACATCGGAAATATCAAGAATACCCAGTCCGGCATCCCACAGTCCCATGTAAGCCCTGTTCCCGTGGACCACGGCGTGGTGCAAGCGGCATTTCAGCCCCGGTGGAAAATCAGGGGTTTCCCCGCCGGCTTCCCAAAGGCCTGGGAGCCACCACTGTCCTGCCACACAAGGGTACTCCGGGTCCTTCATGTCAAAGATCATCAGCATGCGATCCCGAAACCCTTCTGGTACCGCGGAAATATATGCGTAACGCTCTCCCGTGTACCACATCCTGTGGACTCCTTGACCTCCCGTATGGTAGTACGCCACCTCACGAGGGTGCCGGGGCTTACTGATGTCGTACACCGCAAAGCCCGTTCTTTCGGCCTCCTCGGGACCCCGCTGCTCGTAGCTTACCAGCAGCAGGTCCCCCGCGACTTGCACCTTGGCGGACTTGGTATTTTTGAAGCCGGGAAGCTCTCCGCATACCCGTGGCCGCCGCGGGTCCGAGACATCAACTATAGTTGTTCCTATCTCTTTGACCGAGTGACCCACATAAAGGTAACCACGTGAGGTCATCAGTTGCATATTAGACCCATGCCCGTCAAGGTCACAATGTCCCAAAAACCTTAACACCATTTTGTCAACCCCCGATGGTAATTGTTAACAAAAACCTAATCTGCCGGAATTGATCCAGGTTTCCGGATGGCCTAAGCCGGGGAGGAGCGCTTTTGGTCATGTCTCACCTTTTCTAAAAATACGAGGCACAACAATCCGGTAGCAAGCAAGCATGCACCAGTCAGTACAAAGACGGGAGGTATTCCCACCTCGGCAGCCACGATACCACCCAGCATGGGACCCAAGAAGTTACCTGTGGCCGTAGCGCTGGCATAGACCCCGAAAACGCTTCCCCGTTTCTCTACAGGTGTCGCCCGACCGATCACCGCTTGCACGTTGGGCAAAATTCCACCGGTGAAAGCACCGGAAAGAAATCGTAACAGCGCCAAACTGCCTACCTGGTATACAAAGGCTTGGGGGAGGGTGGCCAGTGCTAACCCGAAAAGCGATAAAACTAAAACCCGTTCACTGCCGTATTGATCACCCAGTTTCCCCAGCAGGGGAGCCATCAGCACGTTGGCCACCGCGGCTGTACCAAGCACCCCCGCTACCACCAGGTTGAGATACTCCCCTTCGTATAAGCCTTTAACGTATAGCGCCATTAGGGAATCAGAGCTTTGTAAACCAAACTGGGCTACAACGATCACGACTAGCATTAACAGGATTACGGGCCGGTTGAAGACAATACGTAGCCCCGTACTGAATGGAGGCTTGCTGCGTTTAGCGGCGGAGGGAACAAAGTCTTCCCTGACTCCGAAGATTAACACGGGGGCAATAGACAGGCTGATCAGCCCCGCGGCGACAAAGCTTCCGCGGTATCCTCCCAGTTCCGCCAGTACACCCCCGATGGCCGGGCCGAATACTGTTCCTGCCATCTGCCCTGTCTGGATCATGCCCACGGCATAGCCCAGGTGCTTGTCTGGGGTAGTGGTTGCCACCAGGGCTACAGCGGCGGCATTGAACCCCGCCATTGCGCCCATCAGGAACCGTAAGGCCAGGAGTTGATATACGTTACCCGCAAAGACCATCAGGAGGTTGAAAACCCCTACCGCCAGGGTGCATCGTACTACCATGGCCTTGCGCCCGTACCTGTCCGATAAGTTTCCCCAGATGGGTGAGAATAACGCCTGTCCTAAAAAATTTACCGAGGAAAGAGCACCAGCCCAAAAGGCAATTTCCGGAGCAGCGGTCACTCCCAATTCAGGCAGGTAGAGCGGTAAAAAAGGTTTCACCAGGGTAAGAGCCACCCTGAACAACAACTGAGAGACCATCAATAGGAGAAGGTTTCTTCGCCAGTTTTCCAACTAACCGCGTCCTCCTGTTGCCACCATTTCTCGACTATTGCCAGAGACTGCGCGCTACGGACCATGAACAATTTTAATTCCGGTTACAGCTTCGGTAACCTGATGGTCCTGCTAGTTGCGCAAAGCTGGCGAACGCGCTGCTTCCATGTCGGGAATCACAAAATCAAGACCCAGGGCTCTCAGCCTTTCCGCGGTGGGAATGCCTGCTGCGTCACACCCGCGTTCCTGGTACCATGCCAGGCGGTCGGCCACAAACTGTTCTTTCGGGTAGACGGCACCTGCCTGTTTGCCCTTGGTCATTGGCTCATGATGCACCCTTTCCGGGAGCACGTCATCGCGCAAGGGTACAGTCCCCTCCCTGATGTTATAGGAACGAGCGGTTAGCAAAATTCTCTCCGCCACCACGGGCCACTCATCCTGCCCGATATCCCAACCGGTCACCGGGTGAAGTAAATCGATGTACATTTCCGGGGTAATCATCCGGCGCTGCCATGTACATACGGTCAAACAGTCGGCCCAAGTCCGCTGGTAAAGGTGGCTCGTTTTGCTCCCAAAATGGTGAGCCGCCCCCCGGTCGGCAACGGCGTATTCCAAGCCCCGTTCCCGGTGGGCCTTAGGGGTGAACCCGGCGAATTCAAGGCCTTTTACATGCATGGCAAAGCTCCCGGCACCCCCGCCGATCACCTTGGCCGCGTTTCTCACTCCTTGGGCCAGGAGATCTCCTATTCCTTCACGGCGAACGATCTTTTGCCACAGCGCCAGCATGGCAGGAACACTGCCCCATTTTAAATCGATCCCGTCCAGGTCGGAAAGGGTCAGCAGGCCTTTTTCGTAGCACTCCATGGCAAAGCCGGTCACGTTTCCCAGGGAAGTGGTATCGATTCCTTGCTCGTCGCCCCAACGGCTGAGGTAGACCATGGACTCCAGGTCATTTACCAGGCACCCGGGCCCGATGGTGGAAGTAGAATCCAGGTCAGGACAGACTATCTTGCCGGAGAAAGTCCCTTCCCTGATTACGCCCAGGGGCATGCAACTGACAGGGCAGCCGAAACAACCCCTGGTCTTGGCCCGGCAACGCAATTCGTATGCCAGCCCCCCCACCTTGTCGATCTCCTCCCAGGTCCCTTCCTGGTAATTGCGTACATCCAGGTCCTCTTCATCGGAATGAGGGAGGTGAGTGATGCTGCCCCCCCAGCGCACCAGATCATAAGCACGACGAACTGTAGTGCGGCTTTCGATTAAAGCCCGCTCGATTTTTCTCCGGGCAAGGAAGGCCTCTTCCGGCCGGTTAACAGGTATCGGCCCCGTACCTCTTACAATAATTGCCTTTAACCCTTTGGCACCCCAAACGCACCCGGTTCCGCCCCTGGCGGCTGACCTGAATGATTCCTGCTGCACTGACGCAAAGCGTACCAGGTTCTCCCCCGCAGGGCCAATGCTGAGGACGCGGGCGAAAGGATCCTTAATCTCCTCTTTGAGGATCTTCTCGGTCTCAAAGGTAGTACGCCCCCACAGGTGACCGGCATCCCGCAGTTCCACCCTATCATTTTTGATCAACAGGTATACCGGAGTTGGGGCGCTTCCTTTAAGGATCAGGCCGTCCCAACCGGCTGACCTGAGTTCTGTCCCCCAGTTGGCACCGGTAAGGGAATATCCGATGGTGTTTTGCGTCAAGGGTGACTTGAATACAAGGCAGATTTGCGCCCCGCCGGGAACAATGCCGGTAAGCGGGCCCGCCAGGATATACATCTCCGCTTCCGGGCCGAGCGGATCAACCCCTCTTGGCTGTCTCTCCCAAAGCATCCGGGCTCCTAAACCGCGGCCGCCGATAAAGTCTCGCGACCAGTGATCAGGAGTGATGAGGGCAGCAATTTTCCCTGTGGAAAGGTCGATTTCCACCAACTTAGCTGTGAAAGTTCCCATCTTCCGTTACCCCCTAGCCTACGTCACGCCGGCCGTAAAGTCGCAGGCACAGGTCGGACACGATGTCTTCCACAGGCCGGGCATAGTGTTTTCCGTCAAAACTTGAACCCGGTACGTAGGACAGGGCCTGAGCAGCGCACGCTTCAACGCATGCAGGATTACCCTCACACAAGTTGCAGTGCATGGGCAGGCCGGTGCGGGGGTGATAGGCGATCGCACCAGCACGGCAGGCCCGGAAACAGCAGGTACAATTAGCTGATTTCGATCGTAGACATTGCTCCGGGTCCACTGAAACTACGCCGGTGTCCTGGTGATAGCTGAGAGCGCGTACTTTTGGCGGGCACGCCGCAATACAAGGATGGTCGGAACACCGGTGGCAGTACACGGGAATATCCAGCGGCCCCGGTCCCACTTGGAGCACCCGGATACGCGCGGCTTCCGGCCATACCATCCCCTCGTTCCTGATGGCGCACGCCAGTTGGCAGGCCCTGCAACCGGTGCACAAGTCGTACCGAACGTGAATGGTTCCCGGCAATTACATCGAACTCCTTTCCCGACACCAATTCACTTTTCTGAGAACTACCAGCCATGCCTCTATCGGCCGGGGCTTACAGATTTTCTCCTTGAGAAACCTTGAAGGGGCTGGACGGAGCAAGCCCCTTCAAGGCCTTTGGCTTCGTTACTTGACTGCGGCAACTGCTTCCTTCAACACAGGAACTATCTTCTGGGCGCTGGCTGCGATTGCCTCAACTTCCCACTGGGCTTGTTCACCTGGCATAAAGTTGATGGGTTTGTTACCCTCCGCCGCTTTCTTCACCAGTTCAGGGTCGGTCAACGCCTTTTCAATAGCGGTGCGGAGTTCCTTGGCCGCTTTGGGGTCCATGCCGGGAGGTCCAAAGAAGGACCGGTGCATTTCTACCATGGTGGTGACAACCTTCATGAATTCGTTAGCCTCACCGGTAGTAAGTTCAAGCGCTGTTGGAACGTTGGGGTAGTCTTTCAACCTTTCCTTGGCGATAAAAACAATCGGCTTTTTATCCCCCGCTTTGATCATGGGTTCAGCGTCGCTGAGGGCGGTCATGTGACCGTCACCGTCGCCCTTTACCACCGCCAGAGAAGTATCAGCGTTGCCTTCATAACCGGTAATCTGTTGCAGTTCAAAGCCCATGGCCTTGGCCATCACCGAAACGATAAAGAAGTCGTCATCCAGTCCCTGGGATGGGAACTTGATCGGCCTGCCGGCGTTCTTCAGGTCCTCTACGCTGTTAAATTTGGACTTGCCGCCTACCGCAAACACCCGCGGTTCTGTGGCCATCCTGGCCAGGTAGGTGAACTTTGTGGCGTCAAACTGCACACCTTCCGCCCCGGACAGTTGAGCCAGCAGGAGCGACGGGATGCTGCTAAAACCGAAGGTTAGCCCGTCCGGCTTGGAATTCCACAACTCGTTAGTTCCCACCACACCACCTGCGCCGGTCACGTTTTTGACTACTACAGTGGCGCCGGAGTATTTCTCAATAAACGGAGCCGCCATACGGGCGTAAGTGTCAAAACCCTTGCCAGGACTATGAGGCACAATCAAGGTAAGCGTCTTTCCCTTCAAAACACTTTCTTCCGCAGCCGGTTTTTGATCCCCCCCGGATTGCTGGGCAGACTGTTTTCCCCCGCACCCGGCCAGCACTGTCATTACCAGGGCCAGCACCATCACCACGGCGACTAGAGCTTTCTTTCCTAACATTAATCTTCCTCCTCTCATCAACCCAACTTACCTGTCCTTCCCTAGTACCATCAAATACGTTTTTCAAAACTTGCCTGTCCCAGTATCACCTCCCTCATCTCCGCTCGGCTATAGCTCGTCCGCTGGCACCGGTTAAAACAGGCCGAACAGAAACCCTTTATATAGTTGGATACGCAAGATCCCCGTAAAGAGCAGGTAGATAGCCGCCCACGTTCCGGTCCCCCAGATCAATGAACGAATCCATCTTTCCTTGTTCACTACCCGGAAATACAAGGTAACGAAAAGTAAGGTGGCCAAATCAAGCCCAAACAACATGATCATTACCCAAAATGTCAAAACCACCGAGAAAGCTCCCCATTCTTTACCGTCACGGGCTTTTATCGAGGATGGTTGCTGTTCCCCGGCAAAACCCTTCTTGGCTTCTTTTTCAAGAGGATTTTGGGCTTTGAACAGCTTCCCGGCATCCACGGACAGGTTTAAGGAGCCGCCTTTAACATTTTGTAGTATGAGCTGGATCAGCACCATCACGGCGGAAACTCCCGCCACCGGTAGTGGCACCAGCCTGGCGCGCGGGCCGTATTGAGTACTCATTACCGCAAAAGCAATAAAAATCAATAAAAACACAACAGCGGAAATATTATCAGCTGTCCGGGACTTCATGTGATGACACCTCCCGGGATGTCTTTTGACCGGCGGTTGCGGAGAAACGGGTATGCTATGGTAAACAACACCGCTATCAACAAAAGCAATGCCCAGGGTCTGGTGATGAAGAACCATGAGCCATATAGTTTAATAGATATGTGCAGGTACCGCTCCACCATCAGGCCGAGGACCATCCCGATCACCATATCGGCCCTTGAGTAACCATATTTTTTCATCAGGTACCCGATAAAACCGAACATCACAGCCACCACCACGTCTCCGATCCGCCCTTTCACCGCATAGGCGCCTGCCAGGGTAATGGGTAACACCAGCGGGATGAGAATACTGCCAGGCAGTCCGCTGATTTTAGCCAGGTGCTTAGCGGTAAGAAGGCCAATTCCGGTGGTAATGACGTTGGCGATCACGATAATCCACACCATGGTGAACACCAGGTCCATCCGCTTGGCCAGCAGTTCCGCCCCCGGCGCCACGCCCATGGTAATAAATGCCGATAGGAGAATAGCCATACTCTCCCCACCCGGAACTCCGAAACCCAGTGTGGGAACCAGGCCCCCTCCCTCGTTCGCCGCATTGGTGGCCTCTGGTGCAATCACCCCCTCCACAGTACCGGTGCCGAACTTCTCCGGGTGCTTGGAGGTTTGCACCGCCTGGGCGTAAGCGGCAATGCTCCCCACGCTTGCCCCAATACCTGGTAAGGCTCCGATAAACAAGCCCAAAAGGCTGGAACGAAGTACAAGACCCCAGTGCTGGAATACATCCCAAACACCTGTCCAAACGGTACCCATAGTCCCCAGCGACTGGCCTTTTACGATGGAACCACCCTTTATATAAAGCTCGATCATCTCAGAGATGGCGAACAGGCCGATAACCGCCACCGCGAATTCGATCCCGTCAAGCAAAAACAGGGAACCCATGGTAAATCGAGCGGTGCCGCTAACCGGATCCATACCGATAAAGGAAATCAGTAGGCCAAATCCTGCGGCAGCCAGGCCTTTCAAGATAGATCCGCCGCTGAACATGGCAATCACTGATAATCCCCAAAGCGCCATCATAAAGTACTCGGCGGGTCCCAGAGCCATCATGATCGCCTTCATTAAAGGAAGGCTGAGGGTGAGGAACACGGCCCCGATAAGGCCTCCAATAAGGGAAGCCATGGCTGACGCTCCTAACGCCCGCGCACCCTCACCCTTTTGGGTCATGGGATATCCGTCGAAACATACGGCAATACTTTTTGAAGCGCCGGGAACATTAAACAGGATCCCGGTGATGGAACTCCCGAAAATAGTGGCCACGTGCGCTCCCAGCAACATGGCTAAAGCTGCCGCTGGTTCCATGCCAATGGTGAACGGTAATAAGAGAGCCATGGCCACAATTCCACCCAGGCCGGGTAAGAAGCCGATAAACATGCCGAAGGCCACGCCCAAAACCATGAATATCATTGAAGTCGGTGTCAGGAGGGCCGCCAGCCCCTGTATAGAGGCACTTAACACTTTTCTACCTCCCAAGTGGTAGTTTTTTCGTACATGACCAAGGATTCAAGCGATAAAGGTAAAAACAGGTTGGGAATTGGCTTCGACGTTTAAGATGACGGGTACGGCCAGAAGTTAAAACAAAAGCTAGACCACCGAAAGCGGAAAAACGATCTGAATACACGCTTCAGGACAATCAATGCGGCATGCCCCGCAGAACCAGCACTCGTCGGGATACTTGACCACCGGAAGACCGTCCTGCATGAAGATGAGGTCTCCCGGGCAGTTCTTCTCGCAAAGCCCACAACCGTTGCAGCGGTTCAAGTCAATTTTGATGGGAAGCATGGTCTTCACCCCTTCATGAATTTACCCAGGAGGTGGTCGATAAGGAACATCTCAGTGTTTCTACGGCTAGTAAAGTAAAGCAGTTTAAGGAGCCTCCCGGGTATCTGCCGGAACGTACGAAACTGCCAGGTCCCCATCAACCAGTTTCAGGTGGATAGACTTGCGCCATTCCTCTCTGGTCTCAGGGTAGTCCCCACGATAATGGGAAAGGCCAAAACGGCTTTCCCGGCGCTCCAGAGCACCGCGCGCAATGGCTTTACAGACCAGAAGCAGATCCAGGGCCTCGTGCACGCGCATCAGTTCGTGCCCGTTTTCAGCCCGAAGCTCCCCGGCCATTCCTTCCAAGCGAGCAAGTCCAGATACTGCAGTTTTTAGACCGGCTTCGGTCCGCCCGATCCCCACGTAATCGCTCATCACCTGCTGCAATTTATTTTCGAATTCCTGGTAGGTAAGACTGCCCCGGCGCCTGGCCGGCGCAAAGACCTGCTCCTTCAACCCCTGAACCTGATTTTCGTTGACTGCCGGTGAACCGCCCTGCCCAAGGATAAAGTCAGCCGCATCCCCACCAGCCGCCTGGCCGAAGCACATGGAGCCGGACAGGCTACCAATCCCCACAGCACATGTTCCACACGCATAAAGACCCTCAACAACAGTCCGGCAGTGTTCGTCAACGAAAATTCCGCTGACCGAACCGAGGAATGCCGGAAGCTGGCCTTCACAAATCTGCACTTCCATCAAATCACGCCTCAGGTCTAATCCCTTTTGCTCGCAATAGTCCATAAAGGTATTCTTGTCCACCGGTAACAGGTGTCCCAGCAGATGTTCCATGGCCTCTTCCGGGAGATGCCGCAAGTCGAAGTAACAGGGACCCCGTCCCTCCTTCATCTCCCAGTACGTTCCCCACGGCATCACCCATCTTGGGCCCTGCTCTCCTTTTTCGTGATACTTAAAAAGGTACCTCTCACCGAGGGAGTTGACGATATACCCGCCCATCCCCACAATGGCGTTTAGCGCCGATGCGCTGAAGTTCTTGGGAGTCAGGGTATAATTAACAAACTCCATATTCTTCAAATCACCGCCGGCCTTAAGGGCCATCGCATGAGCCGCCCCATTGTTATAAGGGCTGTGCCAGGTATTGTAAGGTAAACCTGAAGGATTGCGGTACATGCGAGTGACGTTCCCCGTGGCCAGCACCACGGCTCGAGCGGAAAAGACATAGAACTCTCCGGTCCGGATCTGGAAGCCAATCGCCCCTACTACCCGGTCATCAGTTTTCAGAAGATCTGTGACTGCTATGTGAGGGAAGAAGTCCACCCCAGCCTCAGCGGCTACTCTGGATACAGTTGGTTTCAGCGCCCGACCGTCGAAGTTGATAAAGTAATCCCCCGGTTGCATAAAAGACCTGGTTCTGATCAAGGTATTGTTTTTCTGATCCAACCGCATGGGAATACCCATCTTTTCCAGGTCGGCTACCATGCCTTTGATCCTTTGAACGAAAACCCGATCAGCCACTTTAACATCCGCCAGGCCCTGGGTTAGACGGTGGTACCAGGCAAGAAAAACCTCCGGCTGATCCCATGCCGGACCTTCCTCCAAAACCGCCAGGAAGTGGTCATTCCCCGCGGCGCCGCAACCGCTCCGGTAAATCCCACCCTTATCAACCAGCGCTACCCGTAGACCCCTTTTCTTAGCTTCAATCGCGGCCATGGTTCCCGCTGAACCCCCACCGATCACCAAGACATCAGTTTCTACCCGGCGTTCGTTCCGCCCACCAAACATCAAGGTTCCTCCTCCGCGGTTACCTGCTATTAGCCAGTGTCGCTCCACCGTGCGCTCTTTAAAGCCCGCAGTCCTCTTGACCGGGAGCCGGCCAGACGCCACTCCCGGTCGGAATGGGCCTCAAGCCTCCTCAATAATCTCTTTCAACGTTACCGGCCGGCCTTCCTGAGAAGAACGCAGGGCAGCCAGTACGACGGCAATATTATGGATGCCGGTCGCGGCATCCACTTCCGGACCGTTATTGACACCACGAATTGCGTCAGCAAATTCTTCGAATTGCTCCTTGAACATGTCACGGTTGATCAGTTTGACAGATACATCTTGCAGCTGGCGGTTATCCGGGTCATCGGTCATGGAGGCAAATTCCCGCAAGATCAGGCTACTATGCTCGTCAACGACCTGGGACTGGCTCCACCATCCGAAGTCCAGTTGATAGAACAGGGTGGCTTCAGTTCCGTAAACGTTCATGAAAAATACCCCGGGGGTAGCCCAGTTAGACCCGATGTAAGCCAA
Source organism: Clostridiales bacterium PH28_bin88 (assembly GCA_000987045.1). Classification (GTDB taxonomy): domain Bacteria; phylum Bacillota; class PH28-bin88; order PH28-bin88; family PH28-bin88; genus PH28-bin88. The sequence goes on along the minus strand of LAKY01000050.1, from coordinate 13,788 downwards.
TTTGCCGCTTTCAAATTCGCAAAGAGTCATGGTGACGGTATCTTGCTCAGCCTTGGTGTACATGGACTTTAACAAAGAGAAAACCTGCTTGACGGGACCGAAGAGGTAGCGCAGGCAGTCGATATTATGGACCGCCAACTGCGTCAACGGGCCACCAGGAGCCATATGTCTCTGACCCCGCCAGTTGTCAGAGGTGATTTCCAGACCGCGCTCGTTGGAAAAGTTAGTTTCGATCATGGATACCCCGCCCAACCGGCCTGAATCCATCATTTCCTTGGCCTGGCGCATGCCCGCGAGTCTCCTGGCGCTATGCCCCAGAGCAAACACTACCCCGGCATCCGACACTGCTTTCTCAATTCGTTTGGCGTGATCCATCCGCACCGCAATAGGCTTGTCCACGTAAACGTGTTTCCCGGCAGCCGCCGCAGCCTCAATGACTGGCGCGTGCTGGTCATTGGGAGTGGTGACGATAACCGCCTCAATATCATCCCGGGAAAGCAGTTTTTCCAGCGAATCCTCCGTCTGGCAGCCCCAGCGCTCGCTGAAGGCATTGCGCTTTTGTTCCGAACGGCTGAAAGCGCTAACCAACTGTATTTTCTCGCTTCTGGTGTAAGCCCTCGCCATAATGTTGGCCCATCGCCCCAGTCCAACTGCCGCTACTCGCACTGGTTGATAACTCATGTTTTGACCTCCTTGTCGAGATTTCTGGTGATCCTCCGGTTTCAGAACTCCCGTTTCCTCACGCTAACCACAACTTCTTTCGCCAGCCTTTTCCCGAATGTTTCGGCGGGGAACCACCTATCTACTACCCGGGGAACTAAATACTGAGCCCCACCCGGTGGATGGCGAAACCGGTAGTCTCTTTCAAGATCTCTGTCTTGGTCAGCTTGCCCGACAGAACTTCTACTACTTCCCTGTAGATCATGTCTCCAGCCTGTTCCACAGAGATTTTCCCCCTGAGGATATCGCTCAAGTCCAAGTCCACCGTGTCCTGCATCAATTCATAGGAAGTGGCGTTCCCGGATATCTTGATGGTCGGCATAATGGGATGCGAGATGGTATGCCCGCCCCCGGTGGAGAAGACCAACACTTGTGCCCCAGCCGCCGCAATACCGGTGATGGACTCGCTGCCATGCCCGGGTGTATACATCATGTACACACCAGGTACCGGCCCTGGTTTCTCGCCATAATAGATGACGTCTTGGATAGGTGCGGTACCGCTCTTCTTGGCGCCACCCAGGGACTTTTCCTCGATGGTGCTGATACCCCCGGCAATGTTGTCTCCAGTGGGCTGGGAACCCCGGATATCCTCGCCAGTGGCCAGGATGCGGTCCTCATAGCCCTTGATCTGATCCCAGATCTTTTGGGCCACTTCCTGGTTCACCGCTTTTGATGCCAGCCAAGGTTCCGCTCCCATCAATTCCGGGAACTCGGCCAGGATTGAACGCCCTCCTTCCCGGATGATGCGATCCGAGCAATAGCCCAAGGCCACGTTGGAGGAAAGCCCGGAAGTCGTGTCAGAGGTCCCACAGTTAAGGCCAAAAAGGAACTTGGAAATATCCACCTTCTCCCTGGTCATGGGGGAAAGTTTACGCAGGATGTACATCCCTTTCCGGGTGGCATCCGCTACCGCGTTAATTGCTCCGCCAACGTTACGGATATTGACGGTTTCAATCAGTTTCCCTGTCTTGGAGATCTCATGGGCCATCTCATCGACATTGCATAGCTCCTCGCGGAAGTGATCGACGATTACCACCCCACCCACGTTAGGGTTCTCAGCCATGCGGCAGAGGATATCGAACGTCATCTTCAAGTCCGATTTGGTCTGGCATCTGCCCAGGTGGTGCGTGAGGGGGATCGCCCCGTACAAGGAGTTAGCGGTCCGCTCCACCACGCTATTGGCATAAATGGTTGCCGAAAGAATCAGCAGGTAGTTACGTGCTCCGACGGATCCATCCGGACGCACAAATCCCATAAATTCTCCCACAGCATTAAGCCCCTTTCTTAACGTGCAAATCCCCACGTCCCCGCATGGGGTCTATATTGTGTACATGGACATGGTCGCCAAGTGCAATCTCGCAACTGGCGACGCCGATGCTGAGCCCATATTTTACCACCGTCTCGCCAGTGTGAATAGGACGGATAGCCACCTTATGCCCATAAGGGATATCCGCGTTGGCCACTATACGCATGGTGTTCCCCTGGATCTCCACGGGAATCACACTGCCCTTTTTGATATCGTGGGCGAGAACTGTAGCGACATTATCTTTTTCCTCATCCACTACCCATGCCACCTTACTCAAGAGATCTCCTCCTTTCTTTATAAAGCCACCCCTCCAACCGGCGCCTTGGACGGAGGTCGGTGGTCCTACCTCTTAGAATACTATTCGCCGCTCTTCTTGATTATCCTTCTTTATGGAAAAATATTTTTAAAATCATGTAATTTCCCTAAAATGCTTCCTCTTCCTGTCAATAATAATACGACAAATATCACCCTTATCAACCGGTAATGACCGCAGCTTCAAGGTTAAATTTTCTGTTTCCCAAGGCTAAAAAAGCAGGAAAATGACAAAAAATAAAGAAGGAATTTAAGGTCCGACCACTTACCACGACTTTATTAAAAAGTTGCGCCGGAATTTTTATCTTAAAATCAGGAGTAAACTTTACTCGTTATTCCAGGAAGTTAGTACCGGTTTGATTTTACCAAAAAGAAATTCTATAATTTTATTTTGGAGGGTACGATATGTTTGAACCGATTAATCCTGAGCGCTCCAGTACTTACGAAAAAATCATGTCCAGCATCAAAGCCTCAATCTTCAAAGGGGAACTTAAGCCGGGAGAAAAATTACCGCCCGAACGGGAACTGGCAGTCATGATGGGCGTATCCCGAACTTCCCTCCGTGAGGCTTTAAAGCTTCTGGCTGCTATGGGCCTTGTTACCATCAAACATGGACAAGGCGTCTTCATCACAGAGCAGGATCCCGACGCCTACCTGAAACGGTTTGCGGAGTCCATTTTACTGCAACGTGACACCGTGGCTGACTTGTTTCAGATCAGAAAAGTTTTGGAGTGTAAGGCTGCTGCTTGGGCCGCTCAAAAAGCAACTGGTGAACAGGTCAAGCAGTTAATAGATCAAGTGGATAAAGCACAAAAAATGATCCAGTCTAAAGAAAATGTCCGCCTTGCTTTTTTAGCAGAGCATGACGCCAAATTTCATAACGCTGTAGCGGAAGCCACCCAAAACCAAGTGCTGGTTCGTGTTATGGAACACCTGCTCGACCTTTTGACAGATTCGCGGGCACACTCTTTGGCCATTCCTGGCCGAGCCCTCCAATCCGTACAAGAACATGCGCACGTCGCTAAATGCATTGCCGGAAAAGATCTGGAGGGCGCAGAGAAAGCTATGCTAAATCATCTATTAAGTGTGGAAGAAGCGCTTCTAAAGACCATTGTTAACTGACTCAAAAAGTCACAGGTTCCATCCTGCACTGGTGGGAAGGCCGGACAGTGCAAAAAGGGCTCACCGCCAGGGGGTATAGGGGTATCTTTTCGGGGCTACCGGCGCGTCATGGTGAGCTTTACAAAATCGAGTAGGAGGGGGCGGCTAGCCCCCGTCCTCTCACCTATGAAAAAATGCAAGACCCTTTTAAAGACTTTTTGCTAGGCAGTAAAGGAAGTATCCCTAGCTATCCCAGGCAGCTTGCGTTGGTAGTCTTCCATAGCCCGCGGCAGGTTCAGTCAAGGGCACGGCGAATTCATGAGGCATATGGTAATAAAGAGAAAAATATACTAGACAAATAACCTCACGGCTGGTTTCCTCATGCTTTAAGCATCGACGAAAGGAGCAGTAGGAGGCCTCATCGGCTGAAGGAATACGAAAATAACGGACGAACCCGCATCGTACTCATTTTTTAAAAAATTCACCTTCGAACAATATGGATATATCTAGGTTCATGAATTCGCTGTGCAGTCGAGGGTCTTTTCTCTTGATGGGTTCTTTATACCGCCCATATGATGGTGAGTAGTGTTCGTGCCGTGGCTACAATCGCAATCTTATAGCCCTTTTTGGCCTTTAGTCTTAGATAAAACGAATGGAGGTCACTGGTACTGCGAATTCCCCGTTGGGCACATTGAACCAGGATCCACCGAAGAGTGCTCCTTCCAGCCTTGGTGATGGACCCAGTTTACCTGGTTTTACCGGACGAATGTACGCTTGGTACCAGCCCCGCATAGCTGGTCAGCTTCTCGGGGTGAGGAATCTCTTGATGTCGCCAATTTGGGCCAGTATGGTTAAAGCGCTCAGAACGGATTTCCCCTTCAAGTTCATCAATTTCTCGTTGGACGTGGTCCAGTAACTTCAGGCAAGAAATCATGACTATTTGGTCGGTTTCGGGCAAGCCAATCCTCTCCAGGAACAGCCTCCCCTTTTTTCCAAATAGATCTGTGCAGGGCGGGTTTAATCCGTTCCGGGTCAGGCGGCATGGATTTTATTCTTCAACATAGTTCGAATCTTGGTCAACCGAATACGGTGATGTAGTAAGACACGTAGCTCATATTCGTTTTTGGCTGGCACCCATGTCATCGGAATAAAATCCGCCGCTAAAAGCTGAGAAAGGATCTGGACATCCAAGGCATCAGTCTTTACCCGAGCTTCGGCAATTGAACGGGTTTTTAACGGATTGGCCACTACTACTTGTCCAGGATATGCTGATAGAATATCATAGATCCAAAAGGCGTTACTGGTAGCTTCCATCACTATTCGGGTATCCTGGTCGAGCGTTTTGCCATACTCCTCATAGGCCTCACGGGTGTTAGCTAACCGGAAACGTCTTTTTTGTCCGTTTGAACCTATCTCATACCCCTCACAATACCGCTGATGTACATCTAGACCGATAAATCGCAAGCTTTTCCCCAGAGGGGGCTCGCATTTTTATCATACTAACCATGATGATGTTGTCTTTCGCAGGCGGAGTTAACATTCACCTATCCGTGGGCTTATGCCACAATTGGGCCGGGCGTGGAGGCGGTCAAACATATAATGGACCCAGGATTCTAGACAGCAAAACGGGAGATTTTTAGAACCAAATGTCTGTTCGCAAGAACTATAAGCCAGAATTCAAAAGCTAAATCGTGTTGGAAATTCGCAAAGAAGAATTAACAGGGGTAGTTGTACCCCTTTATTGGTGACTCATCCCAGTCACCAGGTAGACCACGTTAACAGGAGCAGGATGATGATCGGATTACTGGAGAAATCAAGAATGCGGGCGGTGAGCACCTGGGGGATGCCCTCGTTGGTCATCATCCAGCCGAACATGGTGGCCGTCCCCTCCGCCACCGAGTAGCCGATGGATGGTGATGCCCCCCCACCCCTGCGGTGATGGCCGGAGCGGAGCCGGTAAGGGCGCCGAAAAACATTCTGGCCACCACCGATACCATGGCCAGCCCGCCAGCCATGGGCACCTCGTACCTCATACCTTTCCGGATTCAACGGAGATCACCAATCCATTGCAACCCCGTATGTTTCGCCCAAACGCTTCAGTTCTTCCCGGGTGGTAGCCTTCAGCGGGATGCCCGCCTGCAATCGCTTGGCCCGCTCCTGGGCGGAACGTTCACCCGGCAGGTAGATGCCTGAAGAACCTTTGGCCAGTTGGCCATTTTTCACTTGCCCCAGCAATGCTTCCAGCCTTTCCTGGAACTCTTCCCAGGGGATAAACCTGCCGATATCCAGGGCCAGCACCAGGTGCCCCATTCCCAGGGGCTTGCTCAGGTCGGGGGGTACCAGTGAACCAACATCCCTGCCAAAGGAGGCGCCGGTCAGTACCCCCGCCAGGATATCGGCCACCAGGGACATGGCATATCCCTTATGGCCCGCCATGGGCAACACGGTACCAAGCAGCGCCTCAGCCGCATCAGTGGTAGGTTCCCCAAGGCTGTTCAATGCCCAACCTGCAAGAATGGGTTGGTTTTCACGGGCGGCTAGGATGATGTTTCCACGGGCGGTAATACTGAGGGCCATGTCAACCACCACCGTTTCTCCGCTTTCCCGCGGCACAGCCAAAGCAAAGGGGTTATTGCCCAGCACCGGCTCCACCCCGCCCCAGGGAGCCATAATAGGGCTGGTATTGGTGATCACCGTACCGATCATGCGGTGGGAAAGCGCTCGCTCGGCGATCAACCCCAGCGCTCCCAGATGGCCGCTATTCCTGACGCCAACTACCCCTACACCGGCACGTCCCGCTTTCTCTATCGCCAGGTCCATGGCCCGGACCGCTACCACCTGGCCAAAGCCGTGGTCACCGTCCAGGACTGCCATGGCAGGCCCCTCCGTAACTACCCGGACCTGCGGCTTAGCCTGCATTACCCCATTATTCACCCGTTCCATGTACATGCCTAGGCGGGCCACGCCGTGGGTTTCATGCCCCCGCAGGTCCGCCTCCACCAGCATGCCACTTACCAACTCCGCATCATCTGACGGCATACCCGCTTTTTCCAGGATCAACCGGCAGAACTTCTTTAATGCTTCAGCCTCCAGTGTGGTGGAAGGTGCTTGGCCGTCGGCCCGGAGGCTTTTTTCAACCTCTGGAACTTCCTTCGCATCCTGCTTCATTGTCGATCCTCTCTCCAATTTTTGATATTTTTTACTTCACTTTCGACGGTCTTGCACGTCAACCTTACCTTTAGCCTGGCAAGCCGATCCCCACGGTTATATTCGACTATATTCGACCTACTCCTATCGTTACCCTTCCCTTTTCGACTCCAGGCAATAATCCCCTGAGGGGCGGCAGACCGGTTGGGTCTGCCGATGCATTAGATGCTGATGCCCACCCGGTGGATGGCAAAACCGGTGGTCTCTTTCAGGATCTCGCACTTGGTCAGTTTGCCGGACAATACCTCCATCACCTCGTTATAAATCAGGTCGCCGGCTTGCTCGAGGCTGATCTCCCCGGCCAGGATGCCGCAAAGATCCAGGTCAACGGTGTCCTGCATCAGCCCATAAGAGATAGCGTTACCGGTAATCTTGATGGTCGGCATGATGGGGTGGGAGATGGTATGCCCGCCGCCGGTAGAGAACACCAGCGCCTGGGCGCCCGCCGCGGCGATGGCGGTGATGGACTCACTGCCGTGGCCGGGGGTATACATCATATACAGGCCAGGTGTTTTACCGGGGACCTCCCCTAACCCGACCACGTCCTGAATGGTGGCGGAACCGCTCTTCTTCGCCCCGCCCAGGGACTTCTCCTCGATGGTACTGAGGCCGCCGGCGATGTTGTCCCCGGTGGGCTGGGAACCCCTGATGTCTTCTCCCGTGGCCAGGATGCGCCGCTCAAAACCGGCGATCTGGTCCCAGATCTTCTGCGCCACTTCAGCGTTAGCCGCCTTGGAGGCCAGCCACTCCTCCGCCCCCATCAACTCCGGAAATTCGGCCAGGATGGACCGCCCACCCTCCCGGATGATCCGGTCGGAGCAAAACCCCAGCGCCGGGTTGGAAGACAGCCCCGAGGTGGTGTCTGAGGTGCCGCAGTTAAGGCCGAACAACAGGTCGGAGACAGAAACCAGTTCCCTTTTCTGCTTGGAAATCTCCCGGACAATGTGCATGGCCTTCCTGGTGGCGTCTGCCACCGCGTTGATGGCCCCGCCGGTATCGCGGATGTTGACTTTTGCTACCGGCTTCCCGGTCTTGGAAATCTCGTGGGCGATGTCATCCACGTTACAAAGTTCCTCCCGGAAGTGGTCCAACACGACTACCCCACCTACGTTGGGATTCTTACCCATCCCGCACAGGATATCAAAGGTCATTTTCAAGTCCGACCTGGTCTGGGTGCGGCCCAAGTGGTGAGTAATGGGAATAGCTCCCCAAATAGAATTTGCCACTCGCTCCGCCACGCTGTTGGAATAGATGGTGGCTGAAAGGATTAAGATGTAGTTCCGAGCACCCACCGACCCGTCCGGCCGAATATATCCCCAAAAACTAGGCACTGGCTACCTCTCCTTTCGACGCTACAGCCAGGTCACCCCGGCCCCGGTTGCTTTCGGTGTTGTGTACGTGCACGTGATCCCCTACCTCAATGTCTTTTATGGCCCGGCCGATGCTTAGCCCGTACTTGAAGACGGTCTCACCCTTCTTGATGGGCTTGATGGCCACCTTGTGGCCGTAGGGAATATCCGAGTTAACTCGAATCTGTATTTCACCGTCTTTAACGATGACTGGAAACACCTTGCCTTCAGTCACTTCCTTGCTAAGAATAGTTGCCACGTTGTCCTTTTCCGGGTCAACTACCCATGCCACCTTCATTGCCAAGCCCGCATCCTCCTCCGCGTAAAAATTGCTAATGTAGAGACATAGCCCACGTCCTTCCGACAGTTTCCACCTCCTTGGTATGTGGACAGTGGTCATACCTCCTACCAATGCAAAATAATTCTACGCTTTTTCGTCATCTCCTGCCTTTCAGTAAAATAATATTGTATACATTAGGTAAATCTGTCCATCCGGGCAATCTTAACAATCGTATGTTATTCTCATAGTAAAATCACTAGTTTCGGAGAGCTTATAAAAATGAGAGCAGCCCTGTTTGTTCAAGGCTGCCCTTCTACCTAAACAACGGAAAAGAATCATCCGATCTGCAAGATGTAAATAAGGGTTATACTTAAAACGCCCATGATAAGCGCCGCAACAAACCCCCCAATAAAAGGCTTCAATCCAACAGAACGCATCTTGGTAAAATCAGACATTAGCCCAACCCCTACCATAGCCATCACAATTAGAAACTTGGCCGATATACTCACGTAGGCAAGCGCCGTATCCCAAAGAGGCCATGTGCCGAAGAGATTGTCTCCGAACGTCCGCGCAAGCGCCATGGCAAAAAACCCGAGGACAAACCAAGGAAAGATTGCCTTAAGATTAACCCTTTCTCTGCCGGTACTAACGTCTTTACGGGCAAAAAAATAACCCAGAATTACCACCAAGGGGGCCAATAACACAGTCCTGGTCAATTTGACCACAGTAGCGATCTTGCCCGCTTCTTCGCTGTAGGCGAATCCCGCCGCGACCACCTGGGCGGTCTCGTTAATGGCCGTGCCCGCCCAGGTACCGAACTGCATGTCGCTCATTTTAAGGAGCGCCCCGATAACGGGATAAGCAAAAATGGCGAGCACACCAAACAGGGTGATAGTCGCCACCGAATAAGCAACATCGGTATCCTCCGACTTGATGGCCGGAGCCACCGCCACGATAGCGGTGGTTCCGCAAATGGAAGTCCCAACTCCGATAAGAACGGAAAGCTTTTCGCTGAGGCCAAGTAATTTACCGATGCGGTGCATCAGGACAAGAGCAATGATAACGCATACGATGATAATCATTAACGCTCGTCCACCCGTGGCGATAGCGGCAGAGATGTTCAAGCCTAGGCCCAACAAGATGATGGCAAGTTTAAGCACCTTTTTCATGGAAAATTCGATACCTGCTTGCAGGTTCGAGGGAACTCCTATAAAACTTCTAAGGCCGATTCCGATCAAAATGGCGATAATCACGTCACTAACCGGGTTGGTTCCATTGATTTGGATCATGAAATGCGCATACCTTGCCACAATAGCCACCATTAAAACCAAGACCGCACCGGGCAATACTTTTAGATAGCTGTTGTTCGAGTTCATTTTTCTACCTCCATTACAATATTTTTTTGCTACTTCGGGAGGTATTGCCAGTTTGGGGCTCTTTGGCCTCCCGCTAGCTTTGGAGTAAATTATAAAAGGTTACCCTTGGGTGTAAAATACATAATATTAATAAACATATTGCTCTGAATAATCTTTCCGCGTACAAAATGCAAAACCCCCGGTTCCCCGAGGGTTTTAATACTTGCCCGCTTCTCTTATTCCATCCCGCCACAATCCAGTGCACTCGATACCCCGGCGTCGGCGAAGGTGGCCATTTCATTGAGGATTTTGATGGCGGCGTCCACCAGGGTCATGGCCAACGCCGCCCCGGTGCCCTCGCCCAGGCGCATGTGCATGTGGAGCATGGGCTTGATGCCGATGGACTCCAGCATTACCTTGTGCCCGGGCTCCTCCGAAAGGTGCGAGCCAATTAGGTAGTCTTTTACGGCCGGCGACAGCCTGGTGGCGACCAGGGCCGCCGCGCCGGAGATAAACCCGTCTACCATCACCGGCACTTGGTTGGCCGCCGCCCCCAGCATCACCCCGGCCAGCCCGGCGATCTCCAGCCCACCCACCTTGGACAGAACGTCCAGCGGGTCCCCCGGGTCCGGCCGGTTTACCTCCAGGGCACGCTCGATAGCCTGGATTTTACTCCGCAGCCTGGCGTCATCCACCCCGGTGCCCCGGCCCACTACCTCTTCCACCGGGAGGCCGCTGAAAGCGGCAACAATGGCCGTACTGGGAGTCGTGTTGCCGATGCCCATCTCGCCGGTCCCGATCAGCCCGAAACCCTGGCTGACCAGGCCCTCCACAATTTCAATTCCGACCTCCACGGCCCTTACCGCCTGCTCCCCGGTCATGGCAGGCCCCTGGGCCATGTTGGCCGTGCCGTAGGCCACCTTTTTCTTCAGTAGCCCGGGCATATCCGGCAGGTCCGCGGCCACCCCGATGTCCACCAGCACCAGCTCAGCCCCCACGTGGCGGGCCAGGACATTCATGGCTGCCCCTCCCCGGGCGAAGTTCAGCACCATCTGGGGTGTGACCTCCCGGGGAAAGGCGCTCACCCCTTCCGCCACCACCCCGTGGTCAGCGGCCATCAGCACGCTGCACTTCTTCAGTAGTTGGGGCCGTACCTGGCGGGTGATCCCCGCCACCTGCCTGGCGATGTCTTCCAATACCCCCAGGCTGCCCGGCGGCTTGGTCAGGCTATCCAGCCGGGCCTGGGTTTGAGCCATCACCTCCCGGTCTACCGGTTGGACCCTTTGCATGGTGACTCTCAGTTTTTCCATCTCTTCATCCTCCTCCAAGGTATTTATCCAGGCAGATGCCTGAGGTTCCCCATAATAAGCAGTTACTAGTGAGCCATCAGCGGTAAGTCCGCTGAATTCCTTTGTCTGGGGGTATCAGTACTAACTAACCACTGGCCACTGACCACTAAAAAACTCCCCAGCCTGAAACAGGCTGAGGAGTTTACCATCATCCTCCGCTCTTCCCCCGCGCTGTGATAAACTTCGCCCGGCTTTGTCAGGCGTAGCTGCTCGGGTGCTCACGTACCAACCAAGTACGCTCCGCCCCTCGCGTCCCCGCCTTCCTCGCCATGCTCGCTTCTGACAGCGCTTTACCCTTTAGGGTGAGCCACACTACAGGCAGGTTTCCTGGCTCCGGATCTTCAGCCCTTGCCCCTTCCCATCTCCCTTACCCGTGGCGGGATGAGAGACAGTGGGCATTACCGCAAGGGACCTCCCCGGTTACAGTGGCGGGACCGCCCGGGAATCGCACCCGGTTCCCTTTTACCCCGATTATAACGGGCACCTGTGGTGGAGTATCTTAACTTGATTACCAGTCTACCCCGATCAACTACAAAAGTCAAGAGATGTACAGGCGGCTTCTCTTCACAGGAGCGGTGATGCCAGCAGCACCGCCACGACTACGCCGATAGCCGCTATAATGACCGCCGCTACCGTATTCCGGTTGGAACGCATGTTCTCGTGAATCTCATGGTGGAGGTTGGCGATGTCGCTCTTCAGGCCGGCTACCTCACTCCGCATTTCCTGGCGCAGGCCGTTAATTTCGCTCTTGACTTCCCGGCGCAGGCCTTCAATTTCGCTCTTGACTTCCTGGCGCAAGCCTTCAATCTTGGCATCCACGGCATTGCGCTGATCATTTATCTGCTGGGCCAGAAAGAAAACCCACCCTTTAGGCATCTCTTCCTCGCTACCGGCAGCCACTTCGCCCGCGGTCTGCTTCAATTGTTTCTGCACGCTGTCCTCCTGCATCGCCATACCACCCCCTCCCCTCTCCTACCACCAGTTTACCATTTTCGTCCAACCTGTCAAGGTATCCCTCGCGTACTGTCAACCATGCTACCGGTTTTTCGCACTGCTCTCCATTCTTTTGGAGGATTCCCGGCTGATACTGTCGAAAGGTAATGCATCTTCCCAGGTGTGAGGAGGGCGATTACCATGAAAAGGCTCCTGTCCTTAGTATTTATTTCAATGCTGGTTTTTCCGGCAGTCGTTCTGGCCGAAGAAGCCGCACCACAGGCACCCGAGGCCCCTGCCGCCCAGGATGTAGCGCCAGCCAAGCCCACCGAAGCAAAGGTAGAAAGCCGGGTCTCATGGGAAAACCTGGGCGAGATGCAGATGGCTTTAATGATTATCAACAAGCAGTTTGAGTACCTGATGAGCCGGGTGGAAGACGGGGACGAGCGGGTTAAAAAACTGAGTGATTCATACGAAGAGCGCCTGAAAAAAGAGGTGGACAAGGCCGGCGCCATGACCTCCTCCTTCGAGCAAAAGCTGGCCCAGAAAGATACGGAACTGCAGTCCGCCCAGAAAGAGATCAGCCGACTGCAGCAGCAGGCCGCCCTCTTCAACAGCGAGAGCGGGGTATACCTGAAGATCGCGGTCGGCTTCCTGGCAGGCACCCTGTTCGGTCTGATCATGGGTTCTATCCTGCACTGGTGGAAGGGCCGGGCAATGCATCAAGGCACGGTTACCCGCGCCTAACCCCGGTTCCCCGGGGTTTGATGCTTATGAAAGTTTGCTGCGGAAAGGAGGCAGCGGGTTTTCGTAATCAGCCTCTAAAATAGCGATCATTTTATCGTGGTCGTTCAAGAGATTCATGAAGTAATTTACATGAGGATTGGGGTTGGATGTAGAGTTATAGAGAACACTTAAGGGTCTCCGGATAGGTCCTTCCTTGATCTGTAGGGTTTTAAGGATCTTCAGGTCTTCGTCTTTTTTCACCGTCAGGTTGGAGATAATGGTAATCCCCAGCCCGGCGGCCACTACCTCCTTGATGGCCTGAGTGCTCCCGAGCTCCATGGTAATGTTCAATTCGTCCAGGCTCAATCCCCGCTCCTTTAAAGCAAGTTCGACGATTTTCCGGGTTCCCGAACCCTGCTCGCGCAAAATGATTTTCTCTATACGCAAATCCTCCACGGAAATACTGGTTTTTTTTGCCCACAAGTGGTGATAAGGGATAACCACCACTAACTCGTCCTCCCAGAACTTCTCTGCTACCATCTCCTTATGGGCGAGAGTGGGGCCTTCGATAAGACCCAGGTCAACGTTCTTTTCCAGTACGTCCTGGTAGGTTACCTTGGTATTGGCGATTTTTAGCTTTACTTCTATTTCCGGCTTAACTTGATATAAATAACCTACAATGCGCGGGATCAGGTACTCGCCAATGGTAAATGTTGCTGCGATGGAAATACTGTTTTGCTCACAAGCGAACCTTGACATCCCATGACGGGTGTCTTCCAGAAGGTCAAAGACCTTCAACACGTTTTTGTACAGGAATTGTCCGGCCTCGGTCAAGTACACGCCTTTTCTGGTTCTCTCAAACAGCCTGGCGCCAAAATAGTTCTCCAGGTTTTGCACCTGCAAACTGATACTGGGCTGGCTGATGTGCAATCGTTTGGCAGCCAGCGTGATATTTCTCGTCTCAGCCACCGTCTTAAAAATAACAAGTTGCTGGTAGAACATTGACTTCCCTCCGCAATCATGCCATGATAGGTAGCTTGACTACCATTATAACATAAAGCTTCCTGCCAAAAAACCCGAGCCTGTTTACGAGCTTTTTGCGTTGTGCCTGTGCTCGTGTTCTTCTGAAAGAAAGAGTATGCGTTTCCCT
>LAKY01000051.1 GCA_000987045.1 Clostridiales bacterium PH28_bin88 | reverse complement strand
CAAGGTCCATTCACTGATCGACAAGGTGTATAACCCGACCAACCTAAGATTAGCCTGGGAGAAAGTCAGGGAGAACGGCGGAGCGGGCGGAGTTGACGCAGTAAGCATAATGGAGTTCAATGCAGTAGCGCCTGAAGAGCTAAAGAAGCTGCACCAAGAACTAAAAACCAACACGTACAAACCCATGCCCGTACGCAGGGTCTACATACCGAAGCGCGGCAAACCAAACGAAAAACGGCCGCTAGGTATCCCGGCCATCCGCGACCGAGTTTGCCAGCAAGCACTGAAGAACCGGCTGGAACCAATCTTTGAACCAGAGTTTAATGATTGCAGTTTTGGATACAGACCCCGGCGTTCTCCCCACCATGCGCTACGAAAAATTTGGCGCGAGCTGATGGACGGATACCAGTGGGTAGTAGATGCAGACCTGCGGGACTACTTTGGCAGCGTAGAACATGAAAAGCTCATTGATATGGTAGCAGAAAAGATAAGTGATGGGCGGGTGCTGTCGCTAATACGCCAGATGCTAAAAGCGGGTTGTATGGAAGAAGGTAAATACCTACCTTCACCCAAAGGAACCCCTCAAGGCGGAGTGATAAGCCCACTGCTCAGTAACATTTACCTTACACCATTTGATAATGAGATGACCAGACGGGGATACCATCTGACCAGGTTTGCCGACGATTGTGCGCCACGAAGGCGAAGGGCTGTGTAAGGCCCGAAAGCCATGCTTAACCGCCAGATGAGGGAAGGCCCCTCGGAGCCGCCATACAGGTGGAGGCTTCAAACCACCGTAAGCTGCTGTGGTCAAAAGCCATGGTAGTGAGCGTTACGGAAAAGGCGAAGCAAGACTTAGTCAGGTGAGTGCCAATGGAGACGAACAACCGTGAACCGCTGATAACGTGTCGAAAGCGTAGGGACGCCATCAAAACCGGGAGGTAGTCGTTAGCCCGGGATAAATCTGGAGGAAACCTGTTTACCGTCCAGGTGGTGGCCGGCATGAAGGCGGCGTGAACGTGGCACAGGCTGCGGTTAAGAACGTGGGAACCTGCCCTCCGATGCCAAGAGAAAACTCCAAGCGGAGGACCCGCAAGGACGAAAGTACCGATGCGGAGGGCAGGGGCGGAACAGCCCGTAGTAGTGACGAAGCTCCGTAATGGGAGTGGAGCGAAGGGGCTGTGTCATCCAGTTTTGGACAACGGTCAACCGCAAGGGAGGAGCCAATGGACAAAACAAAGCCGTATGAAATCTCCAAGCACGTAGTGCTGGAGGCGTTCCAACGAGTGAAAGCGAACAAGGGAGCGGCGGGAATAGACGACGAAAGCCTGGAGGCATTCGAGGAGAACTTGAAGAACAACCTCTACAAGATTTGGAATCGAATGTCTTCCGGCAGCTATTTCCCCCCACCTGTGAAAGCGGTGGAAATTCCCAAAAAGAACGGGGGAAAACGCGTCCTCGGAGTGCCCACCGTGGCGGATCGAGTAGCGCAGATGGTCGTCAAGATCTATTTTGAACCGACCGTAGAACCCCACTTCCACCCGGACTCCTACGGCTACCGGCCGGGAAAGTCGGCCGCCGATGCCCTTGCCGTAACCCGGCAGCGATGCTGGAAGTACGACTGGGTGCTGGAGTTTGATATCAAGGGTCTGTTTGACAACATTGACCACGAACTGTTGATGAAGGCGGTCCGTAAACACACCGATAACCCGTGGGTCATCCTCTACATCCAGAGATGGCTCCAAGCACCATTTCAGATGCCCGATGGTACGGTCAAGGAGAGGACCAAAGGCACCCCGCAAGGGGGTGTCATCAGCCCAGTTCTTGCCAATCTGTTTCTTCACTACGCGTTCGACGTGTGGATGGCCCAGAATCACCCAGACAAGCCGTTCGCGCGTTACGCCGATGACGCTGTAACGCACTGTCGCAGCAGAGAGGGCGCGGAAGAACTGTACGAAAGCTTGAAGAAACGGATGGCGGAATGCGGCTTGGAACTCCATCCGACCAAGACGCGGATCGTCTACTGCAAGGATGATGACCGGCGGGAGGACTACCCGGAGACAAGTTTCGATTTTCTGGGCTACACCTTCCGGCCGCGGCGGTCCAAGAACAAGTACGGCAAGTACTTCATCAACTTTACACCAGCGGTCAGTAACAAGGCAAAGAAGGCCATGCGACAGACGGTACATGATTGGCGCATGCATTTGAAGCCAGACAAAACCCTTGAAGACCTGTCCCGGATGTTCAATCCTGTAATCAGAGGGTGGGTTAACTACTATGGGCGCTTTTACAAGTCGGAACTTTACTCAGTACTCGTGTATATAAACCGAGCCTTGGTCCGCTGGGTGCGGCGAAAGTACAAGAAATTCGAACGACATCACCATCGGGCGATTTATTGGCTTGGTAGGATTGCCAGACGCGACTCTAAACTATTCGTACACTGGCAAATGGGGATTCGTCCTACGGCTGGATGATGGGAGCCGGATGAGCTGAGAGGTTCAAGTCCGGTTCTAAGAGGGCCTCGGGGTGAAATTCCCCGGGGCTACTCACCGGGTGATACTTTGCCGGACCAAAGTAGAAGCCCAGAAGGCCTTAAAGGAAGCGAGAGAAATCCTGGAAAGCCTGGGGTTAACGCTGCATCCTGAGAAGACGAGAATTACCCACATATCATGGGGGTTTGAGTTTCTGGGCTACAAACTCAAGCAAGGCAAAGGGACCAAGCTACCAAAGCACAAACTCAAGAAAACACCTAATCCGCTGAATTTCTATGCAATCCCCACGGAGAAGTCTATCAAACGGTTCATGGACCAGATTCGAGCCAAAACCAAACGGAGAATCCCCCTGACTCTAGTCGAGATAATTGACGAGATCAATCCCATTATTCGTGGATGGGGGAACTACTACCGGAAAGCGCATGTACGGCGGTTATTCAACCGTTTAAGGGTATGGATTGTACACCGCCTGTGGTCGCACCAATACAAAAGGTGGCGCAACATGGGGTGGAAGAAGTGCCCTGAGAGGGTTCTTTACGGCTACTATGGGTTGGTCAACCTAATTCAACTAATCCCGGACATTGGTCAGAAATCGTAGCAATCAAGCAATCAGTTAAGGAAAGCGGATTACGGGAAAACCGTACGATCCGTTTGAGTGAGCGGACGGAGGCTGGCCCGAGTGGCCTCCCTCCTCCGACTCTACACCAAAGAAGGTGCCGAATAAAATCGGGCGACCGGAGGCGGAGGCGCTGGAGGGAAGGCCGGTGACCAAGGGGAATTCTGAAGAGACGACTGCGAACTGTCCGCAGAGACAGGAGGAAGCATTGAACGGACTCGACAGAATACGTGAAGCAGAGGCTTTGCGTCACAAACCCGAGGTAGGAGCCGTATGAGGTAATTCCTCACGTACGGATCTCTGCGGGGGGCGCCCGGTAACGGGCGTTCCTACCGCGATCTTTGTCTTGTAGACGAATACGCCGGTAGGGCATGCTCCCGCTACGCTGTCAGTTCCCCTGGTCTGATGCTGGCCAGGGATAAACTGCAGGACCTGCGCGGCCTGGAGGACAGCTGGTGGCCGGCGATTACAGTACAGAAAACTGTGACTAATGACGGGTTACTTTTTCAGATAATTATTGCTCTTAGCAACCAAACCCGATAAAATAAATATAGTCAGGATCTTATTAAAGGAGTGTGGATGTAAATGCCTGTAGCGTACTTACGCCAAAAAGGTGTACTTACTTTGCCAAAGGAAGTCAGGCTGGCTTTAGGATTGAAAGAAAGGGACGGAATACTTATCACTGTAGAAAATAATAGGGCTGTTATGCAGCCCATCAAACAACGCACATCTTATAAAGAGTTTTTCGGGGTGTTTGCGGGCAAAAACCAATTCCCTGGATTTGATGCTGAAGAGATTGCTGCTGAGGAGGCAATTGCGGAGTCTGTTGTAAATTACAACCGGTCAAAAAACATAGGAGAGAAAAAGCCATGAAAGAGGTTCAGATCGATGCGAACATTGTACTCCGGCTTTTGACCGGCGATCCGCCTCAAGAGGCAGAAAGTGTTTACAACCTCTTCTCCAGGGCAGCAAAGAATGAAGTCAAGCTGCATCTTGACGCGTGGACATTGGCGGAAATTGTCTTCACGTTGGAACGTACCTATAAGGTGGGCAGGAAAGATATTGCATCAGAGCTATTAGAGTTCATTGCTATGCCAGGACTGGTTGTTTCGAATTCTGAACATGTTACAGAGGCGCTTGGAGTATACGGGGAAAGAAATATATCGTTCGGGGATTGCTGGTTGGGCGTGGTCATGCATCAAGCAGGGCGGCGGATAATAGTATCTTTTGACCGTGATTTTGATCGCTTGGATTGGGTGAAAAGGGTCGAACCTGAGGACGTTGGGTAGATTTATCTACAAGACATGGGGACTGAGACATGGGGAAGATTCCTCTGTCTTGTAGACGAATACACCGGTGGGCCTGCTCCCGCTACGCTGTCAGTTCGTATTGGCTGATGCTGGCCAAGGAAAAGCCGCGGGACCTGCGCGGCCTGGAGGATCACCAGTATACGTTGACTATATTTTAGATTGCCGTCAGGATTATCGTTGGCTGTTGTAAGCAGGAGAATGCAGTATAACCTAACAAGACTGAGGGTATGCTATAGTCTGATTAGCTTGGCAATTATTTGCTGAGGCGATTATCCGGAAACTTATCTTTCCTTAAGGAGGGACGGCATGGAGCACTTCAGCGATTTCAAAACTCAATCTTTAAGTTTTCATGATCTAATGAAATTTAGGGTCACCGAAATACTTCTTGTATCCACATCATATGACGGTTTTGTCCTGGAGGAAGACGGTCGTTTGTCCGAAAGGATTTATAACGAGTACTATGATTTAAGTATCTATTTTGTCCCAAGGATTCATAGAGTTTCCTGTGCACAGGAAGCATTTGATGCACTTCAGAAAAGGACGTACCATCTTGTCATTACTATGTCCCGCATCAGTGACATGAGTCCCTTGGAGTTTGGGAAAAAAGTAAAAGACTTATACCCTGAATTACCTGTGGTTATGCTGTCTTATGAAAGACTAACCGCGGAAATGATAAACCAGGTAAGGGAAAGCAAATCTATAGACAGGGTATTTTACTGGTCCGGAGACAGCAAGATCCTGGTCGCTATCATTAAGTATGTAGAAGACCAGAAGAATGTGGAAGACGATTGCGGGCAGGGTGTCCAGGTGATCCTTGTTGTGGAGGATTCTCCTGTTTACTACTCGCAATTTCTATCCATTATCTATACTGAGCTTATGAAACAGACGCGGTATTTAGTGTCCCATGCTGTAAACAGCAGTCACAGACTGCTTCGGGTCAGGGCCAGGCCAAAGATACTTCTTGCTGAAACCTATGAAGAAGCCATGACCATTATTGAGAAATACCGCCACAACCTGCTGGGCGTGATTTCAGACGTTCGCTTCCCTCAAGATGGAAAAATCAATCCGTGGGCCGGTCTAGCGCTGGTCCAAAAAGTCAGTGAAATGATCCCTGAGCCCCTTCCATTCTTGCTGCAATCAGAAGAAAAGGAGAATGCGGAAAAAGCGCAAAACATTCAGGTGAGCTACCTGGACAAAAACTCCCCTAACCTGCTTCTTGACCTCAGGACATTTATTCTTGAAAACTATGGTTTTGGCGCTTTTGTCTTTAAATATCCGGACGGAAGAGTGATCGCTGAAGCTACGGATATAACGCAATTAGAAAAAATTATCGCGGACCTTCCTGATGAAAGCCTCTACTATCATGCGTTAAACAACCATTTTTCAAGATGGTTCAGAGCCCGCACAGAATTTGAAACGGCAGAAGAACTGAGGCGGATTGACGTAACAACTTTAGCTAGTATTTCTGATCTCAGGGAATGCGTTCTGAACATAGTTAAAGCTTATTTCAAGAGATACCAGTCGGGTGTAATCCTTGATTTCGGTCTTTCAAAAATGGATATGGAAAATACTTTTATTAAACTTGGGAGTGGTTCTCTGGGGGGGAAAGCCAGAGGAATTGCGTTTTTTAACCACCTGCTTGCCGAATCCCAGATGGTGGATAAATACCCGGGCGTCAAAGTAAAGACACCGCTTACTTTTGTGGTCTGCAGTGAGGTCTTTGAAGAATTTATGGAGAATAATAAGCTGTATGATTTTACGGCTAATTCAAGCAGTGAAGAGGAAATAGCGCGAAAATTCCTGGAAGCTGAACTTCCAGCCGGGATCAATTCAAATTTACGAACACTCATCCAATATGCTAACTATCCTCTGGCTATCCGGTCGTCAAGTATACTTGAAGACTCGCAACTGCTACCTTTTGCGGGGATTTATAAGACGTATATTTTACCCAATAACCATCCCGATTCAACGATCAGATTTAGGCAAATATCTGATGCTGTTAAGCTTGTTTACGCTTCGGTCTTCTACGATTCCCCCAAGCAATATGCTAAAAACGCGGATATTCGTATTGAAGAGGAAAAAATGGCTGTGATCATTCAAGAGTTAGTTGGTGAACAATATGGAGACTTCTACTATCCTGTAGTATCCGGCGTAGCTCAATCATATAATTTTTACCCCTACTCCCATATGAAGCCCGAAGACGGTATCGTCAGTCTTGCACTGGGATTTGGCAAGATAATCGTTGAAGGGGGACAGGTATACCGCTTTTCACCTGCTTATCCCAGAATGAATCCACCTTATGCAAACGCGGGTGAGTTTTTGAAAAAGTCCCAATCCACTTTTTATGCACTGTATCTGAACAATTCATCGAATAAAGAACTTGGCTTTGATGATAATTGTAATTACGAAAAGCTCCCTCTCTCTAGAGCTGAAGAAGAACATACGTTAGAATACGTAGGGAGCACCTATTCCCCCGAGAATGATTGTATCTTTGATCATATCAACATCAAGGGCCCCAAGCTAATAACCTTTGCTCCCATCCTCAAACATGAACTGTTGCCTTTGACTAAGATAATAAAGGATTTAACCGAACTGGGGAAAAAGGCTTTTGGTTCCGAAGTTGAAATCGAATTTGCCGTAAATATTCCTAAGGATAAAACCAAACCGAAGGAATTCTACTTCTTGCAGATTAGACCGATGGTGGTAGGAAAAGAACCCGTTCAGGTGAGAATAGAATCCGAAAATTACGAGGAAATATTGTGTACCAGCCGGCACACAATTGGCAACGGCATCTATCAAGACATTCATGATATCATTTTTGTAGATCCGAATCGCTTTGAACTGAAAAATACCCTTCAAATAGCTGCCGAAATTGGAGAGCTAAATAAAGTATTGTTTGAAGAAAACCGCAAATGCATACTCATCGGGTTCGGGAGATTGGGTACATCAGACCGCTGGCTCGGGATCCCTCTGGTATGGTCTCAAATGTCCCAGGCTCGTGTGGTAGTTGAAGCCGATAGGGTGGACCTTCAGGCTGAACCCTCCCTCGGCAGCCATTTCTATCATAACTTGACATCTCTTAATATGGGATATCTTCATGTCAAATACGAAAGCGATGTTACAGAAAGAATTGATTGGGAATGGCTTCGTAATCAGCCGGTGTTAAAACAGACAAACCAGGTTAAACTAATTAGAAGTAAGGAACCCTTTCTGGTTAAAATTGATGGCAGAAGCTCTACAGGCATCATCTATAAAGCAAGAATATAGCTTACCACCGCATTGCCTTTAATTTTAATTATAGAAGAAAAAATTGCTAAATTAATAAGTATACAATATACATGATACAGTAAATGTAGTATAATATTCTTGACAACTGAATGGTGAATTCTAGTAATAACTGAAGGGAGATGATCTATTTTGAAACATTTAGGCAAAGTTATGGAACAGGTCATCAAAAGAAATCCAAATGAACCTGAATTCCACCAGGCAGTAAGAGAAGTTTTAGAGTCCCTTGATCCCGTTGTGGAAAAACATCCGGAGTGGTTACAAGCAGGCATTTTCGAAAGAATTGTTGAACCTGAAAGACAAGTAATTTTCAGAGTACCGTGGATTGATGATAATGGCAAGGTTCAGGTTAACAGAGGTTTCAGGGTTCAGTTTAACAGCGCAATTGGTCCTTACAAGGGAGGAATCCGGTTCCATCCTTCTGTAAACCTTGGCATTATCAAATTCCTTGGTTTTGAACAGATTTTTAAAAACTCCTTAACCGGACTGCCAATCGGGGGCGGCAAAGGCGGAAGTGATTTCGATCCAAAAGGTAAATCAGACGGCGAAATCATGAGATTCTGCCAGAGCTTTATGTCCGAGCTTTTTAGACATATTGGAGAAAACACAGATGTTCCTGCAGGTGACATTGGAGTGGGTGGACGTGAAATTGGATATATGTTTGGAATGTATAAGAAACTTCGCAATGATTTCACCGGCGTTCTTACAGGTAAAGGTTTAACATGGGGTGGAAGTCTTGTCAGAACAGAAGCTACTGGCTATGGCACCTGTTACTTCATGGAAAAAGCCTTGAATGCGAAGGGTAAATCATTTAAAGGATCAACAGTAGTTATTTCCGGCTCCGGAAACGTGGCCATTTATGCTACAGAAAAAGCTTACCAACTTGGCGCTAAAGTTGTTGCTTTAAGCGATTCTAACGGATATATATACGATCCGGAAGGAATTAACCTTGATACAGTGAAAAGAATTAAGGAAGTGGAAAGAAAGCGAATCAGCGCTTATGTTGAGCATCACCCGAAAGCTCAATACCATGAAGGTTGGACAGGAATTTGGACCGTCAAGTGTGACATTGCTCTTCCCTGCGCAACTCAAAACGAAATCGATGAAAAATCTGCTGAAACGCTTGTTACTAATGGTTGCTATGCAGTTGGAGAAGGTGCAAATATGCCTTCTACTCCTGAGGCTATTGAAGTGTTCCACAAAAACAAGATTATTTTCGGGCCTGCAAAAGCTGCAAATGCGGGAGGTGTAGCTACTTCGGCTCTTGAAATGTCCCAAAACAGCATGAGATATTCATGGACATTTGAAGAAGTGGATGCAAAATTAAAGCATATCATGGCCGATATTTACGAAAATGTTAGCGAGGCTGCTCGTGAATATGGCTACGAAGATAACTTGGTTGTTGGAGCTAATATAGCGGGGTTCCTAAAAGTTGCCAATGCTATGTACGCCCAGGGTATTGCCTGGTGATTTTAAGAAATGCAAAGCCCTTTGCCCGTCCAACGAGGTGCAAAGGGCTATTTTTGTTTCCCTTGCTCAACCGGCCACTCTCAGGTACAATAAAGAAAGATACCAGGGATAACATCAATACCAAAGGAATGGAGGTGTGGGAAAATGAGCGCTATCCTGGCTGAGCTGGCGGCTGGCCGGGAACGGTTCACCTATGAAGATTATTGCCGCCTGCCGGAAGGCTCACCCTATCAGCTTATCGGGGGGGAACTGGTAATGACGCCCTCGCCTACACCCTACCACCAGTTGGTATCTGGAAAATTACAATTACACATGGCGGGCTTTGTCTTTGAGAAGAGGTTGGGTATTGTTCTGGACGCCCCTGTGGATGTCTACCTGGCAGAAACGGAAACCTACCAGCCGGACCTAATCTTTATTTCTGACGAAAGGCTTGCCATTGTAGAAGAGACGCGAATTAACGGCGCCCCGGACCTGGTGGTGGAGATTCTCTCCCCCGGTACAGGTTATTACGACCTGCGGAGCAAGTATAAGGTTTACGAAAAGAGTGGCGTCAGGGAATACTGGATCGTTGATCCCCAGAATAAGTCGGTGCAGGTTTTTTGTTTGCGGGAAGGGAAGTTTGCCCTGGACCAGGAAGTGGAGCAGCAGGGCACGGTCAAGTCGCGTATAATAGCCGGACTTGAAGTTCAGATAGGAAGTATCTTCTGAGTTTTATCCAGGTTCAGCAGGAACCGGACAGGGGGCGTTACGGTAGATGCGGCCCGAATGGGAACCATACATCAATGCCTGGATTGAAAACGCGCGCCGGCAAAGGGAACGGAATGCGGCCCTGGCCGGCAAGGCCTATGACCAGGCCAGGGTCATGGCCGCTGTCCTGGGGAAAGAGTTCGGCGCCCGGCGGGTATACCTTTTCGGCTCCCTCCTTTACCCGGAACGCTTCCGTGAAGGTTCGGACATCGACCTTGGCGTGGAGGGGATGGATCCGGGGGTTTTTTTGCGGGCCGAGTGCCGCCTGGAGGAGTTAACGGACTTTCCCTTTGATCTCGTTGACCTCTACGAAGCCACTCCTTCCCTGGTCAAGGTAATTCGCAGCGAGGGGGAGATACTTTATGCCGTTTCGGAGTAAGAGCGGCAACGGGCTCAAGATCCTGGTCGTCGAACTGGCCCGCGACCTGCGAAATATTGAAGCCTTGGCCGAAGCCCTGACCAGGGCCTGGGACAAGTCCAAGCAGGAAACCTTGAACGAACTGGAGATCAACGGTGCGGCCCATTTGGTGGAAAACTTCTATACCGCTATTGAAGACCTTTTTCTACGTATTGCCAATTCTGTTGACCAGGATGTGCCCGTCGGAGAACAATGGCACCGCGACCTGCTCCAGCGCATGGCTTATGATATTCCCGAAGTGCGACCGGAGGTAATATCCGCGGAACTGACTGCCGTACTGGATGAATACAGGCGTTTCAGGCACAGGGCGCGCCATGTATATGCTCCGCCGGTTCCTGACTGGGATAAATTCAACCCGCTGGTGGCCGAAGCCCGGAATACCCACGCTCGCCTGGCGGAATGCCTGGAGAATTGGCTGCAGTTTCTTTCAGCAATGAGCAAAAAGTTACCCGGGAATAGCCCGACGGATTGAAGATGCAGGACAATGGAATTGAAAGAGTGTGTACAACTTTCAGAATTGTCCCACCGGGCAAGACTTGAAGCAGTTAAAGCAAAAATACTGGAACCCGATAAAGCCGGCCTGGTACAGCCGCCAAAACTCTACATCCTTGACCATCTTTTTTTGTTCCTCGGGGTTGCTGTCCACAAACCTGGTCCAGAAGCGGATGTTGGAGCCGATGCCGTAGGGCTGGCTGTTTTTCAGGCACTGGTTGACTTTGGTCTTGCCCTCTTCATCCAGGGCGCCTACCGGGCAGTTTTCCACACACGCGTTGCAGTGAGTGCACAGGGGTTCCGTAACCGGAGGGTCGGGGGGCAGTTCCAGGTCGGTCAATACCGCGGTAAAAATAACACGGGTACCGAATCGAGGGTGAATGACCAGGTTGTGCCGCCCGAAGTTGCCCAGGCCGGCTGCTACCGCGGCATGGCGCAGGGAAACTTCCCCCACCGAACCCATGGTGGTGTAGTCCATGGTCATGGGATACGAAACAGGGACGGTCATGGCCTTTCCGTGGAATTCCTTTTCCAGAAACCTGGCAGTCTTGTAGCTGCTGGAACGGGAAAACTCCATCAGGTCCAGCCGCCCGCCCATGGCCATGGGCATGTTTTCACTCTCGCAGTTGGCCAGTTCCTTGAAGGCCAGTACCACCAGCGACTTAACCCCCGGGAATATACTTTCCAGTTCCGGGGACCGCGGACTTAGATAATCACGGCTAGCCGCAAATCCTACGTCGTCCACATCAAGTCCCGTTACGAATCTTCTAATCCTTTCCTTCACATGGTCCACCCCCATTTAAGTCTTTTAATATGCATAGCAAAAAAAAGTCCGGCGTTGCTTAACAAATTTCGCCGGATAGCATCCGTTCCCCTTTTCTGCTTGAGGGAAAATTACAAATATTTTGCACACCGGAGTCTTGCGAAATGGTTAAGCTGCTTTTTCTCATACCGGCAGGAGAGAACCGGGCGAAGGCGAATATAGTGTACTAGGGAAAGCACTCTCTTTCACAAATTAACCGGAGGGAATGGCCATGGGTGTTGTTACCACGGTGGAGGGCCGCTGTCGCAAGTGCTATTCCTGCGTCCGTCACTGCCCGGCCAAGGCCATCAAAGTGGAGAATGAACAGGCCAAGGTGATCGGCGAGCTGTGCATCGCCTGCGGCCACTGTGTGAAGGTCTGCTCCCAAAAGGCCAAGTTCATCGAGCGGGAGTTGGATAAGGTGGAGGGTTTTTTGCGGGGAGGCAGGGCGGTGGCCTGCCTGGCGCCTTCCTTCGTGGCCGAGTATCACCCCTATGCCTCTCAGGTTGTCACAGCACTGCGCTGGTTGGGGTTCGCGGCGGTGGTGGAGGTGGCCTACGGGGCCTCCCTGGTTTCGGAAGCATACCGGGAGGTACTTGCCGCTCCAGGCCGGCAGCGGGGGCTGATCAGCACCGCTTGCCCCGCCATCATAAACCTGGTGGAAAAATATTACCCGGAACTGATCCCCAGGCTGGTGCCGGTGGTGTCTCCCATGGTGGCCACCGGCAGGGTGGTGAAGGAGTGGTGGGGTGCGGATACCCCGGTGGTTTTCATCGGCCCCTGTGTGGCCAAAAAGGAAGAAGCCCGTGACCCGCTGGTGTCCGGAGCGGTAGACGCGGTGCTGATCTTCCGGGAACTGCGGTTGCTCCTGGAAGAACGGGGAATTAAGCCCGCCCGCCTGTTGCCGGGAAAAGCGGATAACCCCTGGCCCGGCCTGGGAAGCATCTACCCTCTCCCAGGCGGGCTGTTAAGGAGCGCAGCCCTCCGGGCGGACATCCTGGAAAACGAGATCGTGACCGTCAGTGGTAAAGAAAACTGCCTGGAGTTCCTGGAAGGGCTGCGGCATCACCACTTTGACCCCGAGTTTGTGGATATCCTGTTCTGTGAGGGCTGCATCAACGGGCCTGTGATGGAGACTTCCCTCCCGCCATATACCCGCCAGAAGGCGGTGGCGGAGTACTGGCGGGTGGGCTCACAGGCATCTTCCGGTACGTCAGGTGGGCTGCGACCGCAGGTAGACCTCCGCAGGACTTATACCGACCGGAGTGTCGCTCACACCATGCCTACCGAGGAGCAGGTGCTGGGAATCCTGCGGGAACTGGACAAAACCCGCCCGGAGGACGAGTTGAACTGCGGCGCCTGTGGCTACAACACCTGCCGGGAAAAGGCGGTGGCGGTCTTTCAAGGGCTGGCGGAGAACCGGATGTGCCTGCCGTACCTGATCAACCACCTGGAAAAGAGTAACCGGGAACTGGCCTACCTGAAGGACTACAACAAAAACATCGTGGAGAGCATCGCTGAAGGGATCGTCGTGATCAACCGGGAGGGTATCGTTACCACCTTTAACGATAGCCAGGGCCAGGTAACTGACCGGCCCCGCGAAGAGGTGCTGGGACGGGGCATCTACGAGGCGCTTCCTCACCTGGACCGGGAGGAGGTGCGGGGTATCCTGGCCCAGGCATTGGAGCGAGGTGAACCGGGGCGGGCTGATGCCTTGCGGCTTCGGCTGGGGAAGCGGGTGTTAGTGGCCAACGTCAAGGGGTATCCCCTGCGGGAGGAACAGGGCGGGGTTTACGGGGCGGTATTAATCTGTGAGGACATTACTGAAAAGAAGAAGCTGGAGACTCAGTTGATGGAGGCTAACCGGCTGGCTTCTATCGGCAGGCTGGCGGCAGGGGTTGCCCATGAAATCAATAACCCGTTGACCCTCATCTCCGGTTACACCGAGGTGCTGGCACGGCGCATGGGCGATGCCCCCCAGGCCTCCCGCTACCTGGGGATTATTACCGAGGAAGTGGACCGCATCACCACCATCGTCCGAAACCTGTTGAACTTCGCCCGCCCCTCGCCCCAGGAATTGGCCCATTACCAGCTCAATGAACTGGTAGCTCATACCCTCAACCTGGCGGGGAACCAGATGAAAAAGGGCGGCATCAGGCTGGAACTCGCCCTGGCCAAAGACCTGCCGGAACTCCCGGTTAACCGTAACGAACTGGAACAGGTTTTCCTCAACATCATCCTGAATGCCTGCCAGGCCATGCCTGGAGGAGGTGTACTTTCCGTCAGCACGCGGCTCACGGAGGGGCCGTCCGTCCAGGTCGAGTTTACCGATACCGGCTGCGGTATCCCGGAGGAAAACCTGCACAGCATCTTCGACCCCTTCTTTACCACCAAGGAGGTGGGAGAAGGGACGGGATTGGGTCTTTCAGTCAGCTATGGGATCGTGAAAAAATACGAGGGCAGTATCCAGGTCACCAGCGAGGTAGGGCGGGGGACCACATTCCTCATCAACCTGCCGGTGCGGGAGTAAGGGGGGAGAAGAATTGCCGGAGAAGATCCTGGTGGTAGACGACGAGGTAAAGGTATGCGATTTCCTGTCTGAGGTCCTGTCCCAGGAGGGGTACCAGTTGGAGACCGCGGACAGTGGTCGCAAAGCCTTGGAACTGTTGAGGCAAAAAGGGTTTGACCTGTTGATCACAGACCTGATGATGCCGGAGATGGACGGTTTGCGCCTCTTAGAACTGGCCAGGGAGGAAGACCCGAACCTAGCGGTGCTGGTGATCACCGGTTATTCCACGGTGGAAACCGCCGTGGAAGCGATGAAGAAAGGGGCCTTTGACTACCTGCCCAAGCCCTTTAAAATTGACCAAATTAAAGTGATTATCGACAAGGCGTTGAAACAAAGACGCTTGATGGAGGAGAACCGGCGCCTCAGGCAGGAGCTGAAGGAGACGCGGCCCCGCCTGGTCCAGATTATTGGCGACAGCCCGGCCATGCGGCAGGTCTATCGCCTGGTGGAGAAGGTGGCCAAGACCGGAAGCACTGTGCTGATCAGGGGGGAAAACGGGACAGGCAAGGAACTTATCGCCCGGGCGCTCCACCGTTACAGCGACCGCAGCCAGCGCAGCTTTGTCAGCATCAACTGTGCGGCGCTCCCGGAAAACCTGCTGGAAAGCGAGCTGTTCGGCCACACCAGAGGCGCCTTCACCGGGGCGGTAGCGGCCAAAAAGGGTCTTTTCGAGGAGGCGGACGGGGGGACCATCTTCCTGGACGAGATCGGGGACATCAGCCCGGCCATGCAGGTAAAACTCCTGAGAGTGCTGCAGGAGCACGAATTCATCCGGGTGGGGGAAACCCGGCCGCGGCAGGTGGACGTGCGGGTGCTGGCCGCCACCAACCGGGACCTGGAGCGGGCCATGGCGGAAGGGGGGTTCCGGCCTGAATTGTTTTACCGTTTGAACGTCATTACCGTTACCTTGCCGCCGCTGCGCCGGCGGGAGGGGGACATCCCGCTGCTGGCCAATCACTTTCTGTCCAAGTACCGGCAAAAGACCGGCCGGGGGGTAGCTTCGATTTCCCGTGAAGCCCTCCGGTTATTGTCTGCTTATCCCTGGCCGGGGAACGTGCGGGAGCTGGAAAACGTCATTGAACGAGCGGTAATCCTGTGCGACGGGAGCGAGATCACGCCCGCGGACCTACCCAAGGAACTCCAGGACGGGTGGACGAGGAAGGACGGCACTGGCCCAATTGAAGCAGGAATGTCCTTCAAGGAAGCGGTAAGCAATTTCCAGCGGGAACTCATTCTCAAGGCGCTGGCGGAAAGCGGCGGGGTGCAGGCCAGGGCGGCTGAACTTCTGGGGCTAAAACGCACCACCCTCAACGAGATCATGAAGCGTCTGGACGTCCAGTAGATCCCTCCATCCGGAATTTTGGCTGGGATCCAAAATCCTGGACAACAGGGAAGGGTCTTGGGGGCCTCCTGAAATTACAGTTAAAAGCTTAAAAGCCCAAAACGGATAATCTCGCTGGCATCTAAAGGGGCGCAAGATTGCGCCCCTGATTATTTTTGCGTTCTTCAAAGGGTGGCACAAAAATTGCGATGACTATTGGCAACCAGGACTTGAGGGGGAAACATTAAATTGCAAAGGAGGTGGACCAAATGGCAATTCGCAAGGAAGAACGACCGGTATTCCCTCCTCTTCCCGCCAAGTTGACGGTAGTCAAGAATCAAGGGGACCCGGACCAGGAGTATGCCAGGGCCGAGGCGCGCTATAACTGCCTTCGTTCCAACTGGGAATGGTTTGTGGCTACCGAGGAAGTGACTTATGGTGAACAGGGGGAACTGATTAGGGTCCGGATTAACCAAAACTGAAAACGCTATAAGTAGGGTTAAACTTTAGAAACACTCTCTCAAAGGTTTATGGTTAAAACGACTGCAGGGCCCTCAAAAGGTCTTGGATTTGAGGGCTTGGGTGGTCTTTTTCTTTTTTTTTAATTCCTGAGCGGATGGAAGCAGGAAATTGGCAAGAAGTGTCCAATACTTATAATTGACGGGAATGTGAACACAATCACGAATCGACTGGAGATGGTTGTAAGGTTTTTGCCTGGTAAAGGGAAGTTTTATCATTGTCCGGCATAAAATGATCATAGAAGCAGAGCAGCTTGAGCATCACTTCGGCCAAAGCCTGATACCCCGGTATCGGCCTTTTTTTCATATCTTACAAGTACTTGTGTTCACTATCACGCATATTGTAATTTTCTAACAATATTATTTCTGGGTCTAGTGAAAGTATTTCAAAAGGGGGCGAAACCGGTGACCCTGGGAGAAGTACAAAAAATATTGGAGGCCCGGGTCATCTGGGGCGACGAATACTTGGATCGCGAAGTGTCCGGGGGATTTGCCAGCGACTTGATGAGCGACTACCTGGTCTTTGCCAAACCTAAAGGACTCCTGCTTACCGGCTTGATCCACTCTCAGGTGGTGCGCACGGCGGAGATCATTGACGCCCAGGCGGTGGTGTTCGTGCGGGGCAAACTCCCCGAGGGGGAACTGGTGGAACTGGCCAAAGAAAAAGGAATTCCTGTGATGACCACAGATAAACTCCTCTTTGACAGTTGTGGGCTGTTATTCCTGGCGGGCCTGCGGGGGGCGTAAGCCATGAGCGGGATGAACTCCGGCGGGGAAGGGTTGGAAATGGAGTTTACCATCCGGGGGATGGACTTCAGGGCGGCAGGCGAGGGAGCAAGCCGCATCAAACACACGCTGAAGCAAATCGGCTTTTCCCCTGAAGCGGTTAGGCGGGCGGCCATTGCCGCTTACGAGGCGGAAATGAACATGGTGATTCACAGTTACGGCGGTGTCCTGCGGGCACGTTTTTACCCTTCCCGCGTGGAACTGGAGGCCTGCGACAGGGGACCGGGCATTGCCGATATCGAACAGGCCATGCGGGAAGGATACTCCACCGCTCCTCCGGCGGTACGGGAAATGGGCTTTGGGGCCGGGATGGGACTTCCCAATATCAAAAAATGTTCTGACTTCCTGGAAATTCAGTCAGAGGTGGGACGGGGGACCATGGTGCGTATTGTGATCCAGGATAAGAAAACCGGACAATTGCTGGACCCGGGGAGGTGAGGAGTTGAAGACAAGTTATTATCATTCCGTCACCCTGGACAAAGAACACTGTAAGGGCTGCACCAACTGTATCAAGAAGTGTCCCACCGAAGCCATCAGGGTACGGGAAGGAAAGGCTCATATCCTGGAGGAGCGATGTATCGACTGTGGCGAGTGCATCCGCATCTGCCCAAACCACGCCAAGGTGGCGGTGACCGACGGCCTTGAACGGCTGGCGGAATTCAAGTACAGGATCGCCTTGCCTGCCCCCTCCTTTTACGGCCAGTTTAACCGGGAGGTGATGCCCGCCCGGGTGCTGGCGGCGCTGTTGGCCATCGGGTTCGACCACGTTTACGAGGTGGCCTTGAGCGCCGAGGCGGTGACCCTGGCCATCAGGGAAACCTTAAGCCGGGGAGAAAAAAAACGGCCGTTAATTTCATCCGCCTGCCCGGCAGTTGTGCGGTTGATGCAGGTCAGATTTCCCGGGTTGTTGCCCCATGTTATTCCCGTTAAAACGCCCATGGAAGTAGCCGCCAGGATGGCCAAGGAGGAAGCCTGCCGCCAAACAGGGCTGCCTGCGGCAGAGGTAGGGACCTTTTTCATCAGCCCCTGTCCTGCCAAGGTTACCGCGGTAAAACAGCCCCTGGGGGGAGAGAGTGCCTGGGTCGACGGGGTGCTCTCCATGTCGGTGGTATACGGAGAAGCGCGGAAGCAATTGCGGCAGGTTAAAGAAAGACCTGACCTGCACCGTTCATCGGGAACCGGGATCGGCTGGGGAAGGGCGGGAGGCGAAAATGTGGCCATCGGTGGTGGCTC
The DNA here is from genome assembly GCA_000987045.1 of Clostridiales bacterium PH28_bin88. GTDB lineage: Bacteria > Bacillota > PH28-bin88 > PH28-bin88 > PH28-bin88 > PH28-bin88. The sequence goes on along the minus strand of LAKY01000051.1, from coordinate 90,570 downwards.
TCTCCTGGCAGTCGATGGTATCCACAGCGTCATCAGCGTACTGGAAGAGGTGGAAAAGGGAGGGCTGGGGCAGATCGATTACCTGGAGGCCCAGGCGTGCGTAGGGGGTTGTATCGGTGGGCCGCTGGTGGTACAGAACCCCTTCGTGGCAAGAGTGCAGGTCCGCCAGCTGGCGGAAAAGTTCCAGTCCAGGGAGGGGGGAGAGAGTAAAGGCGAAATCCTTGACCAGATATCCCGTGACTATTTCCGGATGAAGGAGCCGTTAGTCCCCCGGGCGGTAATGCAACTGGATGAGGACACCGGCAAGGCCATTTCCAAAATGGCGATGCTGGAGCGGACAGTTAGTGAATTGCCCGGCCTGGACTGTGGGTCCTGCGGCTCGCCCAACTGCCGCGCCCTGGCTGAGGATATTGTCAGGGGCATGGCCCTGGAGACCGACTGTATCTTCAAACTCCGGGAACGGGTCCGTTCCCTGGCTGAAGAGATGGTGGAACTGGCACAAAAAGTACCGCCTGCCATGGGGAAAGTGGCGGCCGGGCGGGAGGAGGTTAAACAGGCTGTGACGGTGGGTGAAGTGGTGGAATCGCTCCAGGCGGAGGTCCTGGTTGGACAGGATTTATTGGGCCAACGGGTAACGGGGGCTTATTGCTCAGACCTCTTAAGCGATACCATGGCCTCTGCTAAAGAAGGCAACGTATGGTTTACGATTCAGACCCATCCCAACATTGTGGCGGTGGCCAGCCTGCTGAACTTGAGCGCGGTGGTGGTGACGGGTGGAAAAGAGCCGGACTCCGAGACCTTGATCAAGGCTGAACAGGAGCGGGTAGTGATCCTCCGCACTAAATTACCCACCTTCGAGGCGACGGGCAGGCTTTACTCCAGCCTGGGCCGCATCAAGTGAAAACGATTAATCCGGAGCGTGAACGATGGTACTGAGGACCTATGCGGCCAACCTGCACATGCATACCGCCCTTTCCCCGTGCGCGGGGGAGGAGATGACCCCCCGGGCGCTCCTGGCGGAGGCTGCCCGGCAGGGGCTGGACCTGATCGCCATCACCGACCACAACACGGCGGAGAACGTTGGGGCGGTCTTGGAAGCAGCCAGGGACTTCCCCGTCCGGGTGTTGCCGGGGATGGAGGTGCAGACGCGGGAGGACGTTCACCTGATCTGCCTCTTCCAGCGCCTGGAGCAGGTGCTGGCCTGGCAGGAGGTGATCTACCGCCGCCTGCCGGCTCGCTTGAACGACGAGCGGGTATTCGGCGCCCAACTGGTTGCGGACAGCCATGACCGGGTGGTGGGCCGGGTAGAGCGGCTGTTGTTAACCTCCGCCGATATCGGGGTGAATGAGGCGGTGGAGGGGGTCAGGGGCCTGGGGGGTCTATGTATCCCCGCCCATGTGGACCGGCCGGCCTTCAGCCTGGTAGGCCACCTGGGCTTTATCCCACCGGAATTGGGCTTTAAAGCGGTGGAGATTACTCCCCGCATGTCACCGCGGGAAGCCTACCGGAAATTGAACGCCCTGATGGGCTATGTGCTGGTGGTTTCTTCCGACGCCCACTACCTGGCAGACCTGGGGACCGGGCGGACGGTCTTTTACATCAAGGATGCCACCCCGGGGGAACTGGAACTGGCCTTCCGGGGGGAGGGGGGAAGAAAGGTGGTGATACCGGGATAACGCAGAGAGGTACAGGATACCCGGTTCTGTACCAGGTGTTAGTCACTAATTATTCGTCACTAGTCACTAAACGGGAGGGATCTTACATGTCGGGAAACGGCTGCCAGTGTGAACAGGAGTTGTATCACCAGTTAGACCGGATTATCGAGCCTCACAGGGGACAGCCCAACGGGCTGATCCAGGTACTGCACAAGGCCCAGGAGCTTTTCGGCTACCTGCCCGAGGAGGTACAGCGGCGGGTGGCGGAGGGATTGGGAGTCTCCCTGGGCGAGGTTTACGGGGTGGTCTCCTTTTACTCCTTCTTTTCGCTGAAGCCCAAAGGAAAACACAAGATCAGCGTTTGCAAGGGGACGGCCTGCTATGTGCGTGGCAGCAACCGGGTGCTGGACCGGCTGGAAAAGGAACTGGGCGTCGGGGCGGGGGACACCACCGGGGACGGCAAGTTTTCCATGGAAGTGGTGCGGTGCCTGGGGGCTTGCGGGCTGGGGCCCGTAATGATGGTGGGCGAGGACGTACACGCACGCCTGAAACCGGACCGCCTGCCGGCTATCCTGCAAAAGTACGAATAGGGTGAGTGGATCATGCGCGAGATTTCATTACACGTCCTGGACCTGGTACGGAACTCCCTGGAGGCGGGGGCAAACCGGATTGAGATTGAGGTTTGCGAGGACCGGCACGCCGACACCCTGGTAGTGCGGGTGCGGGACAACGGACGCGGCATGGACGGTGAAGCGCTGCGGCGGGCTGCAGACCCCTTTTACACCACCCGCTCTACGCGGCGGGTCGGCCTGGGGCTCGCTCTCTTCAAGGCTGCGGCGGAGCAGTGCGGGGGGGAACTCATGCTGGAGTCCCGGGAGGGCGAGGGGACCATGGTCACTGTCACCTTCCAGCACAGCCACTGGGACAGGGAGCCCCTGGGGAATATGGCTGCTACGCTGATCGTAATCCTGGCGGGCAGTCCGGACCTGGGTCTTGTTTACCGCCATACCGTGGACGGTAACACCTTTGAATTCAGCGCCGGGGACGCGCGGCGGCGGCTGGAGGACGTGCCCATAGACCATCCCAAGGTGCTGGAGTGGCTGGAAGGCTACTTCCGGCAGTCTATCAATAATCTCTACGGGGGTGACTGGAATGATCAAGTCGCTGGAGGAACTGGAAGTTTTACGCCGGAAGGCGCGGGAAGAGTTGCGGCTGCGGGAGGGCGCTACAGGAATCAAGGTCGTCGTCGGCATGGGGACCTGCGGTATCGCTGCCGGGGCCCGCGAGGTGATGGCGGCCATCCTGGATGAGTTAAGCAGGCGTTCGTTGGCCGGTATCACTGTCACCCAGACGGGCTGTGCCGGGCTCTGTGAGTACGAACCCCTGGTGGATGTCATCAAGCCCGGCCAGGCCAAGGTTACCTATCACCATGTTGACGCCGAAAAAGCAAGGCAGATCGTGGTGAAGCACCTGGTTAACGACCAGCCGGTCGGGGAATGGGCCATAACTCGCTAGGAAAGGGGGGTTAGGTATGCAAACGTACCGCGCCCATGTTCTCGTCTGCGCCGGAGCGGGATGTGTTTCCTCCGGCTGCCAGGCGGTTAAACAATCGCTTTTGCAACAGCTGAAAAGTTTCGGCCTGGAGAAGGAAGTGCGCGTGGTTGAGACCGGGTGTATGGGCCCCTGCGACCTGGGCCCGGTGGTGGTGGTTTACCCCGAGGGCGTCTTTTACCAGCGGGTGAAACCGGAAGACACAGAGGAAATCGTGGGGCAGCACCTTTACAAGGGCCGGGTTGTTAACCGGCTGGTGTACCGCTCGGTGGATTCCCAGGAACCTAAAGTAACCTTCGAGGAGATCGATTTCTTTAACAAGCAGACCCGCATCGCCCTGCGCAATACCGGCATCATCAACCCGGAACGGGTCGAGGAGTACATCGCCAGGGACGGCTACCGGGCCCTGGGCCAGGTACTGTCCCGGATGCGGCCGGAAGAGGTCATCAAGGAGATCAAGGATGCAGGGTTACGGGGCCGGGGCGGCGGCGGTTTCCCCACCGGGCTCAAGTGGGAGTTTACCGCCAAGGCCAAGGGCTTCCCCAAGTACGTGGTGTGCAATGCCGACGAAGGAGACCCGGGGGCGTTCATGGACAGGAGCATCCTGGAGGGCGACCCCCATTCGGTGTTGGAGGCCATGGCCATTTGCGGGTATGCCATCGGCGCCAACCAGGGATATATCTACGTGCGGGCCGAGTATCCCCTGGCGGTGGAACGCCTGGGAATCGCCATCGGGCAGGCCCGGGAGTACGGCCTCCTGGGGAAAAACATCTTCGGCACCGGGTTTGACTTTGATGTGGAGATCCGGATGGGGGCAGGGGCCTTTGTCTGCGGCGAGGAGACGGCGCTCCTGGCCTCTATCGAGGGCCGGCGGGGCGAACCCCGGCCGCGGCCGCCCTTCCCGGCCAATGCGGGGCTGTGGGGCAAGCCCACGGTAATCAATAACGTGGAGACCTGGGCCAACATCTCCCCCATCATCCTCCGGGGGGCCGGATGGTTTGCGGACATGGGGACGGAGAAAAGCAAGGGCACCAAGGTGTTTGCCCTGGCCGGCAAGATCAATAACACCGGCCTGGTGGAGGTGCCCATGGGCACCCCGCTGGGAGAGATTATCTACGATATCGGTGGTGGAATTCCCAAGGGCAAAAAGTTCAAGGCAGCCCAGACCGGCGGCCCGTCCGGGGGCTGCATCCCCAGGGAGTTTTTAAACGTCCCTGTAGACTACGATTCCTTGCAGGAACTGGGGACCATCATGGGTTCCGGCGGCCTCATCATCATGGACGAGGACACCTGCATGGTGGACCTGGCCAAGTTCTTCCTGGAGTTCGTACAGGACGAGTCTTGCGGGAAGTGCTCGCCCTGCCGTATCGGGACCAAGCGCATGCTGGAGATCCTGGAGCGCATCACCCGCGGCCAGGGGCGGGAGGGGGATATCGAACTCCTCATCGAACTCAGCCAGGGCATCAAGGCGGCGGCGCTGTGCGGTCTGGGCCAGACCGCGCCAAACCCGGTGTTGAGCACCATCCGGTACTTCCGGGACGAGTATGAGGCCCACATCAAGCATCAACACTGCCCGGCCTCGGTTTGCGCATCCCTGTTCAAGTCTCCCTGCCAGAACACCTGCCCGGCACAGGTGGATGTGCCCGTCTACATCGACCTGATCAGGAACGGTAAGTTCCAGGAGGCTTATGAGGTCATCAAGAACGACAACCCCTTCCCCGTCGCCTGCGGCCGCGTGTGCCATCACCCTTGCGAGAGCAAGTGCCGCCGGGGCCAACTGGACCAGCCCCTGGCCATCCGCACCCTCAAGCGATTTGCGGGTGATTACGTATTGTCCCAGAATGGAGAACTTCCCGCCGCTCAAGTTAAACCGCGCAAGCCGGAAAAGGTGGCCGTCATCGGTGCCGGTCCGGCGGGCTTGACCGCCGCCCACTACCTGGCCAAACAGGGGTATGGGGTGACCGTGTTTGAAGCCCTGCCGGTGCCGGGAGGGATGATGGCGGTGGGCATCCCCGAGTACCGGCTGCCCAAGAAAGCCCTCAGAGCGGAGATCTACGCTATCGAAAAACTGGGGGTGGAGATCCGCACCGGAGTCAAGGTGGGCCGGGATATCAGCCTGGCCGATCTTATCAAGGGTTATAACGCGATTTTTGTCAGTATCGGCGCCCACCAGGACCAGCGCCTGGGCATCCCGGGCGACGACCTGGAGGGGGTGCTCTCCGGAGTCACCTTCCTGCGGGACGTCAACCTGGGCAAGCGGGTGGACCTGGCCGGCAAGACCGTCGCCGTCATCGGCGGTGGCAACGTGGCGGCTGACGCCGCCCGGAGCGCCCTGCGACTGGGGGCGCAAAGGGTTTCTGTCTACTACCGGCGGACCCGCGACGAAATGCCCGCCCTGGAGGAAGAGATTCATGAGATGGAGCGGGAGGGGATCGCCATCAACTACCTGGTGGCGCCCGTATCGGTGATTGGCGAACAGGGCAAGGTCAAGGGGTTCAAGCTTGCCAGGATGGAGTTGGGGGAATTCGACAAGAGCGGCCGGCGGAAACCTGTTCCGTTGGAAGGTTCCGCGTTCACCGAGGCGGCGGACGTGGTGATTGCCGCCATCGGCCAGTATCCGGAAACCGCCGCCATGGGAACCGGTGTACCTTTGGAAGTTACCCGCTGGGGCACTCTGGTGACGGACCCGGATACCCTGTCCACCAGCGTTCCCGGGATTTATGCCGGCGGTGACTGCGTCAGCGGGCCGGATACCGTGATCGGCGCCATTGCCGCCGGGAAAAAGGCGGCGGCAGCCATCGACCGTTACCTGGGAGGCGACGGAGTGATCACCGAGCCCCTGGCGGTGGAGCGGCGTGTCAGCGGCGCCATCATTGAAGAGGAAACCCCGCGCATGGAGGTTACGGTATCGCATTCCAGCGGCTGGAACGAAGTGGAGTTGGGTTACACCGAAAGCCAGGCCCTGGCCGAGGCCATGCGCTGCCTCCGCTGCGACGTGGCTGAGTAGAAATTGGGCATGGGAGGGAATAACCGATGGAACTGGTGACCTTAACCATTGATAAACAGCGGGTCCAAGTAGCAGCGGGGGCCACCATCCTGGAGGCAGCCAGGCAGGCGGGCATCGAGATCCCCACGCTGTGCTACCTGAAAGAGATCAACGCCATCGGCGCCTGCCGCATCTGCGTGGTGGAGGTCAAAGGCGCCAGGACGCTGCAGGCGGCCTGCGTGGCTCCGGTGGCGGAGGGGATGGAGGTCAGGACCAACACCCCGGCGGTGCGGCAGGCCCGGCGCCTCACCCTGGAACTGATCCTCTCCAACCACCCCATGGAGTGCCTGACTTGCATCAGGAACCTGAACTGCGAACTGCAGCGGCTGGCCGAATCCTTCGGCATCCGGCAGGTGCGTTTCCAGGGTGAAAAGACGTGCTACCCGGTGGATACCTCTTCGCCTTCCATCGTGAGGGAGCCGCAGAAGTGCGTGCTGTGCCGGCGGTGTGTGGCGGTGTGCGACCAGGTCCAGGGCGTGAAGGCCATTGCCGCCCAGGAGCGGGGTTTCGACACCGTCATCGACCCGGCCTTCCACCGGCAATTGATGGAGGTGGCCTGCGCCCTGTGCGGCCAGTGCACCCTGGTGTGCCCCACCGGGGCCCTGCACGAGCGGGATCAAACGGCGGAGGTCTGGGCGGCCCTGGCCGACCCCAAAAAGCACGTGGTGGTACAGACCGCCCCGGCTACCCGGGTATCGGTGGGTGAGATGTTCGGGATGGAACCGGGCAGCATCGTCACCGGCAAGATGGTGGCGGCGCTACGGAGGCTGGGGTTTGACCGGGTGTTTGATACCGACTTTACCGCCGACCTGACCATTATGGAGGAGGGCAGCGAACTGCTGCGCCGCCTGCAGGCAGGGGGTGTCCTGCCCCTGATCACATCCTGCAGTCCCGGGTGGATCAAGTTTATCGAGCACTTCTACCCGGACCTGTTGCCGAACCTGTCTACTTGTAAATCCCCGCAGCAGATGTTCGGCGCCCTGGCCAAGACTTATTACGCCCGCAAGGCGGGCATCGACCCGGCGGACATCTTCGTGGTTTCTGTCATGCCCTGTACCGCCAAGAAATTCGAGGCCCAGCGCCCGGAGATGGCGGATAGCGGGTATCCCGACGTGGACGTGGTGCTGACCACCAGGGAGTTGGGCCGGATGCTGCACCAGGCGGGTATCGACCTGGCCGGCCTGCCGGAGGAAGAATACGACGCCCCCCTGGGTATTTCCACCGGCGCGGCGGCTATCTTCGGCGCCACCGGCGGGGTGATGGAGGCGGCGCTACGGACGGCGTACGAGCTGGTTACCCAGGAAGAACTTAAGAATCTGGACTTTACCGAGGTGCGCGGCCTGCTGGGGGTCAAGGAAGCAGCGGTGGAAGTGGGCGGCATTACCGTCAAGGTAGCCGTGGCCCACAGCCTGGGCAAAGCCCGCCAGGTGCTGGACAGGGTCAAGGCGGGAGAGGCGGATTACCACTTTATTGAGATCATGTGCTGCCCAGGCGGGTGCATCGGCGGCGGGGGCCAGCCCATTCCCACCAATACCGAGATCCGGGCCAAGCGGATCGACGGCATCTATACCGCGGACGAGCGGATGACCCTGAGGAAATCCCACTTCAATCCCGCGGTGCAGGTGCTGTACCGGGAGTTTCTGGGCGAACCCCTGGGGCATAAGTCCCATGAGCTGCTGCACACCAACTACACACCACGCGGGAAATATCCTCAAGCGCAGTGATAGGGGGGATTAATAAATGGCAGTGATGCTGGAACAGGAGTTGGGTACGCGCAGGACCGCCTCGGAGGTGGTGGCGGCCATCATTGAGCGCCACCGGGGTGAGGAGGGGGCACTGCTGCCGGTCTTGCGGGAGGTGCAGGCGCAAACGCACCACCTCTCCGAGGAGGTAATGAAACAGGTGGCCGCCGGGCTGGGGATCCCCCTCAGCCAGGTGTTCGGCACCGCCAGTTTCTACACCATGTTCAACGTGCGGCCCAAGGGGAGGCACATTATCCGTGTCTGTGAGAGTGCCCCCTGCCACGTGGAGAGAGCCCGGGAGGTGATGGCTGCCTTGGAAAAAGAACTGGGCGTCGGGTTGGGCGGCGAAACCCCCGACGGCCTGTTTACCCTGGAGACCGCCAGTTGCATCGGGGTGTGCGGCGTGGCGCCGGCCATCATGATCGACGATAAGGTGTATGGCAACCTGACCCCGGAGATGATCCCGGAGGTTATCGCCCGTTTCAGGGCGGAAGCGGAAGGAAAGGAGGGGTAATTCATGGCATTCTACCGGGCCCACGTCCTGGTCTGTGCGGGAACGAACTGCAGCCTCAAGGCCAGCAGGGCGGTGAGGGAAAACCTGGTCGCGCACCTTAAAAGGCTTGACCTGGAGAGGGAAGTGAAGGTGGTAGAGACCGGCTGCTTCGGCCTCTGCGAACAGGGCCCGACCGTGGTAGTCTACCCGGAAGGGGTGGTCTATTGCCGGGTGGGGGTGGCGGATGTCCCCGAATTGGTCGAAAAGCACCTCCTGAAAGGGCGGGTGGTGCAGCGCCTGCTCTACCGTGAGCCTGCCATTCCCAAGCAGGTGCAGACCTACCCGGAATTCGACTACTTCAAGCGGCAGGTGCGGGTGGTCTTACGGAACTGCGGTGTGATCGACCCGGACTCCATCGAGGAGTACATCGCCCACGGCGGTTACCAGGCCCTGGCCAGGGCTTTAAGCGACATGCGGCCGGAGGAAGTGGTGGAGGCCGTTGAGAAATCGGGGTTGCGGGGCCGGGGAGGCGCAGGCTTTCCCACCGGGCGGAAGTGGAGATTCACCCGCCAGGCCCAGGGCTTCACGAAATACGTGGTCTGCAACGCCGACGAGGGGGAACCGGGCACCTTTAAGGACCGGCTGATCCTGGAGGGCGACCCCCACAGCATCGTCGAGGCCATGGCTATCGCCGGCTATGCCGTGGGCGCCATCAAGGGATACATTTACATCCGCGGCGAGTACGGCCTGTCCATCCAGCGCCTGGACCGGGCCATCCGGGCCGCCAGGGAGTACGGATTCCTGGGGGACCACATCCTGGGCTCGGATTTCTCCTTCGACCTGGAGCTGCGCATGGGAGCCGGGGCCTACGTCTGCGGCGAGGAGACCGCCCTGTTCGAGTCCCTGGAAGGAAGGCGCGGAGAGCCTAGGGTGAAGCCGCCCTACCCGGCGGAAAAGGGCCTGTGGGGCCAGCCCACGGTGATCAACAACGTGGAGACCCTGGCCAACGTTCCGCCAATCATTTCGCAGGGGTGGGAGTGGTTCCGGAGCATTGGGACGGAAAAGTGCCCCGGCACCAAGGTCTTCACCATGATCGGCGACGTGGTGAACAGGGGCCTGATCGAAGTGCCCATGGGCATCACATTGCGGGAGGTCATCTACGAGCTGGGCGGCGGCATCCCGAACGGGAGGGAGTTCAAGATGGCCCAGACCGGCGGCACTTCCGGCGGCTGCATCCCGAAGGAACTCCTGGACGTGCCCATGGACTACGACCAGCTGGCGGCAGCCGGGACCGCCCTGGGCTCCGGAGCCCTGCTGGTGCTGGACGATACCCACTGCATCGTGGACATCGCCCGGTGCTTTGCCAGGTTCTTCGTGCACGAGTCCTGCGGGCAGTGTGCTCCCTGCCGGGAAGGCACCATGCAGATCTACCGGATACTTGATTCCTTCACCCGGGGAGAGGGTAAAGAGGGGGACATCGCCTTGCTGGAGGCCCTGGACCAGACCTTGCGCGTAAGCTCCCTGTGCCCGCTGGGACAGACGGCGCCCCTGCCGGTGATGACCACCCTCCGGTACTTCCGAGATGAGTACGAAGCCCACATCAGGGATCAATGCTGCCCTGCCGGGACGTGCCAGGTCCTGGCAAAGGTTCAGGGACAGGGGGTATGCTAAATGACAGGTATGGAAAACAAGGTCAACCTAACCATTGACGGCCTCCGGGTGCAGGCGGAAAAGGGCGCCACCATCCTCCAGGCCGCCCGGCAGGCCGGTATCGATATCCCGACCCTCTGCGACCACCCCGACCAGGAGGCGAAAGCCGTCTGCCGGATCTGTGTGGTGGAGGTGGAGGGGTCCCGTACCCTCCAGGCAGCCTGCGCCTACCCGGTGGCGGAGGGAATGGTGGTGAGGACCAATACCCCCAAGGTGCAGGAGGCCCGCAAGGTGACGTTGGAACTGATCCTGGCCCACCACCCGCCCGACTGCTTGCAGTGCGAGCGGAACCTCCGGTGTGAACTTCAGTCCCTGGCGGAGAGGATGGGGGTGCGGGAGGTGCGGTTCCCCCGTGAACTGCGGGAACTGCCGCTGGACTGCTCTACACCCTCGCTGGTAAGGGATCCTAACAAGTGTGTGCTCTGCCGGCGCTGTGTCTACACCTGCCACCAGGTGCAGGGGGTGGGGGCACTGTACCCGGCTTACCGCGGCTACGACACCGTCATCGGCCCGGCCTTTGGCCACGACATGGCCGAGGTGACCTGCGTCCTCTGCGGCCAGTGCATCCACGCCTGCCCGGTGGGGGCCATCAAGGAGCGGGACGATACCGCTCGCGTATGGGCGGCCCTGGCCGACTCCCAAAAGCACGTGGTGGTGCAGACCGCACCGGCCACCCGGGTTTCCATTGGTGAAGAGTTCGGCCTGCCCGCCGGCAGCATCGTCACCGGCAAGATGGTGGCGGGCTTAAGGCGGCTGGGGTTCGACCGGGTATTTGACACCGACTTTACCGCCGACCTGACCATCATGGAGGAGGGCACCGAGCTGATCCACCGGCTGAATAACGGGGGTACCCTGCCCATGCTCACCTCCTGCAGCCCCGGGTGGATCAAGTTCATCGAGCATTTCTACCCGGACCTGCTGCCGCACCTTTCTACCTGCAAGTCACCCCAGCAGATGTTCGGCGCCCTGGCCAAGACCTATTACGCCCGGAAGGCGGGGATTGACCCTAAAGACATTTTCGTGGTGTCCATCATGCCTTGCACCGCCAAGAAATTCGAGGCGGCCAGGCCGGAGATGGCTGACAGCGGCTGCACCGACGTGGACGTGGTGCTCACCTCCCGCGAACTGGGACGGATGTTCCGGGAGGCGGGGATCGACTTCGATCACCTGCCGGAAGAGGACTACGACGACCCGCTGGGCATCTCCACCGGCGCGGCGGCCATCTTCGGGGCTACCGGCGGCGTGATGGAGGCGGCCCTGCGCACCGCTTACGAGATCATCACCGGTCAAACCCTGCCCCACCTGGACCTCACTGAGGTGCGCGGCCTGGAGGGAGTGAAGGAGGCGGCGGTCCAGGTAGGGGGCTTGACCGTCAAGGTGGCGGTGGCCCATGGCCTGGGCAACGCCCGCAAGCTCATGGAGGCCATCCGGGCCGGCAAGGCGGACTACCACTTCATCGAGATCATGTGCTGCCCCGGCGGGTGTATCGGGGGCGGCGGCCAGCCCATCCCGACCACCAACGCCATCCGGGCGGAGCGGGTCAAGGCCATTTACGAGGTGGACTCGGAGATGGAAATCCGCAAGTCCCACGAAAACCCGGTCATCAAGGTGCTGTACGACGAGTTCCTGGGCCAGCCACTGGGCGAGAAGTCCCACCACCTGCTGCATACCCACTATACGCCCCGCGGCATGCTGGCGTGATCAGGAAGCAAGAGGCAGGAAGCCGGAGGCAGGAGGACGCGGAAGAACTGGTGGACTTAAATCCGACATAATTGGCTCCGGCTTATTGAAGCAAGGTTATAAAGCGCTCCTTAAGGCCTTACGAGTTGGGGCTACTACCTGGCTCGGAGGGCGGCGCACAATTGAAAAGGAAACGTACCTGCGGGCAGGGGAACTGGTCCTGAGCACAAGGGGGCGGCTGATCGGATTATGCCCACCTTACCTGCGGGAAGAGGTGGGCCTTTATTTTGGGGGGTGAAGGAGTTGGAGCAACGGATCGGGGTGGTAGGTATCGTAGTAGAAGACCGGGATCGGGCAGCCCAGCGCATCAACGCCATTCTTAGTGACTACGGGCGCCTGATTGTGGGCCGGATGGGCATCCCCTACCGGGAAAGGAACCTTTCTGTCATTGCCCTCATCGTGGACGGTACCACCGACGAACTAGGAGCCATGACCGGTAAACTGGGTGCTTTACCCGGAGTGAACATCAAGACCGCATTAGCAAAATTATATTAAAAGAAACAGGTTAAATCTGGAATTCACTTCAGCGAATTCCTCCTATCCGGACGACCGACGACCATTTTCAAGGGAGGGGTTCTGGTGGAATACCGGCTAGAGCACGATCTCCTGGGAGAGTGCCGGGTGCCGGCGGAGGCATATTACGGCATCCATACCCTGAGGGCGATGGAAAACTTCCCGGTTTCGGGCCAAAAAACCCACCCGGAACTGATCAAGGCGGTGGCGCTGGTGAAACAGGCCGCCGCGGAGGCCAACATGGCCGCGGGTCTACTGGATCGCCGGCTTGGGGAAGCCATTGCCGCGGCGGCGGGCGAGGTGGCCCAGGGACTGCTTGCCAACCAGTTTCAGGTGGACGCCCTCCAGGGAGGTGCAGGCACCTCCACCAACATGAATGTCAACGAGGTGATCGCCAACCGGGCTATCGAACTGCTGGGAGGGGTCCCGGGGGACTACTCCCTGCTGCACCCCCTGAACCATGTAAACATGTCGCAGTCTACCAATGACGTCTACCCCACAGCCATCAGGGTAGCAGCCATCCGCCTCCTGGGCCCTTTAAGCGAGGGACTGGCAGGCCTGCAGGCGGCCCTGCAGGACAAGGAGCGGGAGTTCGCCGGCATCCTGAAAGTCGGGCGCACCGAGATGCAGGACGCGGTTCCCTTGACCCTGGGCCAGGAGTTCGGGGCTTATGCTGAGGCAGTGGCCAGGGACCGCTGGCGCATTTACAAGGTGGAGGAGCGGCTCAGGCAGGTCAACCTGGGGGGCACGGCGGTAGGGACCGGCCTGAATGCCGATCGCAATTATCATTATCTGGTGATAGAGAGGCTAAGGGACCTGACCGGGATGGGGTTGGCCCGCGGAGAAAACACGGTGGACGGGACGCAAAACGCCGACGTGTTTGTAGAGGTATCCGGCCTGTTGAAGGCTGCGGCGGTTACCCTGGCCAAGATAGCGGGAGACATGCGCCTGCTCTCTTCCGGACCCCGGGCGGGACTTTACGAGATCGGGCTGCCCGCTGTGCAAGCTGGGTCCTCCATCATGCCCGGCAAGGTCAACCCGGTGATGACCGAGATGATTAGCCAGGTGGCCTACCAGGTGATGGCCCACGACCTGGCCGTCACCATGGCCGCGCAGGGAGGGCAACTGGAACTCAACGCCTTTCTCCCGCTCATTGCCCACAACCTGCTGTCCGCCATCGACATCCTTAATAACGGCGTGCGCCTGTTTGCCGAGAAGTGCATCAAAGGCATCACCGCCAACGCGGGGCGGTGCCGGGAACTGCTGGAGCGCAGTTACGGTATCGTCACAGCGATGGTGCCCTACATCGGCTACGAGGAGGCCACCCGGGTTGCCCACCTGGCGGCAACCCAGGACCGGCCGGTACGGGAGATAGTGCTGGAACTGGGCCTGTTGAGCAAGGAGGAGCTGGCGCAGGTACTGAGCCCAAGAGAATTAGCGAGGCCAGGCATCGCCGGACAGAAAAGGACAAAGTGAGAGGGGGCGAACTAAACATGGAAGATACACCACGGGGCATGCGGCTGCACATTGCCATCTTTGGCCGGCGCAATGCCGGCAAGTCCAGCCTGATCAACGCCTTGACCCGCCAGGACATTGCCCTGGTCTCGGAGATCCCCGGCACCACCACGGACCCCGTTTACAAGGCCATGGAGATCCTGCCCATCGGGCCGGTGGTGATCATCGACACCGCCGGCATCGACGACGTGGGGGTGCTGGGAGAATTGCGCATCCAGCGCACCATGCAGGTGTTAAATAAAACTGACCTGGTCCTGCTGGTGGTGGACCCCGGGCAGGGAATCGGCAGTTACGAGCGGGACATCATAGACCGCGCCCGGCAGCAGCGGGTGCCGGTGGTGGGTGTGGCGAACAAGGCAGACATTTATCCGGTAGGAGAGCTTACGGCGGGGTGGGGACGGGAACTGGGCACCACCTTCGTGGCAGCCAGCGCCAGGACCGGTGAGGGTATGGAGGAGTTAAAGAAGGAGATCATCCGGTCGGCCCCCAAGGACTGGACCGCCCCGGCCATCATCGGTGACCTCATCAATCCCGGGGACCTGGTGGTGCTGGTGGCGCCCATCGACCTGGCGGCCCCCAAGGGGAGGTTGATCCTGCCCCAGGTGCAGACCTTGCGGGACATTCTGGACCACGACGCCTGCGGCATCGTGGTGAAAGAGCGGGAACTGAAAGAAGCCCTGCGATCCCTGGCCCGCAAGCCCAGGATGGTGGTCACCGACTCCCAGGCATTCCTCAAGGTGGATGCTGACACCCCACCTGATGTGCTGCTGACTTCCTTTTCCATCCTGTTCGCCCGTTACAAGGGGGACCTGCCGACCCTGGTGGCCGGGGCGGCGGCCATCGACCGCCTGCAACCCGGCGACCGGGTGCTGATCTCCGAAGCATGTACCCACCACCGGGTGGCGGACGACATCGGCGCCGTGAAGATACCCCGCTGGCTGCGCCAGCGGGTGGGGGGAGAACTGGAATTTCACTGGTCCAGCGGTACCGGCTTCCCCCCGGACCTGAACTCTTTTAAACTGGTAATCCACTGCGGCGCCTGCATGATCAATCGGCGGGAGATGTTGTTCCGCCTGATGGAGGCGCGGCAGGCAGGAGTACCCATAGTCAATTACGGGATAGCCATCGCCCACTTGCACGGCATCCTGCGCAGGGCACTGTCACCTTTCCCTGCCGTCCTGGATCTTTGGGAGAGCGAAGGGAGCCATGGGTTAAGGAGGGACGTCATGTGAGAAAGGAATTCTACAATACCCTCCGGCTGGTGGCCTGGGGCCGGGAACTCAAGCGGGAGCATCTCCTGACCCTTTTACAGGCGGATGATGAGGAAGAAAGAGACCTGTTTTCCCTGGCCGACAGCATCCGCGACCGGTACGTGGGCGACAAAGTCCACCTTCGGGGAATCATCGAATTCTCTAACCACTGCCGGCAGGACTGCCTTTACTGCGGCCTCCGGCGGGGAAATACCTGGCTGGCCCGCTACCGCCTGGAACCAGGGGAGATCCTGGCCATCGCCCGGCGGGCCGCCGGGCTGGGCTACGGCACCCTGGTGCTGCAGTCCGGGGAGGATAACTGGTATTCCACCCAAACCCTGGCGGAGCTGGTCTACCGGATCAAACAAGAGCTGGATGTGGCCATAACCCTTTCCGTGGGTGAACGGGAGCGGGCCGACTACAAACTGTGGCGGGAGGCGGGAGCCGATCGTTACCTCATGAAGCATGAGACCGCCGACCCTTACCTGTTTACCAGCCTGCGGCCCGGCACTACTCTCGCAGGGCGGGTCCAGGGCCTCCGGTGGCTGAGGGAGTTGGGCTACCAGGTGGGTTCCGGCAACATGGTGGGCCTTCCTGGGCAAACCCCGGAGACCCTGGTGGATGACCTGCTGTTATTGCGGGAATTGGACGTGGAGATGGCCGGCATCGGCCCGTTCATCCCCAACGGGCAGACCCCCTTGGCGGACGCCCCGGGGGGTACGGCGGCCCTAACCTTACGGGTACTGGCGGTAGCGCGCCTGGTGCTACCCTGGGCGCACCTGCCCGCCACCACCGCCCTGGGAAGCATCGATGCCGAGGGGCGGCAAAAGGCTCTTAACTGCGGGGCCAACGTGGTAATGCCCAACGTCACCCCCGCCCGTTACCGGGAGCGCTACCAGATCTACCCAAATAAGATTTGCCTGCAGGAAGAGCCTGACCACTGCCGCGGCTGCGTGGAAGGGTGGGTCCAGGCCTTGGGCCGGGAAGTAGCGACCGGCCACGGCCACAGCCCGAAAGCTCCCTTCCGCAACCCCCGGTTGCCGGAGAAAGCCATTCCTGGCTAGCAGCGCTTTAGTCAACATCGCCAAAGCGGCAGAACCTGGGTCTGCCACGTCTGGTTGCCAGAAAAAGAGATCAATAGTAACTAATATGGGAGGGTTGGCCATGTTAACTCACCAGGCCGATTTCATCAACGAGGCTGACATTGAAAGCATCCTGCAGCAAGCCGCGGCTGCGCCGCCCGAGCGCGCCAGGGAGATCCTGGAGAAGGCGAGGGAGGCCAAAGGGATCACCCCGGAAGAAGCCGCTGTCCTGCTCTACGTTGAGGACCGGGACC
The DNA here is from genome assembly GCA_000987045.1 of Clostridiales bacterium PH28_bin88. Classification (GTDB taxonomy): domain Bacteria; phylum Bacillota; class PH28-bin88; order PH28-bin88; family PH28-bin88; genus PH28-bin88. Next base: position 74,019 of record LAKY01000051.1, on the reverse strand, counting down.
GGTTATGGGAGATGTTCCGCGCCGCCGCAGCTATTAAAGAGCGGATCTACGGTAAGCGGGTAGTGCTTTTCGCTCCCCTTTATCTCAGCAACTACTGCGTGAACAACTGCCGGTACTGTGGCTACCGGCGGGATAACCGCTTCCCCCGCCGCAAGTTGACCATGGAAGAAATCGCCGACGAGGTCACCATCCTGGAGGAGATGGGCCATAAACGCCTGGCCCTGGAGTGCGGGGAAGACCCCCAAAACTGTCCTATCGATTACGTTCTGGAGGCTATCCGGACCATCTACGGCATCAAAGAGAAAAACGGCAGCATCCGCCGGGTGAACGTGAACATCGCCGCCACCACCGTAGATGACTACCGTCTTTTAAAGGAAGCAGGGATCGGTACCTACATCCTCTTCCAGGAAACGTACCACCGGCCCACTTATAAGGAGATGCACCCCTCCGGCCCGAAGGCCGATTATGACTGGCACACCACCGCCATGGACCGGGCGATGCAAGGAGGGATCGATGACGTGGGGCTGGGCGTGCTGTTCGGCCTGGCTGATTACAAGTACGAAACGGTGGCCATGCTCTTCCACGCCCAGCACCTGGAGGAGGAATTCGGTGTGGGACCCCATACCATTTCCGTACCCCGCCTGCGGCCAGCCCTGGGGGTGGATATTGACCACTTCCCCAACCTGGTACCGGGCCACGAGTTTCAGAAACTGGTGGCAGTTATCCGCCTGGCGGTGCCCTACACCGGCATGATCCTGTCCACCCGTGAGCGGCCCGAATTCCGCGATCAACTCCTGACTACCGGCATTTCCCAGATCAGCGCCGGGTCCTGCACCGGGGTGGGGGGATACAAGCGGGAACACGAACTGGTTGGCCAAAACCCTGCTACCGTGGGCACTCCCCAGTTTTCAGTGGAGGACCACCGTAGCCCCGACGAGGTGCTCTTCAGCCTGTGCCGTTCCGGCTACATCCCCAGCTACTGCACTGCCTGCTACCGGCAGGGGCGCACGGGCGACCGGTTCATGACCCTGGCCAAGACGGGAGAAATCCAGAACGTCTGCCAGCCCAACGCCATCCTGACATTCCAGGAGTACCTCCAGGACTACGCCTCCCCCCGCACCCGCACTGCAGGCGAGGAGGCCATCCGGCAACACCTGAACTACATCACCAACCCCACCATCCGCCGCAGGACAGAAGAACATTTGGCTCTAATCCGCCAAGGCCAACGCGATTTATTTTTTTAAACTAGCCTTTTCCTCCAGGCTGAATAGATTTCAGGAAATTGACGGGTCTGCAATATCTAATTTGTAGAGGGCTTATAGGTTTGTACTTTTGGTGGCTCCACTATTTTGGGTAGAGCCCCTTTTGTTTGTGTGGAAGAGAGGACATTGACAGGCGACATAGAATATTGGAAAAAATCAGAAATGAATCGTTCGGGGAGGTAATCGCATGGAGGTCCTGGCACAAGATCAACTGGGATTAGCCTGGCGAGAATTCGTGAATAGCGGAGAGGTGCCTTCGGTACAGATCCGGCCGACTGTGCTGGCATCGTGGCAAAGGTGCCGTCATGCAAAAGTAAACCCGTATCAAAAAAAGGTTTTCCATGTGTTGAGCCCCGATGAGTTGGCTAAAAAGCGCATGGAAAACGGGACTCTGGTGGAGATTTCACTGCCTATTATGGAAGGGCTATACCGGTTTGTAGCGGGCTCCGGATTTGTGGTAGTGTTGGCGGACAGTTCGGGTTACCTGCTGGAAGTGATCGGTGACACTGAAGTAACCCAGTCCATCGCCAAGGGCAATTTCCTTCCCGGGGCGGACTGGAGCGAGTCATCTGCCGGCACGAACAGCATTGGGACCGCCGTAGTGATAGGGCAGCCTCTACAAGTATTTGGCTACGAACACTACTGCATCAATTCCCACCGCTGGACCTGTTCGGCGGCGCCCATCCGCGACCCCCAGGGGAATATTATCGGGGTACTGGACATGACCGGTTCGTTTGAACGGGTTCACCCGCACACTTTGGGCATGGTCGTGGCGGGAGCAAACGCCATCGAAAAACAGCTATCCATGGAACTGGCATGGCGGGAACGGGACCTGTCTAACAGGTTAAAGCTCACTATTATGGAGGCCATTACTGATTGCGTGGTCGCTTGTCGTTCCGACTTTACCATCACCCACATGAGCAGATCGGCTGCCGACCTGATAGGGGTTTCCCCTGCGGGGGTGATCGGCAGGAATCTCGCTACGGTTTTAAGAGAAGGCAATACCGCTTTCTGCAACTTGTTCTTGGGCCATAACTTCGTCACCGACCGCGAGATCGATCTGCACCTACCCCAAGGCCGGGTAAAGTGCATTGCGACTTCGCGGCCGGTCAAAGACGAGGATGCAAGCAGTGATGGGGTGGTGGTGGTGTTTAACGAGATCACCAGGGCGAAGCGACTGGTTCAGCATATGACTGGAGCTGTGGCCAGGCTCACCTTTGACAGTATTATCGGTCAAACACCCGTTTTTCTCAATACGGTGGGTATGGCCAAAGCGGCGGCGGGGAGTGACAGCACCATTTTGCTTCTGGGGGAAAGCGGGACAGGCAAGGATGTCTTTGCGCAGGCGATCCACAATGCCAGCGGGCGGAACAGGGGACCCTTTGTGGCCATCAACTGCGGCGCCATCCCCAGGGAACTTATCGCCAGCGAACTCTTCGGCTACACAGAAGGGGCGTTTACCGGAGCTAAAAGAGGTGGAAGCCCGGGTAAGTTTGAACTGGCCGACGGGGGGACTTTGTTCCTGGATGAGATTGGCGAAATGCCGGCTGAATTGCAGACAACGTTGTTGAGGGTCCTGGAGCAAAAAACAGTGACCCGTATTGGAGGTACGGAAGTCATCCCCGTCAATGTCCGCATTATTGCCGCCACCAACAAGGACCTTTCAAAAGAAGTAGTGAGAGGTACGTTTCGCCAGGACCTTTACTACCGCCTCAACGTGGTCAGCATCAGGCTCGCTCCCCTGCGGGAAAGAAAAGAGGATATCATCCCTCTTGCCCGGCATTTTATTGGCCACCTTTCCGCCAAGTTGGGGAAAGAACCACTTAAGCTGGAAAACAAAGTAACGTCTTTAATCCAATCATATTGCTGGCCGGGCAACGTGCGGGAACTCCAAAACGTTGTGGAACGCGCTCTGCACCTGGCAAAGGGAAACAACTTCACCGAGGACCTGCTTCCCGAAGAGATCCTTAGTGGTTCTACCGCCCAAGGAAACGGTTTATCCGGCGCCAAACCGGTAAACGAATATGAACGGGAAACTATCAGCCGGTTGCTGCGGGAACATAATGGGAATATTTCGCGGGCAGCGTTAGCTCTGGGTGTGGCCCGGACCACCCTGTACCGCAAGATGAACAAGTACAATATCAATACAGTGACCTGAGGTGTAGCAGGTCACTACACTGTAGCGCTAAACGACAGCCCGGTACTAAAGTGGCGAGGGTGTGCTTATTCCGGTACCAGCCGGTTAAACGTATGCCCGGAGCCACTTTCTTTGGTTTTTGCCGGAAGACGGTGTACCTCTGGACAGGTTGGTACGGGGATTGCTATGGATCCGGTCAAAGAACCGGGTGAAAGGGAGTTGGATGATGAAACGAGGCGACGAATATGTGGAAAGCTTGCGTACCCTGCGGATGAAAGTCTATGCCTTTGGGGAGCGGATTACCAATTTGGTGGACGACCCGTTGTTCAGGCCCCACGTAAACGCGGCCCGGATGACCTACGACCTGGCGTACGACCCTGTAGGTGAGGACTTGGTTACTGCCACCTCCCACCTCACCAAAAAGAAGATTAACCGGTTTACGCATATCCACCATAGCGCCGGTGACCTGGTGCGAAAGGTGAAAATGCTCAGGATGATTGCCCGGAGGACAGGCACGTGTTTCCAGCGATGTGTGGGCTTTGACGGGCTGAATGCCCTCTATTCCGTGACTTATGAAATGGACCAGGAACTGGGGACGGAGTACCACCAGCGTTTTGTCAATTACCTCCTATATGTGCAGGAGAACGACTTGATGCTGGCCGGGTCCATGACCGACCCCAAAGGAGACAGGTCGCTCAAACCCCACCAACAGGCTGACCCGGACCTTTACGTACACGTCGTCCGGCAAAATGAAAAGGGGATTTGGCTGCGCGGCGCCAAGGCCCACCAGACAGGCATTGTAAACTCCCATGAGATGCTGGTGATGCCCACCACAGCCATGGGGGAAGAGGATAAAGACTACGCAGTCGCCTGCGCAATCCCGGTGGATGCCCCAGGCATCACCCACATTTTCGGCCGCCAGACCAATGACGAGCGCAAGAGAGGAGAAATTGATCAGGGTAATGCCCTGTTCGGGATTGTGGGGGGCGAGGCGCTGACCGTGCTGGAGGACGTCTTTGTCCCATGGGAGCGGGTGTTTATGTGCGGGGAATACCGGTTTGCCGGCCTGCTGGTGGAACGCTTCGCTTCCTATCACCGCCAGAATTACGGCGGCTGCAAGGGCGGTGTGAGCGACATCATCATCGGGGCGACAACCACCATGGCGGAGTACAACGGCGTGGAAAAAGCCTCCCATATCAGGGATAAGATCGCTGAAATGATCCACCTCACCGAAAGCCTCTACGCCGGCTCCATTGCCTGTTCGGCAGAGGGATACGCCACTTCGTCGGGAGCTTACTTCGTCGACCCGTTGCTGGCCAATGTCACCAAGCAAAACGTGACCCGCTTCATCTACGAGATCTGCCGTCTCAGCCACGATGTTGCGGGTGGGCTGATCGCTACCTTGCCGTCGGAGCAGGACCTGCGGCACCCGGAAGTGGGGCCGTACGTGGACAAGTACTTTCGAGGAGCCGCCGGGGTCTCGTCGGAAGACCGCATTCGCATTGCCCGCTTGATCGAAAACATGACCGGCGGCACAGCCCTGGCGGAGAGCATGCACGGCGCTGGTTCGCCGCAGGCGCAGCGCGTGATGATCCTGCGCCAGGCAAATTTAGCGCATAAAAAGACATGGGCCCGGAAGTTGGCTGGAATTAAATCGTAATTGTAGAACGGTGCGGGGTGGGCCTACTGGCCTCGGAACGGGTGAAGGAGGGGAATATCTTTGTCCGACCAAAAGTTTTATGACTCAAAAACAGAGATGATGGACCGCTCGGAGTTAAAAGCGCTTCAACTGGGACGGCTGCGGTGGCAGGTGGAAAGGTGCTATAATCTTTCGCCTTTCTACCGGGAACGGCTGAATCAGGCCGGCTTTAAGCCGGAACAAATCCGCACCCTGGATGACATTCGTAGAATACCTGTGGTCACCAAGCAAGAACTGAGGGAAGAACAGAAGGCGCACCCGCCGTTTGGGAGGTACACGGTGGCCAGCGCTGCCCAATTTGCAGAAATTCACCCTTCGACGGGGACTACGGGGATCCCTGTCAATACCATCTGGTCTGAACAAGACGTCAAAAACATCACCGATGTAACAGCCCGTGTGATGTGGTCCGCGGGGGTGAGGCCTAATGACATTATTCAGAATGGGTTCAGTTATGGACTGTGGGTGGCCGGGATGTCTACCCATTATGCCGCGCAAAAACTGGGGTGCTTTATTCTGCCGATCGGTGCCAGTATGACTGAACGTCACATCGAGTACCTGACTCAAATCGGGTCTACGGTACTCCTTGCCACGCCGTCCTTTGCCCTCTACATTGCCGAACGGTTGAGGCAAGGGGGCTATTCCACCCAGGACCTTAAATTAAGAAAAGGGCTGTTCGGTGGAGAAGGCGGGACAGAGGCTCCCTCAACCCGTAAAAGAATGGAAGACGGGTTAGGCATCAAGGCATATGACTTCTTCGGCCTGGCGGAAATCGGTCCCACTTTTGCCTGCGAGTGTGAGGAGCAGGAAGGGATCCATTGGGCGGAAGACCACTACTTGGTTGAAGTGATCGATCCCGGAACCATGGAGCCGTGTGCTCCCGGTGAAACCGGCATCCTGGTGATCACCCACCTCACCCGTGAGGCCACCCCCATGCTGAGGTACTGGACTAACGATTATACTACTTTCACAGAAGAAAGGTGCCGCTGCGGGCGCACGCACGGTCGCTCGCCCGGGGGAATCTTAGGCAGGGCCGACGACATGGTTATCTATAAAGGGGCCAAGTTTTATCCCGTTCAGGTCGAACAGGTGATCAGAAAATACCCGGAACTTACCAACGAGTTCAAGATCATCCTCGATACAGACCAAGAGTCGGGTATTGACCGGTGCACAATTATTGTTGAATATACGGGTGACCCCGGTCGCTCCGGACAATTAGGGGATAGGTTGAGAAAAGATTTTAAGGAAAGCCTTAACGTGACACCGGTAGTGGATATCTGCACGGAAGGGGCGTTGGAAAGAACCACGTTTAAGGCTAAACGCCTGGAAGATCGGAGACGGCTGCTGGGGATGCCGGGCTAAGATATAAGGATAGGGGGGAGCAACAGCTAATAACAGAATTTTTAGAATGTCGGAATGAGTTTTCGTATTCAAGGCAGGACAAAAATGAAACAAAGGGGAGCGGATAAGAATGACAAGAAGATGGCCAGCGACCATACTGGCGTTGCTGGTGTCGGTCAGCCTGCTGGTAGCCGGGTGCGGCCAGGGGTCCGGCCAAAAGGAGCCGGCAGGTGGGGCGCCCAAGGGGGAAAGCAAGGCTAAGGAGTTTCCGCTGGGCGTCGAGGTGATCAAGATCGGTGTGCAGGGCGTCCTGTCCGGTTCGCATGCCGACTACGGGCGCCAAATGCAGATGGGAGCCACCCTGGCGGCGGAAGAAATTAACGCTGCCGGCGGTGTGCTGGGCAGTAAGATTGAACTGAAAGTAATGGACGACGAGCTGAACGGAAATGTTGCTCAAAAGAACGCCCGCTACTTGGTATCCGATTGGGGCGCCAACTTCATGGTAGGCACCGACTCCAGCGGCGTGGCTTTAAGCTTAGGGCCTATCCTGCGAGAACTTGACACCATCCAGATATTCACCCATGCCGCTACGGAAAAATTGACAGAGGACCTGGTTTACAAGCAAGGCATCAAGCAAATTTTCCGCGCATCCGTTCCTACCTACCAGGATGCCATCATGGCCGCTTACGTATTCAAGGACATGCCTGAGGTGAAGCGGTTTGCCGCCTTAAACGCCGATTATGAATACGGGCATACCTCCTGGCGGATGTTCAAGGAGACCCTTAGTAAATTCCGCAATGATGTCGAGTTCGTGGCGGAAGCAAACGCACCGTTTTGGACGGCTGATTTCACCCCGCACCTGAGCAAACTGATGGCTGCCAAGCCGGACGTGATTTTTGCCACGCCCTGGGCTGGAGAAGCGGTGATGATGCTGCGCCAGGCATTGTCCATGGGTGTGTTTGAGCAAATTGACGCCTGGTGGCAGGCCATGGGCGGGTCGGTGGACGTGCTGGAGGGTCTAGCGACGGATGTCAAAAAGGATGCGTTCAAGGGCAAGCTGTGGGGTACCGGGCGTTATATCCACAACTGGCCCGATACGCCGGAAAACAAAGCTTTCGTCAAGGCTTTCCTCCAGCGGTGGAACCGCTATCCCAATTACTCCGCCGAAACCGCCTATTCCGCCATTTACATGCTCAAGGCTGCGGTAGAGAAGGCCGGCAGCCTCAAGACCAGCGAGGTCATCGAGGCCCTGGAAGGCTTAAAAATCATGACTCCCGCCGGGGAACGGTATATCAGGCCCGAAGACCACCAGGCGGTTTACAACGTTCCGGCGGGGCGGGTGATTGTCAGTCCCGACTATCCCATTCCCATTGTCGGGGGCGATCTGAAGATTGTACCCGCCGATGAGTATTACCGCAAGCCTCCCTTTTAATTAAGGGTTTAAGGTTTGAGCTTTAAGCCGAGAGCATTAATGGGGGCGGAACGCTGCCAGGGTTGGCAAGTCCCGTACAGGGCGATCCGGGCCAGCGTTCCGCACAACAATAACGGTGTAGGAGGTGGTTCTCCTTTGGATTTTCAATCCCTTGTTTACCAGGGGCTTGTAGGGCTCAGCCTTTCTATGTACCTGTGGCTGGTGGCGGCAGGGTTGACCATCGCTTTCGGGATTTTGCGCATCCTCAACTTCGCTCACGGTAGCCTCTACATGTTGGGTGCGTACTTCGCCTTTACCCTGTACTACACCCTGAAGCTCAATTTCTGGTTATCCATGGTGCTGGCTGCAGCCTTGGTGGGCGTTGTCGGACTGATACTGGAGCGTTTTTTGTTCAGGCGCATTTATCCCTTGGAAGAGGGGTACCAGTTGATTTTAACCTTTGGTATTGTCTTGATCCTGTCCGACGCAGCCAAGTTGATTTGGGGCGGTGTCTTCATGATCCCTCCTATGCCCGATATGTTCGTGGGTACTGTTGTTATCCTTGACCGGCCGTTTCCCGTTTACAACCTGTTCGTGATTTGTGCCGGACTTGCCGTTACGGCTCTAATCTGGCTCCTGTTGGAGCGCGGATGGTGGGGGAAGATGGTGCGGGCCACGGCCTCAGACCGTGAGATGGCCGGTGCGCTGGGGATCAACACGCCGACCCTATTTAGCATAGTGTTTCTCCTGGCGGCGGCACTTGCCGGGCTAGGCGGAGCATTGAGCATCCCTGTCCGGGTAGTCGCCCCGGGGGTTGGCACAGCTATCATTGTCCAGGCTTTCGTGGTGACGGTGATTGGTGGGTTAGGCAACCTCAAAGGAGCGTTTTTAGGCGCTCTCATCGTGGGGTTGGCCAATGCATATGGTATTTTACTTTTCCCGACCATCGAACTGTTCCTCATTTACCTGCTGATGGCCGTCGTTTTGCTCGTAAGGCCCAAGGGATTGCTGGGAGGCTAGAGAATGGGAAAAATAATTGTGGAAATCCAGGGTCAAAACAATCACCGGATAGCCGTCAAGTGGCTGCTTTTGCTATTGCTGCTCGTGCTTTTCATCCTTCCGTGGACTATGGGCACATATGTGACGTGGACCGCCAGCAACATCCTGATTTTATCCCTGTTTGCGGCCGGCTTTAACATTCTTTTCGGGTACAGCGGGCTGCTGTCTTTCGGCCAGGCAGGCTTTTACGCTATCGGGGCGTATGTGTGCGCCAAAATCCTGCTGGCTACGTCGTTCCTCTTGCCCGGTTTTGTGGGCGGGGTGATCGCTGCCGGGTTGGCCTCGTTCATTATCGGGTTTCTATGCACGCGGCACACCCAGATTTACTTTGCCATGTTAACCCTGTCCTTTGGTATGATGATTCACTCCATCATCTGGAAGTGGCGGGACGTCACCGGCGGCGACGACGGACTGGTGAATGTGCCGCGTGCGCCGCTGGCCATCCCCGGCCTGTTCAGCATCGATATGTCCAGCGTGGAGAGTTATTACTACGTGGTGCTCGTCATTGTCGTCCTGGGCATTTTCCTGTTGTGGCGTTTGGTTAATTCTCCGCTGGGCTTAGCCCTGCAGGGAATACGGGACAGTGAGCAGCGGGTGGCTTTTTCCGGCCTGTCCATCCAAAAATTCAGGCTGATTGCCTTCATCGTTTCCGGGATGTACGCCGGCATGGCGGGAGCGCTGATGGTCCCGCTGCTAAAGTATGCCGATCCCGGCATGGCCCACTGGACTACTTCAGCGGAGCCGATCATGGCCACCCTGATGGGCGGCATCTACAACTTTGCCGGTCCGATCGTCGGGGCCTTTATCCTGTATGTTGCCAAAGAACTGATCGCCCGTTATACCGAATACTGGTCCATGGTGCTGGGGTTCACTGTCGTTGTGCTAGTGTTGGGTTTTCGAGGCGGCGTGGTCAGTGTACTGCAGAACGCATTTTTCTCCCGAACCGGAACCGTTTCTAAAAAGGGGGGGGCTGATGCTTGACCGGTTTGTTGCGTGTCGAGGCCTTGGTGAAGAGTTTTGACGGGTTCCAGGCTATCAACAGGGTGGACCTGCAGATCCAGGCAGGTATCCTGACCTCGATTATAGGTCCTAACGGGGCGGGGAAGACTACCCTGATTAATTTGATTACCGGAAAAATCAACCCGGATGCAGGACGCGTATATCTGGATAATACGGAGATTACCCGCCTGCCCATCCATGAGCGGATTAAAAAAGGTATCAGCCGCTCCTTCCAGATCGGCGATATTTTCCCCCGGCTGACGGTGTTTCAGAATATCCAGTTGCCGGTATTCGCCCGTTTAGGCTATGCGGCTTCTCCCCTGGCGTCTCGGGAGCGGTTTTTGGAGGCGAATGAAGAAATCGAGGAGATAATGCATGATGTCGGCCTGTGGGATCAGAAGTCTCAACCTGCTGGCGCCTTGTCTCATGGGGATAAGCGTTTGCTGGAAATCGGGATGGCCATCGCCCCCAGGCCGCGGCTCTGTTTTCTGGATGAGCCTTGCGCTGGTATGAACCCCGTTGAACACCGGCAGGTGCTGGATTTAATCATTCGCCTGGCTGAAGAGCGAAACCTGACCTTCGTAATTGTGGAACATGACATGGATGTGGTTTTTTCGGTTTCGGACCGGGTGGTTGTGATGAATAAGGGGGAAATCCTCGCGGACGGGACGCCTGACATGATCCGGGAACATGAAGGAGTACGGGAAATTTACCTTGGTGAGGAAGTGTTGGGATAATGCTTAAACTGGAAAATGTGGAGACCTTTTATGGGCAAAGTAAGGTACTGCAAGGTACCTCCTTGGAAGTAAACCCGGGAGAGGTAGTCGCTCTTCTGGGCAGGAACGGCGCGGGAAAGACCACTACCATGCGCAGCATCATGGGGTTGACTCCTCCCCGGTCAGGCAGTATCCGGTTTGAAGATCGGGAAATTGCCGGGAAATCGCCCCACGAGATCGCCCGCCTGGGCATCGGCTACGTTCCGGATGACCGCCGCATTTTTCCTGACCTATCGGTGGAAGACAACCTTCTTTTGGCGGCACGGCTGGCCCGTGCAGAACTTGCCCGGGTCTGGTCCCTGGAGCGGGTTTATGAAATCTTTCCGATACTGCGCGACTTTCGCAGACGGAAGGGGATCCTTTTGAGTGGTGGCCAGCAAAAGATGCTAGCGCTGGGCAGGGCGCTGATGCAGCAGCCGAAACTGCTTTTGCTGGATGAGGCTACCGAAGGGTTGGCCCCGCTGATTGTTAAAGACTTTATACGCGTGCTGCGCGAGGTCCGGCAAACCGGGATCACCATCCTGATGGCCGATCAAAACCTCAAATTTGCGCGGCGCGTCGCTGAACGGGGATATATCATCGATAAAGGGCGTATTCATCACCAGGATAGAATAGAAGTAATTTGGCAGGACAAAGAGCTTGTACGGCAATACTTGGCTGTTTAATCATCATTGCTGGAGGAATCACCCGGTCTCTTGTAAAAAGATATTGTTTAACCCGGGCGGATTATTCATCAATCAAACATGTATGGAGGAGAATAAACGTTGAATTTTCCATCGATGGGACTGCACGGCCGGGTGGCCTTAGTCACGGGTTCGACCAAAGGGATAGGGTATGGCCTTGCCCACGGCATGGCGAGAGCTGGGGCCGATATTGTTATTGTAAGCCGTAACCAGCAGGATTGCGAACGGGTAGCTGAAGAAATCCGGGCCACCGGCCGGCGAGCAGCCGGTCTTGCGGCAGACGTAACAGAAAACGAGCAGGTTACATGCATGGTGGATCTTGCTTTACAGGAATACGGGCGCATAGACATCCTCGTTAATAACGCAGGTACAGCGATTACCGCCAGGGCAGAGGATATTACCGAGGTTGATTTCGATCACGTTACCGGGGTCAATTTGCGTGCCGTTTTTTTTGTTGCCCAGGCGGTAGGTAAACAGATGATCCGCCAGGGTGGAGGGGTGATCATCAATGTGGCGTCAATTCTGGGTTTGGTGGGTGAGAAACAGGTGCTCCCCTACTGCGCGAGCAAGGGAGGAGTTATTCAAATAACCAAAGCCCTTGCCTTGGAGTGGGCGAAATACAATATCAGGGTCAACGCACTTTGCCCGGGTTATGTCCTTACTCCTATAAATGAGGATGAGTTAAAAAAAGATAGAATTTACAAGCATATCGTCAATAAGATTCCCATGCGCCGGCTGGGACAGATCGAAGATCTGGTTGGAGCAGCGGTTTTTATGGCTTCTGACGCGTCACGTTACATGACCGGGCAAAGCCTGGTGATTGACGGCGGGTGGACCGCGCAATGAGATTCTCCAAGTTTTTAATTTACGGGTTGCTGGTGAGCTTTGTGAAAAGGAGCCTAATCAGACAAGGGTTATCAAGATCGGTGTAAAGTACTGTGGGCACTGCAATCCCGACATTAACGGACCGGAGCTGGTTGCAGCCGTCCACGCGATTTTACCGGGGAGCCAAATCACACCCTGGAGCGCGCCACCTTACGATGTGCTATTGGTTGTTAGTGGCTGCCCGGTTGACTGCGTAACAATGCCCGAGTTCCATGGCCCTTTATTAAAAATAAGTGGAAATAGGATTGGGAGGCACCCCGTGCCTCCTCCTGAACGTCTATCAGAAGCTGTGGCCATCTGCCTCAAAAAATTTTTTGGGCAGGGAATCTACTATCAAGGTCAAAACATTACACGAAAAGGTAAACAAGTGTCAATCGATACCAAGCAGGCCGAAAAGTAGGCGAGGCCATCGTGCAGGCTTCATTCCGGTCAAAAGGGGGAGGTATTTTATGACAAGAGAAGTAATGATCGTAGGTGCCGCCCGCACACCCATCGGGGACTTCCTGGGATCCCTAAAGGATGTCCCGGCGGTAGACCTGGGTAAGGTGGCTGCCAAGGCGGCCCTGGACCGGGCAGGCATCACTCCGGGACAGGTGGAAGACGTGGTAGCCGGCATGGTCTGTAAAGCCGGCGTGAAGGGGAACCCAGCCCGGCAGGTTCAACTAGGTGTAGGCATCCCCGTGGAGGCGGCGGCCACCACTGTGGACCAGCAGTGCGCCTCGGCCATGCGGGCCTATGAAATCGCTACCCAGCAAATCATGCTGGGGAAGTCAGACATCAGCGTCGCCGTGGGCATAGAGAGCATGTCCCGGGTACCCTACCTGATGCTGGACGCCCGGCAGGGCCTGCGCATGGGAAACGGAACCATCCACGACAGCCTGCTGTACGACGCCCTGCATGATGCTTTCCACAACTACCACATGGGCGTCACTGCCGAGAACCTGGCGGAACAGTACCAGATCACCCGGGAAGAACAGGACCAACTGGCCTTTTTAAGCCACCAGCGGGCGGTAGCCGCCATCCGGGAAGGAAAATTCAAGGACGAGATCGCCGCGGTGGAGATCCAGACCAAAAAAGGGACGGTTGTCGTGGGCACCGATGAGCACCCGCGGCCCGACGTGTCCATGGAGGGGTTGGCCAAACTTAAACCCGCCTTTAAAAAAGACGGCACCGTTACCGCGGGTAACGCCTCGGGGATCAACGACGGGGCGGCAGCGGTAGTACTCATGTCGGCGTTAAAAGCCAAAGAGATGGGAGTAAAGCCCCTGGCCAAAGTCCTGGCAACCGCTTCCTACGGAGTGGCGCCCGAGATCATGGGCATTGGGCCTGCTTACGCCGTTCCCAAGGCTCTTAAGTATGCAGGCCTTCAACTTGAGGACATCGAGTACTTCGAAATTAACGAGGCCTTTGCCGCCCAGTTTTTAGCGGTTAACCGGGTATTGAAGCTGGACATGGCCAAAGTCAACGCCAACGGGTCCGGCATCGCCCTGGGCCACCCGGTGGGCTGCACTGGTATCCGGATTATTGTCACCCTGCTCTATGAAATGGAGCGCCGGGGCGACAGGTTGGGTGTGGCCAGCCTATGCGTAGGCGGGGGGCCCGCCATGGCCACAGTAGTGGAAAGAATATGAGAGTAAAACCGTTGGTGATGCGACCGCCATGACGGCAGAACCAATTCCTCCAGATAACCGAACGGGAATTCAGGATCATGAAGGAATTTAGTCTAGAAACAAAATGGTTTAAAAGGCCCTTTTCGAGGTAGGAGATGGAGAAAAAGTGGAGAATTAGTGAGAGAGAGTGCATAGACTATACGATGTACTAGGAAAGGGGAAGAATGTTGCATGAAGACAGTAATGGTGTTGGGAGCCGGTACCATGGGGGCCGGTATCGCCCAGGTGGTGGCCCAGGCCGGGTATCAGGTGTTCTTACGGGACATCGAAACCAAATTTGTGGAGAAGGGCTTGGCCACCATCAATAAGAACCTGGGGCGGCTGGTGGAGAAAAACAAGCTGGCCCTGGAGCAAAAAGACGAGGTAATGGGGCGCGTTAAGGGGATTGTCGACCTTGCCGGGGGAAAAGACGCGGACCTGGTGATCGAGGCCGTGATCGAGAATATGAGCCTGAAGAAAAAGGTGTATGAGGAATTGGATGCTACCTGCGCTTCTCATACTATTTTCGCCTCTAACACCTCCAGCCTGAGCATCACTGCCCTGGCTGCTGCTACCAAACGCCCGGACAAAGTTATCGGCATGCACTTCTTCAACCCGGTCCCCGTGATGCAGTTGGTGGAAGTAATCAAGGGCGCCACCACTTCCCAGGAAACCTACCAAACCGTCCATGACCTGGTCAAACAACTGGGCAAGACCCCGGTAACGGTGGAAGAGGCCCCTGGTTTTGTGGTTAACCGGATGCTGGTGCCCATGATCAACGAAGCCGCCTTTTTGCTGATGGAAGGAGTGGCCACTGCGGAGGACATCGACACAGCCATGAAACTGGGAGCCAACCATCCCATTGGCCCGCTGGCCCTGGCTGATTTGATTGGCCTGGATGTATGTTTAGCCGTAATGGAAGTGCTCCACACCGAATTCGGCGAAGATAAGTACCGGCCCTGCCCCTTGTTGAAGAAGATGGTGCGGGCAGGACACTTGGGACGTAAAACCGGTAAAGGGTTCTACCAGTACTAAACGGAAAACGCCTTTTTGTAAGGAGTGAGTAAAGCGATGGGTGTTGTTAACTACGAAAAAGAAGAAAACCTTGGCATCATCACAATCAACCGGCCACAGGCGTTAAATGCGCTGAGTACCGAGGTCTTGTACGAATTAAGGACTATTTTACAGCAGATTAAAGAAGACAGCAGGGTTAAGGTTGTCATTATTACGGGAATGGGAGATAAAGCCTTTGTCGCGGGAGCAGATATAGCGGAGATGGTTGCCAAAACCGTGGATGAGGGTTACCGTTACTCCCGGCTTGGCCAAGAAATTTTCTCAATGATAGAGAGTCTGCCTCAACCGGTGATCGCTGTTGTAAACGGGTATGCCCTGGGAGGCGGTTGTGAATTGGCCATGGCCTGTGACTTAAGGATCGCTTCGGAAAAGGCCAGGTTCGGCCAGCCGGAGATCAACCTGGGCATCATCCCCGGTTACGGTGGAACCCAAAGGCTACCACGGTTGATTGGCAAGACCAAAGCCATGGAGTTGCTGCTTACCGCAGACATGATCGGAGCAGCGGAAGCTGAACGATTGGGGCTAGTGAACACGGTGGTGCCTGCGGATAAATTAATGGATACGGCCAAGGCGATGGCGAATAAAATTGCTGCCAAGGGCCAGATCGCAATCAGGGCTACCAAAGCGGCGGTAAACAAAGGTTTACAGGCGGATATTGATACCGCTTGTGCTTACGAAGCAGGCCTTTTCGGGGTTTGTTTCGCCTCTGAAGACAGGAAAGAAGGCATGGCGGCTTTTATGGAAAAGCGCCCTGCCAAATTCCAAGACCGTTAGGGCGGGTTACCCGCCGTTTTTTCTTATTAGAACCAATCTTACAGGAACACGCCCAAGAGACAGGAAAAATAACGCCTGTGTTGAATTGATTGATGTGTGGTATAAACCAGGAAAGGCGTGATAGTAATGAATTGGGTGTGGCCGTTAGCCACTAGCCTGCTGGCTTTGGTGTTTGCGCTTCTTCTGTTGAGGCAGTTCCTGGAACGGCGAAGAATCCACCAACTGGTCTGGGCATGGGCGTTTTGGCTTTTCTTCTTTGCGGCGTTTGCGGAGTTTTATTCGGAGGTGTGGGGCTGGAACACCAGTTTGTACAAGGGGTACTATGTGGCTGCCGCCGCCCTCGTGGCTTATTTGGGAGCCGGGACCGTTTACCTCATTCTAGGTAGGGGAGTGGGGCATCTTTTCACGCTGGTTGTCACAGCACTAAGCCTATTGATGCTTTCGCGCGCGCTAGGAGCCAATGTAATGGTAAATGCTTTTGTCCCGGGCAAGGTAGTTGCAGGTCAGGCCATGGCTCCGGAGGTTCGGGTGCTGTCACCCCTTCTAACCATACCGGGCAGCCTGGCTCTCTTGGGAGGCGCGCTCTATTCATGGGCCAGGGGGAGAGCGGTACACAACCTGTTCATTGCCGCCGGCACCATTATCATTGCGGGCGCAGGGGGAGCAGCCCGCTTTGGGATGCCCAGCCTTTTATACGGCTCGGAGATGGTGGGGCTGTTTCTGCTCTTCCATGGTTTCTTGAAGAGTAGGGAAACCCTCCGCTCGTTACCCCGTCGCGCATCCATGAAATGACCCTTCGTTGCCAGAATAATTAAATTAATAGCGGGAAATATTGAGCTACTGGCAGGAGTATTATAAAGTATGTAGAAAATGTAAAATACAAATTCAGAGATGAGGAGGTCCGCAACCATATGCCCAACAGTGTTAAATGGCTGGGCCACGCCGCGTGCCAGATCACAACCGAAAAGGGAAAAGTTATCCTTATTGACCCCTGGATTACGGGAAACCCTAGTTGCCCTGTTAAGAAAGAGGACATTAAACAAGCAGATGTAATTCTGGTTACTCATGACCATTTTGACCATGTGGGGACGGATATTCCGGATCTGGTAAACGCAACCGGTGCTACCGTGATAGGACAACCGGAGTTAGTAAAAAACCTGCAGGGGGCCGGGGTAAAGGCTGAAAACATTATCTTTGGTATGGGAATGAATATCGGCGGCCAGGTAGAAGTAGCAGGTATTAAGGTTACTATGACAGAGGCAGTCCATTCCAGCGGTGCAGGGGAACCCGCCGGATACATTATCACTTTGGAAGACGGAAAAACCATTTATCATGCTGGAGATACCGGAATCTTTGGGGGCATGGAGATTTTAGGGAAGATATATGACATTGAACTCGCATTGTTGCCGATCGGAAGCGTATTTGTGATGGATCCCTTACAGGCCGCCCACAGCCTTACCTTGCTGAAGCCGAAACATGTGATTCCCATCCACTATGGCACTTTCCCGATCCTCGTACAGGATGCTGAAGGCTTCATTAGCCTTGCCGAGGAAAAAGCACCTGAGACAAAGGTAGACGCAATTAAGCCGGGAGAAGAAGTTCAGGTTTAACTGAGTTGGAGCGAAGAGAAAATTTATACCTATCAAATGAAAGCCTCACGGAATGATTAGGTGAGGCTTTTACTCTGCCAGCCGGAAGAGAGGAAATAACTAAGGCTTGGAGAATTAAAGGAAACGAAACAAGCCTGAACATTTGAGAGAGCAAGGGTGATACCGTGGAGATGGGGCAAAACAGCCAATGGCAACAGCGGATCGCAAACCGTAAGAATTTTATCTTGTTTTTTTGCGGGGCATTTTTAGTATTTATAAACTTCTACACGTCCATGACCGTACTTCCGCTGTATGTAATTGAACTCGGGGGGACTGAATTTGACACCGGCCTCCAGACCACCTTGTTTTACCTGGCTGCCATTCTGATGCGCTTTTATTTTGGGCCTCTTACCGACAGAAAAGGAAGAAAGCTCCCTTTAACCATCGGGACACTCGTTTTTGCCACCGCTCCGATACTTTTCCTAATAAGCTCTAGCATGTGGGCATTGACCCTGGCGCGGGTTTTTCAGGCTATCGGCCTGGCAGCATTCTTTTCCAGCGGCGGGTCTCTGGTAGCCGATATGGCTCCGCCGGCGAGGTTGGGAACGTACATGGGCGTCTACCGCTTGACGTTTAACATGGCGTTAATTAGCGGCCCGGCTGCCGCCCTGTTGGTTCTTAAGATCCGTAGTTTTAGTTTTCTATTTGTTGCAAGCTTTTTCATCGGCCTTGTGGCATTAGGACTATTGGCGCTACTAAAGCCTCCGGCCTTTTCAAAGAGTGAAGAAATGAGTTCCGCCAATCGCTTCCTGACGGTATTCAGGGAACGGGCGCTTTGGCCGATTTTCTTTGGAATTGCGTTGACCTCAGCCGGTTATGGCGCACTGCTAACCTTTGCAGTCCTGTATATTTCCAAAGTCACGCAGGCAGCCAATCCGGGTATCTACTTTACATACTTCAGCATTGCCGGCATTTTCGCAACCCTGGCCGCCGGCTACCTTTCGGACCGCTTCGGACGCCCGGTAGTAGTCTGGCCTGCGGTAATGCTGTTAGGTATCGGGGGTGCGCTGCTGTTTTACCTTCCCCGGGCACCGGTAATTTTCATCCTGAGCAGCGTGATGGCGGGCAGCGGTTTTTCCGGAGGCATTGCGGCTCTAAGTGCATGGTTGGTAGATGCGACTGATAAGAGAATTAGAGGTACGGTCCTCGCCATGCAGGAAAGTACCATCGATTTCGCCATCGGCCTGAGTTCTTTTGTCTTCGGAGCTGCCGCCGGTTGGATTGGGATGCCGGTTTCTTACCTTGTAATGGGGCTAATCGTCTTTTGCGCTGCATTGGCCCTTTTGATCAGGAATCTTTTGACCCAGAAAACCAGTGACTCAATAGAGCAAATAAGACGTTGAGCCTCCCAATATCTAATAGTGTACAACCAGTGGCGGTGGATTACCTGACCGAGTCCATGCACGGCGCAGGATCGCCCCAAGCCCAGCGCATCATGATCTCCCGCCAGGCAAACCTGGACCAGAAGAAGCTGGCCCGCATTATCGCGGGTATTGAGGAGGAGTAGGATACTTGCTCGAAAGGATTGCTTTTGATGCAATACTTTCAGGAGGGGATCAACATGGTGGAAACTTCGAAACTAAAGAAAGTGACCTACGCTCTCCCTGAAACCATGCTGCAAAGACTGCGGACTTTGGCTGATCAAAAGCGTATTCCTTCGGTTAATGCGGTGGTGAGGGGGGCCGTGGAAGAGTACGTGACCAACTTGGAGCGAGAGGGTTTCCGCCAGGCCATGGCCGAGGCGGCCAGGGATCCGGAATTCATCCGGGACTTGCGGGAAACGGAAGAGGCATTCCGGCATGCTGACGATGAAACGGCGAAGGTGATCCCGCGGTGGTAACATATCGTTGGTCTATCTTTCGGACAGACCTGAACCCGGTTGTGGGTTCCGAGCAGGTCGAGACCGGCAAGAGGAGATCTGGCAGGCCTTGCGGCGCTGCCTGGGGATGTAAAAGCAGTCTCTGTCCGCCCGGTAAGTGCCGGGTCTTTTTTTGGGTAATTTCGTTGCGCCGGATGGCAATTTAAGCCGGTAGAAGGAATAATTGCGTGCTGTCAAGAAATAATCCGGGTAGAAGCCTGCTGATGCCATTCACCAAACCTATCACCAGGAACCATGGATGGAGTTTGCCGATCTGAGCAGGGTGGAAGAACGTGTTAAGCGGGAACTGGTGGAGACCCCTATTCCCCGTGGTTTACAGCCTGCGCCTGAGGCCGTCTTTCGGTAAGGAGTATATCCACTCAAAATTGGAAAGCGGTTTCTGCGACTTGTACCCGGTAGAAAGACATTGAAAGGCAATTGCAGATTGACTAGCGGTTGGTGTAGGAAGCAGTGTAAAAACGGTTGAGGTTGGAAGTATCAATAATCAGAGGTGATAGTACCTTGAAGAAAAAACCTGCCAAGCAGAAACCAACAGCGAGAAAGGAGAAAGACTCGTTCGCTCAAGCACTGGAAGCTGTAATGGAGGGCGCGGCGGACAGCCTAGTGGAACTGGCCGGCCTGGGACACCAGGAGGTTCTGGCTGCGTTGGACAAGCTGAAAGAGGAAGGACCACAGGTAACCAGGTTGGCGCTGTTGGGTGTAGCATGGAAGAAACAGGACGTAGGCCTGCCTTTTTTGGCCGCCGCGTTGCGGCACCAGGATGCAACTCTGGGCCAAGAGGCGGCGGCAGCCCTGGCTCTGGTGAAAAGCCGGTCCGCCGCTGACCTCCTGGCAGAGGCGGTAGCAGACCCTGCTCTGGTTCACCTGCACAAGCAAGCCCGTAAATCGTTGTATCTTCTTAAAACCGGAGGGATTACTCCGGTATTAGAGCCTGATATGGGAGAGGCTGTTGCGAAACAGCTTTCGAAGTCCGCCCCGGAGGTGGTGTACAAGGCCTTCATGAGCTATGTGGACGGGGTGGGATCCCGCTCCATTATATGTGCTGTACCGGGCGGACCGAGAGGTCTGGACACAACGTTTTTGTTGCTCAACGATCAGGTGGGGATTAAGGATTGTTGGACCGTCCAATTCAGTAAAAAGCGATTTTCGCAAGTGGAGAAGTTTTGGACCAGAAAGGAAAAAGGGGATAGCGACTACTCCACCTATGCCGAGGTAGATCCCGATTACATCAAGTTTTTGTTGGGCAAATACTACCGGCTCAACATCAAGAGCGGTTTTACCCCTCCTACTCACCTGCACACCTTCCGCCGGATGCTAGGAGAACCCATGAAGGACTACAGCAAGCATCCGGTCTACCAGGTACTTGACGAGGCCCAAATCAGGGCGAACCTGCGGAAAATGGTGGAGGACAGTAGCCTTCTTTTGGATGAACAGGAAATGGAGGGTTGGTTTTTCGGCCTGGATGAAGTGGAGGGAGAGGCACGGGCCTTGCTGGCGCTGTTACCCGAACGGTCTACCCATGAACCAGCTGGTTGGGAGGCTCTATGGGAGAAATGCCGGCGTAAAGCTGCAGCCAGGCTACTTGCCGGTATTCATCTGGAACGGTGGGCTACCCGGTTGGAAGACTTGGCATATTATTTCGCCTCGCGGAAAAGTGCAGACACCGCCGCCTGGTGCCTGGCGATAGTGATGGCGTTAAGGGAAGGCGAGAACCCACTGGAGATCCCCTTCTTCTACGAAATGGTGGACAATAGCCTGTGGATAGCTGTAAACGCGCTTAAGGACGGTGTTCGGCCAGAAGCTGTGGCTTACGATCCTTACAAACCGGTATGAGCGTTTGAGCTTTCTTTCGCAGCAATGCCCCGTGTAGAAGATTTGGCCGGAGGGTATTTGGCTTAAAGGAGGATTTTGGCTAGAGGCAGCGAATACTGCCGGATATACCGGGAGTATATTGCCAAGCAGGTTTGTCAGAGAATAACACCGGAACAGGCTGTGGCCATTTAGCCGAGGTAGGAGGTTTGGACATGACCAGCGACGTGAAAGAGGTGCTGATTTCAGAACAACAGATCGCCCAAAAGGTGCGGGAACTGGGGGAGCGCATTTCGGCGGATTACGCGGGTAAGGACCTGATGGTAGTGGGTATTCTTAAAGGCGCCATTATTTTTTTATCCGACCTGGTACGATCCATCTCCGTGCCGCTGAAACTGGACTTCATGGCAGTGTCGAGTTATGGGTCTGGGACCACCTCGTCAGGGGCGGTGCGCATCCTGAAGGACCTGGAAACCAGCATCGAAGGAAAGCACGTGCTCATCGTGGAGGACATCGTGGATACCGGTTTGACGCTCCGGTACCTGCTGGAGAACCTCCGGTCCCGGGGGCCGGCCAGCGTAAAAACCTGTACCTTTTTGGATAAGCCCACTCGACGAACGATTGAGGTACACCCGGATTATAACGGTTTCGAAATTCCGGACTACTTTGTGGTGGGCTACGGGCTGGACTTCAACGAGCATTACCGGCATCTCCCTTACATTGCGGTGCTGAAGCCGGACGCATCCCAAAAGTAAGGCATATGGAGGAAAACACCTAAATGGCGAAGGACGAACAAAGAGAACTGGTAATCGTTTTGGACTTCGGGGGGCAGTACAACCAGTTGATTGCCCGCCGGGTAAGGGAACTCCATGTCTACTGCGAAATGATACCTTATCACACTCCTCTTGAACAGATTGTAGCCAAGGGCCCCAAGGGGATTATCTTTTCCGGCGGGCCTGCCAGCGTGTATGAGCCGGGAGCGCCGCGCTTGGATCCTGAGCTTTACCGGGCGGGTATTCCCATCCTGGGGATTTGTTACGGCATGCAGTTGATGGCCCTTGACCTGGGAGGGGAAGTTGCCCCGGCGGAAAGCCGGGAGTACGGTAAGACCCCGCTGACCGTATGCGCCTGTAACGGCATGTTCCGGGGCCTGCCGGACGCCCAGGAGTGCTGGATGAGCCACGGGGTTTATGTGAAGACGCCACCCCCGGGGTTCGAGGTGGACGCCCGCACTTCTTACACGCCGGTAGCGGCCATGAGCGACCACCGGCGCAAACTGTACGGGGTACAGTTTCACCCCGAGGTCAAGCATACGCCTTTTGGTATGGATATCCTCAAGTATTTCCTCTATGAGGTGTGCGGGTGCTCCGGGGAGTGGACCATGGAGTCCTTTGTGGCCGAAGAGGTGGCCCGCATCCGTTCCCAGGCGGGGGAACGGAAGGTGCTGTGCGCCCTGAGCGGCGGAGTGGATTCCGCGGTGGCCGCCACCATTGTCCACCGGGCGGTGGGAGACCGGTTGACCTGCGTGTTTGTCAACCACGGCCTGCTGCGCAAGGGTGAGGCGGAGCAGGTGCGCCGCACCTTTGGTGATCACATGCACCTGAATCTCATCTACGTGGACGCCACGCAGCGGTTTTTGGACCGCCTTGCCGGAGTCACCGACCCGGAGCAAAAGCGTAAGATTATCGGGGAGGAGTTCATCCGGGTCTTTGAAGATGAGGCCCGCCGCCTGGGTGAAGTCGATTACCTGGTCCAGGGCACCCTGTATTCGGATGTAATTGAAAGCGGCACCGAGACGGCGGCCACCATCAAGAGCCATCATAACGTGGGCGGCCTGCCGGAGAAGATGGAACTAAAGCTGATTGAACCACTGCGTACCCTCTTCAAGGACGAGGTAAGATTGGTGGGGTTGGAACTGGGCCTTCCCGAGGACATTGTTTGGCGGCAACCCTTCCCGGGACCCGGGTTGGCCATCCGCATCCTGGGCGAGGTCATCCCGGAGAAGCTGGATATCCTGCGGGAGGCCGACGCCATTGTCCTGGATGAGATCAAAAAGGCCGGTCTTTACCGGGAGATCTGGCAATCCTTCGCTGTCCTGCCTTCCATGAAGAGCGTGGGGGTGATGGGGGACGAGCGTACCTATGCCTACCCCATTGTGGTGCGGGCCGTAACCAGCGACGACGCCATGACCGCCGATTGGGCCAGGTTGCCTTATGAGGTACTGGAGCGCATTTCTTCCCGCCTGGTTAACGAGGTGCGGCACATCAACCGGGTGATCTATGATGTAACCTCCAAGCCTCCCGCCACTATCGAGTGGGAGTAAGAACATCCGAACGTTTACTTTATTTTTAGGTTAAATGTTCGGAAACACTCTTGACTCTAACATGAACCCTTGGTAAGATAAAACTAGGAAAAACGAATACAGAAGCGCTCCTGCTTTTGGTGGCGCCGATGAGGGACTGTATAATTGCGGGGATTTGGCCCGCAAGTTTCTACCGGGTAACCTTGAATTACCCTGCTACAGCCCGAAAGTGTACCTAGGGTTCCGGTTTCAGAAGTCTGAAGTCTGAAATCGGAGGTCAGAACAAGAACCTTAAAGGTGCGGTCTAGGTTTCTATTCTGACTTCTGACTTCCGACGACCGACTTCCGGAATGGCTGGTCCGAGTGGTACAAGCATGATTCATGCTACACCGGAGGGACAAAAACCCAGGCGGGTAGGTTTCGGCTTTATGCTAAATCTACCTGCCTGGGTTTTGGCTTTGGTGAAAGGGGTGGAAACTAAGGCGCTATGGCATAATAAACGTTGTACCGTACATGCTATGCTAGGAAAAAAAGCCAAAGGAGCGGAAGGAATTGGAGAACTTCTTCAGACTAAGCGAGAACAAGACTAATGTTCGTACCGAGGTAATGGCGGGTATCACCACCTTTATGACCATGGCCTATATCATCTTCGTTAACCCGGAAATCCTGGGAGCGGCAGGGATGCCGGTAGGCGCGGTATTCGTGGCCACGGCGGTGTCCGCGGCTTTTGGCACCTTGCTGATGGGCCTGCTGGCCAACTACCCCTTCGCTTTAGCCCCGGGAATGGGGCTGAACGCCTTCTTCGCCTTTACCGTGGCGGCCAAGCTGGGCTCCTGGCAAGCGGCCCTGGCGGCGGTGTTTATTTCCGGAATTATTTTTCTGATCTTAACCCTTACTAAAGCCCGCGAGGCTATCGTCAATTCGATTCCCATGACCCTGAAGCTGGCGGTCAGCGCCGGTATCGGTTTGTTTATCGCCCTAATCGGGTTTAAAAACGCCGGTATAGTGGTGGCCTATGAGCCTACTCTGGTCGCCCTCGGAGATTTTGGCGATCCAAAGGTACTGCTTGCAGCTCTTGGGCTCTTGATCACAGGCGCCCTGGTGGTGTGGCGGGTGAAAGGCTCCCTGCTATGGGGTATTCTCGTCACTACCATAGTGGGCATTCCTTTGGGCGTAACCAATATTGAAAACTTTCGCCTGGTGAGCATGCCTCCCAGCGTCAGCGATACCTTCGGGGCTTTTGCTCCTTCACTAAAAGATATCCTGACATATGGGATCATTCCTATTGTTTTTGCCTTTACTTTTGTTGACTTGTTTGACACTATCGGCACTTTGACCGGCGTTGCCACCAAGGCCGGCATGCTGGATGAGCAGGGGCGGTTGCCCCGCGCAAACAGGGCTTTGCTGGCTGACTCGCTGGCTACTGTTTTTGGTGCGGTGATGGGTACCAGTACCGTCACGACTTACATTGAAAGTGCCTCCGGCGTGGCGGAAGGCGGCCGCACCGGCCTCACCTCGATAGTGGTAGCCGTGCTGTTCATTATCGCCCTCTTCTTCTCACCCCTGGTGGGCGTTATTCCCGCCCAGGCAACCGCTCCCATCCTGATCATCGTAGGTATCTTCATGATGGAGCCCATCATGCGCATCGATTTTACCGACTACCTGGAGGGAATCCCCGCTTTCCTGGCCATCGTGATGATGCCCTTTGCCTTCAGCATCGCGGAAGGCATCGTTTTCGGCGTGCTGGCTTACACCCTGCTGCGGCTTTTGGCCGGCAAGGCGAAGGAAATCAGCATCACGATGTGGATACTCACTTTTCTATTCATTATCAGGTTCTTTGTCTAGGCGAAGCGTAAACCAATGTTTTAAACACATTTAGGAGGAATGCCTGTGCCGACTGTAGAAGTGGGGATTGTGATGGGTAGCGATTCGGACCTGCCGGTGATGCGGGAGGCTGCCAAGGTGCTGGAACAGTTGGGGATCGGCTGTGAGGTGGTCATCGCTTCGGCGCACCGGACCCCCCACCGGGCCGCAGAGTACGCCGAGACGGCGGTGGACCGCGGCCTCAAGGTAATCATCGCCGGGGCCGGGGGAGCGGCTCACTTAGCCGGGGTCCTGGCCGCCCTGACCCCCTTGCCGGTGATCGCTGTTCCCATTAAGACCGCCGCCCTGGGGGGCGTGGATTCGCTGTACTCCATGGTCCAGATGCCCAGCGGGATCCCGGTGGCAACCATGGCCATTGACGGCGCCAAAAATGCGGGGATCTTTGCCGCCCAGATCCTCGGGGCGGCTGATCCCGCTGTGCGGGAACGGGTGGTCCGGTACAAGCGGGAACTGGCGGCCCAGGTGGATGCAAAAGCGGAAAGACTCTCTCGCTTGGGGGTGGACGGTTACTTGGCGGAGAAGGTGTAGGAGGTGAAAGCCCAGGCAAGTAGAACCTTAAAAGGTGATATCGTGCCTGGGCTAGCCTATTCGGTGGTCGGAAATCAGAAGTCGGGTATCAGATCCGGTTTTAGGGGCCTTCGTCTTTGAGCGGCAGGCCCGGTGGAACTGGTTGTTGAAAAATGCAGGTTGGCTACAAGAGCTATGTCATGGTAGGGGGGTAATACACATGATCGAAAGATACACGCTACCGGAGATGGGGCGCATTTGGGCACCGGAAAACAAATTCCGCAAGTGGTTGGAGGTGGAGGTTTACGCCTGTGAGGCCCAAGCCCAACTGGGCAACATTCCACCGGAGGCGCTGAAGCAGATCCGGGAGCGTGCGGACTTCGACGTTCAGCGGATCGACGAGATCGAATCGGTCACCAGGCACGACGTGATTGCCTTCTTGACCGCTGTGGCGGAAAAGGTGGGGGATGCCTCCAAGTACATCCATATGGGCATGACCTCTTCTGATGTGCTGGATACTGCCCTGGCAGTACAGATGCGGGAGGCCGCGGACATCATCATGGCCAAACTTCAGCGTCTCAGAGAGGTGCTGGTGCGGCAGGCCCGGGACCACAAGCTCACCTTGATGGTGGGCCGCACCCATGGCATCCATGCGGAGCCGGTGACCTTCGGGTTGAAGATGGCCTTGTGGGTGGCGGAGGTGGACCGTTGTATCCGCCGGCTTGAGCAGGCCAAAGAAGTAATCAGTGTAGGCAAGATTTCGGGAGCGGTGGGCACCTTCGCCAATATTGATCCCCGGGTGGAAGAGTACGTGTGCGCCAAGCTGGGGTTGAAACCGGCTCCTGTTTCTACCCAGATTATCCAGCGGGACCGCCACGCCGATTACATGACCACCCTGGCGCTGATCGCCAGCTCACTGGACAAGTTTGCCACCGAGATCCGTAACCTGCAGCGGACCGACATTTTGGAGGCGGAAGAGATGTTCGCTAAGGGCCAGAAGGGTTCTTCCGCCATGCCTCACAAGAAGAACCCCCTCACCGCGGAACGGGTGGCCGGGTTGGCCCGGGTGGTGCGGGGTAACGCCCTGGCCGCCATGGAAGATGTGGCCCTCTGGCACGAGCGGGACCTTACTCACTCCTCGGTGGAGCGTGTCATCATTCCGGACAGCACCATTCTTTTGGATTACATGCTGGCGAAGTTTATCGACGTGATGGACAATTTACTCGTTTACCCGGAACACATGCGCGAGAACCTGGACACCACCCTGGGCCTGGTATTTTCCCAGCGGGTGATGCTGGCCCTGGTGGAAAAGGGCATCCTGCGCGAGACCGCTTACGCCTGGGTTCAGCGAAATGCCCTTCACGCCTGGCGTGCCCGGATTCCATTTAAAGAACTGGTGCTGAAGGACCAGGAGGTCATGGGCTACCTCACCCCGGTTGAAGTGGAAGACCTGTTCGATTACAACTACCACCTCAAGCATGTGGACTATATTTTTAAACGGGTTGGCATCGAGTAGAAACATAAGGAGGAACGGAAAATGGTCGTTAAGGGTGAAATGCTGTACGAGGGGAAGGCCAAGAAGGTTTACCGCACCGACCGGCAAGATGTGTACTGGGTGGAGTACAAGGACGACGCCACCGCTTTCAACGGTTTAAAACGCGGGACCATTGCCGACAAAGGTGAGTGCAACAACCAGACCTCAGCCATATTTTTTGGACTACTGGAGGAAAAGGGTATTCCCACCCACTTCCTGGAACTGATGAGCGACCGGGAGATGCTGGTCAGGGCGCTGGAGATCATCCCGGTGGAGGTAGTCGCCCGGAACATCGCCGCCGGTTCCCTGGCCAAGCGGCTGGGCCTGGAAGAAGGGACAGAACTGGCCAAACCGGTATTGGAGTTCTACTATAAGTCCGATGAACTGGGCGACCCCATGATCAATGAGTACCACATCGACGCCATGGGCTGGGCTACCGGGCAGGAGATGGCGGAGATCAAGGAGATGGCCTGGAAGGTAAACAATATCCTGGTAGAATTCCTGCGCTCGGTAGACCTGATCCTGGTAGACTTCAAGCTGGAGTTTGGCCGGCACCAGGGGCGGGTGCTGCTGGGGGACGAGATTTCTCCCGACACCTGCCGCTTTTGGGACGCCCACACCCGGGAGAAACTGGACAAGGACCGTTTCCGCCGGGACATGGGCGGGGTGGAAGACGCATACCAGGAGGTCCTCCGCAGGCTGAAATCAGTGACTGGTCGCTAAAGAAAGGGGAGAACAAAGTGTTTCTTGCCAAGATCCACGTCACCTTGAAACCCGGTGTGCTGGACCCCCAGGGCAGCGCGGTAGAGAAAGCCCTCCATGCCCTGGAGTACAACAACGTGCGTGACGTCCGCATCGGTAAGTACATGGAGGTACGGCTGGAGGGGGCCGACCGGGTGCGGGTAGAGGAAGAGGTTCACGAGATGTGCCGGCGGCTCCTGTCCAATCCGGTGATTGAAAATTATGAGTTTCAACTGGTGGAGGTAGCGTCATGAGGTTTGGCGTGGTGGTCTTCCCCGGTTCCAATTGCGACCGTGATGTGCTTCATGTGCTCAAGGAGGTGATGGGCCAGCCGGTGGACTTTATCTGGCACCAGGACACCTCCGTGCGGGGGTACGACTGCATTGTCCTGCCCGGCGGCTTCTCCTACGGTGACTACCTGCGCACCGGCGCTATCGCCCGTTTTTCCCCGGTGATGCGGGAGGTAGAGGACTTTGCCAAAAAAGGCGGGCTGGTCCTCGGTATCTGCAACGGGTTCCAGATCCTCCTGGAAGCCGGGCTGCTGCCCGGGGCGATGCAGCCCAACGACGTCCTCCAGTTCCGCTGCGGGGATACCTTCCTGCGAGTGGAGAATGAACGAACCCCTTTTACCACCTCATGCCAAAAAGGCCAGGTGTTGAAGGTACCCATCGCCCACGGTGGGGGCAACTACTACGCCGATCCGGAAACCCTCCGCCGGCTGGAGGATAACGGCCAGGTGGTATTCCGCTATTGCGACGCATACGGAGAAGTCACTAAAGAGGCCAACCCTAACGGCTCAGTGGGCAACATCGCCGGCATTATCAATCGTGAGGGGAATGTGCTGGGCATGATGCCTCACCCGGAGCGGTGCTCCGAAGAGATCCTGGGTGGTGTGGACGGGCGGGCGATTTTCAATTCTATCCTGGCCTGGTGGGCCAACACGAAAGGTCAGGGGGGTGGAGAGGATGAGTAAGGAAACCAAAGAGGCCTGGCGGGAGATGGGCCTCTCGATGAGCGAGTACCGGCGGGTGGTGGAACTGCTGGGCCGGGAGCCCAACTATGTGGAGACCGGCCTCTTCGCGGTGATGTGGTCCGAGCACTGCAGCTACAAGCACTCCAAATCAACCCTGAAACTCTTTCCCACCAGCGGGCCGCGGGTGCTCCAGGGACCGGGGGAAAACGCCGGCGTGGTGGATATCGGGGACGGGCAGGCGGTGGTTTTCAAGATCGAGTCCCATAACCACCCTTCGGCCATCGAGCCTTTCCAGGGCGCGGCCACCGGGGTGGGAGGCATCGTGCGGGACGTGTTCGCCATGGGCGCCCGCCCTATTGCCTTATTGAATTCCCTGCGCTTTGGAAGCCTTAACGACCGGCGGGTCAAGTACCTGATGGGCGGCGTGGTGGGCGGCATCTCCTTCTACGGCAACTGCCTGGGGATCCCCACCGTGGCCGGCGAGGTGTACTTTGACGACAGCTACGCGGGCAACCCCCTGGTCAACGCCATGTGCGTAGGGGTCATCAACCACGATGAGATCGCCAAGGGCGTGGCCGCCGGGGTGGGCAATGCCGTGATGGTGGTGGGGGCCCGTACCGGCCGGGACGGCATCCACGGGGCCACCTTTGCCTCCGAGGAACTCAGCGAAGCATCGGAAGCCCGGCGGCCCGCGGTCCAGGTGGGGGACCCCTTCATGGAGAAGCTGCTCTTGGAGGCCTGCCTGGAACTGATCAGGGGTGGCCTGGTGGTAGGGATGCAGGACATGGGGGCGGCGGGCCTCACCAGTTCCTCCTGCGAGATGGCCACCCGGGCCGGCACCGGCATGGAGATCGACGTGGCCCGGGTCCCGCGGCGGGAGGAGGGCATGACTCCCTACGAGGTGATGCTTTCCGAGTCCCAGGAACGGATGCTGTTGGTACCCAAGCCCGGGCACGAAGAGGAAGTACGGGCTATCTTGAAAAAATGGGGCCTGGAAGCGGTGGTGGTAGGCCGGGTGACCGGTGACGGCATGCTCCGCATCCTGGAAAACGGTGTGGTGGTGGCCGAGGTGCCGGCCACGGCCCTCACCGAACAGTGCCCCGTATATAACCCCGAATACCGGGAACCGGACTACCTGGCTGAACTTCACGGTTACGATATAAGTTCCCTGCCGGTCCCTGAGGATCTTGACGAGGCGCTGTTGAACCTTTTGGCCTCGCCCACCATCGCCAACAAGGAGTGGGTATACCGCCAGTACGACTACATGGTGCAGGTGAACACCGTGGTGCCGCCGGGTTCGGATGCGGCGGTGCTCCGCATCAAGGGCACTCCCAAGGGACTGGCGGTTACTACCGACTGTAACGGGCGTTACTGCTACCTGGATCCCTACACCGGCGGGGCCATCGCGGTGGCGGAAGCGGCACGGAACCTTGTCTGCACCGGCGCCCAGCCCCTGGCGGTCACCGACTGCCTCAATTTCGGCAATCCCGAAAAACCCGAGGTCTTCTGGCAGTTCCGGCGGGCGGTGGAGGGGATGAGTGATGCCTGCCGCGTCCTCAGGACGCCGGTGGTCAGCGGGAACGTCAGCTTATATAACGAGACCAACGGGGTGGCGGTGTTCCCCACGCCGGTGGTGGGTATGGTGGGGCTTTTGCCGGACGTGGAAAAGCGCTGTACCATGTCCTTTAAGCACCCGGGCGATGTGGTGGTGCTGCTGGGTGAGACCCTGCCCGAACTGGGAGGTAGTGAGTACCTCTACACCCTGCACGGGGTAACCGCCGGCCGCCCGCCCCAGCTCGACCCGGCCAGGGAATGGGCGGTACAATCATGCTGCCTTACAGCCATCCAGCAGGGCCTGGTCAAGTCCGCCCACGACTGCAGCGAGGGTGGGCTGGCGGTTGCCCTGGCGGAAAGCGCCCTGGCAGGAGGGGTTGGGGCGGAGATCCGCCTGGAACAGGACCTGGCGCCTCACGAAATCCTGTTCAGTGAATCCCAGTCGCGCATCATCCTCTCGGTAGCGCCGGAGCACGTGGAACAAGTGCGGCGGCTTGCGGAGAGACATTCCGTACCTTTTGCCGTGGCAGGCCGGGTGGGGGGAGACCGGCTGCTGATCAAGAACGGGGATGCAACGCTCACTGATCTTACCCTTAAAGAGATGGAGGAGAAATGGCGGGGGGCGATACCATGGCTGATGGCTTGATGGAAAGCGATTGGCTGGACAAGCCGCTGGACGAGTGCGGCGTGTTCGGCATCTACGGCCCCGGGATGGATGTAGCCCGCCTGACGTACTTCGGCCTTTATGCCCTGCAGCACCGGGGGCAGGAGAGCGCTGGCATCGCGGTTTCCGACGGGCGGGAAATCCACGTGCATAAAAACATGGGGCTGGTGTCGGAGGTGTTCAACGAGGAGAACCTGGCCAAACTGCAGGGCAACCTGGCTATCGGCCATGTCCGTTATTCCACCACCGGGTCAAGTTCCCTGGCCAACGCCCAGCCCCTTTGTTTCCGCTACCTGAAGGGCATGGTCGCCCTGGCCCACAACGGCAACCTGACCAACGCGGGGGAAATCCGCTTGAACCTGGCCATGACCGGGTCGGTGTTCCAGTCCACCTCCGACAGCGAGGTGATGGTGAACCTCATTGCCCGTTACGGTCGCAACACCCTGGAAGAGGCCTTGATGAAGTGCATGATTGACGTCAAAGGAACCTATTCCATGCTGGTGATGTCCGAGGACCGGCTGGTGGCCGTGCGAGACCCATGGGGCAACCGCCCGTTGTGCGTGGGCAAACTGGGGGATGCCTACGTGGTCGCGTCGGAGACCTGTGCCCTGGACACCATTGGCGCGGAATTCCTGCGGGACCTCAATCCCGGGGAAATAGTGGTCATTGATGCCCAGGGCCTGTGTTCCGTCCAGACCATGGCGGCGCCCCACCGGGCGATGTGCATGTTCGAGTTCGTCTACCTGGCCAGGCCGGACAGTACCATCGACGGCGAAACGGTGAACGTGGTGCGGTGGGAGATGGGACGCCAGTTGGCCCGGGAATACAAGGTGGAGGCGGACATGGTCATTTCCGTCCCCGACTCCGGCACCACCGCCGCGGTGGGATACGCCGAGGAGTCGGGTATTCCCTTCAAGGAAGGCTTGATGAAAAACCGCTACATCGGCCGGACCTTTATCCAGCCTTCCCAAAAGATGCGGGACCTGGGGGTGCGCCTGAAACTGAACCCCATCCGCGAGGTGCTGCGGGGCCAGCGGGTCATCATGGTGGACGATTCCATCGTACGGGGCACCACCAGCAAGAAGATCGTCCAGTTGCTGCGGGAGGCCGGGGTGAAGGAGGTCCACCTGCTGGTAAGTTCTCCCCCGATCCTGCACCCATGCTATTACGGCATCGACACCAGTGCCCGGGCGGAACTCATCGCGGCGGAGCACGACCTGGAGGAGATCCGGGAGTATATCGGGGCGGACAGCCTCTACTACCTCAGCCTGGAAGGGATGCTGAAGAGTTCCAGGAGTGACCCAGCCAACTTCTGCGTGGCTTGCTTCAGCGGCCATTACCCAATTGAGGTACCACGGTCCCATAAAAGGAACAAATTTGCCCTGGAAGCGGGTGGTATCGCTGAGTAATGAAAGTGGATGGACCTATGCCCGGGCCGGGGTGGACATCACCGCCGGCAACCGGGCGGTGGAGTTGATGAAAGAATCCGTCAAGGGGACCTGGCGGCCGGGCGTCCTGGGAGAACTGGGCGGTTTTGGCGGCCTGTTCGCCCTGGATACCCGCAAGTACAAGGAGCCGGTGCTGGTTTCCGGCACCGACGGGGTAGGCACCAAGCTGCGGGTGGCCATGATGCTGGACCGGCACGATACCATCGGCATTGACGCTGTGGCCATGTGCGTCAACGACATCCTGGTACAGGGCGCCGAGCCCCTCTTTTTCCTGGACTACCTGGCGGTGGGCCGCCTGGTGCCGGAAAAGGTAGCGGATATCGTCCGGGGTGTGGCGGAGGGCTGCCGGCAGGCCGGCTGTGCCCTCATCGGTGGGGAAACGGCGGAAATGCCGGGGTTCTACGGGGAGGATGAGTATGACATCGCCGGGTTCGCCGTCGGGGTGGTCGACAGGGAAAAGATCGTTAACGGCTCCCGCATCCAGCCGGGGGACCGGCTGATCGGGTTGGCCTCCAGCGGGCTGCATTCCAACGGCTACTCTTTAGCCCGTAAAGTGCTGCTGGAAGCGGCGGGCTTTCGCCTGGCAGAGGAAGTGCCCGGGTTGGGCCGCACCCTGGGCGAGGAGATGCTGGCGCCTACCCGGATCTACGTCAAGACAGTGCTGCCTCTACTGGAAAGATTCGATATCAGGGGCATGGCCCATATTACCGGCGGGGGGCTCTTAGAAAACCTGCCCCGGGTCTTCCCCCAGGGTACCGCCGCCCGCATCAGGCGGGGCAGTTGGCCGGTACCCGCCGTATTTAACCTGATCCAGCAGCACGGGGCGGTAGGGGATGGGGAAATGTACCGCACCTTCAACATGGGGATCGGGTTCGTGCTGGTGGTTCCTGCCGGTGAGGCGGAATCCGTGCACCGTGAACTGGTCTCATCCGGCGAGCGGGCTTACCACATCGGGGAGATCGTTTCCGGAGACCGTGAGGTAATCCTAGAATAACAAAGCGGTACCGAGAATCGTTTGTGAATAGAGGGGGAGTGACCGGTGAATCCTTTGCGATTGGGTGTGCTGGCTTCCGGGCGGGGTTCCAACCTGCAGGCCATCATGGACGCGATCCAAAACGGAGAACTGGACGCAAGCATCCAGGTGGTGGTGAGCGACCGGGCGGATGCCTTTGCTCTGGAAAGGGCACGGCAACAGGGCATTCCTGCCTTTTACATAGACCCTAAATCCTTTCCCACCAAAATAGACTACGACCTGGCCGTGGCTGCCGCCCTGGAGGAGCGGGATGTGGAGCTGGTGGTGCTGGCCGGGTACATGCGTTTAGTCTCTTCCGAATTTTTAGCCCGCTTCCATCTGAAGATGGTGAACATTCACCCGGCCCTGCTGCCCGCCTTCCCCGGCCTGGAGGCCCAGCGGCAGGCCTGGGAGTACGGGGTGAAGTTCTCCGGTTGCACCGTGCACTTCGTGGACGAGGGGATGGACACGGGACCCGTCATCGCCCAGGCGGTGGTACCGGTTTACGACACGGACACCGCGGAAACCCTGGCGGAGCGCATCCTGGAACAGGAGCACCGCCTGTACCCGGCGACCCTGCAGTTAATCGCAGAAGGACGGGTAGAAGTGGTGGGGCGACGGGTGATGGTAAGGTAATGCGGGAGGCGAGAGTGTTGCGCAGGATCTACGGGGCTCTCCGTTGGTCATTGGCGGGGGCAGCCGCCACTGTGATCATGGGGTTATTGACAGGGCAGTGGAATTGGATTTTCCTGGCCGGTTGGACCGGCGGCTCTCTCATCGGGTTGTTCTTTGGTTTTGACCGCCTTTTCGACCGGTATAAGTGAGTGGGGCTTTTTGGTCCCCCTCGGTTGCCCTAACACTGGCAATCACAAGGAATTCGTCTCGCTCGACAGAATCCGGTCAAGCATCCCGTACAGTTTTCATTTCTTTCTCATCGCCGCCTTCAGCGGCGACAGGTCTAGTCACCAGTCACTAATAACTAGTCACTAATCAGGAGGTGTGTGGATTGTCCAAACGCGCGATCATCAGTGTATCGGATAAGAGCGGCGTGGTGGAGTTTGCCCGGGAATTAGTGGGCCTGGGCTTCGAGGTGGTTTCCACCGGCGGTACCGCCAAAACCCTCAAGGAGGCTGGGGTCCCGGTAACTTATATCTCCGACGTTACCGGTTTCCCGGAGATCCTGGAAGGACGGGTCAAGACCCTGCACCCCAGTGTTCACGGCGGCATCCTGGCCCGCCGGGTGCCGGAGCACCTGGCTCAGCTAGAGGAAAACCGGATCCAGCCTATCGACGTTGTGGTGGTAAACCTGTACCCTTTCCGGGAAACGATCGCCAAGCCGGGGGTGACCCTGGAGGAGGCCATCGAGAACATCGACATCGGCGGTCCTACCATGGTGCGGGCGGCGGCCAAAAACTACGAGAGCGTGGCGGTGGTGGTCAACCCCAAGCGCTACCCGGAAGTTCTGAACGAGTTGAAGGATCGCGGGGAAGTTGGTTCAGACCTCAGGTTCCGGCTGGCGGTGGAGGCCTTTACCCATACGGCTGAATACGACACCGCCATCTCCGCTTACCTGCAGTTGATCCTGCAGCAGTCGCAGGGGAGCCACCTTCCTTCAGCACAAATCTCCGCAGTGTACGAAAAAGGCAGATGGGATGACCCCTCAGCGGCTTTTAAAGACATACCAGCCAACTTCCTGCTGGCCGGGGACCTGGTGCAGGAACTGCGCTACGGGGAGAACCCCCACCAGCGGGCAGCCTTTTACCGGGAACCGGGAGCTACCGGGGCCAGCGTGGCCACCGCCCGGCAACTGCAGGGTAAGGAACTGTCCTTCAACAACATTGTGGACCTGGAAGCCGCGTTTTCCCTGGTGAGGGAGTTTGAACGCCCGGCGGCGGTGATTATCAAGCACACCAACCCCTGCGGCACGGCGGTAGGAGATAACGTGGCGGAGGCCTATACCAAGGCCTACAACGCCGACCCCGTCTCAGCTTTTGGCGGTATCGTGGCTCTAAACCGGCCTGTGGACGCTGCCACCGCCGGGGAGATGGTGAAAATCTTCCTGGAGGCGGTAATCGCCCCCGGATTCGACGCCGGGGCCCTGGAGGTATTCAAAACTAAAGAGAATATACGTTTGATGGCTGCCGGCGACCTATCTGCCGGTCGCGCCGCCGGCGGTTTCGACCTGAAGAAGGTCAGCGGGGGCTTCCTGGTACAGGACCTGGACATCGGGACTGTTCCGCCCGAAGAGTGGAAAGTGGTTACCGATCAAAAGCCGAGTCCCGAGGAGATGCAGGAATTGCTGTTTGCCTGGAAGGTGGTCAAGCACGTCAAGTCCAACGCCATTGTTGTTACCAATGGCGGGGTAACCCTGGGGGTGGGCGCCGGCCAGATGAACCGGGTGGGATCCGCCCGCATCGCCCTGGAGCAAGCTGGAGAGTCCGCCAGAGGGGCCGTGCTGGCTTCCGACGCCTTCTTCCCCTTCGCCGACACCGTGGAAGAGGCCGCCAAGGCAGGGATCACCGCCATCGTGCAACCCGGCGGCTCCCTGCGGGACGAGGAATCCATTGAAGCCTGCAACCGCCACGGGATCGCCATGGTATTTACGGGGCGCAGGCATTTCAAGCACTAAACAAGCGAGGTGGTTGGCATGAAAGTGCTAGTTGTCGGTGGTGGGGGGCGGGAGCATGCCCTGGTGTGGAAGATCGTTCAAAGCCCCAGGGTGGAAGCGGTCTACTGCGCGCCGGGCAACGCCGGCATCGCCCGGCATGCCCGGTGTATCCCCATTTCGGCCGAGGATATTCAGGGTTTACTTGACTTTGCCTGGGGAGAGCGGATTGATCTGACGGTGGTGGGGCCGGAAGCACCCCTGGTGGCCGGGCTGGTGGACACCTTCGAGGAGGCAGGCCTAAAGGTTTTTGGCCCAAGGGAAAATGCCGCGGAGATCGAGGGCAGCAAGGCCCTGGCCAAAGAGATCATGGAGAAGTACGGCATCCCCACCGCCCGCTACGCCACCTTTACCGGCCCGGCTGCCGCCCGGGACTACATACGCCAGCACGGCGCACCCTGTGTGGTCAAGGCCGACGGGCTGGCCGCCGGGAAAGGAGTCACCGTGGCTATGACGGTAGACGAAGCGCTGGCCGCGGTGGAAACCATCATGGAAGACCTGGCCTTCGGGGCAGCCGGGGAACGGGTGGTCATTGAGGAGTACCTGGAGGGAGAAGAGGTCAGCGTCCTGGCCTTCACTGATGGCGAGACTGTAGTCCCCATGGCCTCCGCCCAGGACCACAAGCGGGTATTCGATGGCGATCAGGGCCCCAACACCGGCGGCATGGGCGCCTATTCTCCCGCTCCTGTCTATACCGACCAGCTACATGAGCAGGTAATCCGGGAGATCCTTGTGCCCACCGTCCGGGGAATGGCGGCAGAGGGTCGTCCCTACCGGGGAGTGCTCTATGCCGGCCTGATGGTCACCAAGGACGGCCCCAAGGTGCTGGAATATAACGCCCGGTTCGGGGACCCGGAAACCCAACCCATCCTGATGCGGCTGGAAACCGACCTGGTGGAAATAATAGAGTCTATCCTGGCCGGCCGCCTGGCGGGACAACCTGTCCGCTGGAAGGATGAAGCGGCGGTCTGCGTGGTGCTGGCTTCCGGCGGCTACCCAGGTGACTACCAGAAGGGCAAGGTCATCACCGGCCTGGACCAGGTGCCGGCCGGGGTGGAAGTATTCCATGCCGGCACCGCCTTAAAGGATGGGCAGGTGGTCACCGCCGGTGGCCGGGTCCTGGGTGTCACCGCCCTGGGCGCCACCATCCGGGAAGCCATCAACACCGCCTACGAGGCCATCAAACCCATCCATTTCGAAGGGATGCACTACCGCACCGACATCGGCGGCAAGGCCCTGGAGCGGTAGGGGGGGGACGTTTGATTTGGATGCGGTTAAGCCAGAAATTGATGTTTTAATTGTCGGCGGTGGTCTGGCCGGTCTTGCTGCTGCTCTTGAAGCCAGTAAGGTTACTCCCAGGGTTACCATTGTGGCGAAAGGCAAGGTGGGCAGCAGCGGCAACACCATTATGACCCGGAACGGCATGGCTGCCGTGATGGAAGAGGGTTACGACGGGGACAGCGTGGAACAACATGTCAACGATACCCTTGCGGGAGGGGCATACTTAAACGATCCCCAATTAGTAAAACTGTTTGCCGCAGAAGCCCGGAACGGAATTAAACGTCTCATTGAACAGGGAGTGCCCTTTCTCATGGAAGGCAATCAGCTCTTGAGAAAGGGTTCACCGGGGCATTCCCGGAAAAGGTTTCTAACGGTGGATGGAAAAGGGGTTCAGTCTTCTCGAGTTGAAGGGTTGGCTATTTCCCGCAGGCTTTTAAGGGCGATCAAGGACCGGGGAGTGGAGGTCGATGATAAGGTCATGATTACAGACCTGCTCACTGACAAGACCGGTCGAGTGGTGGGGGCCAAAGGTTTTCGGAGAAACG
This sequence comes from Clostridiales bacterium PH28_bin88, assembly GCA_000987045.1. Lineage (GTDB taxonomy): Bacteria > Bacillota > PH28-bin88 > PH28-bin88 > PH28-bin88 > PH28-bin88. Next base: position 35,826 of record LAKY01000051.1, on the reverse strand, counting down.
AGGCGGCGGCTTATGTTTTTAGAGCCGCTACGGTAATCTTGGCAACCGGAGGGATAGGTAAGCTCTACCCCGTGTCCAGCAACGCAGGGGATGTAACCGGTGATGGCTATGCCTTGGCTCATTCTATTGGCGCCAGGCTTGAAGGAATGGAATTTATCCAGTTTCATCCCGCGATGATACTGGAAGCTAAACTTGTAGTATCCACGGCGTTGTTCGCAGACGGCGCCACTTTGAGAAATTCTCTGGGGGAGACATTCATGACCAGATACTCTCCCCATGGCGATATGGCGACTAGAGATGTAATGGCGCGGGCCATTTTCAGCGAGGTCACGGGGGGAAGGAATACCCCGAGGGGTGGGGTCTGGCTGGATTTAAGCGGTATGGATCCGGGAAAACTGGAGAATAACTATAGCTTCCTGACCCCGCTTCTCAAGGGGCGGAAAATGTTAGAGGTTGCACCTGCCGCTCATTTCATGATGGGTGGGGTGGTTATCGACCAGCTTAGTCAAACAACCGTTCCGGGACTTTATGCTGCCGGTGAGGTGGCAACAGGGGTGCATGGCGCCAACCGGCTGGCGGGTAATGCCCTGACAGAGGCGGTGGTTTTTGGGACTATCGCAGGGCGAGAGGCGGCCAGGGAGGCGGTCAAGCAACCGCCAACCTCCTGGGGAGCGGACGAAGAGGTCGCCGAATCGAGGCTCCTGGCCAGTCCTGGTGCCTTGAAAGAAATCAGGAGCGGTTTACGGGCGATCATGGGCAAAAAGGTTGCTCTGGTCCGGACCGAAGCTCATCTAAAGGAAGCCTTGAACGAAATAGAGGATATGAAAAAACACCTTCTGGACTCTGCAATGGAAGACCGTGGACAACCCTGGGACAATCACCAACTACGGCTGATGCTGGCTACCGCGGGGATTGTTGCGAAGGCCGCCCTGGAGCGGAAGGAGAGCATTGGGGCTCACTACCGCCTGAATTAACTACTGCTCCAACAGCAGACGTGAACAGAACAAGAAGGTGCAATAGGGGAATGATGGTGCTCAATGAGGAAGGTGTGCTGTGCGCGTACTTCTCCTGGACAGGTAACCAGGGAATGATAATGGAACGCCGCAAGGGATAGAAAGGTGGATAAAATCGCAGTTTGCAGGGAGGCAAAACCTAGTATGAACGCGTATACCACGTACCTCTGGTTTAACACCCAGAAGCGCCGCGAGTACGTTAACATTACCCCGGAGATAGAAAATGCGGTACAGGAGAGCGGTGTCCGGGAAGGTATGGTTCTGGTGTCTGCCATGCACATCACCGCCGGGGTGTACGTGAACGATGCTGAGGATGGCATTATCCAGGACATTGACGAAATGCTGGAACGGTTAGCTCCTTCCGGCAAGCGCTACCATCACCACCGGACCGGTGAAGACAACGGTGATGCCCACTTGAAAAGTATCCTGGTACACCACCAGGTTGTCCTTCCCATTAGTGCCGGCAAGCTCGATCTGGGCCCCTGGCAGCAGGTCTACTACGCTGAATTCGACGGCCGTAGGCGTAAACGGGTGGTTGTCAAGGTAATGGGAGAATAGCTCTGGAGGATACCTTTCAAAAATCCTTATTAGGCGGATGCAGAAGGGAAATATTTCTTGGATATAGAATACTTATTGCTAAAATCCAACGTAGAGGAGTATGCTTGTGTGGCATGAAAGAGAGGTTGAAACTTCTGCCGTGACCGGGGATGAAAATAACCAACCAGTTCCTGCGACTCAAAGTTCAAATCCTGATGCCGGTTCTTTGGATTGGTGGGTCAAACTGGCACCGGTGATACCGTCCAGGAGATGGCTTCTTCGGCTGAAAAGTTGGAAAAGGTAGCCGAAATAATCTAAGAGCTTGCATGCCTTTTGACCTGTTCCTCGTCTGGCTTTTTTTCAGCGGAATTCCCGCAAAGATGATTGTATCGGTTACCGGTCTGTGGTAACATGATTGATAATAAATGTCCACAACAGGTTTAGTGCACCGGAGCACTGTTAAAGCAAAGGCGCTTCCCTCAAAAGGGGTAAGTGCCTTTTGATATACTTCAGGAGGTCACCCTGCGCCAAAGGCTTGCACCATTGGCATCAACGCGACTAAGCCCACAGTCCATAAATGGACACGTCTTCTTTAGCGCAAGCCAAGTTTTCTTTAGCCGGCGCAAAGGACTAATGTTTGTTCAGGGCGAATGTTATTTAGAGCGAAACTATTTTCAGGCAGCACTGAAAAGGAGGGTGAATGGTTGGATAGCGGTGAATTTAAAGACTATCTGATTACGGCTCTGCCGCTACTGGCCAGAATTTCTGGCGGTTACGCCACGGTCACCGACCGGGAAGGGCGCAGGATAAAAACGGTGGATTCCAATGGTAATGTAGTTCCCGAGTTGGACGACAATATTTACGATATCGCTCTGGAGGCGGCAAGACAAGGAAAGGCATTGGTGGGCCCCTCCCAGATCGTGGAAGGAGCCGAAGCCTGGGCTCTCCCTGTGGGGGATTACGTGCTATGTGCCAGTAACATAGAACGGTTAAGCCGGGAAATGCGGTTAAAAAGCGCTCTAGTGCAGGCCCTGCCGCTGATCGCCCGGGCTGTAGGCGGGGAAGCGGTATTGTTTGACAAGGAAGGGAAACGCCTGGCTTGCGTTAATGCCGACGGAACACCCAATGACAGTTTGGTGGGTAAAACCAGCGAGGCGGCCAGAGAAGTGATGGAATCCGGCGTTCCAGGGGTTGGCGAGTCGTTATCCGTTCCCGGGGCAGTAGCGGTGCGGATTCCCATCAGTGAAAACTACGGCGTGGGAATCAGCAACGAGAACACGGCCGTTCAAAAGGTGAAAATACTGGAGGAACTGAAAAAATACCAAACGGCCAGGTACAGTTTTGAAGATATCGTCGGCGAGAGCGAGATCATCAGGCAGACCAAAAAAATAGCCGCTCACATCGCCAATGGGATTTCATCCGTCTTGATATCGGGGGAGACGGGGACTGGTAAGGAACTGTTCGCCCAGGCCATCCACAACGCCGGTTTACGGAGGATCAGGCCCTTTGTTGCCGTGAACTGCGGGGCACTACCCGCTTCCCTCGTGGAAAGCTGTATCTTTGGCTATGAAGAAGGAGCCTTTACCGGCGCTCGCAGGGGAGGCAGCCCGGGGGTGTTTGAACAGGCCCACGAAGGGACGGTTTTCCTGGACGAGATCAGCGAAATGGATATATTTCTCCAATCGCGCCTCTTGCGGGTGTTGCAGGAGAGAGAGGTAACCAGGATCGGCGGCAATAAAACCATTCCGGTGGACGTCAGGGTAATAGCTTCTACCAACAAAAACCTGCTGGGTTTGGTGCGGGAAAACAAGTTCCGGGAAGACTTGTTTTTCCGCCTGAATGTGGTTGAACTCAAGGTGCCTCCTTTAAGGGAAAGATTAGGTGATATTTCCGTCCTGGCCAGGTATTTTATCCTGAGGTATAACACTACCCTGGGGAAGTTTGTCAGGGACATCCACCCCAAAGCACTGGAATTCCTTCAATGCTATCCGTGGCCGGGCAATGTGCGGGAACTCCAAAACTGCCTGGAATACGCCCTGAACATTGTCACCTTGGGTGAACAGGTGATCACCATGGACCACCTGCCGCCTTACCTTACCGGCCACCAAGGGGAAACGAATGGTATGCCTGCCGGCCAGGGAGCCACCCTGGAACAGTTGTTAAAGGAGGCAGAAAAGAGCATCATCATGCGCACATTGGAGAAAGTCAATTACAGCCGAAAAGACGCGGCAGCTTTACTGGGAGTAAGCACCACTACTTTATGGCGGAGAATGAGCGAATGTGGCCTCGGAGATAATCGAAAGTAGCTGGGCATGCAAACCTGAAATAGCATATTGCAACATTGAAATGTTTGTAGGCCGGGCAGTTTCCGCTTAAACCGCGTCTAAGCATGGGGAATATTACAGAATTGAAACTTAAGTGCTATTGTTGGGACTATTACGTATAGGTTGACCTTTCGCAATTGAAACATAACGGAGCTAAATACCTAGAGGGCGGTTGGCGGTTTTTTCTGTCTAGAAGCTCTCTTTTTTTAACATTTTTAAGGCTTGGCACATTATTTGCATTACTATCACGTACGCCACCAAAGAACGAAGCCCTGTTGCAGATGTGAATTGAAAAAACTTCAGAACGGGTGGGGCGAGGCAATGTTAAAGGTTAGAAATTATTTTCAACCGGGAACCATTGAAGAAGCGCTTTCCGCGATGGCCCAAAGACAGGCTCCCAGGGTGCTGGCAGGTGGAACCGACCTGATGCTGGGTCTGAAAAATGAGAACGACCCTTTAGATCTAGTGGATATTGGTGCGTTGCACCAGCTGCGCACCATTCGAGAAGATGAAACGAGAGTGGTCATCGGTAGCCTGGTAACCTTCAGCCGGCTCCAAAGCTCGGAAATTATTATCAAGCATTACAGGGCTCTGGCGGAGGCGGCAGCGGCAGTAGGTTCACCGCAGATACGTAACCAAGGTACAATCGGCGGTAATGTTGCCAATGCCTCCCCGGCTGCGGATACAATACCCCCTCTGGTGGCTATGGATGCGGAGGTTTTGGTCGCGAGCGTGCGGGGTCAACGCCGTTTAAAAGTGGCTGACTTGCTAAAGGGCATTAACCGGACCGCACTTGCCCCCGATGAACTGATCCTGGAGGTTTCATTTATGAAAATACCCGGGCAGAGGTCCGGCTTCGCGAAGTTGGGGAGACGGAACGCCCTGGCAATCTCCAGGATCAGCATGGCGGTCGCGATAAAGGTTGACGAGGAGAAGATGATCCGGGAGGCGCGGGTGGCTTTGGGTGCGGTAGCGCCCAACCCTTTCCGAAGTGCTCTGGTTGAAAGTACATTGATAGGTAAGAGCCTGACCGGCGGGATGACGGGAGACATTTTTGACGCGGCGTCTCGAGAGGTGGCGGCAAAGTTGGGCTCCAGGGCTTCCGCCCCATACAAGCGTGAGGCTGTCCGGGGGGTAATGCGCCAGGCCCTGGAACGGGTCTTTTTGGCTGAAGAAGGAGCGAAAGCGGGGCGTGAGGGATGAGTGGTTTTCTATTCCAGGCAAAGGTTAACGGGAAACATGTCAAGGTAGAAATACCACCCGCGTTGAGGCTGATCGACCTGCTCAGAGACGTGTTGGGGCTTACCGGTACCAAAGAAGGATGCGGGGAAGGCGAGTGTGGAGCCTGTACGGTGATTATGGATGGCGAGATTGTTAATTCATGCCTGCTGTTTGCGCCACAGGCTCACGGAAAAGAGATCACTACCATCGAAGGGATCGGCGACGATACGGGGATTCACCCGATTCAGCGGTCCTTTTTGGAGCACGGTGCTGTGCAGTGCGGTTACTGTACTCCGGGTATGGTACTGGCTGCTAAGGCCCTACTGGATAAAAACCCAAACCCGAGCAGAAAGGAAATCGCCGTTGGCCTGTCGGGCAATCTCTGCCGGTGTACCGGCTACGTTAAAATTCTGGACGCTGTTGAAGATGCCGCAAAGAAATTGGCTGGCTCAGGCTTGCCGAAGAAAGTCTATTAGAGGTGAGACACTTGGAAGGACAGAGGGCGGTTGTCGGACGGTCGGTGATCAAGAGTGATGCCCTTGAAAAGGTCCTGGGCCGGAGCGCGTTTGCCGCTGACCTCAGGATGCCGGGGATGCTGCATGCCAAGGTGCTGCGCAGTCCGTTGGCCCACGCGCTGGTCCGAAACATTGACGTCACCAAAGCCCGGGCGTTGCCCGGGGTGGTCGCGATCCTAACTCACAAGGATATCCCCGGAGCCAATGCCTTCGGGATTATTCTCAAGGATGAACCGGTACTGGTATCGGAAAAAGTGCGGCAGCGGGGGGATGCCCTGGCCCTGGTTGCCGCCGAATCCGAGGAAGCTGTCCTGAAAGCTTTGAAACTGGTGGAGGTCGACTACCAGGAACTGCCGGCGGTATATTCTGCCGAAGAAGCTATGCTGGAGACTTCTCCTAAAGTTCACGGGGAAAGCAATGTTTTAACCGTGGCCAAAATCAGAAAAGGGGACGCCGCCCGCGCACTGGAATCCTGTGACATAGTGATCGCCAATAAGTACACCACTCAGATGGTTGAGCACTGTTACATCGAACCGGAAGCCGGGATCGCTTATATGGAAGGAGATGTAGTTGTCGTCAAGGTATCAACCCAAAATCCTCACTATGACCGCCGCGACGTGGCAATGAACCTGGGCATTCCTCAAAACAAGGTCCGCATCATTCAAACCACTACAGGCGGGGGTTTTGGGGGGAAGCTGGACATATCCACCCAGTGCCACTTGGCTCTCCTGGCATGGAAAACAAAGAGACCGGTGAGGCTGGTGTACAGCAGGGAGGAATCCTTCACGGCTTCTCCCAAGCGGCATCCTTACGTAATATCTTATATTTCAGGGGCTTCCAGGGACGGGCGGTTGCAAGCGGTTAAGGTGCAGGTGATTGGCGACACAGGCGCCTATGCCTCCTATGGGCCTGGGGTGCTGAAGAGGGCGGCTGTCCATGCAACCGGTCCCTACGAAGTGCCAACCGTCAGTGTGGACGCTTACTGTGTTTACACGAACAATCCAAAGTGCGGGGCCATGCGGGGGTTCGGGGTTCCGCAGATGGCTTTTGCCCACGAGTCCCAGATGGACCAGCTGGCGGAGAAACTGGGTATGAGCCCGTTCGAGATACGCCTAAAGAACGCGTTGCGGGTAGGATCCCGTACCGCTACGGGCCAGCTGTTGCATGGAAGTGTTGGAATAGTGGAAACCCTTGACAAGGCGATGGAAAAGGCGGCATCGGTATTACCCCTTAAGGGAGGGGAAGGCAGTTGAAAAAACGCGGCATCGGTGTGGGCAGCATGTGTTACGGCATTGGCAACACGGGCTTGCCCAATCCCTCGGGAGCATTTGTCGACCTCCTGGATGACGGGACGGTACTGGTATTAACGGGTTGTGCGGATATCGGCCAGGGTTCTGATACGGTCTTGGCCCAGATCGCCGCAGAGGAGATTGGAGTAAACTATGAAGATGTGCTCGTTCTGTCGGGGGATACCGGGATTAGCCCTGACGCGGGAGCAACCTCAGCCTCCAGGCAAACGTACATTTCGGGTAACGCGGTACGACTGGCGGCGCGGGAGGCAAAAGAGGAGTTACTGGAAGAAGCGTCTTCCCTTTTAAAATCCCCGAAGGAGAAACTGGCACTGGCGGGAGGGAAGGTCTGGCATAACGGGAAGATAACAAAATATACGGTGAAAGACCTGGTGTCGTCCTGTCGCGCTGAGGGCAGGTTGACTCTGGGCAGCGGCTGGTTTAATCCCAACACAACAAAACTTGACCCCGATACAGGGAGCGGAATTCCCTATGCCACGTACGCCTTCGCGACCCAGGTGGCTGAAGTGGAGGTGGACACTGAGACCGGCAAGGTGCAGGTCCTGAATATTGTTGCGGCCCACGATGTGGGCAAGGCTATCAACCCGCAAAATGTTACCGGTCAAATCCAGGGCGGTTGCGCCATGGGTGTGGGCTATGCCCTGATGGAAGAGGTTACGGTTCAGGAGGGGGAAATCAAGAACCCAAGGCTGTCCGAGTACCTGATACCGACGATGTTGGATATGCCGGGTATTCACGCGATAATCGTTGAGGACCTGGAAGAATCGGGGCCTTTTGGCGCTAAAGGTGTTGGTGAGCCGGCGCTCATTCCGACGGCGGCAGCTATCGCCAATGCAGTCTACGACGCGGTGGGCGTCAGAATTTTCAGTCTACCCATTACACCTGAGAAGATCCTGGCAGCTTTGAACAACAAATAATCCAGGGATGAAAAGACTTTTTGAGGAGGTGATGCCTTTGAGATAGCAGACTTGATTGGAAATTTCTCTATTAACAGAAGGGAGGAAAAACGCAAGTGGAATCTAGTCCGAAGACAAGCGGGCCGGCGCCGGCTCCCAAAGACAACTTGAGTGCCGCCAGGCGGACATGGGCCTGGGTATTCGCAGTCCTTCTTTTACTAGCATACGTGGTGCCATACACAGTACTGTCCGGCGTCCAGAAGTTTTCCGGGGCATTCCTGTTCTGGACCCTGTTTGCCGTTGTATCTATCGCCTGCATGGTAGTGATTACCGGGAATTGGAGGGATTAAGTTGAGCGCGAGTGCTGTTTATGCCGCCATGGCCATCTACATTGTCATCGGTACGGTGGTCGCTTACATGTCCAAGCAAGGCATGGGCAAAGGGATGACCGAGTACTTCCTGGGTAATCGTACCATGGGCGGCTTTGTATCTGCCCTGACCTACAGCGCCACCACTTACAGCGCCTTCATGATGGTGGGATTGGCCGGCCTCACTTACTCCGGCGGCGTGGGCGCCCTGGGTTTTGAGCTTATTTACCTTTGCGGCCTGGTACTGGTTGCTTACTTTGGCCCCAGGTTCTGGTTAGCCGGTAAAAAATATGATTATGTTACTCCGACAGAACTTTTGGGGCACCGCTACGACAGCAAGGGAGTGGCTCTATTAACTGCTCTGGCTTCCTGCATATTCCTTATTCCTTACAGTGCCGTCCAGCTGATGGGTATCGGCTATCTAATGGAGGGTCTTTCCGGAGGAGCCATCACGTTCATGACCGGATTGATTATCGCCACCTTGCTGGCAATCTTCTGGGCGTGGATCGCAGGCTTGCGTTCAGTGGCCTGGACTGATTCCCTGCAGGCGTTAATGATGATGGTTGCTGCCGTAACAGTGCTGCTGGTAGTAGTTTATAAAGGGTTAGGTGGCTTTGGCGGGTTATTCGCTGCCGTGCAAAAGGACTATGCAGCCTCATTGGTAGTTACCCCTGATAAAGGCTTTTTTAAGTTTTCAACCTTCCTGGGGTTGAGCCTGCCCTGGTTCTTCTTCTGTATTTCGAATCCCCAGGTGAGCCAGCGCCTGTACACGCCCAAGTCTCTCAAGCACATGCGCACCATGGTGATCGGGTTCCTCATCTTTGGCCTGATTTACACTCTGGTCTCGGTACTGTGGGGCTTTTCGGCCAAGGTACTGGTACCGAACCTCCCCAAGGCCGACCTGGCAACCCCGTCCCTGCTTGCCTTACCCATCGTTCCCAAGCTGCTGGCTCTGATTGTGATGGTAGGGATTGCGGCGGCGGCCATTTCGACAGTTGACTCCATCTTCTTGACCCTGTCCTCCATGGTATCGCGGGATATTTATAAAAACCTGGTCCCCAATGCCTCGGAAGATTCTCAGTTGATGGTCAGTAAGGCCTTTATCCCCATCATTGCCATCGCTGCGTTCCTGTTTGCCCGCTTAAAGCTGGGCCTGATTGCGGTTCTGTCGACCGCTGCATCCGCCGGGCTTTTGGTGATGGTACCGGCGATCTTCGGTGCTTTCTTCTGGAAGAAGGGAACCTCGGCAGGGGCGATAGCCAGTACCCTGATCGCGGGCGGCCTTAGCCTTTACCTGCAGTACACCAATCTAAAACCGTTGGGCTGGTGGCCCGGTGTTTGGGCGTTTATCGTCTCGATCATCCTGTTTGTGGGAGTCAGCCTGGTCACTCAACCGCCAACTCAAAGAGCGGAGGAGTTCATCGGTTACCTGGATCAATCGCTAAAACAGCATAACGCAATTTAACACAAGGCTGGAGTAAAAAGGTTGAGACCAAGGCGGTGATTAAACACCGCCTTGGCTCGGCCTCAAACTGTTGCTGTTACGCAATTACTGGTAAAGACGAAAGGAGTGAATTCAAATGGCAATTGAAGAAAGGACGATAACTGAGCAGAAGGTCTTAAAGGATGACGTTTATGAGCATGTTTTTGATAAGGTCCCTGAAGACAAGAGGAAAAGCCTGCTGAGCCTCACCATTGTTTTAGCCGGCTATCCCATTGCCCTTTCCAATTTCGTTATCGGAGGAGCGGTTGGGGTTGGTTTGTCGATAACTAAAGCTATTATTGCTTTGTTGGTGGGGAACGCGGTTTTGATTTCTATCGTGGTGCTGACAGGTTTGCTGGCATATAGAACAGGGCTGTCGACTGCTTTCCTGTCACGGCGGGCTTTCGGAAAAATTGGTTCCCAGATATTTTCGGTCCTTCTGGCGATGTCAGCAGTTACTTGGGTTGCTTTAAACGGAGATATCTTTTCTCGAATGATTAAGACTACATTTCCGTGGTGGCCTCTAACGGTGCCCATCACGGCAGTGATTGTGATCTTGGTCTGGATGCAGTCAGCGATTAGAGGTTTTAAAGGTTTACATGTTGTAAGTACCTTTGGAGTTCCTGCAGCCTTAATTTTGTCCGCAATAGGGGTATTCGCGGTCTACGGGGCAACCGACGGTTTTGCTGGCTTATTTGAATATGTTCCTAAAAAACCTATCACTTTTTCAGCAGCTACTGCTTCTATTGTGGGGGGATGGGTTTTCGGGGCTACCATCACTCCCGATGTGTGCCGTTTTGCTAGAAGTAACCGAGATGTTATAATAGCAGGTATCGTGGCCTTTGTCATTGGGTGTTTCGGGTTGCAGCTCGCAGGCGCTCTTGTGGCCATCACAACTGGTACAGGTGATTTTACCAAAGCTATGGCTGCACTAGGACTATCGGTACTAGCATTTTTTGCAGCTGTTTTCTGCCTCTGGACCACTCAAGACAACAATATTTACGGTGCGAGCCTGGCCTTACAAAACGTCATTAAGGATACCAAGTATTTTGGCAAGATAACGCATTTGCACATCGCAGTTACAGTAGCAGGTTTAGCCGCGATTTTTGCTGCCGCAGGAATTTACAGTCAGATACTGCCGGTGATCAAGTTTTTGTCGTTGCTGATCCCACCGGTGCCCGGCATAATCATGGCAGAAGAGTTTTTTATTAAGAAACCAAAAGCTGCCACAACGGTGAACTGGATGGCACTTGTAGCATGGTTATGTGGTGGCACGGCAAGTTATTTTGCCTTAAAAGCTAATTTCTTTGTCCCACCAATCATTGGTATAATCGTTGCAGGTGTTATATATGTTGTGCTCAATCAAAGCGGAAAGACTCAAGCAGCAAATTAGACTAGACTAATTACCTGGGGATACAAAGAAACAACTTTGTATCCCCAGGGATAACATCATCTAATAATTGTGACTCTAACGCAACGAATGTGGATACTCTTGCTAGTGTCTACATGAGAGGATGAGCTGCAACATGATTCAAATTGATGTAGATAAATGTAATCGGTGTGGTATATGTTCTAGGGAGTGTCCCGTTGGTAGTATTGGCATCAGGGACGAAAAAGTACAGGTAGACGAAAAATGCACAAGTTGCGGAGTTTGTGTGAAGGTTTGCCCGAGGGAGGCAGTCATTAACGACGGGCAGTTGATTATACAGGCTGTAACCTGTAACAACTGTCCGGTGCAATGTCAAGTTAGGGAGGGTTTTACGGGCGCATGCCGGCGGTATCGGAATGTGGGCGGGAGATTGGTACGCGCCCGGGAACTGGTTTGGGCGGCTCCAGTGACGGGGGCTAGACCGCTGGATGTCCCCCTGGTTACCGCGGTAGGGGCGGGTTCCACTTATCCCGATTGCATCCCGGCGCCCATTATTGTGCAGGACGTGAGGGACGGCGTAGAAGTGGTGACGGTGGTCACTGAGGCCCCCCTCAGTTACAGCGGCATCAAGGTGAAAATCGACACCAACCTGCACATCGGCCGGGAAGGCGCCCCCGTGCGCCGGGACGGGCGCGTGGTAGGTCTGGTGATTACAGAGGAATACGGTTCCAAGATGCTTTCTCTCGGTGGGCCTAACCTGCTCACCGGGAAAAACGGTTTTACCACCGCCCGCACCATTGTGGACATTGCCAACGGCGAGCGGGTGGAATTAAAAGTAGAGCAGGGGAGCAAGTTGGAACTCCAGGTGGGCTATGCTCCGGTCGTAGACGGTTATGAAGACCGTACCATGCGGGTGGGCTGCGGCAGCGCCACCACCGGCATGTTCGCACCCCACCTGAAAGGAGTGGTGGACGAGGCGATCATTTTGGATCACCATATTATTGGGCTGTTTTCCGAACACCGCGCCGGAGAAGAAGTGGGGATGACCTACAGCGGCGTGATCCCCGTCGGAAGGCGTAGTACCCGCGGGCGGTATTTCGGCGAACCGGGACACGGCCTGGGGGGAACGTCAGTGATGACTCCCCGGGACGCCATCGTTGGTGTGGACATGACCAGGGCGCTCCCCGGCATGCGCATCCTGGTTACCGAAACCACCGCCAGGATTGCCGCCCTCTTCGAGGTGCAGCCCGATGGCAGTGTGCTGGAGGTGCCCATGACGCCGGAGGTGGCCAGGGTGGTAAGATTGATTGCGGCCAACTGCGAAGACGCCCGGGTATCTGCCCTTTACGTTGGGGGGACCGGCGGCAGCGCGCGGGCTGGAGTTACCAAAAACCCCATTGAACTCACCAGAGCGGTCCACCTAGGGGAAGTCACCCTTACCATCGGCGGTGCTCCCACCTTTATCTTACCGGGCGGAGGTATCAACTTCATGGTGGATGTGGAAAAGGTGGCCCCCAGGGCTTTTTACTGGGTGCCCACTCCGGCGACGGTGGCACCGGTGGAGTACACTATGACCAGGGCAACCTTTGAGCGGATCGGCGGGCACGTGGGGAGTATCCAACCGTTTGCGGTTTTGAAACAACATCAAGCGCAGGTGTAGAGTAGTGCAACTGTTGGCTGCGGGAAAGGTCTATGTGGACCATGGACCGGTGCAGATGACCATTGCCGCCGAACGGCGGGGCAAACCTCTTTCCAGGGAAGTGCGCAAGGCCGGAGCCAGGGTGCCTGTTTTACTGGATGCCCTTGCCGGGGTGCTTCCCCTGGCCAAACAACCCTGGCCGTGCCTGGCAGGATCGAAGGACCTGCCCAAGGTGCTGCGGCTGATGGTAGAGGCGGTAGCCGCAACCGGGGACGAGACCATGACCCCGATGGCCGCGGTGGCGGGGACCTTTGCGGACCTGGTGGCGGACTTTACGGTGGACCAGGGGGCGACCAAGGTACTGGTAAACAACGGTGGGGATATCGCCCTGAGGCTGAAACCGGGGGAAAGCACCCGGGTAGGCATTGCGCCCCGGCTGCAGGTGGGAATGGCCACTCATTTTATTCCGCTGGACTTCAACAGTAAGGTTGGCGGGGTGGCCACCAGCGGGCTGGGAGGTCGGAGTTTTACTCTCGGTGTGGCGGACGCGGTGGTGTCGGTAGCTCGAAACGCCGCCCTGGCAGATGCCTGCGCCACCCTGATTGGAAACTATACCAACGTGGAGTTTCCCGGGGTGACCCGCCGCCCTGCGCGGGAGTTGGACCCCGACACCGACATTCCGGACCTGTTGGTCACTACCTGCGTGGGTCAATTACCGGAATGGGCAGTTGAAAAAGCCCTGGACGGGGGAGTAGCGAAGGCTAAACAACTGGCGGAGAAAAACCTGATCCTGGGCGCAGTGATCTTTGTGGCAGGACGGGTCAGGATGTGGCCGGAGGGTTTAGCCCGCCCCCTCGGCGGGTAGCAATGGGGTTTTTAAGCTAGGGAGATCAGATTATTGAGGGAGGGGTAGCAATGAAGAGAGTGGCAATCACCAATATCGGCCAGATTGTGAGTGGGGATATCAACCAGCCGCTACTGACGGCAAGTACCATACTGATTGAGGACGGGATGATTAAGGCCGCCGGTGGAGAAGAAATCTTGCAGGGAGTAGAGGTGCAGGAAACCATCGATGCGGGTGGGATGACGGTAACTCCGGGATTGATCGATTCCCATGCCCATCCCGTGTTAGGGGATTTTACTCCCCGCCAGAAGACCCTGGACTATATCTCCAGTTCCCTGCACGGCGGGGTGACCACCATGATTTCCGCCGGAGAGGCGCACACCCCTGGGCGGCCAAAGGACCCTGTCGGGGTGAAAGCCCTGGCTATCCTGGCATCCAAGTCTTTTTACAACGAGCGGCCGGCGGGCGTTAAGGTGCACGGCGGCGCCCTGATCCTGGAACCAGGCCTGGAGGAAAAGGACTTTGCCGAACTGGCGGCTGCCGGGGTCTGGCTGGTAGGGGAGGTTGGCCTGGGCGGCGTCAAGAAACCGGCAGAGGCGGCCCCCATGGTCCAGTGGGCACACAAGCACGGCTTTAAAGTGATGATGCATACCGGCGGGACCTCCATTCCGGGAAGTTCCACCGTTACCGCCGAGGATGTCATCCAGGTGGGGCCGGACGTGGTCTCCCATATTAACGGCGGAACCACCGCGGTTTCCCCTGAGGAAGCGGAGCGGATCGTTACCAGTACCGCTTTCGCCCTGGAGATTGTCCAGTGCGGCAACCCCAAGGTGGCTGATCAGGTGGTACGGCTGTGCAAAGCGAGGGGCGAACTGGGACGGATAATCATCGGCAATGATTCCCCGTCGGGGTCCGGCATTATTCCCCTGGGTATCCTGCGTACAGTATCCCAACTAGCATCCATGTCGGGGATTTCAGGGGCGGAGGCGGTGGCGATGGCTACTGGTAATACCGCCCGGGTTTACGGCCTGAACACGGGAGTGATTGCGCCTGGCAAAGAAGCCGACCTGGTACTGATGGACGCGCCCCTGGGATCGGCCGGAGCCACCGCCATGAAAGCACTGGAAGCCGGTGACTTGCCGGGTGTAGCCATGGTGTTAATTGATGGTGTGGTCAAGGCCGAGAAGAGCCGCAATACACCGCCGGCCACCCGGAAGGTTAGCTGGCGGCGCTAAAACCGGGGAATAAACCTGAACATCATTACAACGACCATTTTATTTTCAAGGGAAGTTTGAAGGAAACCCGGGTGAATCTCAGAACATTATAGACAACAGCGGTAAATAAGTTTTTTCAAGGGGGAGGAGTAAGAATGGAGATCCGTAAAATAGTTACCGTAGTGGAGGAAACCCATGCCGATGGCCTAAAAAAATTGAACACCCCTACCCGGAAGGCTGCGGCCATCGCCGTGATCAAGAACCCCTTCGCCGGAAAGTTCCAGGAGGACCTGAGCGAACTGACGGACGCCGGGGAGCAGTTGGGTAAAATGCTGGGTGAGCGGGCTGTGGCAGCCCTGGGCATTCCAAAGGAAAAGGCTGAGAGTTACGGAAAGGGCGCCATCGTTGGGGAACAGGGTGAACTGGAGCATGCCGC
This sequence comes from Clostridiales bacterium PH28_bin88, assembly GCA_000987045.1. Classification (GTDB taxonomy): domain Bacteria; phylum Bacillota; class PH28-bin88; order PH28-bin88; family PH28-bin88; genus PH28-bin88. Next base: position 20,657 of record LAKY01000051.1, on the reverse strand, counting down.
GGCCATCCTGCACCCCAAACTGGGTAAGCCCTTCCGCGAGGAAGTGGGCGGGGGCAAGGCCATCATCCCGTCGGCCAAGAAACTGGGCGGACCCGGCACCGGGTTGGATGTTCCCCTGCACTACAAGGATGCCGCTTTTGTGCGTACCCATTACGATGCCATGGAAATCCGGCTGCCGGATGGGCCGCGAGCTGATGAGATCGTGGTGGCGCTGGTGGTCACCGACAGCGGGCGGCCGTTGCCGCGTATCGGCGGGTTACAGAAACACGAGATCAAGGGTGAAGATGGGCTGCGTTAATGGTGCGGAACCGGCTGCATTTCCATCACTGGGACTACAGGGGGGAGTAGGTGTGGAACGGATCGTCAATTTGGCTCTCGCCAAAGGGTGGCAACTGGGCGGCTTGACCCTGGGAGAAACCATTAGCTTAGCCCAGGAGCTGGGCCTGCGTGTTAGTGATGTGGTGATCGCCGAAGCAGTCCATGCCAACCGGATGACCCCGGCAGAGGTACGCTCCGCCGTACAGGATGTGTTTTGTCACAACCTCTACGCGGCCGAAGTGGGGTTGACTACGGGGTCCAGCTTTTTGATGGGATCTGTAGGGCAGGAGTTGTCCCGGGATGATTTTGCTAACGAGCTGATTGGCGATAGGTTCTTGAATAAGGTGCTGGTCTACACTCTGGGGGCTCAAGTGGGTAACCATGTGGTAGGCCTGCAGCCCTGCGCTGGGACGGGCGACGCTTGTGTGTTGACCGGACTCTTCAAGGCGATGCAGGAAACCGTCACCGATCAAGAAGAACTCGCCCGGGTAACGGCGGTGATGCTAAAGGTTGCCACCATCTTCCGGATCGGTAAGAGTACATCGGGCTGCAACATGGAGGGGTTGGGAGCAGGGGCAGCCTGCACCTCGGCGGTGATGGTGGAACTGGCGGGAGGACCGGCGGAGGCCATGAGCCGGGCGGTCACCCTGGCCCTGTCACCCACTATCGGGGTGCCCTGCACGCCCAGGGTGATGGTACCGGGCCTCTGTGCCACGCACATCGGCGGGGGAGTACTCATCGGCCACCTGGCGGCGCGCCTGGCCCTAAGCACGTATCTGCCGGTCACGGTACCGGTGGACGCCATGATCGCACTGGCGGCGGCTGTGCATCCCGTTTCAGCCCAAGCCCTGGTCCCACTGGTGATCAGGTACATGCAGCCCTTTTTTAAAACCAACCAGGAAGTAGAGAGGTATGTGGCCGGTGAGGTTAAAGAACGGGAGGAAGCGGGCATCGCCGCCACCATCCTGGAAACCCAGCAGGAGGCCAGGAACCTGGCCCGCCAGGCTAATTCCATTGTGCGGCCCTTCGGGGAAGCGGTGGTAGCCGGCAGCAGCATGAAGGTGGGCTCACCCACCCATGCGGCTCGATTGGCTCATGCCTTGAGCAAGGGGGAGATCAAAGGGGTAAAAATTGAACTCTGCCCGGAACTTTATGCCTGCCGGGGCATCAATGTGCCGGGGATCCTGATGGGAGCGGTTTTTGGGGCCAGCACCAACAATGCCCAGATGTACCGGGAGGTAATGGGTATGGTAAGGGATAGACGGCTCCGGGTGGAAATCCTGGAGGTAAACGAGCCCCAACTGCAGCGGATCACTGTCTACGCCACCGAAGCAGACGGCATGGTGGATACCCTTAACCGCGGCGGTGGCCGCCTGGTACTCAGGCGGGCGACGCCTTCCAGGGAATTAGCCCTCAAGGCTGCTACCACCTGGGGAATCGAGATAGTGGATTGAACTGGTAACAGCAGATGCCTTAATCATCAGTGGATTTTTCTAACCAAGAGAAGGAGTGTTCAACATGGCAGTTCAAGTGCTAAAGAACTTTATTAACGGGGAATGGGTTGAATCGAAAACGGAGAAGTACCTGGAAATCAAGGACCCGGCTCTGGACGAAACAGTTGCATTGAATCCGATGTCTACACCAGAGGAGTTGGAGGCAGTTGTTAAAGCTGCCAAGGATGCATTTTGGAGCTGGAGGCTTACTCCTCCTCCCAGAAGACAAAAAATGCTCTTTAAGTTTCACGAGAAATTGAATGACAATGCCGGCGAAATTGCCCGCATTATCTCTCTCGAGCACGGGAAGACCATATCCGAAGCGAAGTCTGAGATCGTTCGGGGGCTGGAATACGTAGAACATGCGGCAGCTATCTGCGAGCTGCTCAAGGGAGCGTATTCCGAGGATGTGGGACCGGGTGTGGACACGATGTATATCAGGGAACCTCTCGGCCCGTTCGTAATGCTTCCTCCATTTAACTTCCCTGCGATGATCTCGCTGTATTTCGTTTGGGCGATTGCTTCCGGCAACACTGCGATTATCAAACCGAGCCGGCTTTGTCCCATGACGGCTATCAAGTTGGTCGAGCTATTGGAAGAGTGCGGCCTACCCAAGGGAGTTGTCAACGTTTTAAACGGAACCGGCGAACTGGGCAATGCCCTGATCGTGCATCCGGACACTGTGGGGGTAACCTTTGTCGGCTCCTCCCGCGTTGCCGAGATCGTGTACAAAACCGCCGTCAACAACGGAAAACGCGCTCAGTGCCAGGGCGGGGCCAACAACTTTGCCGTTGTGGCGAGGGACGCAAACCTGGACGCCATTATGGATAACCTGGTGAATTCCTGCTTTGGGCACTCATCGCAAAGATGCTTCGCTGTTTCCAACATACTGGCGGTTGAAGAGGTATACGATGAGGTCAAGGAAAGATTCATAGCCCAAGCAAAGAAATTTGTCCTCGGCCGGGGTGCGGATCCCGGAGTAACCATGGGTCCGGTTGTCTCCAGGGACTCCCTCAACCAGATGCTGGATGCCTGTGACAGCGCAATTAAAGCAGGCGCGAAGATGATCCTTGACGGGAGAAACCCGGAGGTTGAGAAGTATCCCAACGGTTACTTCATTGCGCCCACCGTCCTGGAGGCGGAACCGGGAATGTATGTATTTGATGAAGAAGTGTTTGGGCCGGTCAGGTGCTTCAAAAAAGTTAAGAACTTGACGGAAGCCGTCAATGTAATCAATCAAAGCACTTACGGTCATACCGCGGTTATTTACACGGAAAACGGGTCCTGGGCGAGAGAGTTCATCCGCCGCGTGGACACCGGCCAGGTCGGGGTCAACGTCGGTACCCCCGCGCCCATCGCCTTTTACCCTGTCGGCGGGCGGAAAACCGCCATGTATGGCGACATCCGCGGCCGGGCCAGCGACTGTGTGGACTTCTACACCGATAAGAAGGTCGTTACCATGCGTTGGCACACGCCCTTCGAAGAAGGCGGAGAGGTTAAGGCTGAGAAGCTTTTCTAGCAGCCCGAAACGTGGCCTTTTAAGCCCCGAAGGAAAGTTTGAACGCTCCTCATGCGAGGGGCGTCGCCTTTGGTGCACATTTAATGATAAGTGTTTAACCGTGGATCAGTTGGGGGAGGCACCTGGTGCATACCCAGCGGTTCTCGCCTTTGACCCTTACCGGGAGCAATGCCCGGTCGCTGTCATCCCTGCTGCAGATATGGCAGCGAAAAGCGGCTGCGCCCTCGCCGTTTTTACCGAGCTGGCGTTTACGCTCCTCTACGGCCGCCTCGCTGAATTCAGGGGCCTCCCGTTCCTCCAGGGTGAGGGCGCCGGTGGGGCAAGACGTCAGGCAAAAACCAGCCCCGTCACACAATTCGTCACTGACTACCCGCGCCTTGCCCCCAACGATTTCAATGGCGGATTCGGCGCAGGGCGTGACGCAGAGACCGCAGCCGTCACAGAGTTCCTCGTCGATTTTGATCACTTTTCTCTTCATTCTAGACCCTCCATTCCATCACTGACAGTGCCTATTATATCAGACTATATCCGGTATAGGAAATTATGGCCTGTCAATAATTTCCTATACCTGGGGGGTTGTAGGGGGGTGTGCCCCCTTACTCTTGCGGGGTGCTCAGGCCGAAGGCCGCCGAAGGGGCGGCAGCCCATAGCGGACAAGAAAGGCGACTTCCGATAAAACGCCGAAGGCGATGAAAGTCGTCTTTCTTGTGGGGGCATAGCTATCAGTATTCTGTGCCAAATTACCGGTGAACATGCCTTCCCGCGTTGCCGCGGTTGAGGAACCAAAAGACGTTATTACCGGGCCGGAACAGGAGTTCTCGACATGATGTAGAATAATTCCCCCAAAGACACGGGAGGTGGCGGGTATGGCTGTAACCAGCAAGCTCAAGGGCGAGTTTGTGGATGCCCTGTTTGAGGCCGTTTTGCTTCTGCAAAACGAGGAGGAGTGCTACCGGTTTTTCGAGGATATCTGTACCATCGCCGAGATCAAGGCAATGGCCCAGCGGCTGGCTGTGGCGAAAATGCTGGAACAAAACTATACCTATGGGGCCATCGCCGAGGCAACCGGAGCCAGTACCGCTACCATCAGCCGGGTCAAACGCTGCCTTCACTACGGGGCTGACGGCTACCGGTTGATCCTGGACCGGCTGGCGGTTAAAGGACAAGAGACTTGAGACAATGCCGTTGAAAACATCCGCCAATTTAGCCATTGACGCCGAGTTTCCTTCTGTGCTATCATAACGTTAACATTTTAACAAGATAAAGAATTGAAGGGAACCTGGAAGCTGATGCCAAATACACCTTTGATCCTGCAGGTGCCTACCGGAGTCAAGGACTGGCTACCCGGTGAGGCCCGGAGGAAGCGCGAACTGGAGAACAGCCTGGCGGACCTGTTCCAGCGGTGGGGTTACCAGGAAGTGGTCACTCCCACCTTTGAGTATTATGAAACCCTGACAGCAGACGGCGGCGGGGAGGCCGGCCGGAAGCTGCACAAGTTTATCGACCCCCAGGGGCGAATTCTAGCCCTGCGCCCGGACATGACCACCCCTATTGCCCGGTTGGTGGCTACCCGGCTGCGCGAGAGGCCCGCGCCCCTGCGCCTGTTTTATGCCGCCAATGTATTCAGGTTTGAGGCTACCCAGGCCGGGCGGCAGCGGGAGTTTTACCAGGCCGGCGTGGAACTTTTGGGGGCAGCCGGTCCCTGGGCGGACGCCGAAGTCATCGCCCTGGCGGTGGAGGCCCTCCGTACCGCCGGCCTGTCCGATTTCCAGGTAGGCATCGGCCAGGTGGAGATCACCCGCTACCTGCTGGAACAGCTGGAACTGCCTGAAGAGGCCGCCCTGGAAATAAAAGAAGCCCTCAGCCGTAAGGATCTGGTGGGCCTGGAGGTGATCCTGGAGGAGTCCGGAGTTTCTTCGGCCGACCGCCAGCGGGTGACCACGCTCTGTTCCTTGCACGGAGACAGGCAGGCCCTCGGGCAGGCCCGTCAACTCGTGCGGGACGAACGGCTGCGCACCGCTCTGGACAACCTGGCGGAGGTATGGGAGGCCCTGGAGGCATACGGGGTGACGGACCGGGTATTCTTTGACCTGGGCATTCTCCGGGATTTCGACTACTATACGGGTATCGTTTTTGAGGGATACGCGACGGGTATCGGCTTTCCTGTTTGCGGCGGGGGCCGGTACGACCGGCTGTTAAGCAGGTTCAATTACTCCTGCCCCGCAACGGGTTTTGCCCTGGGATTGGAAAGGGTGCTGCTGGCCAATCGCGACGGCGGCCAAAGGGTTGAAGAGGTAGCCGCCGATTACCTGGTGACCGGCGGAGACCACGCCCTGGTATGCCAGAAAGCCGCCGAACTCCGGCAGGAGGGCTGGGTGGTGGAGGTGGACGTGGCCCGGCGTTCACTGGCGGAAGCCAGGTCTTACGTGGCGGAACGGGGCATCGCCAATTTGCTGGTGGTAGGAGAGAATAAAGGATGATGTATAACCTGACCATTGCGTTACCCAAAGGCAAGCTGGGAGAGGAGGCCCTGCAGGTGGTGGCCGGGGCGGGGCTGCCCACCGGGGGAGTGGAAACCGAGTCCCGCAGGCTGGTTTTCGATTTTCCGGCGGAGAGTGTGCGCTATATCATCTGCCGGCCCACGGATATTCCCACGTATGTGGACTACGGGGCGGCGGATTTGGGTATTGTGGGCAAGGATACCATCGTGGAAGCGGGTGCGGACGTTTTCGAACTTGTAGACCTGAAGTTCGGTCACTGCCGATTTGTCGCGGCGGTGCCTGAGCGGGTGGCCCGCCAGATGGAGCGAACCGGCCAGGACCTGACCCGGTTTAACCATGCCAGGGTGGCTACCAAGTTCCCCCGGGTGGCACGGGACTTTTTTACCCGCCAGGGAATGCAGGTGGAGATCGTCAAGCTGCATGGCAATATTGAACTTGCCCCCCGGGTGGGGCTGGCTGAACTTATCGTGGACATCGTTTCTACCGGGCGCACCCTGAAGGAGAACGACCTGGTGGCGGTGGCGGACATCTTTGAGGCTACCGCCCGCCTGATCGCCAACAGGGTCAGCTACCGGATGAAACACCGGGCCCTGCAGGAAATTGTCACAAACATCCGGCAGGTGGTAGGGAACGGGGGTAACGGTCATGATTAAGATTATGGACAGCCGGGACCCGGCCGTGCAGGCCTTGCTGGCCAAGGAATATGGGAATGCAGAAGCCATCGAGGCCGGCGTACGCCAGGTGCTGGCCGATGTACGGGCAGAGGGAGACTCCGCCGTCTTCCGGTATACCCACCGCTTTGACGGAGCTGTGATCACGGCGGAAAATTTCCGGGTCACCCGGGGAGAAATCGACGAAGCTTATTCCGTGGTTGAAGCGGACTTTCTGGGGGCCCTGCGGGCGGCCAGGGACAACATTGAACAATTCCACCGGCGGCAGGTGAGGAATTCCTGGATGGAGGCCGACGCCAGAGGAAATATTGTGGGGCAACTCTTCCGCCCGCTGGCCAGGGTTGGGATCTACGTGCCGGGCGGCACCGCCGCCTACCCTTCTTCGGTCCTGATGAACGCAGTCCCCGCCCGGGTAGCGGGGGTGCGGGAAGTGGTGATGGTCACCCCGCCCGGGCGGGACGGGTCGATCAACCCCCACGCCCTGGTGGCCGCCGCAGAGGCGGGCGTGGACGAGATCTTCAAGGTGGGCGGCGCCCAGGCCGTTGCGGCCCTGGCTTACGGCACCCAGTCGGTAAGGCGGGTGGACAAGGTCACCGGCCCGGGCAATATCTATGTAACGGTGGCCAAGAAACTGGTCTACGGTGTGGTGGACATCGACATGCTGGCGGGACCCAGCGAGGTGCTGGTGGTTGCCGACGAGTCCGCGGAGCCGGTTTACGTGGCCGCGGACCTGTTGTCCCAGGCGGAGCATGACGCCATGGCGTCCGCCATCCTGATCACTCCTTCCCGCTCCCTGGCGGAAAGGGTGCGGGATGAGGCAGCCCGGCAGCTTGCCCTCCTGCCCAGGAGGGAGATTGCCGCCCAGGCCCTAGAGTCTTATGGCGCCATAGTAGTTACCGGGGACCTGGAGGAAGCCCTAACCATGGCCAACCGGATGGCTCCGGAGCACCTGGAACTGGTGGTGGCAGACCCCTGGCAATGGTTGGGCCGTGTCGAGAACGCCGGGGCGATCTTCCTGGGGCCGCACACGCCGGAACCGGTAGGGGACTACTTTGCCGGCCCCAACCACATTCTCCCCACCGGGGGGACCGCCCGGTTTTACTCCCCTCTGGGGGTGGAGACGTTTATGAAACGAAGCAGTGTGCTGGCTTACTCGGCGGAAGGCCTGAAAAGCGCGGGCCGGGACATTATCACCCTGGCCGCGGTGGAAGGATTGGACGCCCACGCCAACGCCGTGCGGGTGCGCCTGAAAGGAAGTGAGAAACCATGAACCGGGAAGCGTCAGTCAAGCGCAAGACGGCGGAAACCGACATCGAGTTAAGGCTGGTGCTGGACGGCAGTGGACGTTACCAGGTCGATACCGGCATCGGCTTTTTGGACCATATGCTTGCCCTGTGGTGCCGTCACGGCCTGTTTGATCTGGAGGTTAAAGCGTTGGGCGACCTGGCGGTGGACGGCCATCATACGGTGGAGGACGTGGGTATTTGCCTGGGGCGAGCGATCAAAGAGGGGCTTGGTGAAAGGGCTGGTATTACCCGCTACGGCCATGCCATGGTACCCATGGACGAGGCCCTGGTGCTGGTAGCCCTGGACCTTAGCGGCCGCCCGTTCCTGGCCTACCAGGCGGACATCCCGGCAGAGCGGGTAGGGGACCTGGAAACCGAACTGGTGGAAGAGTTCCTGCGGGCACTGTCTGTACAAGGGGGGATCACCCTCCATGTCAGGGTGCTGGCAGGGCGGAACAGCCATCACACCATTGAGGCCATCTTCAAGGCCCTGGGGCGGGCTCTCAGGGAAGCTGTGCAATTAGACCCGCACGTGCAAGGGGTAATGTCCACCAAAGAGACCCTTGTTTAGATAGCATATGGGGGATGAGGAAATTGGCGATCGCCATCATCGATTACGGCATGGGGAACCTGCGCAGTGTGCAGAAGGGACTGGAACACGTGGGCTTCCCGGCTTTTATCACCAGCCGGGCCGAAGAGATCTTGGCGGCGCCGGGGGTGGTGCTGCCGGGGGTCGGCGCCTTTGCAGATGCCATGAAAAACCTGCGGGAATTGGGCCTGGTTGATGTTATCCACCGGGTGGCGCAGGCCGGCACCCCATTTTTAGGCATCTGCCTCGGCCTGCAGTTGATGTTTTCATCCAGCGAGGAGGACGGCTGGCACCAGGGTCTGGATATTTTTCCGGGAAAGGTGCTGCGGCTGCCGGGAGGGCTCAAGGTGCCCCACATGGGCTGGAACCAGGTGCGCATCCGGGGGGAAAGCCCCCTGTGGCACGGGATCCCTGACGGCACTTCCTTTTATTTTGTGCACTCATACTATGTGCAGGCCGGTGACCCCCGGGTGGTAACCGGCGTTACTGAATACGGGATTCCCTTTACCTCTGTTGCTGGACGGGGGAACGTCTTCGGCGTCCAGTTTCACCCGGAGAAGAGTAGCAGCCTGGGGCTGCAGGTACTAAAAAATTTTGGGGGGTTGGTGGCTTCTTGCTGATCATTCCTGCGATTGATTTACGGGAAGGCCGGTGCGTGCGCCTCTACCAGGGGCGGCCTGAAGAGGAAACGGTGTTCTCCGAGGATCCGGTAGCTGTGGCCCGTTCCTGGGAGGAGTTGGGCGCGCCCATGCTGCATGTGGTGGACTTGGACGGGGCCTTTGCGGGGACTCCCAGGAACCTGGATGTAGTGCGGGCCATTGTGGACAGTGTCAGCATTCCGGTACAGCTAGGCGGAGGTATTCGCACCCTGGAAAGCATCCGGCAGGCGCTGGAACTGGGGGTTAACCGCGTGATCCTGGGGACGGTGGCCATCTCCGACCCGCGACTGGTGGCCGAGGCCTGCCGGCGTCACGGGGCGCAGGTGCTGGTGGGTATTGACAGCAAAGGCGGCAAGGTGGCGGTGGAGGGCTGGGCTGCCACTGTGGAGAAGACCGCCCTGGACCTGGCCAAAGAGATGCGACACCTGGGCATCCAGCGGGTGGTCTATACCGATACCAGGCGGGACGGGACCATGGCCGGCCCCAACCTGCAGGCTACCCGTGAGGTCGCCGAGAGTTCCGGGTTGCGGGTGATTGCTTCCGGCGGCATGTCTTCACTTGAGGACGTACGGGCGGTGGCATCCCTGGAACCCTCCGGGGTGGAGGGAGTCATCCTGGGAAAGGCCCTTTACACAGGGGCCATCTCCCTGCCGGAGGCCCTGGGGATAGCCCGGGGTGGACAGGAGGGTTAAACGGAGTGCTTAACAAAAGGATTATCCCCTGCCTGGACGTTCACGCTGGGAGGGTGGTAAAGGGGACTAATTTCATCAACCTGCGGGACGCCGGTGACCCGGTAGAACTGGCGGCGGCCTACGACTTGGCCGGGGCGGATGAGCTGGTATTCCTGGACATCACCGCTTCCGCCGAGGTCAGGGAAATCATGGTGGAGGTGGTCCGCCGTACCGCGGAAGAGGTTTTCATTCCCTTCACCGTTGGCGGCGGCCTGCGCACGGTAGAGGACATCCGCGCCATGCTTAAGGCCGGGGCGGACAAGATCTCCCTGAATACCGCAGCGGTAAAAAACCCGGACCTGGTGAAAGAAGCGGCCCGCAAGTTCGGCAGCCAGTGCGTTGTGGTGGCGGTGGATGCCAGGCGGGCGGGAGGAGAGCGCTGGGAGGTGTACATCCACGGCGGACGGACTCCTACCGGGCTGGACGTGCTGGACTGGGTCCGCCGGGTCGAGGAGCTGGGCGCCGGCGAGATCCTGCTTACCAGCATGGACCGGGACGGTACCAGGGACGGCTACGACCTGGAACTCACCCGGGAGGTGAGCCGGGCAGTCCGGGTACCGGTGATTGCCTCCGGCGGGGTCGGCAACCTGCAGCACATCTACGAAGGGTTTACCTCCGGTGAGGCTGATGCCGCCCTGGCCGCGTCCATCTTTCACTACGGCGAGTACAGCATCAAAGAGGCCAAGGAATTTCTGGCCGCAAGAGGGGTGGCGGTGCGCAGGTGCGCTTGACCACGGTTTCTCCGGAAATTTTGGATAGCTTCAGGTATGATGACAGGGGGCTAATCCCGGGCATTGTCCAGGACGCCGGCACCGGTGAGGTGTTGATGCTGGCCTACATGAACCGGGAGTCCTTAAAGAGGTCGCTGGAAACCGGCCAGACCTGGTTTTACAGCCGCAGCCGCCAGGAGTTGTGGCATAAAGGGGCCACCTCCGGCCACGTGCAGCACATCCGGCAGGTTTACTACGACTGCGATGCCGATACACTGCTGGTCCTGGTGGAGCAGGAGGGTGTGGCCTGCCACGAAGGGGAACGATCGTGCTTCCACTACCGGCTGAATGGGGCCGGTGAGAGGGAGCAGGTGGAGGGAGGACCCCTGGGCGCCGGCTTAAAAGAAAACTCTTTGAGCGAAATATTGACAGAGCTTTTCCAGGTGATCCGCCAGCGCCAGGCGGAACGGCCGGAGGGCTCGTATACCAGCTACCTCTTTAACTCCGGCCAGGACAAGATCCTGAAAAAGGTGGGGGAAGAGTCCGCGGAAGTAGTTATCGCATCAAAAAACAATAAGCGCGAGGAAATCATTTATGAGATGGCGGATCTCATGTACCACAACCTGGTATTATTGGCATACCATGGCTTGACAATCAAGGATATCGCCCAGGAGTTGAAACGCAGGCGATAATTTTTGCTGATGCAATAAACTTTCAGTATTGACACTGCCTCCGGGTTAAATACTAATGTTAAAACGGAGGTGATGGACGGCTTGAAGAAAGAAGACGAATTCGGCCAATTTAACAAGGGCGAATATGACCGGGTAGAAGTCCAAACTACCCTGGCGGGCAAGGTAAATGACAATACCAGGGACGAAACCGCGACCGGAGTCCTCTATGGGCCGGACAACAAAGTCATTAGCCAGGTGAACATGGAAGCAGCCGGGGAAATTACCCCGAAAAAGAAGAAAGGCGCCCTGGATAAAATCCGGGAAAGGCTTAACCCGGGTGACTGGGATTTCAAGCCAAATTACGAACGGGTCAGAGAGATGGATATAGACGGACAGGGCAAGCCAAAGTAACTATTACAGCTCCCACTTTTATGGGAGCTGTTTTTAATGAGATTTCCCTTGGAAAAAAATGTAGAACAGTCATTTGTAAGAAGGAAATCATCGCATGGGGAGAGAAATAAGAGAAAAATTTGTTTACGGATTTCCGAAGCGTACCGGTGGCAGCTGTACCCATCCCATGAGGAGGTTGCCCAATGCGTTGGTTATTTGCGATCCTGCTTTTACTGCTAAGCATTTTGGGGGTTTCCGCCTGTCAGAGCCCGGAATCTCCTCAAGTGGAAGTGAAAGAAAAAGTCCTGGTTGTGGGCCGGGGAGGGGATTCCGTCAGCCTGGACCCGGCCAGCGCGGAAGACGGGGAGTCCGCCCGGGTAACGGTCAACATCTTTGATACCCTGGTGGAATACGAACGGGACGGCATAGGAGTCAGGCCGGCACTGGCGGTAAGCTGGCAGCCGTCCAACGACTACAGGGTGTGGACTTTCCAGCTTCGCCAGGGGGTGGTGTTTCATGACGGTACCGAGTTCACCGCCGAGGCGGTGGCCTTCAACTTCCGGCGGTGGATGGACCGGGAAGACCCTTACCACCGGGCTGACTTCAGCTACTGGGGCTTCATGTTCGGTGGATACCCGGGAGTGGTCAAGTCAGTAGAAGCTACCGGCCGGTATGAGGTCAGGATCACCCTGAACGAACCGGTGGCGTCCTTCCTTTCCAACCTGGCCATGTTTCCCTTTGCCATCGCCAGCCCCAGGGCGATCAAGGAATATGGCGCGGAATTCTACCGGCACCCGGTGGGGACAGGCCCCTTTGTCTTTGAGGAATGGGTCCCCAACGAGAAGATAGTTTTACGGGCCAACCGGGATTACTGGGGTGAAACACCGAAGGTAGACCGGCTGGTTTTCCGTACCATCGAGGATAGCTTGGAGCGATACAAAGAATTGGAAGCGGGCAGCCTGGACATCATGGAGGAACTGGATCCGGCGGACCTCCCAAAGGTAAGAGAGAACATCAGCCTCAGGCTGCTGCTGCGTCCCAGCATGAACGTGGGGTACATGGCTATCAACACCGAGAAGCCGGTTCTCTCCAACGTCAAGGTGCGCCAGGCCATCAACCACGCCATCAACAAAGATGTCATCGTGGATAATTATTTCGGGGGGCTGGCCAAACCCGCCAAAAACCCCCTGCCGCCCTCTGTCTGGGGATACAACGATGCCATTCAGGACTATGCCTACGACCCGCAAAAGGCCAAGAAACTCCTGGCCCAGGCCGGGTATCCCGGCGGTTTTAAGACCACCCTGTGGGTGATGAAGACCCCCAGGCCGTACCTCCCTCAACCCATGGAGGTAGGAAAGGCGATCCAGCAGGATCTGGCCGCTGTCGGTATCCAGGCGCGGATTGTTACCTACGACTGGGGCCCCTACATCAAAAAACTGCAGAACGGGGAGCACGACCTGGCTCTTAGCGGCTGGATCGGGGACAACGGCGACCCGGCGAACTTCCTGTACGTCTTGCTGGACAAAAGCAACGCGGTGAAGGGCAGCGCCGCCAACTTCGCTTTCTACAAAAACGAGCGGGTGCACACCCTTTTGGTTGCCGCCCAGACGGAAATGAACCAGGGAAAACGTGCTGAACTCTACCGGCGCGCCCAGGAAATTATCCACGAAGACGCCCCCTGGGTCCCGCTGGACCACACCACCCCGCCCCTGGTAATCAGGCGGTCCGTTTCCGGCTTCTGGCCGCACCCCACAGGGGTAGAGAAGCTGAATACCGTTGACCTTGTGACTAAGCCTTAAGCTGGAATACACACAGGACAGGAAAGACAGTTGAAATGCCAAGAGCCTCCCGGATAACCCGGGAGCCTTTTCTTATGCATTATCCGGGTTAACGAGGAGGAGTTATTATCACGCCTAGAGGGAAACTCTCCCCAAACGCCTCCCAGGTAGGAATTTTAGGTGAAAGTGCCGAATAAAAGGTTGAGGACTTTTCGGAAGGGGGGAGAGGGGTGCGCCGGTGGCAGTGGAGTTTACTGCTGGTGGTTTTTTGGCTTGTGGCGGGTGCGAACTTCGGCTGTACCCGGGAGCACCGGGCGGATACGCTGACCGTCCCCAACCTTCCCCGGCCGGTAGCCAGGGAAAGGGCACTGGTTACCACCGCGGGGCAAAGCACTGACGGCCTGATCACCGCCAAGATCCTGGAGCGACTCTCCATCAGCTATGAGTTCCGTTCCAGGGTGACCGCGGAGGACCTGACCAGCCGGTTCCAGAGCCTGATCGTGACGGTAGGCGTCGCTTCCACCGGCCTGCGGGCGGCCGGGCTTACCGAGGAGGAAGAGCGGGTGCGGGTGGTGGAACTGCTGCGCGAGGCCCGCAGCCGGGGGATGGCCGTAGTGGTAGTGTACCTTGGCGGGGCAAACCGCCGGGGTAGGTTTACTGATGACCTGCTGTCACTGGCAGTACCCTATGCCGACTACCTGGTGGCGGTCCGGGAAGGTGACCGGGACCATTTGATCAGTGAACTGGCAGAGACCTATGGCGTTTACATCACCCTCACCAAGGATATTGAAGGAGTCCGGATGCCGTTAGGATCCGCCTTCAGGTAGGTCGGAGGTGGCCTCCATTTTCAACAGGCTGCTTAAACTTAACAATAACTCTGGATTTTTTTGGCCTCTGGTGGCTGTGGGGGCGGCTGCGTTCCTGGTCAGGTGGTGGATCGAGCCGTATGCCGGGCTGATAATTTACCGGGTAGGGGAGGGTATCACCACAGGGGACAGCGGGCAGCTCATCCTGGCCGGGGGACTCCTGGTGGGCCTTAATTCTGCCCGGGGACTTCCCGTTTACCTGGGAGGGTTATTGGCGGGAGAGGCATTGGCGGCCCGGTATCCCGGGTGGGGACGCCGGACATGGCTGCTTACTCTAGCCATCGTATTGGGCTATTATGGCTTGACGGCCTACCTGGAGCGGACTTCTACCGAGTGGGGCACCACCATCGTGATCCTCGCCCTGGCTGGCTTTCTCATCCTCTGGCAGGGTCAGGGGCGATTGCGCACTCTGGCCAAGGTAGTCATCCTGGTAGAGGTGATGCTGGGTTCTTACTGGCTGGACCTGACACCTATGCTGGCATGGGCCGGGTTTGGGCGGGGTGAACTGTCTACAGGCATTCAACTGGCTGCCGAGTTCTTGCAGGCCGGTGATGTCTTCGATTTCGTGGGTATGGGGTTCTTTATCCTGTTAATCCTGATTGCAGTGATCACCACCCGGTTGATTGTCGGTTATACTCAAAGGATCCGGGATATGGAGGAGGTAAAGCGCCGGGAAGACGAACTTCAGAGGATTAAACTGGCGGCGGTAGAGGCCAGGGTAGTCCAGGAAATGCATGCTCTGGTCCATGATTTGAAAACCCCGCTCACCACCGTGCGGGGCTTGAATTCCATCCTGGAGATGACGGCGGTAGAGCCGCGGCAGCAGGAGTACTGCCGCCACATTGACCAGGCCGTGGACCAGATGAATGCCATGATTTCAGAAATTCTGTTTGAGGATGCGTGGCAACCCACCGGGGTGGAAGACCTGGTGAACTATGCCCGCGCCCAGTTGATCCCGGAAAAGACAGCCCAGGAGCTGGTGTTTAACATCTCCCCGGACCTCCCCCGGATTAGGGTGAACCGGGTGCGGTTGGCACGGGTACTGGTCAACGTCCTGCAAAACGCCTTGAAAGCTACCGAGGGTTCCGCGGGTGGCAGGGTGATCCTGGAGGCCTACCGCGGGGATGGCGAAGTGATGCTGGCGGTGGAAGATAACGGAGAAGGCATTCCTGCCGCCGACATGGACCTGATCTGGGAAGCGGGGTACAGCACGCGCAACACGTCCGGGTTGGGGTTGCCTTTTGTGAGGAGAGTGGTAGAAGCTCATGGCGGGCGGGTGCATGTAACCAGCCAGGAGAGGATGGGTACCCGGGTGGAAATCAGTTTACCGGAGGGATAAACAGTGGCGGAGACAGCAAAAATCTTGGTAGTAGACGATGACGCCGATATTCGCTTTACCCTGCAAGAGATCTGCCGCTTTGCCGGGTGGCAGGTGGTGGTAGCCTCCAACGGGAACCAGGGCCTGGAGATGTTTCATGCCGAAATACCGGACCTGGTCATTGTGGATTACCACATGCCGGAGATGGACGGGTTGGCCCTGGTCCGGAAGATCCGGGAGCAAGACGTGGCGATACCCATCGTGGTGTTAACGGTCGACGAACGCCAATCTCTGGCTGACGGTTTTTTGGCCGCGGGGGCCAACGACTTTGCCCTTAAACCGATTAAAGCTCCTGACCTCATTTCCCGTATCAAGGTAAACCTCAAGATCAGTCGCCTCCAGCGGGCTTTGGCCAGGAACCACCAGGAGGTTTACGTGGTAAAGGGGATCAGCAACGCCACCTTGAAAGTGATCAATGATTTCCTGGCCGAACATCCCGGACCTTTAAGCATCGAGGAAATTACCGCGGGGGTAAACCTCGCCTACCAGACGGTGCACCGCTACCTTAATCACCTGGTGGAAGAAGGCAGGGTGCAGATGGAGTGTGACTATGGCCGGGTAGGAAGGCCGAAACACAGGTATTTTCTTAGTTAATCCGTTACGAACTTGAAACGGACTTTTTCCATCATCTTTTAGGGGGACTCAATTTGCAAGAACTCTTAAGTAACCTTAATCCTCAGCAGCGGGAAGCGGTGCGGCACACGGAAGGACCGCTTTTAGTGCTGGCTGGAGCCGGCAGCGGCAAGACCAGGGTGCTTACCTACCGGGTTGCATACCTGCTTCAAGAAAAACAGGTTCCGCCTTATAACATGCTGGCCATCACTTTCACAAACAAGGCGGCCAACGAAATGAAAGAACGCCTGTTACACCTGGTGGGGGACCTGGGGGAAGACCTGTGGGTCAGCACCTTCCATGCCGCCTGCGTCCGCATTCTAAGGCGGGAAATCGACGCCCTGGGATATAACCGGAACTTCGTGATCTATGATACCGCCGACCAGCAAATTTTAATCAAGACCTGTTTAAAGGAACTGGACATGGACGAAAAGAAGTTCCCGCCCCGGGCGCTGGCCGCCGCCATCAGTCAAGCCAAGAACCGCCTGCAGACGCCCGAACGGTTTGAACAGGGGGCCGCCGGCTGGTACGAACAGGAAGTGGCTTCCGTCTACCGTTTATACCAGCGCAAGTTGAAGGAACACAACGCCCTGGACTTTGACGACCTCATCATGCAGGCGGTGATGCTCTTTGCCCGGCACCCTGATATCCTCCGCTACTACCAGCAAAAGTTCCGGTATATCCTGGTTGATGAGTACCAGGATACCAACCACTCCCAGTACCTGCTGGTAAAGATGCTGGCGGAAGCCCACCACAACCTTTGTGTGGTGGGGGACCCGGACCAGAGCATCTACCGGTGGCGGGGGGCTGATATCCAGAACATCCTGGATTTCGAAAAAGACTACCCGGAAGCCCGGGTGATCAGGCTGGAGCAGAACTACCGCTCCACCGGGGCCATCCTGGAGGCGGCCAATGCCGTGATCGCCAACAACATGGGGCGCAAGCCCAAGAAGCTGTGGACGCAAAACCCCCGGGGGGATCTGATTGCCCACTATGTAGGGGACAACGAGTGGGCCGAAGCTCGTTTCGTCGCTGGGGAGGTGCTGCGGCTGCGCCGGCAGGAGGACCGGTCGTACAGCGAATTCGCGGTGCTTTACCGTACCCATGCCCAGTCCCGGGTGCTGGAAGAAGTATTCATGCAGGAGGGGTTGCCCTACCAGATCCTAGGGGGACAGAAGTTCTACGACCGGAAAGAGATCAAGGACCTGGTAGCCTACCTGCGGGTTATTTTAAACAATGCAGACAATATCAGCCTCCAGCGCATCGTCAACGTGCCGCGCCGGGGCATCGGCGAGGCCACCTGGGCCAGGCTGGACGAATTTGCCGCACGGCAGGGCATCAGCAACTTTGAGGCCATGCACCGGCCCGAGGAGGCGGGCCTGGCCACTAGATCCGCCAGGCCGCTGAAAGCGTTCACCGAACTGATGGACAGCCTGATAGAGGCCCGGGAAAAACTGCCGGTGACAGACCTGGTGCAAAGGGTGCTGGAGGATTCCGGCTACCTGCGCGAACTGGAAGAGGAGCGTACCCCTGAAGCGGAGGCTCGCATCGAGAACCTGAAGGAATTCCTTTCCGTCACCCAGGAGTACGACCGCCGGAGCGAGGACAAGTCCCTGGAGGGCTTCCTGGCCCAGGTTTCCCTGGTTTCGGATATCGATACCTACGAGGGTTCCGCGGACAGGGTGGCCTTGATGACCCTGCACACAGCCAAGGGGCTGGAGTTCCCGGTAGTGTTCCTGGTTGGGATGGAAGAACGGATATTTCCCCATGCCCAGGCGTTGTTGGAGGAGCCGGAGCTGGAGGAAGAGCGCCGCCTGTGCTACGTGGGCATGACCCGGGCGCAAAACCACCTGTACCTGACAAATGCCTGGGAGCGCACCCTGTACGGCAATACGGTCTACAATGAACCCTCCAGGTTTTTGGAGGAGATTCCAGCCGAACTGGTCGATGAAACAGGTAACGGGAGGAAAGGATTGGCCTGGGGAACGAGCGGCGCATGGGAGGATGAGGAGGCGGGTGGCCGCTGGAGCAACCAGTACAGACCCGCAGAACCCGCCGCCCCCATGTCGACAGCCAAAGCGGCCGGAAACGGCAGAGTCGCAAACCCGCCGGCCCATCAAGAGGGGTTTCAACTGGGCGACAAGGTGCACCATGCCAAGTGGGGCACCGGGGTGATCGTCCGCGTGCAAGGGGAGGGTGAGGACGCCCAGCTAACCGTGGCCTTCCCCGACCAGGGTATGAAAACCCTGCTGGCCCAGTACGCCCCGCTGAAAAAGATATAGGCCGGGGTGCGATTCCCCGGGCTTTCTTTTGCTCCTTGCGAGTAAAGCTTCGCGTTTTTGAGGGTAAACAATCTTCCATCGTGGACGGCGAGGAAAGTGTGACCATTGTTACCTTGATCCTTTCCTTCAACCACAAGCCCCCAAGCTAAGCAAAAAAGCATCGGTGGATTTAAACAGCGTTGATGAAGCAAAGCTTGATTGCGAAAATAGCGGATGCGATTGAAGGTTTTATCAATTTCGGTTGCATCGCTCTGCGTAGAGAATGGAAAAACTTTTGACCTAGTCAATCATTTCAGTCTGGTGTCTTAACTCCCATCTACGGTAGGCTTCCACTACTAGAACAACGCTGGCGATAAAACTTAAACTATTAACAGAATAAATGTTCGTTATTTTTGGTAGCCATGTACCTATGATTATTGGCATACCAACATTTAAAGAACCATGAAGCAACCCCGAAAAAACCAAGTTTCCACACCGGTCATAAATATACCCAAGAACTAAACCCCAAATCACAAGAGGCAACAGGGCACTCCAGGTATGCATTTCTGGCAAACGGTGAGGGATGTGAAGTAATGCAAAGATTAGCGAGCTTAAAAACAAGGCCACAATACGACGGATTACTTTTCCGTTACTCTTTAACAAGGTTAAGATTTTGGTTTGAACATACCCCCTATTAAATAACTCCTCCACTGGTCCTACGAAAAGCCACTGTTCAATAATATTGATCAAAGGAGGCCAGCCTTTTGAAAGGGTCACGAAACGAGCCAAGCGCAAGCTTCCTGTAGTAGCAAAGTCTAAGATGAGAGCAAATAAATCACCGATTATCCAAAAGGAGAGGAAAACTAACAATCCAGGAATAAAGTGCTTAGCTGAAAGGCCAAGGGATTTTAACGGGATGTTTTCCCACCTTAATACACGTAACGTTATCATATACATAGTGACAGCCAAAGCAATGGTTATAAGGGGATTAGTTACTTGATAAATGTGTGCAATTGTACTAGTAATTGAAATTAAGGAAGAAACCAACACTAAACCAATAATTAGTGGCTTAATATCCCCTGAGGAAGGTGATTGTACAAAGTGTTGGTCCTGTTGCCTGCTTTGTGTAATTTTTAATACTATTTCCTCCACCTACTTTGACTCTTTTTAAGCAGACCGTATCCCAACAATACGATTCCTTATAAGGGAATCTAAAGCGGAGGTTAGTTCTTGTCTAGAATACGTTGCTTCCAAGCTTAAGAGGCCAAGTATATTTGTATACTTCACAGGACCAACCTCAAGGCTTTCGATCAAGTCTTTTATGACTCCAGTGTATTCCTCAAAACGCTTTTCAAATGGTAGCCATATCTGATATGTATGACCGAGGCTATCAAGAACTAACTTGTTCTGTAAAACAGTATTTTTCAGAAAAAAAATGTCCGAGTCATTATATGAATTCTTGTGATTTCGGTATCCCCACCCGTTTATCTTTTTGCCGACTATGGGTAACTGAGAGAGAATATGGTATCTTTTGAAGATTTCTTCCGATGGAAGGTTTGAGATTTGAAAGCTACGTGGGATAGTATTTAACAGTCCGTGAAAAGTCTTATCTCGATTTTGCAAGAATGTATGATCCCAGTATGATATCCGAATCCCATATTTTGAAGGTTCTAGATAGATGTTGGAGAAAGGTCTAACCTGAAAAATATGGGGAGCAACCTGTGCTTTTCCGGAGAACTCTGATTCGTCACTTAGAAGGTTAAGCCAAGTATCAGCAGTTTGATAGAAATCATGGTCAGTTTCGCCCGGGAAACCGCATATGAGGTTAACGTCCACGGATATTGGCAAGCGTAGTAATAATCGTACTGTTTCAATGTTTTGGGCGACACTTCTGCCTTTAACCATCATCTTTAGAACGTGGTCGGAAAATGATTCAACTCCTAACGTAGTTCGACAGAACCCTGCCGATATCATGCGGTCGGCAAGACGAGCCCCCACATGTCCACGAAGATATCCCCCCCAAAGGATATTAAGATTACTAGATTTAAGAAGGTCAATGAATTCCATTAGCCATTGACTGGAAAAATCGAGCAGGCTGTCCGCAAAGTGAAAATATGTTGCTCTGAAATTATTATAAAGGAATTTCATTTCCTGGACTACTT
The DNA here is from genome assembly GCA_000987045.1 of Clostridiales bacterium PH28_bin88. Lineage (GTDB taxonomy): Bacteria > Bacillota > PH28-bin88 > PH28-bin88 > PH28-bin88 > PH28-bin88. The sequence continues at coordinate 62 of LAKY01000051.1, read as the reverse complement.
CAACCCATTTTCCGCATCACATCCATTTTAGGCCAGATAATTAGGTCAACTTGGTCAAAACA
>LAKY01000018.1 GCA_000987045.1 Clostridiales bacterium PH28_bin88 | reverse complement strand
TCTCCCAGGCTAATCTTAGGTTGGTCGGGTTATACACCTTGTCGATCAGTGAATGGACCTTGGTCTTTTGGGTCGTGCCTACTAGCTCCATTGTTACCAGTCTCCTCCGTCACAAGTTCCGGGTCTTTCACTTAGGGAACTATCCTTCCCTTGTAACATACTCACTGCTTCCTCTGGGTTTTCGGCCTCAGTTAAGCGAATCGCCTTCCCCTCACAGGCTACCTTTTGGGTAACCTTGAGCCGCCCCTTCTTCCAGGCGGTCCCGGCGTTTCTGTTGTTCGCCGGTTCGAGTACTATTCGATTCTCCGACTCCTCGCATCGCTTGGGCATTCACTTCGGGGTTGCCTTATAGAATGCCTTACCGGTTATTGTGCTTGTCTGAACAGGACGGACGTGCACAAACTACCTCCATCCCGGCTATCTTTACCCACCGGCCCATTTCGGTGCCACCGCCCGGACGATACGAGGCCTCCGTGGGTCACGCAGTTGTCTTCCGTACCATGCCGCCCGCACACACCTTGGTACGACGGGTGGACTAGAACGCCTTCGCCTCCATAGTGCAGGCTCGACCTTGCCCCGTCTTTGGCCGACCGGTTCATCTTTGGGGCAGCCCCCATTGATTACGGCCTGGTACTTCTCCTCAAGCCCTTCGGACCCCACCTCGCGATGGGCGCCCTGCCTTCCGGGTGTTACCCGGCCCCCGAGGCATTACCCCCGGATTTGGATATGGGTCTCCTAGTCCGAGACCCAGTGGGACTTTAACCCACCTGACAACCACGCTGCCACGCGCACACTATACCGATGTCTGACTTCTCAGCCGCGTGCATGTCAGGATTGCGGCCACGGGCCTTCCCTGACCGATCCGCCAATTATCCGCCTGCGGATGCCGCTGAAGTTCTCCCGGTTCTCGAACATAGAGTGTCCACGCATGCTCAGGGTCTCTGACTCCGCAGGGCCGGTATACAAGAAAACCGGTACTGGTCTGAGTACCGGTTTTTCTTAAAATGCCGAAAATTGGGGACAGAAATCCCTTTAATAGGGTAAACCCTTTGGGGGCTTTTCACACGGTCTGCCGTCCCCGTGTCTTTCAGTATGTCTTTTCTTTCTCCCTCATATATCCGTGTTAACGAAACACCCCGCGAAACGCGGGGCGATGAAATGTTCTTCTTTTATCGGGAAACCATCTGAGCTAGTCTACTTGGATACCAAGCGAATTCAACTTGCGTTGCTGTTGGTCGTTCGTTGACGACAACTTCCCCTCCTAAAACGCGTGAGATGGCCGCACCGAAGATCTCCGCCACAGGAATGGGAACAGCGTTTCCCAACTGTCGCATGGCTTCAGTCCTACTACATGTGAAACGAAGCGTGTCAGGGAAACCCTGGAGTCGCGCGCACTCTCTAACCGTCAAATACCGGTATGAACCATCATCTTTAACAAGGACGTGTTCCCCACCAGGGCATCCATGATCTCCCGCCTTGACGGTTTTGGCCGGCTTGTCCAACATGTTGCCAGTATGACCCGGATAAACCCTCGCCCCAGGGATTCCAACGTGGTTGGCTATACCAGGGTATTCCGCGCCGTCTACTGGTTCAGGCAACCCATGGAGAGCGTCTCGAACCGTCCGCCAGCGCTGTAATCTTTGCTCTCCAACAGCCTTATCCGGCATACATCTCGTGGGAAGGGGAAGAAAGTGTTCACGCCAATACGACCCATCCACCCACTGGGCGTGTTCAAGTGCCTCCTTCAAGTGACTGGGAGCCACCAATTCCCAAGACCAACGCAAGCCAAGGTCTTTGCGGAAACCAACGATGAAAACGCGTTTTCTGATCTGAGGAACTCCGTAATCGGCCGCGTTGATTACTCGAAACGTCACATCATAATCGTCTCCTCGCTTATCGTCATCAATCCTCTCGGCATACTCAAGCAACCTTTCCTTATGCTCTTCCCATTCTTCGTGTGGTTCAAGAGTGATGAAAGGAAAACGCAATTGTAGCAAGATATATTCGAAGTACGGTCGAAACGCGGGGCGCGTTAGCCCATATACGTTTTCAATTAAAATAGCCTTTGGACGAAGCTCCCTTTGCGCGCGAAAAACCTCCGGAAACATATTCCTCCGGTCTTCCCGCCCTCTATGCTTACCACCTAAAGAGAAAGGCTGGCACGGTGGTCCACCCGCGAGAAGATCAACGTCTTTAGGTATCGCCTCGTAAGAAAAATCCCGCACATCCCCTTCATACAGCGGCCAATCAGGATAATTTTCACGCACTGTTTGGCACGCGTCCTTACCCCATTCAACAAGCGCCAAGTGGGTAAAGCCGGCACGTTCAAGTCCTAAGGCCAATCCCCCAAGGCCAGTGAATATCTCAACTACGGTTCGCAAAGCAAATCCACCTCCATGCTTTCTTTTCATAGAACGTATGTTCGCCAAACAAGGGCCAATTTCCTTCTTATATTAACTAGACCGATCTTTTTTTTCCTCGCACGGTATCAATTATTTCTCGCGCTACACCATCGGGGTCATCTAAAATATGGCTTTCCCAATAGCGTAGAACCGTCCACCCCGCCTCCATGATTGACCAGGTTACCTCCTGGTCACGAACCATGTTGCGCTCAATCTTCTGGACCCACCAGTCGGTTCGGGTTGGGAACAGGTCGGCTAAAGACTGTAGCCCACGGAGTCTCCAGGCGTTCCCGTGCCAAAAATCTCCGTCAACAAAAACAGCCACCCTGGTACCAGGAAAAACGATATCTGGTCTACCTGGCAATCCTCTATAATGCTTACGGTAGCGTAACCCAGCCGCCCACAGTCGAGAACGAAGCGCCAGTTCCGCTTTACTATCCTTATTTTTGACCGCCGCCATCATGCGGCTCGTAATGGCTGGATCTCGCTGTTTTGTTGATTTCATAGAAAACATTCTCCCTTAGGAGGAATTTTCGTTATCGAATGGAAAATTCCTCTTTTGGTAATAAAACTAAGGGGTGATAAGATGGAAAAGCCATATAACCCGTTAGACGAAAACAATCTGGCGGAAACTCTCGTCAATGAACTCCTGCGAAGACAATGCGGTCCCCTACCCCCACCGAACGAGTTTGAGGGTGCCGGGATATACGCTCTGTACTATACCGGTGATTTTCCACCCTACAGAAAAATAGCGGAAGCAAATCAAGAGGGATGTAACTTACCCATCTATGTGGGAAAGGCGTCGCCGCCTGGTTCACGAAAAGGACTGGTTGATTTAGACGCCCCGCCGGGGACAGCTCTGTTTTCACGATTACGTGAACACTCTGAATCCATCCAAGCGGCTGAGCGGAACCTTCGCCTTGAAGACTTCAAATGCCGCTTTCTAGTCACGAGCGTTCTCTGGCTAGCCTTGGGAGAGGGTCTGTTAATAAAACGATATCGGCCTCTTTGGAATGCCATAGTAGATGGGTTCGGTAATCACGATCCTGGCGGTGGCCGCCGCGAAACAAGCCGGCGCCCTGAGTGGGACACGCTGCACCCAGGTAGGCCATGGGCGCGCGTCATGAAGCCAAGCAAGAGAACCATAGAAGAACTAGAATCGATTATACGCCGACACCTTGATAATGCACCAACGCCAGATCACCTGTGAAGTTAAAGGAAGAAGAAAACCGCTACTGGTCTAAGTGCAGCAGTCTCCTAGTGGAGATGCAAGATGACAGTTGAGATCAGGTGTTCAGCATGGTATAATCTTACAGTAAGGGTTATATACCCGAGAGACGTGTAAGATTATTTGATGCCTTAAATATTGTATCACGAAGCTGTTCATTCCAAAGAAAAGGGGTGAGTCTTTTGGAAGAAGTACTTAACACAGTAGTTGACAGGATAGTAAAGACCGTAAACCCCGATAAAATTATCCTTTTTGGATCCAGAAGCAGGGGGCAGGAAGGTCCGTATAGTGATTATGATCTCTTGGTGCTAAAGCGAGGAATTAATAATCGCCGCGCTTTGGCCCATCAGATTTATAGGATCTTGGCCGATATTCCTGCTGCTGTAGACATACTTGTAGAAACCCCCGAAAAAATAGAAAAGCACCGGTATTCACGGGGCTTCGTATATGCTGAGGCCTCAAAAGGACGGATAATATATGAGCGATGATTTATGGCGCCTATGGTTTCAAAGAGCAAAAAGCAACCTCGCTAGGGCCGAACTTGGTAAGCAGACATCAGATATTCTGTACGAAGATATTTGTTTTGATGCTCAGCAAGCCGTTGAAAAGGCCCTTAAAGGTGTAATGGCATTCTTTGAGATTGATATCCCGAAGACACACTCTATTGGATATCTCTTGAAGCTAATTGAAGATTCCGGGCAAGTTCAGGTTTCTGAAAGCCTTAAGGCATCCGTGATTCTTACTGATTATGCCGTAACCACCCGGTACCCAGGAGACTGGGAACCAATAGATGAAGCTGAATACAAAAAGGCTCTTGTTCTAGCTCAAGAGGTTTACCAGTGGGCTCTATCAGTCACCAACCAGGATGAAGAAAATTTGCACCGTTGAAGAACCCTTCATTAGCAAAGGGTTTTTTGTTAGTCTTATCGCGATTCCATGAACTGCTGGGACTGCGCTGCCTGTGTCAAGGCGTGTCCCCGCCAGGCCATCGCCATGTACCCCACCGCCGTGGGCGGCCGCGGCGCCATCCTAAAAGGCCGGGCCTACCCCGACCGAACGGTATGGTATGCACCCGGCCCGACGGCGACCGCGAAGTCTTCGAACTCCCGGCGGCGGTTTTTCCGTCCAGCCGGTACAACAGGTTTCCCGGGCATACTCCGGCGCAGTTGGGTTGGTCAGCGCCACCACAGCCGTTACAGAGTTGCCGGTCAATCTGCACTGCCATACAGGCATCCCTCCGTAACCGGCGCTATGTTAAGCTAAAAAATGTCGGGGGTGTTGGCAAATTAGTCATCCCATGAGATACTAACAAGAACGAGAGGAAGGATGTCGGGATGACAGAAAAGAAAACCAAACGCCCACGGCTCACTGCTTCTCACCCCATAAAGGCGTTGGTTTTAATACCATACTTTAATACTCTGAAGGTATTAGGATCAATTTGCTTAAACTTTATCCAACAAGAGGGAACGCTTTCTTCTCCTTGGATAAGGAAATTATCAATTGGGAGAAGCGATTCTAATTCTTGATGTATTGATGATATTTTCTCCTTAAACTCGTTTAGGTTTTGTATCTCCCCTGAAAAATTATTTGAGGTTACTGTAACAAAGCCATTAGTTATAATTTCTTCGATATCATTTTTCGAGAAGCGAATTTGTATATTTAAAAAGCGACGTAATCGATTTTGCATTTCTTCTTCTGTAATCACGGTTTCTTTTTCTAAAGTGGATAGTTGAGCCGTCACCATTTCTTTGATAATTTGAATGAATGCCGGTTTAATATTTTCATATAGCTGAATTAAATCCATGAAATTTTTCAAGGTAACCAAAGAATTATGGCTGATCATACATCTAATATCGTATAGTCTTTGCCACTTTGTCCTGAAATCGTCTATCAAGATGTGTTTCTCAAAAAACTTCTCCCAATTTCCAAGAAAGTTTCCCTTCAGTGTTTCTATTTTTTGCACTACTTTTTCCGGGTATTCTTTTGACTGTTCAATGATTTCTAAAGCTTGTAGTATGTCGGAATGCGACATTGTAGGGAAATTTCCAGTTATTAATTCCCGCAAGTCCACAAAGTCGATATTGTAAATCTCCATATCAAGTAGTCCATTAAACGATCTTGTCGCTCCATGAGCCTTAGACTTTTGTCTTAATGTTTCAGTACTATTATGTCTCCACCAATTAGAACCCAATTTTTTGATGAAAAACCTCAGTAAATACTCCCTCAAAAGATTTTCCAGTTCGTTAATAAATGGATAAGCTCTTTTGCATATTTCAAAAGAAACCTGATCCAATAAACAATACCTTTGGGCAAAAACAGTTCTTAAGATTGACAATATCGCAGTTCTATATTTCTCCAAAGTGAAAAAATCACTTTCGAATGTCATCTCCCAAATTGTTTCTTTTTCTTCATTCGTATCCGTATTTACTCTCACTTTTATTGCGGTTTTTTCATTAGTTAAGATGTAACTGTACTTATCGTCAAGTTTGTGGTTCCAGTCGTACTGACAATCCTCGGTTATCATGGCCTCTATTGTTTTCAACACGATAGTATCTATTGACAAAGCTGGTTTACTTTTATCTTCAATGAACAAATACGATATTACATAAGAATTGTCTTTAACAGAAGAAAAATACTTATCCTTTATAATGTCGAGTTCCGGCTTCTTTATCATATAACCACCCCAAGTAACTCCCTTGCTCTTACAATCTCCTCATCGGTCAACCTAATTGGATTCTCTATTCTTATTTCAATCGAGTCTCTTATGCACTCTTCTTCTACTCCAACCCAAAGCATTAAGTCATCATCCATCTGAAAGGTAATCCCGAGAACATCACCTGTGAATAAAAATGGGTGAGAGTAGTTAATTCGTTCAATATGTAATAATATATCATTTCCTTCGGCATCGTAATATCTTTGTGCTACTTGGATTGGAGCTCTTACATCAAGTGAAAATGGAACTATATATTTATAATCCCCTTTATGATCTTTCGAACCTCTATGTAAAATGGGTTCAAATGTCCCATTCTCGATTATTCCATAGTCATGCGGGATTATAGTAGAATATGACCCTAAAATGTCAGATAATCCGTTCTTTATCGATGAATAAATCGCAGCGCCTTTACCAACCGATTCAAAAGTATCTATACCAGCTATAGGTTCTTGGCCGAAGATCTTTTTACACATTTCTTTAATAGCAGGAATATTAGTTGATCCGCCTACTAATAGAACCCCTTGAAAATCCGCCCAACTTCTTAATCGTCCATTAGTTTTTCCTGAGGCCTCTTTAAGTACCCTTTCTATGTGCTTTTTAAACTTCTCAAAGTAGGGTACCAACAACTCTTCAAACTCTGCTCTATGTACTTCTATCCTGAATGTTTTGCCATTGTTCGAGATAAAAGAGAATGTTCTTTTGTTTTCATCGCTTAATGCAATTTTACCAATCTCACATTCTTTTATAAGCCTCGAAAGAGTACCTTTTACATCTTCGTCCATAAGGATATCAGTCTTATTGTAATATTGTGCATTAACAAGCAAAGTTTCAAGATTCTTCTTGTGGTCTGGATACAGTTTAATTGCTTTTCTTAAGACATATTGCATTAAGTCTAAATCGAAGTTTATCCCTCCAAGGTACTTGTCCCCTGAGGACGAAATTACACTAGTATTAGGTTTCCCTGTTTCGTCTAAATAAACTGAAGAAAGAGAAACGTCAAAGGTACCTCCTCCTAAATCAAATACTATGTAGTAGTTCTCTCCTTCACCAAATTTCTCCTCTAGTTTCCCAACTTCCCTGGTACGAAAAATATAATTAAGAACTGCAGCATTTGGTTCGGCAATTAAATGCACATTTCTAAAACCAGCAATTTTAGCAGAATCAATAGTAGCTTGTTTAGCATGAATATCGAAGTCTGCTGGAACAGTAATCACAATATCGTCAATACCATTACCCGGAGTCATCTGTAAATCCTTTTCAGCGTTCGACTTTAATTCTTTAAGAATATATGCTGAGATTACTTGAGGTGAATAAGTCTTGTCATCTACTTTATAGGTGATATCTTTTCCCATATCCCGCTTAACCCATCTAATAGTTCTCTCAGGGTAGAAGTCATAATTATCGAAAGCTGATTGACCCACAACTACATTTTCATCATTACACTCTTCAAAATAAACGACAGAGGGTGTTAAGGTAACCCCTTTATTGTTTCTGATTGGCTTCACATCAAAGGAATTATCGCCGATTTTTACCCAATATGTAATCAGCGAATTTGTAGTCCCTAAGTCTATTCCAAAATACATCATTTAGTCTTCGCCGCCCGTTCTGTTAATAATATTTAGCGTAATAAACTCTTTCTTTATTTCCTGTAGGGATTGGATTTTGGAATCTATGTTGTCGCAGAATTCATTTATTCGAGACTCACTGAACTTGTCCCCGAGTAATTCATTGATATCATTGTCAGGTTTGTGTAACTTTTTCAGTAAATCTTTTAAGATTTCAAGTAAAAGTAGTTTTGTACCTGGAAAACCATCCAAATCAACGTGTCTATTAATTGCAGCCTTGGAAAACCTCAAACTCTGTTTGATCTTGTTTAAAGCAATCATCTCGGATTCATGAATTTCTCTTTCAAGGTATGCTCTGTCCCTGAGAAGACTTTCATTCTGTTTAATTAAGGATTCGATTTTGGCTTTGTCACTACCTTTTCCATCCGAGAAGTCATTCATGGACTGTTTAATAATGTCTACCTTAAGCGATAATTCTTGGACCTTTTTGAAAATGGCTGTGTCTAAATCAAATACTCTTCTTATAAGATCATTGTTTTCCGTGCTAATCTTCTTAGGAATCCTTACTACTGCTTCATAATAATCATTATTGTCAACAGGTTCAAAAATATTTGCTTCTTGATAAATGGCTTGTCGACCTTTGTCAGTTTTCTTTGTACTTGTATTATTTGTAGCATAAAAGACTATACGTCTTGTCGTATTTAGCAAGCGGACTATTAGTACTCCACCATTAGTTCTTAGAATGTTTAGATCTTTTTTGATCTCGTCGGTAATAAGTTCCCCAAAAACCATGCGGCCATTTGTCAAGATATTTTCTTGACCGTTTCTTTGCACTCGTAACCAATTATTTTCCGGCAAATGAATAACCTCGATATCATTTGGTCTGTGTAAAAGATTATCTCTAGCATCAGCGATCAGGCTACGTGTGACTTTATAGTTAGTAGGCTTACCTTCATTTGATTTTTCCCAGAGTAATGATTTAGTCTCTTCATCATAATTTAGATACGAATTTGTCACAGAATCGCAATAAAGAAGATACTTCATTCAAAACACTCCCGCCGATTCATTTTTTATACACAGGATGCCAGATACCATAGAAATGTGGCTATAATATGGATTGGGGATAAACTCAATAAGCAAATATGTAGTGTTAGTCTGCATGTAGTTAATCCATTTTTCCTTGCATTCCCTGAACTGTTCTTTCCTATGCGTAACAATATCCAACCAATAGGCTTTAAATCGCATGTCTTTACACGCTACTCCAGGCCCCTTGTTATAACGCCATTGGTTACCATGTTTATCATTAAATTCCAGTCGGCATTCCCAGTAAAATGTTTGTTGCGGATTGTACCCTGGCGCATCTGCATATCTTTCCTCAAAAATAATATCCTTTATCGCAGGCTCTCTTAACAGTCCCACCCACTCAGGGCTGGAACTTAGCTCTTGAACTGACTCAGAAGAAATACCGTAAAGAACACCATCTCTTTCTGAATTTTCCTTGATAGGCGGTTGGATCATGTTTGGATAATAATTTTTTGTGTCTACTTCATACACCCCACTTCTGTTAGCACTGATATTTACTTTTATATCTGCTTCTGTGGTTCCAAAAATATCCCAGGCAGCTCTTCCGTTTATAATTAATAGGTTTTTAGGCAAAGAAGGTATAATAACCCAAGAATTATCGTCCAAATTCCTAGCTATTACTTCATATCCTGTATCAAAATGTCTAGTAGTTTCCGCTAAAGATAAAACTAATAGCTTTGCCATTTTACCCCTCCTCGAAAAATGGGAAAAGCCGGGATCAGTAAGAAAGAACAACTTCCGTACTCAAAAAATACAATCAACAAATTCAAGCCACTACTTTTGTTTCGTTCATCGTATATTATTACCGCCTATATTCCCTACTCCCAGAGAAGTAACCCCCATTCAATAAGAGGTCTATCCTGTAAGTTAATACTTATTCCACTTATTTTACCAATTTTCCTTCTCGTTATTAAAATAAAATCAACTAGGCGCATGGCAGGCTCAAGGGAGGCCAAAGGGATCACCACCCAGGAGGGGCCGTGGTCATGCTGCAAGTGGGAAAGCACTCCCTGAAGGAGTGCTCGGAATCAGTCAAGTATTAACTTTGCCAGCGCCGGTTGCCGGGAGTTCGAAGATTTCGCGGTCGCCGTCGGGGCGGGTGCATATCCATACTGTCCGGTCAGGGTAGGCACGAGCTTTCAGGGTGGCGCCGCGGCCGCCCACGGCGGTGGGGAGGTACATGGCGATGGCCTGGCGGGGGCACGCCTTGATACAGGCGGCGCAGTCCCAGCAGTCCATAGAACTGCGGATGGCGGTTTTTCCGTCCATCTGGTACAACAGGTTCCCGGGGCATACTCGGACGCAGTTGGGTTCGTCAGCGCCGCCGCAGCCGTTACAGAGCTGCCGGTAAATCCGCACTGCCATACAGGCATCCCTCCGTAACCGGTCTTTCCAGCATCACAACTTGTCCCCTTTCCCGCTCATACCTGGAGTTGACGAATACCAGCCACCGGGAGTCGTCCCGTTCCGGGTGGTCCAGCCTGGTCTGGTAGCACGGCCACCGGGTTTCCCGGCGGTGGAGAAGGTGTTCCACCACCACCCGTGCCACCTCCAACCGGTCCACCACCTCGTGGCACTGCATCAACTGATGGTAATCACCGGCCACCAGGTTGTCCTCCAGGCCGCGCAGGTCCCGCAGTTTTTCCCTGGCCAGCATCAGCCCATGGGAGCTGACTGCGTAGCGGGAGCAGGCCCCACCGGCGTATTCGTCCATCACTTTTTGCATGGCTTCTTTAAGTTCTTCAGGGGAGATCCCCTGCTCCCTCCCCAGGGGAGCAAAAACCCGCCGGAACTCCGCCTCAACCCGTTCCCGGTCGGGCAGCCGGGCTTCTTGTCCGGCTATGGCCGCTACCGCGTGGCGGGCGGCAATCTCCCCTTCCACCATGGAGCCGGTGACATACTTTTTGGGCGCGCCGCCGGCCACATCCCCGGCGGCGTACAGGTCATCCAGGGTGGTCCGCCGGTGGATATCAACCCAGTATCCCGCCTGGGCATGGCCGCCTACCAGGTACGGTTCGGAACCGGTGATCTCCAGCGGCTCGTCGCCGGGTTCCCGCTGCCGGTCGGCCCAGGAGAGTACCATGGACGGGCACATGTCCAGGTAGGCCTCCTTCAGCCGCCTCCCCTCCTCGGGGGTCAACCGGATGGTGTCCAGAAAACATGGTCCCCTGCCGTGAATATTCTCCTCTAAGGTAGCCCACAGGCGCACCGGGGTGGTGGCGGGATGGTATCTCCGGAGATACCGCTCCCCCAGGGAGTTGATTTGGGGCGCTTTGACCCCCTGGGCCACCGTACCGGTGGGAGCCATGGTATCTTTCACCCGCAGGGCGATAAACCGCATCTCAAAGGAGGTCATTTCCGCCCCCGCCCGGATCCCCAAGGCGTAACCGGCGCCGGCGTTGAAAGGCGGATACCATGTCTTGTGGCGGGCACTGCCCGGGTTGTTGGGACGGTAGATCCCCGCGGCGCCACCGGTGGCACAGATCACCTTTTTGGCGGTGATCACGTGGAAATCTCCCGTCCTGGCATGAAAACCGTACACTCCCAGCACCCGGTTGCCATCCGTAATGTAATTGGTGGCCACCACCCGGTTCAGCACCCTGACCCCGGCCTTCCGGACCGCCTCTGCCATGAGAGGCTTGATCCTCTCGCCGTGGACGCTGACGCTCCGCGGGCCGCGAGCCTGGTAAACCCCTTCCTCGTCCTTGACAACCGGCAGGCCCCAGGATTCCAGCCTCCGGGCGGCCTGGTTAAGGTCCCGGGCCATGGTATAAACCAGGTCTTCGCGGACCAGCCCGTGGGCATCAGCCTTCACATACCGCAGGAAGCTTTCCGGCGTTTCTCCCGGGTTGAGGTAAGCGTTCAGGGCGTTGACACCTGCCGCCAGGCAGCCGCTCCGTTCAATGTGGGCCTTTTCCACAATGGTGACATCCAGGTCAGGGCACTGTTCCTTCGCCGCCACCGCGGCGGCGCATCCCGCGGCTCCGCCGCCGATAATCAAAAGTTCGGTGACCAGATGTACTCTATTAGCTTCCGGGGATCTCATCCTTTAATCCCGCCCTCACTGGAATCACCGGCAATGGGGGCAAGGTAACCCAGCTCCTCCAGCTTGCCGATGATACCGGCAACACTTTCTTCGACGGTTTGCCGTTCGGTCTCCACCACTACCTCCGGCTGCAGTGGATCTTCGTACGGGTCCGAGACCCCCGTAAACTGGGAGATCTCCCCGGCCAGGGCCTTCTTGTACAGGCCCTTGACGTCACGCTTAATGCACTCTTCCAGGGGGCACTTGACGAAAACCTCTACGAAGTCCTTGTTTTCCGCGCGCACCTGATCCCTGGTATCCCGGTAGGGTGAAATGGCCGCGGTGATGGCGATCACCCCGTTGCGCGCCAGCAGTTTGGCCACATAACCAATGCGCCGGATGTTGGTGTCCCGGTCTTCTTTGCTGAATCCCAACCCCTTGCTCAGGTTTTCTCTCACCTCGTCGCCGTCCAGGATCTCCACCCGCCTGCCTCTGTCGCGCAACTCCGCGGCCACGGCCCCGGCGAGGGTGGATTTCCCGGCGCCGGAAAGCCCCGTAAACCATAAGGTAACACCTTTTTCTCCGTTCATGACGCCTCTCTCCTTAATATCAAGATTTGGTATGTAGGCAGTTGAATTAAAGAAGGTTTACCAGGGCATAGGCCAAAACCATGGAGACCACGGGAGAAACGACCCAGGTCCGCATAATCTTGTGGACCGTCTTATTGCGCCACACCGGCGCGCTACCCCGGGTACAGCCTACGCCCACAATCGCCATGGTGGTGGTTTGAGTCATGGGCACCGGTATCCCCCACAGGGACGCCAGCACCACCAGAGTACCGCTGGCCAGCGAGACCATAATACTCTTGATCAGGCACAGTTCGGTAATTTTCTTTCCGTTGGTTTCCAGCACCCGGCCGCCCAGCGTAACCGCGCCAACCCCCAGGCCGATGCCTCCCAGCAAGAGACCTGCCCGGGCGTCGACAACCCCGGCGCCCACCAGGGGGCCGATAGCGTTGGCCACGTTGTTCATCCCGGCGGCAAAGGCTTCGTAACAGCCCGCCCCAGCCAGCAGGATCCCCAACACCCTTTTCACCCGGTCCACTGAACCCAGGGAAGCCAGCCAACGGTTGATCGGCATGTAAAACAGTTTTCCGGCCAGCATGGCCAGCCCGAAGGCCGCCAGCGGGAGGACCACCCAGGTGGCCATAATCACTACCAGCTTGGGAAGGTACAAGGTCTTATAGGCCAGCCCCACTCCGACCACTGCTCCGACGGTAACCTCGCTGGTGGACAGCGGGATCCCCGTCAGGTTGGCCGCCATCAGGGTACCCGTAGCCGCCGCCAGAATAATCAAGGCTGTTTTTAAGCCCATCACGGTTGGAGAAATTAATCCACTACTCAGGGTCTTGACCACCTCTCCCCCACCCAGCACCGCACCCAGCAGGGCGAAAACCGCTACCAGCAGCATGGCCTGGCGCTTACTGACCGCTCCGCCTCCATAAGCCGGTCCCATACTGGCGGCAGTGCCGCTGGCGCCGATATTCACGGCAAAAAGGGAGGAAATAACATAGGATGCCACCAGTTCCACCTTAACGCCTCCTACAAGCCAGCCTTTAAAGGTTGGTGCGCCATGCTAAGCCCCTCCCGGGGCCCGGTCTGCCAGCCCCCGGATAAGCACCTCGGCCACGTCCGGCCGGGTGAATTCGGGCGGGGGGAGTTCGCCGCGGCCAAGCATCTCTCTTACCTTCGTCCCGCTCAGGACCACGTGTTCCCCCTTGTCGTGAGGGCACGTTTTGGAGGAGGCCATGCCCCCGCAGGACCGGCAGTAAAAGGCGTGTTCGAACTTCAGAGGAACGATGCCCAGTTCACCGGCGGGTATCCGGTCAAAAATCTCCTGGGCGTCGTAAGTGCCGTAATAATTGCCGACCCCCGCGTGGTCGCGGCCCACGATAAAGTGGGTGCAGCCGTAGTTCTTTCTTACTATGGCGTGGAAAACCGCTTCCCTGGGGCCGGCGTACCGCATGGCAGCCGGTAAGACTGACAGCAGTATCCTGTCCCGGGGATAATACTTCTCCAGTAACACCTGGTAGCTTTCAATCCGGACACCGGCGGGGATGTCGTCGGATTTGGTCTCCCCCACCAGGGGATGCAGCAGCAGGCCGTCCACCATTTCCAGGGCGCACTTCTGCAGGTATTCGTGGGCCCGGTGGACCGGGTTGCGGGTCTGGAAGCCCGCTACCTGCTTCCAGCCGCGCTGCCGGATGATCGCCCTGGTCTGCGCGGGGTCCAGGTGGTATGCGGGAAATTCCGCCGGGGGCCGCCTGACCAGCCACACCTCTCCCCCGATATATACCTCTCCCTGCCGGTAGAGCCTGGCCACGCCGGGATGAGCGGCATCATCGGTACCGTACACCTGACGGGCCTCCGCTTCCGGATCATACCTGTACTTGTCGGTAACCCGGATGATCCCGTAAACAGTGTCTTCATGAACCAGAGCCGCTTCGTCGCCCGGTTTCAGCCCCCCGGCGACATCAGCGCCGGCGGACAGGGTGACAGGCAGGCTCCACAGTATCCCCCCTGCCAAGCGCATGCTTTCTACTACACTCAGGTAGTCCTCCCGGTTCATAAACCCCTGCAGGGGGCTGTAGGCGCCCACCGCGATTAACTCCAGGTCGGATAGTTCTTTGGAGTCAAGAGGAATGCGCGGCAGCCCGCCAGCCCGTTGCAGCGCCTCTCCCCGGGCCTCCTCCCGCAGCACCCTGTCCACCAGTCTACCTCCATGGGGCGGGATCAGATTCAAGTCAATCATCCTTTCTGAATGAGGTATTGTTCATCATACTCTGTGCACCGGTTTCTGGGAACAAAAAACCGGAGGCCGGAGTCAAAAATTGCCCTTGACCTCGGCCTCCAGTTGTCTGGTCAGCCTATACTTTTATTCTCCTAACAAAACCTTAGTTTTTCCGTCTTTTCAATCTGGATTACGCGGGAATCCTGCACAACGATGGTGATGGTCCCGTACTTGATTTCCTTCACAGCTCGCCAGATTTGCTGAAAAACACGTTCTTCGCCCTGGGTTTCGGTGGTTTTACCCGTTTGTTTTCCATAGGACAAATATGTACCACCCCGCAATTCCTATAATTCCAATTGGATTAGTTTAAATTATATGAGAAGACTTGTAAAAAGTCAACCCCCTAAAGCAGGATTTACTCATCTGTTTTGGTCTGGGCATAACAAGAACGGCGACTTTCATCGACTTCGGCGTTTTATCTGAAGTCGTTTTTCTTGTCCGCTAGAGGCTACCGCCCAGGATAAATCACCCTGCAAGGCAACTCACCTCTTGTGATGAAATTATTCACAAAGCAGGAAAACAGCAGTATTCCAAGAATTGAAGCGTAAGGCGAGGTGGTAAATAAGCTGCCGGAAGGGACTGGTTTTGCTTTGCAGGTGTGGGATGCCCATGTTCATATGTTTCCGGAACGTCTCTTTGAGGCTATTTGGCGCTGGTTCGATCGGGACGGGTGGCGGATCCCGTACACAAATTGGTCAGCCAAGGACATGGATGATTATCTGGCCGGGATGGGGGTAGAGCGGGCTTTTCTCTTGCCCTATGCCCACAAGCCCGGTATGTCCATGGAATTAAACGCCTGGGTACGGGACTTTTGTCAAACCCATCACCGTTATATTCCTTTCGCCGCTGTACACCCCGATGACAGCAACCTGGAGGAAGTCCTTACTACCACCCTGGATGACTGGTCTTTTGCCGGTCTCAAACTTCACCCGAGGGTGCAGGGGTTCGCGGCTGACGAGCCCCGGATGGAGCCGATCTACCGGGCAGCGGGTTACTATCAAAAGCCTGTCGTAATCCATACCGGCCGGGCCCCTTACCCCAGCGACCTGTTGGGCGTAGAGCGCTTTCGACAGGTCCTGGAGCGGCACCCCGGGGTCCGGTTCGTGGTCCCCCATTTGGGCCTGGATCAGATGGAGGAGTTCTTTGATCTCCTGCCGCTGTTCCCCCACCTTTACCTGGATGTGGCCTGGCTGCTGGCCAATCCCAAGGCAGTCTTACCGTGGTCCCGGGTGGCCGAGGTGATGGAACGGTTCCCGGATCGCTTCCTGTACGGGAGTGATTTTCCCATTATGGAGCATGACCCCGCCGCGGGGTTGGTGGAATTGGAAAAACTCGGGCTCAGCCCGTCCACCCTGGCGGCGATTACCCGGGAAAACGCCCGGCGGCTGGTGGGGGTAGATGAGGGAAAAGTTTAGGGGTAGGCGCCATGCCTACCCCGTTCCAGTTACGATAAAACTGATTTCTAACCAATCTACCGGGCATTACCTGTCAGCCGGCAGGATCAGGTTGAGGATGATGCCGGAGATGGCAGCCAGGCTCATGCCGGCCAGCTTGATGCCGCCGCCCAGGTCCAGCACCGCGCCGCCGATTCCCAGCACCAGGATGACGCTGGCGATGATCAGGTTGCGGGACAGCTTCATGTCCACCCGGTTTTCCACCACCGTACGGATACCGATGGCAGCGATCATCCCGAACAGGACGATGGAGATGCCGCCGATGACCGCGGTAGGAATGGTGCGGATCAGAAAGCCCAGTTTCTCAATCAGGGAAAGAGCGATCGCGAATACTGCCGCCACCCGCATGATTGAGGGTTCCCACACCCGGGTCAGGGCCAGCACACCGGTATTCTCCGAGTAAGTGGTGTTGGGAGGACCGCCCAGGAGACCGGCCAAAGAAGTTGCCAGGCCGTCACCCAGCAGGGTTCTATGGATACCGGGGTCTTTCACAAAGTCATCCTCAACAGTGGCGCCCACCGCCAGGATGTCACCGAAGTGCTCCACCATGGTGACGATGGCCACCGGCGCAATCAGGGAAATGGCGGTCCAGTCGAATTTCGGTGCGGTGAAGGCCGGCAAGGCAACCCACCTGGCCCCTTCCATCACCGAGAAGTCAACGATCCCAAGGATCAGTGAAAGGATGTAGCCTGCCGCCAGGCCGATAAGGACAGGCAGCATACGGAAGAATCCCTTAAAAAAAATATTTACCAGCGCCACGACGATCAGGGTGAAAATGGCTACCCCCCAGCCTTTGCTGGCCATGTCAATGGCCACCGGCGCCAGGTTTAAGCCGATCACCATGATGATGGGACCGGTAACGATCGGCGGAAACAACCTGGCGATGAACTTGGCACCGGCGAAGTACACCAGCAAGGCCATAGCTGCATAAACAAGACCGGCAATAATGATTCCGCCCTGGGCGTACTGCAGCCCGCCGTGTTCCTTTCCTACCAGGATAATGACCGAAATAAACGCAAAAGACGAACCCAGGTAGACCGGTACCTTGCCCTTGGTGACCAGGTGAAACAACAGGGTCCCCAGGCCGGCGGTGGCCAGCGCCACGGTGATGTTGAGCCCTGTCAATATGGGTACCAGCACGGTGGCCCCGAACATGGTGAACATGTGCTGCAGGCCGAACACCAGCTTCTTGTCCCAGGGCAAGGGGTCTCCCCGCCGGATGGCGGGCAATGCTTCGGCTTTCATTTCCATCCACTACACCTCTTTCTGTTAACTTTTGACGCGGTAAGACTACCCTACAGGCTGTCTAATTATTCTTTGCGCTCCCCTCCTTTTTCCGTTTCTCCCGCAACGCTACCAGCACCTTTTCCGGGGTGATGGGCAGGTCGGTAATACGCACGCCAATGGCATCGTAAACGGCATTGGCGATGGCGGGCGCTGTAGGTACCATCACGTGCTCGGCAAACCCCCGTGCGCCGTAGGGGCCGTCCGCCAGGGGCGTCTCCACAAACCCCACCGACATTTCCGGTACTTCTGCCGCGGTAGCGATCTTGTAGTCCACAAAGGAATGGTTCTGCACCTTTCCTCCCCGCAGTTTCAACTCTTCGTATAGGCCGACGCTCAGGCCCTGCATGATGCCGCCTTCCGTCTGGCCCAGGCAGATGCCGGGGTTGATCACCTTGCCGATGTCGTAGACGGCGGCTACTTTTAACACGTCTACCTTACCGGTTTCCGTGTCCACCTCCACCTCGGCGGCCTGCACCCCGTAAGTCCAGTGAGCTACCGCCTTGGCTCCCTGCCCGGTTTCCGGGTCCAGGTTGGTGATGCCGTCGGGGATGAAATGGCCTTTACCCATGATGGGACCCCCTTTGCCTCCCCCGGTGGGCAGGCCGAGGCCCAGGGACAGGTCCTTGACGGAGATGCCGTGGGACGGGTTATCCACCACATGCACAAAACCATCAGTTACGGTCAGCCGGTGCGTTGGCACCTGGAGTCCCTGGGAAGCCAGTTCCAGCAGTTGTTGCCGCGCGTCCCGGGCAGCCGCCAGCACGGCATTGCCGCAGGAGTAGGTAATGCGGCTGGCCACCGTCTGCCACTCGTAGGGGGTGTAATCGGTGTCCGGCTGGGAAACATGCACCTTCTCCACCGGGATCCCCAGTTCGTTGGCGGCGATTTGGGCCAGCACCGTGTTGGCGCCCTGGCCGATCTCCGACGCGGTGATCAGCAGGTTGGCGCTGCCGTCCTCGTTGATCTTGATCAGGGCTGAAGAGGCGGCGGTGCCCGGCATGGCGGGGGCCTTCACCATACAGGCGATACCCTTGCCCCGGAGGGGACCCTGCTTTTCTTCCCGCCACCCGATGCGCCGGGCCGCCTCCTCGATGCACCTGGTGAGGCCGATGTCCCTTAAGACCTCCCCGGTGGCAGTGGTGGAGCCGTCCCGGGCCGCGTTTAAAAGGCGGACCTCCACCGGATCCTTGCCCAGTTCATGGGCGATCCGGTCGATCTGCTGCTCCAGCGCCCAGTGCAGTTCACCCATGCCGAAGCCCCTGAACGGCCCTCCCGGCGGGTGGTTGGTATAAACGCAGTAGGAATCGGTTTTGATATAGGGAATGTCATAGGGTCCAGCCGAGGAGTAGCCGCTGGCCCGGATGATGTTGACCCCGTACTCGCTGTACGCTCCTCCGTCCCAGATCAATTCCGTCTCCTGGGCCACCAGCCGTCCCTCCCGGGTGACCCCGGACTTGATGCGCGCCACGAGGCCCTGGCGGACAGAGGTTGCCTGGAACACTTCTTCCCTGGTGAGCACCAGTTTGACCGGCCGTGGTCCGGCTTTAATCGCCAGGGGCAGTAGGACGCCCTCGACAGTAATCCCGGCTTTTCCGCCGAAACCGCCACCGACGTAGGGGGTGATCACCCGGATACGGCCTTCAGGGATGCTGAAGGCCACCGCCAGTAGCTTCCTCACCGCGTTGGGCGACTGGCAACCCGACCATACCGTCACCTTGCCGGTGGCGTCCACTTGGGCGATAGCGGCATGGGGCTCGATCTGGCAGTGCTGCATCTGGGGCACCCGGTAAGTCCCCTCAATGATGATATCGGACTTGGCAAAGCCTTCGTTGATATCTCCCTTGCGAATTTTCATGTGGTTGGCGATGTTGGTATGGGGGACGGGAAAGATGGCGCTCACATGAGAGTACTGGTGCAGGTTCTCGTGCACCAGCGGGGCCTTCTCACGCATCGCCTCCACCGGGTCGGTAACCGGGGGTAATTCCTCGTATTCAACCCTGATCAGCCTCAGGGCTGCTTCCGCTGCTTCCGGACTCACGGCGGCCACACCGGCCACCGGGTCGCCCACAAACCGGACCTTGTCCACGGCATAGACGTTACGGTCCACCAGGTAAAGGCCGACATAGTTCGGGTAATCACGGCCGGTAACCACCGCCTTGACCCCCGGCAGCCGCAGGGCCTCGCTGGCATCTATGCTCACAATGCGGGCATGGGGGTAGGGGCTGCGCAAGATTTTCGCGTACAGCATGCCGGCCAGCTTGATGTCTCCTACGTACTTGGCAGCGCCGGTGATCTTCTCCCACCCGTCCTTACGGGGAACGCTTTTACCGATGAGCGAGTTGGTTGCCACGAATATCCCTCCCTCCGATTTTAAGACCTGCCGGCCACGTCGAGGACAGCGGCCACAATGCGCTCGTAACCGGTACAACGGCAGAGGTTGCCGCTGATAGCTTCCTTGACCTCACTGGCGGTGGGTTTGGGGTTCCGGGACAAAAGCGCCTTGGCGGAAAGAACCATCCCGGGAGTGCAGAAGCCGCATTGCAACGCCCCGTGCTCTACGAAGGCGGCCTGCAAGGTGTCCAGTTCCCCGTTGGGGGCCAGGCCTTCCACAGTGATCACTTCCCGCCCGTCCGCCTCTACCGCCAGCACCAGGCAGGAGTTAACCGGTTCCCCGTCCAGCAGGACGGTACACGCCCCGCACTCCCCGGCCCCGCAGCCTTCCTTGGTACCGGTAAGGTCCAGATCCTCTCGCAACAAGTCCAGCAAACGGCGGCGGGGTTCCACTGCCACTTCCACGATTTGACCGTTTACCTTGAAAGATATCTGTTTTTTCATCGCACTCGCCTCCCGCCCTTTTAATTCCCGCCCAGGGCGGCCATAGCCCGGCCCAGGGCTCTCCTGGTCAATACCTCTACCATTTCCAGGCGGTACTCCCGGCTGGCCCGGAGGTCTCCAATAGGTGAAACAGCGGCCACCGTCGCTGCGAGCACTTCTTGTATCACTTGATTGTCCAACCGCCTTCCACGGCACAGGTCTTCGGCATGGCTGGCCCGCACCGGTGTAGGGGCCACTGCTCCAAGGGCGATGCGCACCTCTCCTGTTGCCAACGCCAGTACGGCTACGCTCACCTGGGACAGGTCCACCGCCTTGGTGCGGGCCAGTTTCAGGTAAGCCCCCGCGGCCCCGGCGAGTAGGGGGGGAATCTCCACGGTGGCCATCAATTCACCCGGCTGGAGAACTGTCTTACCGGGTCCCACAAAGAACTCCTTGAGGGGTACCTGCCGGGAAGAGCCGCCAGGCCCGGTTAGTCTTACCGCGGCGTCCAGCACCAAGAGCGCGGGAGCGGTATCCGCCGCCGGCGAGGCGTTGCACAGGTTTCCCCCGATGCTGGCCCGGTTGCGCACCTGGTAAGACCCAACGCTGTGGGCAGCCTCGGCCAGTATGGGAAAGCTATTTTGCACTTCGGCGCTGCGGGCGATTTGATTGAGAGGAGTGGCCGCCCCGATAGACAGCCCTCCCCCTGGAGTAGCGGAAATACCAATAAACCCGGGCAGTGCCTTAATATCCACAATATACTTGGGTTGAAGGATGCGTTCGCGCATGCGTACCAGGAGGTCGGTCCCCCCGGCCATTGCCACCGCATCTTTTGCATGCTCCCGCAAGAAACCGCATGCCTCCTCCCAGCTCCGCGGCGCCAGGTACTCGAAAGAATTGAACATACCGCCACCTCCGTTTTCGGTCGTCGGATGTCGGAAATCAGACGTCAGAGCAGGAAGCAAAAACACCGTCATAATGACTGGTAACCACAAAGCCACAAGTTTATTTCTGCTTCCTTCATTGTTTTCCTCCAAGAAATATGCTCAGCAAAAAGAAAAACACAGGCAGGGCTCCGGGGGAGCCCAGGGCTGCGGCCTGTGCTAAGAAATAAGGTCGAAGGTAGTTTAGCTATAAAGTTGGTCTAACAAACCCCCGGCATTTAGGCTACGATAGTGGTACCGGCAGTGCCGTCCAGGCCGCCCAGGGCCGACTCCAAAGACACGATCACCGCTCTCTCCCCGCCGCCCTCCACAAACTGGCAAGCGGCCTCCATCTTGGGTCCCATGCTGCCCGGGGGAAACTGGCCCTCCGCCAGGTAGCGGCGGGCATCCGCCGCCGTCAAAGTCGGCAGGTAGCGCTGGGTGGGTTTGCCGAAGTCCAGGGCCACACCCGGAACTTCGGTGAGCATCATGAAAACGTCCGCGCCTACATCGCTGGCCAGCCGCCGGCCCGCCACGTCCTTGTCGATCACGGCGGCGATTCCCTCCAGGTTACCGTCCCGCCCGCGTACCACGGGAACCCCGCCACCGCCGGAAGCGATGACGATACACCCGGCAGCCAGCAAGGCCCGGATACCTACCCGTTCAACGATCTCCACCGGGGTGGGAGAGGGAACCACTCTCCGCCATCCCCGCCCGCTGTCCTCGCGCACGGAGTAGCCCTTTTCCCGCTGCAGCCGTTCCGCCTCCTCCCGGGTGTAAAAGGGACCGATGGGCTTGGTGGGGTGCTGAAAGGCGGGATCGGCGGGATCCACCACCACCTGGGTGACCACCGAGACCACCGGCAGGTCGATCCCCGATTGCCGCAAGGCATTGCCCAGAGACTGCTGGATGCCGTAACCGAGGGATCCCTGGGTGTTGGACACGCAGACGTCCAGGGGCATGGGCGGGACCACATCCTTGGTCAAGTCGTTTTTGAGAAGCAGGTTGCCTACCTGGGGACCGTTGCCGTGGGTGATCACCAGCCGGTGCCCGGCCTTGATCAGGCCTACCAGGTACCCGCTGGCCGCCTGGATGTTGGCCATTTGTTCGGGAAATGTCCCCCGCTCCTTGGGCTTGATAATGGCGTTACCGCCAAAAGCGAGAACTATAGTCTTACCCACCCGTTACCCCCCCCGGTTTAGTGCTATTCCTGATCGAAGGCCACGATGCGGCAGATGGAAGATTCACCGCCCACGAAGCGCCACGGGAAGCACCCGATGATGAGCCGGCGGTTCAGGATCTGGTCGATATCCCCGCCCAGGTTCTCCGCGTGGATAATGTCATCAGGAAACAGGTCGATGTGCATCAGTTGGTAGTCTTCCGCCGGGAAAATCTCTTCCAGGCCCTTGCCATACTTCTCCAGGAGGAAACGGTCCGCCTCTTTGGCCTGGACAGGAGCCCATTCGCGGATCTTGGTGTTCATGGGGTGATCAGCGGACCCGCAGTCCACACCGATCCACTTGATGTCCATCTCCTTGCACCAGCGGGAGAATTCCCGGGTAGGGCCAGGGTGTTTAACCATGTAGCGGACCTCATCGGCCTGAGGCTGGTCCCAGGAGTAATGGTGGTACCCAGTATGGATAATCAGGATATCCCCCTTCTTCACCTCCACCCTGTCGGTGATGTCCTTGGAGGAATAAAGGCCGTAGTCTTCCGCGATGTCACTTAAGTCTACCACCACGCCCGGCCCTACCAGGTCATCCAGCGGGATGCTGGCGATGTCCCGGCCGTGGGTGCAGAAGTGCAGTGAGCCGTCCAGATGCGTACCGACATGGTTGCTGGTGGTGATGAGCTGGCCGTTGGCCCCGTTGGGGCACAGCCGCTTGAAGAACTTGATCTGCAGCGGTTCGTAGGTGGGCCAGGGCGGCGTCAGGTGGCTCAGCGGCTGGGTAAGATCATACATTTTAACCTGGTTCCAATTCTTAATCATCAAACATCTCTCCCCTCTAAGCACATGTTAAACTTCACTCTACTTAACCGATTCGGCCATGGCCAGCAGGGCATTTTCAAAGCAAACCCTGGGCGGGCGTACCAGGCCGGCTCCCACCTGGCCCACGCCGGCCTCCCGGTGGGCGATGCCGGTGTTAATGTGGGGCAGGACCCCTGTAGACATCACCTTCCGGAGGTCGATAGCCGTGGGCGTGCCCCGGAAGTTCAATTGGGGGATGGTGAAGGAACGGCTCTCCGCCAGGGTAATCTCGTACATCAGGTTGGTATAGCGCCCCGCATCCGCCACCGTACCGCCCACGAACTGGACAATGGCGGGCGCCCCCGCCATGGCGAAACCACCAATGCCAGTGGTTTCGGTAATGGCGCTGTCCCCGATGTCGGGGTTGGCGTCCGCCGATGTGTAGCCGGGAAAGTACAGCCCGTCCACAATCTCCGCCGGGGCGGTGAACCACCGGTCCCCCAGCCCGCTCACCCGGATGCCGAAATCGGTACCGTTACGGGCCATGGTGGTAACCACGGTGCTGTGCGGGATACCGTGGGCCGCGTCCATGATCGCCTTGCACGCCGGCATGGACAGGTTCAGGAAAAAGTGATCGTTGCCGTCAATAAAGCTCAAGACCTGGGCAAGCGTATCGGGCGGCGTCGCGGTCCGCACCAGGTAAGGCGCCAGGGTGCGGATTAACAGGGAAGTACCCGCCTTGTTCCGGTTATGGCACTCATCCCCCATGTGCAGGGCCTGGGCAATCATGGCTCTGATATCGATGCCCCCCGAAAGCTGGATCGCTTCCCGCAAGGCCGGTGCCAGAACAGTTTCCATCCATTTTAACTTGGAGATCACGTCGGGGCTGTAGGCCCCATAGCGCAAAACCTTGCCCAGCCCTTCATTCATGGTACAGAAAGCCCGGTTGCCGTGAGTGACGTTTTCGATGATGAATACCGGCATGGAGGGAGAGATAATCCCCGCCATGGGCCCGACTGCCTGGTGCTCATGGCACGGAGAAAATACAATTTCTCCCGATGCGGCAAGGGCCGCTGCCTCCTTTTCGTCCCGTGCCCACCCTTCGTACAACAGGGCGCCCATGATCGCCCCCCGCATGGGACCGCACATCCGCTCCCAGGTCACCGGGGGTCCGGCGTGCAGGATGGTGCGGCCAGTCATTCCCGGTACCACCCGGTGGGCTGCCTGCAGGTCTACCAGCACCGGCCTGGCAGCGGCGATCCGCTCTACCGCTTCCCTGTTGGCGGCTTCCGCTTCCTCCCGGCCTTCCAACCTGTCCAGGGCATCCAGAAGGCGGCTGTCCCCTCCGGCCGGGGGCTGCCAGTCCACATCCACCACGCCTACCCCCTGGGCAGCCAGTTCTTTGGCAAAGGTTTTACTTCCCATATTCACCACTTGAAGTTCCCCGTCAAATAGCCGCTTGATATTAGTCATGACATCACCTCCTGTGCCCGGAGTTGAAACATCATCCTGACCAGCCGGGCCGCACGGGCGTTGCTGGCCATCACCAACGCCCCGGCCTCGCGAAGTTTTCGCTCCTGTTCATGCAACCCCTGGGGGTCGCCGGAGGTCCCGCATACAGAGGTTACTACTGACAAGTACCTGCCCTCCTGCCGGCACTTTTCCTTGGCTTCCGCAATCACCGGGGCCAGGATGCCGGCGGGATCGGGGTGAACCCCGTGACCCAGCACCACGTCCAGCAGGATCACCGCAACTTCGGGGTCATTGGCCTCCGCCCAGAACCGGGGTAGGCGCAGGCTGGGTTCGATCATGGGATGCGGCCTCCCGACGGTAAAGTAGTCGTCTCCCAGGTCCAACATGGTGTGTTCCCTGCTGGACCGCGGGTCGACCAGCCGCCAACCGGGATCAGGGGCCACGTTGGAGTACACGCCTCCCAAAACTGGGGCCAGGATAAACATGGCTTCGTCACAAAGGGTACCTCCGGTGTACAATCCCCGTACATAGCGTTGCCCCGGAGCCAGTTTGGCGGCTTCCTGCCGGGCCACGGGGTGGAGGTCCTCACCGGGAAATACCTCTTCCCCGGTAACCTGCTCACCCATGGCCAGCGCTACCGCCTTGGCGGCGGTATCCTCCAGGGTCAGGCCTGGTATTAAGCCGGCAGCCTCCACTCCTTCAGGACCGGTACCAATGAAATGGACTACCGCCGGTTTTTTCCCGGAGGACAAGAGACGCAGCACCTCCTGGGCCACTGCCGGCGCCGGGGGTTTGGAAATTACCACCAGCACACGGGTATGCTCATCCTCCTGCAGGGCACGAATGGCATCCATGGTCATCATGCCGCCCACCGCCGCGGTCAGGTCCCGGCCACCGGTGCCGATCACCTGGGAAACCCCTTCCCCGATCTTGTCGATAATGGAAATGACCTCCTGGGTACCGGTACCGGAGGCCCCAACCACCCCGATGCCGCCCCGTTTGACCACGTTGGCAAAAGCCAGCGCCACCCCGTTAATCACGGCGGTACCGCAGTCCGGCCCCATCATCAGGAGCCCTTTTTGGCGGGCCAGCTTCTTCAGGGCGATCTCATCTTCAATTGTAACATTATCGCTGAACAGCATCACATGGCGCCCGCCTTCCAGCGCCCTGCGGGCCTCACGGGCAGCGTAGGCGCCCGGTACGGAGATCAGCACCAGGTTCAGGTTGGGATTGGACTTAAACGCGCTCCCCAGGGAACGGGTCCGTTGTTGCTCTCCCTGGTCATCCGTTACCCGCCGTACCAGGATCTGCTCCGCGGTTTCAACAGCGGCCGCCGCCACCTGATCGTCTTTCGCCTTCACGGCAATCACCAGGTCGTTGGGGGTTGCGCCTTGCACCTCCGCGGTGACCATCCCCACGTTGGCAAGCAGTTCCTTATTCAGGCCGGTGGCCATTGCCACCACCGCCTCTTCAACCCCATCCATTCCGGTGACCTCTTTGGAAACGGACATCAGGGTAACCGAATCATAGTAGGCATTCTTTTTGATCAGCACCTTGACAGGGATACAGATCAACCCCTTTCTCTCCAACAGCCCCCTCAATAAAGTCGAAGGGCTTTTACTGCAGCGCTTCTAGATACTTCAGCACAACGCGGCACCCCAACCCGATGCCCACCAGCAAGTCCACACCCGAGGTAGCGCCGGCCTTCATCAGCCCCTTGATCCCCCTGGCAGCCTGGCGTCGTGACCCGCAAAACAGCCCATCAACACATCGCTGTACCACCGCGGGGGGCTGTCCCCTGGCGGCGTACGTCAACTGGGCGCGGGTAATGGGGTTAGCCCCGGGAACCGCGATTCCGGTTACCTGCCGGTTAACCCACCGCACACGTTCCTCCAGCAGTGGATGGTACCCTGAGGCCATGGCAGTGGCGGCCATGAACCCGGTCAAGAAATCGTCTCCCGATGGCGTAAGCCCAGGCCCCAACCCCGCCAGGCGGGCTGCCGCCGCCCTGATTCCAGTTGGTTCCCCCGCCAGCCAGGATACGGCCAGTTCGTTCGCGGCAGGCATTGCCATCTTGGCCAGAGCCGGCAGCGTTTGGGGCACCCAGGGATTCCCAGGAACCACCAGGCAAGGATATATCGATCCAAATTCGGCGTCTCTTCTCCCGGCGACCAGTCTGCCCGCCAACCGCAGGTTGGCATCCACCTCGGAAGCCGGCAGCATCGGCCGGGGAAGTCCCCATGCTCGCCATATAGGCGCCCCCCGCAAGGAAACCATCAGGGAGCCATCCCCCAACAGCAGCCAGTCACTTCCGCAGCTAACTACCGGAACTTCCGGCTTGACCACACCTGTCCAATCCATACTCGCGTCCCCCGGCCTCCCGCCAGCCACCACCACGGAGTTGGGAGCGGGACCCAGGGAAGCGCTTGTCACCGCGTACAGCTCCCCATCCTGGCCGATAAAGTTAAAGGCCCGCCGGAAAACGCTATGCACCGTACCCCACAGTTCACCGCGCTGCATCCGGTTGACCATGTCCCAGCCCACCGTAAGGGCGGTCACCGCTTGCACCAACACCACCTCATCTTTATGCAAGAACATTCTGCTCCCATGACCGGATTCCTTTGTGAACCTTTTACGAATCGTCCCCGCTTGATTGCTGTACCGGTATGTAAACATTTGCTGATCAATCTGCAAAATAAGGGCTTGACCAAATGCTGTATAATTAATATGATAAACTAGTTAATTATGGGAGTGAAAATCGGGAAAAGGAGCAGACTAGTTGTGGGAAAAGGTACAGGACAAGCCAGGCGGGCGGGTTGCGAGCCGGGAGTGGATTTGATGGGAAAGTTTGACTTAGCAGTGAGTTTAATCCCCCTGGGCGGGGTTACCGAGGTTGGCAAGAACATGCTGGCCATCGAATGCGGGGACGACATCGTAGTGGTTGACTCCGGCGTCAAGTTCCCTGAAGAGGAGCAACTGGGCATCGACCTGGTGATCCCCGACATTACCTACCTCCTGCAAAACCGGGAAAGAGTCAGGGGGATCCTGTTGACCCATGGCCACGAAGACCATATCGGAGCGCTGCCTTTCGTGCTGAAAGACCTCAACGTCCCGGTTTACGGGACCAAACTCACCTTGGGGCTGGTGGAAAGCAAACTTGAGGAACACGGGATGGTTAAACAGGTAGACCTGCGGCTCATCAACCCTGACCAAAAGCTCCGGCTGGGCAGCTTTCAGGTGGAGTTTTTCCGCATCAACCACAGTATCCCCGACGGGGTAGGCCTGGCAATCACCACCCCCGCGGGGCTAATCGTCCACTCGGGCGACTTTAAACTGGACCAGACACCCGTGGACGGACGGGTGGCTGAGTTTCATAAGATCGCCGCCTACGGGACCAGGGGCGTGCTGGCCTTTATTTGCGACAGCACCAATATTGGGCGGGAAGCGATGACCCCTTCTGAGAAGGTGGTGGGGGAAACCTTCGACCGGATTTTCAGGAACGCCAGCCAGCGGATCATCGTGGCTACCTTCGCCTCTCATGTCCACCGCGTCCAGCAGGTGATCAACGCCGCGGTAAAGTACGGGCGTAAAGTGGCGGTGGTGGGGCGCAGCATGCTCAACGTGGTGGATGTAGCCAGCCGGCTCGGCTACCTCCAAATCCCCCCTAAAACCCTGGTGGAGGTCGACGAGATCGACCGGCTGCCACGGGAGAAGGTGGTAATTCTGGCCACGGGCAGCCAGGGCGAACCCATGGCCGCCCTGACCAGAATGGCCACCCACAGCCACCGGCAGGTAACTATTGAAGAGGGAGACACGGTGATCATTTCTGCTACACCTATCCCGGGCAACGAGCAACTGGTGGCACGCACCATCAACAACCTGTTCCGCACCGGGGCAGACGTGATCTACAAGGAAGTCGCCCTGGTCCACGTTTCCGGCCACGCCGGCCAGGAAGAGATCAAGCTGATGTTGAACATGCTCCGTCCGAAGTACGTGATCCCGTTTCACGGCGAGCATACCCACCAGGCCGTCTTCGCGGAAGTAGCGGCCAAGGTAGGCATCCCAAGAGAAAACGTGTTTATAGCCAACATCGGGGACCGCATCGAGCTGAGCCATCAAGGAGGCCGCATTGCTGGCAAGGTACCCTCCGGCAGAGTGTTTATAGACGGGCTGGGCATCGGTGATGTGGGGAATATCGTTTTAAGAGACCGCCTGCACCTGGCGGAAGAGGGTATCGTCATCGTGGTGGTGACTATTAACAAGGATACCGGGGCGGTCCTGGCCGGTCCCGACCTGATCTCCCGCGGGTTCGTGTTCGTCCGGGAATCGGCCGAGCTGATGAACCAGGCCCGCGAGAAGACTGTCCAGGCCCTCGAAAAGTGCCAGCAACAACAGATTACCGAGTGGTCCATTATCAAGAGCGCCATCCGGGACGAACTGGGCCAATTTATCCAGGTAAAAACCCAGCGCCGCCCGGTGATATTACCGATTATCATGGAGATCTAAACCGGTTTACTCCCCGTGCATCTTCCAAATCCTCAGGGCTATCTCCATGCTCAAGCGGTCCTCCGGGTCTTCCAGGTCGCGGCCGGTGATCTCCTGGATGCGTTTCAGGCGGTACAGAACCGTGTTATAGTGGGTGAAAAGGGCCGCGGAGACCTTTTTCACATTACCATGATGGGTAAACAATGCGTCCAGCGTGGTCAACAGGCTGCTCTGCTTCTCCCGGTCGTACCGCACCAGGGGGAGAATGGTTTCTTCCAGGTAGGCGGAAAGCTCTTCGTTACCCTCCAACAGGTACAACAGGCGGTAGGGACCAAGGTCTGTGAAATGCATCACCCGGCCGTCCCCGGCCAGCAGGCGGGCTACTTCCACCACCCGGCACGCCTCCCGGTAGCTGCGGCGCAGTCCATCCAAGCCGGGATGCCTGCGGCCAATACCAGTGATGACCGCCAGTCCCAGGCGCTGTTCCGCAACCTGCCGCAGGCCGGCAGCCAGGGCCAGCAGTTTTTTCTTTTCATCATGCTCGTCCGCGCCCGAGATCGGGTCTACCAGGCAGACGATACCGGTACTATTGGAGGCGATAATCACCGGTAATTGCCACTGCATGCAGGTGCGTTCCACCAGCTGCAGCAACTGCTCCTTCTTTTCCTGAAATAAGGAACGCTCTCCTTCCGGTAACCAGCAAGACTCCTGCCGTACTCCCGCCGCCCCCACCACCAGTGCCGCGTAACTCCGGTTCAAATCCCAGCCGAATACCTTTCCCCTCTCGATCACCTCCGGGGTGAGCCGGTGGTGCCCATTTAAGAGGTGGTCAATAAACTCGCTGCGATACCTGTTTTCCACCTGGGAAACTGCATGGTAGCTGATAATCTCCAGTGCGGCCACCGTGATTAACCGTTCAATGGTCAGCAGGTGGGAAGCGCTGAAAGGACGGTTGGTATCCCAGACAGTCACCTGGCCATGGATTTCCCTGCCAGCAACAATGGGAATGATCAGTTTATGCAGCCTTCGCCCCCCTACGGTCACCACCCTCCGGTTAAAGGAAGTCGATGATAACCATTGGAACATTTCTTGATCCGTGGGATTTACATGCTGTTGGTCGAATGCCGGAGCATCCAGCAAGGTCTCGAAGGAGGAACAATCCCAATTGACGCATGCATGAGCTGACCGCCAGTGTTTTTGGTCCAGGATATGTACGGTGTTTTCAATGCGACGAGCCAGGCTATCCGCCATTTCCTGCAGTCCCCCTCCTTCTAGCACGATGTTCATGAAATCCTTATGGGTTTCCAGTGATTGCTGTAGATAGCCAGCCTGTTTGTTAAGGATCTCAATAAGAACGGGGTTGATTAAGTCAGTAAAGCTGACTTCCCCGGGAAGTTCCAACAAAGGAAATTCCCACCGCTCGGCGGCATCCAGCATGACCTGAGGGATTTGTTCAATATAGCGCCCGGGTTTGATGGCCAGTGCCGCCAACCCCTTGCGCGCCAACTGGGGGATCAACTGGCGCTGGGCTTCGACGTCGTGGCGAATAGCGTAGGCAGTGGTCAGCAGGAGGTCGCCCTCTTTCACCCATTCCAGGATGTCCGGAACCTCCATCACATTCACATTGTTGACCATGCGGTCGAGGCCTTTCGCGCCAGCTACCACCCGAACACCAGTATACGCTGGCAACAGCAATACTTCCCTGACAGACAGGCCTAATTCCCGTTTCACCGGCAACCCTCCAGTTTGTGAACTATTTACAAACCCTCCTTGATTGTACCGTACTAACCGGCTTCAAAAAAGCCCTGTAAAAAAAATTGCCCCACCGGGAGCGATGATTGGAACTAAGGGTTAGGCCAAAAAACTTTATTTGTCTAAATATCGTTATAGCGGTTAAATACCGGAAATAACCGTACTGCTACTTGCAGGGTGAGTTTCTGATCCAGGTTATTGATGTCAAGTCGAGTGAGTTCCTTGATCTTGTTAAGGCGATACAGGATTGTGTTATAGTGAGTGAATAGTGTTTGTGCAGTTTTCTTTATGTTGCAGTCCATTTCCAGGAAAACCTGAAGTGTGCTGAATAGTTCAGCCTGTTTTGCTTGGTCATAATCCAGCAGAGGCCCCAGGACTTGGCAGACAAAAGCTTTTTGCTCTTCCACGCTTGCCTGCCTTAAGAGCAAACCGTAGATACCCAGTTCGTCGTAAAAAATGTCAGAGCCCGCGCCGAAGATATCAGCACCAACCTCCAGCGCGATCTTTGCCTCACGGTAGCTGTTCTTGATACCATGCAGACCCGAATAGCACCCACCTACTCCTATGGTTACATCCCATTTACTAACCACGTTTCTCATTTGCCGCAAGATTCGCTTTAACCATGCGTCGGTTTTGTCGGTTTTGCACAACGGTTGCACAAACAGCAAAATACCGATTTCGTTTGCCACTAGCATGTGGATCAAACCATTACGCCTGCAATAGTCCTCCATCAATGGGATGGCTTGGGTTTTAGCAGCCTGTTTAGCCCTCTCGATATCCACTAGACTCCCGCCAGTCTTTTTGGGGAGAATACTAATGAGGATTGCTGCGTAAGTACCGGATAAATCCCAGTGAAACAATTTGCCACGCTCAATAAAGTTCTTCTCATCCGGGTTGTTTGTCGTAAGTATTTGGTTCAGTAATTCTGCTTTGTATTTCTGCTCGACTTGTACCAAGCCATGATGGCGAAGAATGTCCAAAGCTACAATAGAACACACTCGTTCTAAGGTTAACAGGTCCAAATAAGAAAATTTGCGTTCCAAAGCAATTGACTTGACACAACCATACTTTTTCCCTTCGAAGACCACCGGTAAGGCTACGAAATGCGCTGGCTGTCCCCCGATTGAGATCTGGCGTTCAATTAGTCCGTTGGGTGTGTCAGCGTCAGAAATGCCCTCCGTGTTTTCTTTCTCAAGGAGACTTTCTATTTCAAGAGGTATAGTCTCAGGAAAAATAGCTGATCTCAAGTTAACCGTGTCTTCTAAACGCACGAAAGCTCCTAATAAATCGGCCAAAGCCCTAACAATTTGGTTTAACTCTCCTCCCTGTAGGATTAGATCGGTAAACTGCTGGTGGACTTTTAAACTATGTTCCATGAAAGCTGCTTGACGGTTTACGATCTGCGTCAATATAGAAGAAATTAGATCTGAAAAATTGCTTTCAATAGATAGTTCTAACAGAGGTAGAGAGAGGTTGTTAGCCTGCTCGATCATATAAGGAGGAATGGATTCGATGTATCTTTTGGGCTTGATAGCCAGTCCAGTAACACCTAGGGCAGCCAGCTGCGGAATCAGGCGTTTTTGCGCCTCTGCATCATCTTTAATAGCGTACCCGGTTGTTAATATGAAATCCCCCTTTTTTAGCCACGGCAGAATATCCGGGACCTCCATCACGTTAACATTCCGGGCAACCCGTTCTAATCCCCCTTCACCTCCCAGAAGCTTGACATTCTGGTAGGCAGGCAGGCGCAGCACTTCTTTAATTGTGATACCGAATTGTTTGAGCATGCTGATCCTCAGCTCCCTTCAGCCCGGAATTTAGGGACCCTGGGGTAAGGTTGCGGTCACCTCACGGATTAAAAGAGGTATTTCGTGAAAAAACAAAAGTTCTCCTTCTTAACTGAATGTTGTTATTACCTTGAGAACAACAAATGTCAAGAGAGAACTTGAAAGCAAAAATATCTTTTAGATGTTTCTACTTTTGACTTGTAATTCCTCCATTAAAATAAATGGCTTTTCCTGACAAGTCACGCTCAACGGTTAAATAATCTCGGCGACCTTATCAAGTTTTTCAGCTAATACTGCCAGCTCCTGTGCAGATGCGGCAATTTCCTGGGTAGCTGCTGCCTGCTGTTGGCTAATAGCTGACGCCTCCATAATTTTCCTGATCATCAAAGTTATCTTGTCATTTATCGTGGTCAAAATATCCTTGATTTCATTTACTGACTTTGCGCTGTTTTCCGACATTTTACGTATTTCTTCTGCCACTACGGAGAAGCCACGACCACGCTCCCCAGCCCTAGCCGCCTCGATAGCTGCATTAAGTCCCAGTAAATTTGAATTTGCCGCTACATCGTTAATAAATGCCAGTATCTTTCCAGTCCTGTTTACTTGCTCCAGCACCTCTTGACTTAGGGCCTGCAGGTCTCCCTGTTCTTTCGCTAGATGACTGGCTGACGATGCGAGTTCTTCAACCGTCACGGAAACTTGTTGCGATGAACTTGCGACGGTCTGGGCGATGCCAGTCAACGCTTCCTGCGTTGCCAGGCTTATTCCCAAGCCTAATCCGCCTATCACCTCTCCCTGATCATTCTTTACTGCAACGCCGATAGATTTTAAAGGCGTACCATAGACTTCCTTCGGTATCGATCGGCGGGTAACCATTCCCGTATGAATAGCTTCCAGGATAGGGCTTTCTTTAGGCAGCAACTTTCCTCTTAGATCCCCTAAATTGATATCGCGGCCGGGGACACTGCAGAGAAATTTTTCCTTGTCCGTCACGCTGAACACACAGTCCAGGGGAAACAACTGTTTGATTACGGGTGCCAGCTTAATCAATACTTCCAAAATAACATCGGTATCTATTTCGGGCTTATCGTGATAGTCCATTAACCGTACCCCCCAATCGTGAAGCACTTTGCCGGTTCGCTACTTTTTTGTTCAAGCAGTACCGCAGTGTTTCACTGCCTTGATGATTGCGTCATATCCCGTACAACGACAGATGTTGCCTCGGAGGTAATCCCGGATTTCTTCTTCTGTCGGATTGGGGTTCTGATCCAATAGTGATTTGGCGGTCACTATCATCCCGGGGGTACAAAACCCGCACTGGACCGCGCCATGCCGGATAAAAGAATCCTGCAGCGGGTGAAGTTGGCTGAAATCCCCCACACCCTCTATTGTAGTGATACTTTGACCGTCAACTGAAACAGCAAGGGTTAGACAGGCAAGGACAGGTTGACCGTTTAAAAGCACCGTACACGCCGCACACTCACCAAGACCGCATCCGTACTTGGCGCCTGTCAGTTGCAAATCGTCTCTCAATACGTTTAGCAACAGATCATTTGGCTTGACAAACAGGCTGCGTTCCTTCCCATTTACAGTTAGGGAAATCCATTGCCTTTCCATTAAGCCTCACCCCCAGCCCTCTGCCAGGCAGCCTTGATTGCTTCCTCTAGCATGATTTGGCTCACCTTGATCCGGTAATCCCTGGTTGAACGGATGTCTGTGATGGGTTGGATGTGGTCCCCTGTTTGACTGGCAACTGTCCGAACCAGGTCGCCAGTCAACTCTTTTCCCGCCAGGAGTTCCTCGAGCGCATTAACCCTGACCGGAGTGGGAGCCACAGAGCCAAAAGCGATGCGGCACTTCAGGCAGGTTCGATCTTCTCTTTCCACGGCAACCGCAACGTTTATTTTGGCAATGTCTGCCGATACGCGTCCCAGCTTCATGAAACAGCTTCCACCATTAGCCGGAACGCTTGGCACGTTAATCTCGGTCATGATCTCGTCAGGGGCCAGCACTGTCTTCCCCGGGCCAATGAAGAATTCGTTTACAGGTACGACCCTCTGGCCATGTTTACTGGCTAGTTTGACGGTTGCTTCATACACGATTAAAGCCGGTGCGGTGTCTGCGGCCGGTGAGGCGTTGCACAGATTTCCGCCGACAGTCCCCATATTTCTGATTGCTGTAGCAGCCAT
Source organism: Clostridiales bacterium PH28_bin88 (assembly GCA_000987045.1). GTDB lineage: Bacteria > Bacillota > PH28-bin88 > PH28-bin88 > PH28-bin88 > PH28-bin88. The sequence continues at coordinate 42,126 of LAKY01000018.1, read as the reverse complement.
GGAACGCACCGCTTCAAACAGGGCGCTGTAGTACCTCTTAACAGCCTCGTGCTTTTCTACCCGCGAGAGCACGGTAGCCGCACCGATAGCCAAGCCCACCTGACCGTATTCGATAAATCTAAGGCTGTCAACCTTTTTAATGAAGATTAAGTGCCGCGGGTGGAGTACGCCATTCTTCATCTTCACTAAGAGGTCGGTCCCTCCGGCAAGGACCTTTGCTTTCTCACCGTACTCTGACATCCAATCGAAAACTTGTTGGAGAGAATTCGCCTCATGGTACTCAAAATCTTGGGCCAAGATCTTGGTGTTAATCTCCACGCTTACCGCCCCTTTCGAGTGCCTCTAGAACCATTTCAGGGGTGATCGGCAACCGGTAAAACCTGATACCAATCGCGTTGTAAATAGCATTGCTAATGGCTGATGCCGCGGAATTGAGGGCTGCTTCCCCGATGCCCTTTGCCCCGAAGGGTCCGGTAGGTTCGTAGGTATTGGCAAAATAGACCTTGATGTTGTCGCTGGTAGGCATCTCACACGTTGTAGGCAGCTTGTTATCGGTGATAAAACCGCCACACTTGAGCTTGCCGGTAACCGGATCATGCTCTGTCTCTTCGATGAGGGCATAACCCATCCCCCGGGACAATGAACCCACCAGTTGCCCCGCCACCAGGTCCGGGTTAATAGGCGTACCGGAATCCGACAGCAGTACCGCTCTAGGAATGGTTACAATGCCGGTGCGAGTGTCAACCTCAACTTCAATGAAGTGAGTTACAAAGCAAGGCGGGCAGTTCTTTTGGCGGTAGCTATCGGTAGCAGCTATAGTACCCCAGTTCTTGATTTGCGCGGTTTTTGCTACCTCGCCAATGGTCAGGCGGTTTTGCTGCAGGCCTGTCGGGTAAATTACCGTCTCTCTGGTTTGTTCATCGTACGTCAAGGTAAGGTTTTCAGGTGAATCCTCAAAGATGCGTGCCGCCATTTCCAGCAATTTTACTTTGACTTGTTTGGCCACATGAAGGACTGCCCCGCAGCCGCAGTAAACTCCCCTGGTGGCATGCGTGCAGACGTCGTAACCGGTCGTTTTTGTGTCTACACTGGACAGGTCCACTTGATCATAAGGAAGACACAGCACTTCCGCAACAATTTTGACCGCAGCCTCTCCTGTGCCTCCTCCCAGGTCCATCACCGGTGTCAGCACGTCTACTGTACCGTCTTCATTAATCTTGATGGTAGCGCTGGAAAAGTCGATTACTTCACCAGGCTTGGGGCCTCCGGTACCCGAAGTGTGAAAACCTCTGGCAACACCGATGCCGCGCCTGATGTGACCGGACTTTTCGTCCGGCTTTTTCCTGCTGTACCAGTCGATCAATTCTGCGCCCTTGAGCAGCATCTCCTCTACGCCGCAACTCCTGATAATGGACTTTACCGTTGGCCCCTGCCCCCAAAACTCATCCCCAAGCCCAACATAGTTCTTCAGCCTTAGTTCGATGGGGTCGAACCCGCACTCTTCTGCGATAATGTCCATATGAGACTCAACGGCGAAGTTGACCTGCGGGTTGCCGTACCCTTGCATGGCACACGCGGGCACTTTATTGGTATAAACAGCTTTCCCGTGAAAACGAAAATTGCGCCACTTGTACAGGGAGGCGTACCAGCCGGCCATACATCCGAGCAGAGGATACGCCTGGACTTGATGAGCACCGATATCCACAACTGCTTCAAAGTCGGCGGCAGTCATGCAGCCGTCTTTTTTGACCCCTACCCGCAACTTGAATTGGGCAGGGTACTTGGTGTGGTCATAAATATCATCTTCCCTGGTACTCACTAGCTTTACCGGGCGTTTTGCCTTCAGGGCCAAGCCAACGCAAATGGGAATGATGGAATTCATCTGGATGCCGGAGCCAAACGAGCCACCAATAGCGGTCTTTTTCACGTTGACTTTGGAAAGGGGAATACCGTAAAGATGCCCAAGAAGCTGCCGCACGTTGTGAATGGTCTGGGTGGTTGCCCATACGGTAATTCCGCCGTTAGGCTCCGGAACGCAGACCGCCGATTTGGTTTCAAGCTGGTTGTGATAGACACGCGGGCACTTGTACTCCCGTTCGATAATGTAATCAGCCTCGGCAAATCCCTGTTCAGGGTTCCCCACGGTTATATCCCTTTGGCAGGCGATATTGCTCAGGGGGATTATTTCATCCTCACCCAGGTATATTTTCTCATATAGAGACGGCGCGCCCGGTTTCAGAGCATCTTCAGCATCTAATACGGCAGGCAGCAAGTCGTACTCGATCTTTACTTTTTTCATTGCTTGGAAAGCCAGTTCTTCACTTTCCGCTGCGACCGCGACAATGGCTTCTCCCACATGCCTGATCCTTTTGGGCAGCACGGTTCTATCTCGGTAAGTTTTTTCGGGAATACTCACAATACGTTCGTTGTACACCACTTGGGGTACGTCCTGATACGTCAGGCAGACGGCACCCAGGGCTTCAGCCTCGGAAACATCAATACTCCGTATTTCGGCATGAGGATGAGGGCTTCTGAGGACAACCGCATGCATCATTCCCGGCACTATTACATCACTAGGGTAAACTTCGCGGCCGCAGACTTTGGCCACCCCATCCTTGCGCGGCAAAACATTACCGACAACGCGATAGTTCATGGATCCCCCCCCCTTATTTAACTAGCGGGTACCACTTACCGTCTATACCTCTTGACTTATATTTATTCATTAGGGACTGCTGGATCATGTAACCGATAGCCCCCTGGGTATCAGCACCTGCATACTCCAGCGAGATAAGCGATAGCTCATGAGATGCTGATTCGGCACAGCGGATTATAAATCCTTTCTGAGGTCCATTGCCATTGGTGATCAACGTTCCAGTCCCTGGTCACCGGTTCGGCAATATTGTGGCAGGTTTCTTTGACAGTTTCCTCCCTTACTGAATTTCCTTTGGATACCCTTTAAACTACAATTGTGCCTTCTCTCATTATCACTTGACCTTTTACCATCGTCAAAAACGCTTTACCTCTGAGCCGCCTGCCGTGTTGAGGGCAGTTCCTGCTTTTAGATTGAAATTTTTCGGCGTCAACAAACCATTCATGATCAAGGTCTATTACCACGATATCAGCGTCCTTGCCTATACTCAGCGTACCTTTGTCCAAACCGAAAATTCTTGCCGGGTTACAGGTTAAGGTCTTTAATACATCAGACACGCTCATGTAATTGGTCGCGACAAGTTCTGTCAAAACAACACCCAGGGCTGTTTCCAGTCCTATTAGACCGAACGGTGCTTCGGTCGCAAAGTCTCCTTGCTTTTCAGCGTTTGTGTAGGGGGCGTGGTCAGTAGCAATGATATCAATTGTTCCATCCGACAGACCTTCTTTCAACGCTTCCAGGTCTGCTCTGGTACCAAAGGGCGGCTTGATCTTAAACCTGGACTGGCACGTCTCCAGGTTTTCATCAGTTGTATTCAAATAATGGGGATTCACTTCGGCCGTTACCTGAACCCCTCGCTTTTTGCCTTCCCTGATCAATTCTACCGAACGGGCGCACCCGACATGACAAATGTGAACCTTGCTTGCCGTTTCCTCAGCAAGTAAAATATCTCGGCCCACCATTACAGCCTCTGAGGTGTAAGGGATACCCTTAACCCCCACCCGCCGCGACACATAGCCTTCGTTAATGACCCCACCTGCCGTGATGCCGCGGTCCTCACAATGAACCGCCAGTACCTTGTCAATCTCTTTGGCCTGGGTCAGCGCCTCTCGCATTACCCCCCCATTCATAATGGGTTGGCCGTCATCGGAAAAAGCGACAGCACCCGCCTCGACCACAGCTTTCATCGGAACAAGTTTTTCCCCCTGCTGGCCGACGGTGATAGAGGAGTATGGGAGAACATTTACAATCCCTTCCCGCTTACTCTTGGCGAGTACATATTCTACTACGACAGGGTGATCGCACACAGGGTTGGTATTCGGCATCGCCAACAACGTCGTGAAACCACCCACAGCCGCGCTACGGGTTCCAGACCGGAAATCTTCTCGTTCCGGAAAACCAGGATCACGCAAGTGGGCATGAACATCGATTAATCCAGGGGCCACCACCTTGCCGCTGACGTCAATGACTTCCGCGTCCGTTACCGTAATCGACTCCCCAATGCTGGAAATCTTTCCGTCTTCAATAAGAATATCAGCCACTTGATCGATATTGTTGCCGGGATCGACTACCCGCCCTCCCTTTAACAGCGTCTTAATGACAGCTCACTCCTTTACCAATCAGTTGAGGGTTGCGGTCTGTTTGCCCAAGCAATTTCTTTCTACCTCGAAGTAAAACCTTTATAAGAATCTACAATCATATCCAACATAATTTGTGTACCAATGTGTGCAGATGGAAAAGTCATCAATCCAATGGTATGTCGCCAGACTGTTTGTGCAATTAAAAGGAGGACTCTTTGGTAACCAATAACGGGACCACCGAGAACAAAAACATTTCATGCCATTCGGCATTTATCGGAAATGTTTTTGTTCTTTCCCAGGGAACCCAGGTTTCCTAGGACGCTCCGCTGTAACCCTCCTTGATTTAAGTTAAGGGGGTTCCCCCCTTAACAACCCCCACGTTTTAGGAAATTATCCACAACGCATAATTTCCTAAACGTTAAAAAATCCCCCTTCTCTTCATGAAGGGGATAGGGAAAACGAGACAAACAGCGGATTCGTGTTTATCTTTTACACAGCACGGTCACACTTTAAGGTAAGAATGCTTAATGATATCGTTCTCTTCTAGCTCTTGAGTAGTTCCTTCTAAAACGACTTCGCCTTTTTGCAGGACATAACCCCGCTCAGCCACCGTCAGCGCCTTGTGGGCATTTTGCTCAACCACCAGAATGGCGATCTGCCTGTTTCGCTTGATATCATTGATCACATTAAACACTTCATTAACGATAGCCGGAGCAAGACCCAGCGAAGGCTCATCCATTAGCAGGACCTTTGGGTTAGACAGGAGAGCCCGGGCAATGCCCAGCATCTTCCTCTCGCCGCCGCTCAGGGTCCCAGCCCTCTGGCGGTACCTTTCCTTCAGGCGGGGGAAGATGGTATAAGCCTCCTCCAGCCTTTGTTTCACGAGATTGCGATCTTTTTCGTAGTATGCCCCTAAAATCAAGTTTTCCTCAACAGACATCTTGGGGAACAGCCCTTCCCGCTCCGGGACGACAGCGATACCTGTTTGAATAATCTTGGGTGTCGACATCAGATCAATGCGCGCCCCGTTGTATAAGACTTCACCCTCTTCGGGTTTTACCATGCCAATAATGGTCTTCAAAAGGGTTGTCTTGCCCGCTCCGTTTGCTCCTAGAATACACACTGCTTCTCCTTCGGATACGAAGAGAGACACCCGCCTAAGCATGGGGATTTGTCCGTACTTTGTGCTTACAAGCCGCAACTCCAGCATTGCTATTAACCTCCCAAATATGCTGTTCTTACTTGATCGTTGCGGGTAATGTCTTCAAAGTTGCCTTCCGCAATTTTTTTGCCGGCGTTTAATACTACTACTCTATCTGTGGTTTTGGCAATCACCGACATGTCATGCTCTATGATGATGATGCTGGTCTTGTTTCCGTTTTCTCTGATTTTCCTGATGTCTTGCATCATCTGCTCGGTCTCCTCGGCATTCAAACCGGCAGTTGGCTCGTCCAGCAACAGTACTTGGGGGTCCCCTACAAGGGCACGGGCAATTTCAATCCTTCTCCTGTCAATTAATGGAATGCTGGTAATCGGCTCGTAACAGCGCGTGATCAATTCCTGGTTGAAATAGGAAAGCACACTGAAACTTTTCTCGATCCCGTCTTGCATTTCTTTTTTCCCGAAAGACGGCCTGAAAATCGCCTTCCACCAAGAGGTTTTCTGCCTGCAGTAAAGCCCGAGAAGCATGTTGTCTATCACACTAAGGTTCATGCACAGCCGGTTGGTCTGGAAAGTACGGGCTATACCCTTGGCTCTAACAAGGTCCGGTCTTAGCCCTGTGATTGCTTCATTCCTGAAATAGACGGCACCTTTGGTGGGCTTGTAGATCCCGCTCACTATGTTCAAAAAAGTTGTTTTCCCAGACCCGTTCGGCCCAATTAGCCCTACTACCTCATTCCCGATGGCAAAGTCTACCTCGTCGACAGCCCATAAGCCTCCGAAGTTGATAGATACTCCTTCCGTCCTTAATACTTCCATGTCTGAGCACCCTCCATCATGACGTGAGTACCGGACTCCTTCAATTCGTACTTTCTGGGTCTACGAGGCAGAAGCCCTTGGGATCGGACCAAAAGAATCACAATTAAGATTAAGCCGTACATGAGCATGCGGTAGTCCGCGAAATCCCTCAGCTTTTCATCAATAATTGTCAAAACTAGAGACCCGAGGACAGCCCCGGAAACATTGTCCATGCCTCCCAGGATCACCATACAAATCAGGATTAACGACTTGCTGAAATCAAAGTCGTCAACACCTACAAAACTGGTGTAATGTCCGTAGAGCGCTCCGGCTGTGCCTGCGAAGGCCGCTCCCAGGCAAAACGCTAAAAGCTTTGCGGTAGTCAGGTTAATTCCCTGGCATTGCGCTACTACTTCATCCTGTTCGATGGCATTCCATGCTAGCCCTACCCGGGAATTATAAATTCTTGATGCTGTCATGGCAAAGAGAATTAATAAAGCAACCGTCAAGTAAAAGTAGTTGGCCTGGTAGGGCATTTGCAGTCCGAAAAGTGTTAAAGACTTTTTCAAGGAGTACCCCGCTATCTGGTATGGAGGAACCCCCGGGATGCCGTTGGGACCTCCCAGCCAGGGGGAGTTAATAATCCAAAGCGTGAACATTACCTGCAGTGCAATGGTTACTAACGATAAGTAATATCCTTTTGTTTTAAGAGCAGGAAAACCAATCATTACGCCCAGGATTGTAGCCGTCACCAACCCACCCAGCGTACCGAACCAGGGAGACACCCCCAATTTAACAGTAAGAAATGCGGAGGCGTAGGCGCCCATTCCAAACAGCGCGGCAGGAGCAAAATTAACCATCCCGGTGCTGCCCACCTGGAAGTTGAGGCCGATAGCCACAATACCATAGATGCCACTCATCACCGCAACGTGAAGCAGGTAGCTGTTGTTCCGCAGCATCACCGGCAACAATAGCCCAAATAGGGCCATTATCCAATAAGCCACATGACGGTGGTCATCGAACAGCCTGTAAATATCTTCTATATACTTCTTCTTTTCCAAAAAAACTAACGCCAGCAACCCCACAGCGATAATCAACAAAGAAACGTTGAGCGGTGCAACCAGCAGTACCAAAAAGACTAGACAGACAACCAACACCAGCAGACCCGTGGTGAAAGCACCTTTTGTATTTTCATAAGGTTTCTTGATCACCGGTACGCAACCCTCCCCGTAAAGAAAACTTGGCTTGTGCCGAGCTTGAGCGAAGGCAGAAGCCTTAGTTGCACTTATGCCAACAGAAAGTTATACTTTCTGTTGTTAGAACAAATTGACTTGGTGTGCTATACCTTTTCTACAGTTTTTTCTCCAAGGATTCCTTCGGGTTTGAACAAGATAAAGAGCACAACTATCAAGAAAGCTGCAAAGCTGGCGTAGGCCGTTCCACCAGGAATAAACGCGCTCACAAACACTTCAATAAACGCAAGCAATAATCCCCCTACTATTGCGCCGTAAACATTTCCCAAGCCGCCTACCACCGCGGCCGAGAATCCTTTCAAGCCATACATGGCGCCCATATCAAAGCGGATCATGTCGTAGTACGACGCGACCAAAAACCCACCTATTCCCAGGAGAAAACCACCAATCATGAAAGTAGCCAGCACAGCGGTTCGCCAGTTAATGCCGATCATGATGGCAGCTTCCTTGTTTTGCGAGACCGCTTGGATAGACAACCCAGCCTTGGTTTTTCTTACAAACCAGTGCAGAAGGGTGATCATCACAACCGTAACCGCGACAATGATCAGGTTGCGCCAGGAGAACAAAGCGTAATCCCCGATGGTACCGCCAGGCAGCAACTGGGGAAAGACTTGTGGGTTTCTACCTTGGGGGTAAAACACACCGATAGCTTCCTTAACCACAACTCCGGCGGCGATGGTACTCAGCAAAGGCATCAGAGCGCTCTTTCCCTCGAAGGGAGCCACTACGGTTTTATACATGATTAACATTAAAACACCTGTTAGAAGGGAACCGATCAGCACTATAACCAACGTTGCCGCAACAGGCGGCAACAACCCGGCAAGGACTGCATGTAAACCAATAATACTGACCAGTGCGGTAATGCTGAATGCTCCAAAAATGGCTACGTCCCCAGCGCTAAAGATCACAATGTCCATCACCCCGAAGAACAAAGAGTATCCAATAGCGACCAGCGCATAGGAACACGCAAGCATGATGGCATTGATCGTCTGATCAAGCAGTAATGACACTTCCGAAGCTCCCTCCCCAAGGTAGGTATTGTAAAATCCCCCTATTAGTCAGGGGGCTGGTGGTACGTCGTATCAGCGCTTCCACCAGCCCCTCCCCGGCATTATCAGCTGTTACTTGGCCCCGGGAAGCTTCTTCTCTCCGGACTTAAACTTGGAATCGTCCCACTCGGTGAACTTGCCGCCATCCACCACGTAGATGGTGCTCGCGATGTTTTTGGTTTGTCCAACCTCGTTAAAGGTGGTAGTACCTAACAAGCCCTGATATGTGGTGTTGGCAATCTCTTTGGTCAAGGCCGCCTTATCGGGCCCTACCTTCTTCAGAGCAGTTACAATAATCTTCGCCGCGTCGTAGGCATACGGCCCGTACGCTCCGTAAGGCTCTTTGTAACCCGCCTTGTTGTAATTCTCATCGAACTGCTTGCCGCCATCCAGCTTCATGATGTTCTTGCCAGGCTTAACGGAAATTACACCCTCCGCGGCGTCCTCTCCGGCGACCTCAACAAACTTGGCGTCAAGCATGCCCGAAATTCCCACCAAGGGTACATCCTTCATTCCCAGTTCAACCATTTGCCTTCTGACAAGAGCGGCTTCCATCACTACCCCACCAAAGTAAACCCCGTCTACTTTCAAGGTCTTAATCTTGCTAAGGATAGGCCTGAAGTCCGTCTGTCCGACTTGAATTTCATCCAGCGAAACGACTTCGGCGCCAGTCCGCTGCTTGATTTGTTCCTGCCAAGCCTCTGTGTTGTTCTTGCCGTAACTACTGGTGTCAGAAATAATCGCCCACTTCTTCAGTCCCAACTGGTCTATCACAAACTCGCCCAGCGGTTTGTTCTCCATGGACTGGGTGGGACATACCCGTGTCACGATAGGATAGTTTTCAGGAGTTGTCAACTTCGGGGAGATGGCTCCCCAAATTACAAGAGGTACACCGGCAGACTTGAAAATGGGAATGGTCGCTTCTGCCACAGGGCTGTTCCAGTGACCACTGGCAGCGACCACAGCCGGGTCAGCCACCACCTTTTGGGCCGCGGATGCTCCGGTTGCCGGGTTAGAAGCGTCGTCCAGTTCCATTACCTCTAGCTCAAAGGGTAGTTCCTTGGCCTCATTCACTTCTTTGATTGCCAACAGGAATGAGTTGCGTGCCCCAACACCTTGCATGGCATTAGGTCCGGTCAAGGGCCCCAGGAAGGCAATCTTGACCACTTTCTTGGCTTCTTCAGGCTTCTTACCGTCGCTTTGGCTCTTACCCCCGCATCCGGTAATCACTAAGCTGAGGATGACAAGCAGGGTCACCAATATAGCTATCGTTGCAAAATGCCCTTTCTTAACGAACATTTACGTACCCCCTTATCATTTTTTGTTTTTTTCTCTCTGTCCCTTTCTAACATCCCGGGTTCTAAGCTATATCCCTTTGTGCCGCCTTGTCCCCCCCCTTTCGGTTTTCTCAGCAACGCACATCCTATTTATGTTGCTTACTCACTGGCACCCATGTCCGGGCTTAGTGAGGGCAAGAAGATCACATCTTTCCAAGTGCTCTGATTACCTTTTCAGGAGTCGCAGGCAACGAGGTGATTCTGATGCCTACCGCATCACGGATAGCGTTAATAATGGCTGGCGCGATAGAATTGCATGCCGGCTCCCCGATGCCCTTGGCTCCGTACGGGCCAAGCCCGCCCCCCGACTCCAGGACCACGGTTTCCACATCTGGAACATCTACCGCTGTCGGGAGAAGGTATTCGGAAAAAGAGGGGGTTCTCGTGATTCCTTTTTCAACCACTAATTCCTCGGTCAAGGCGTAACCCAAACAGTAAACGGCTCCGCCCTCCATTTGGCCCTCCACGTTGAGGCGGTTGATCACTTTTCCTACATCGTAAGACGAAACCAGCTTCAGGACCTCTACCTCTCCGGTCTCGGTATCGACAGCAACCTCGACCGCATGTGCCCCAAAAGTGAAATCCGAGAAGGTCCGACCCGTAATCAGTTCCGAGCCAGGTACTTCCGTAAACGGGGCGTTAAATTGGGCCTCACAAAACATTTCTTCCCCGGCGCTCGAGCAAACGGCGATCACTTCCTTGAGGGGAACAAAATGTTCGGGAGCAGTGTTGTCGAAAATCTTTTCATCCCTGACAATCAAGTCTTCGACCGCCACCTTCATCAGCTCCGACGCTTTTTTCAGCAGGCGGCTTTTGAGTTCCCGCGCAGCCTTGAGGGTGGCATTGCCGGACATGAACAGTTGCCTGGTAGCAGTAGTCGTCCCTGCCAGCGGAGTTAAAGCTGTGTCGGAAATGTAGATCTTGATCTTGCTCAGGGGAATACCCAACTCCTCTGCCACAATGTGGCACAGCGCCGAGGCTTGCCCCCCGCCCAGATCCGGCACCCCGCACCTGATCACAGCACTGCCGTCCAGCTCCAGTCTGACATAAGAGCGGGAGGTATCGTGCAGAAAAGTCAAGCGGCCGTAACTCATCATGCCAATGGCCAAACCTCGGCCGATCTTCTTATGCTTCTCCGGCGTGCTGCTTTCCGGGCCAAGGGCTTCCCAGGCTTTTTCCGCGACTTCCGGCAAAGCGACATAGGTACCGTCAAAAGTATGTCCTGTAGCCAGAGAACCGCCAGTTCTCAGGCAATTCTTCCTCCTGATCTCAAGGGGGTCCATGTTCAGCGCACGGGCCAACTCGTCCACCTGGGACTCGTAGGCAAAGTTGGGCTGAATGGCACCGAATCCCCGGTTGGCACTGGTAAACGGGTTGTTGGTAAGGACCGCGGTAGCGTCAACTTTCACATGGGGAATGTCATACGGCCCAGCGGCATTTACAGCGGAGTACAGCAACACCCACGGGGTCAGGTAAGTATATGCGCCAGCATCGGAGACAAGTTCGGCTTCTACGGCGATTATTTTGCCTTCTTTGGTTGCGCCGGTCTTATACTTCATCACATACGGATGGCGTTTGCTGTGGGCAAGGATCGATTCTTCGCGGGTATAAGTGAGTTTGACAGGCCGCCGGGTTTTCACGGTCAGCAGCGCCAAAAAGCTTTCTACCGTGATGTCCTCCTTGCCTCCAAAACCGCCGCCCAGCCAAGTACCAATCACGCGAACTTTGTTTTGAGGAATACCGAGCACTTCTGCTACGCCGCGAAAATGTTCGATAACCTGGGTAGATACCCGGATGTTGACCACGTCATCTTCATCCAGCCAGGCAACCCCGGATTCCGGTTCCAGGTAGGCATGATCGACGAAGGGAACTCGATAGGTGTTTTCAACTATCACATCAGCTCCGGCAAACCCCTTGTCCACGTCGCCTTTTCTGACCTTAAAATGTGAAACAAGATTGCTTTCGCTTTCACCGACCGGATACGCGCCGGGCTGCATCGCTTCGATTGGGTCGAATACGCCCGGGAGCGGGTCGTAGTCCACGCGGATTAACTCTAAAGCCTTTTCAGCAATTTTTTCCGTTTCAGCGGCAACTAAAGCGACCGGTTCACCGACAAACCGTACCTTCCCCTCGGCCAACACCCGGTACAATCCCTCAAACTGGCTTCCGATGTTGGTGCTTTGCCCGAACTTGGCTCTAATGTTATTGTTTGGTACGTCTTTAGCGGTCAAAACCGCCTGTACGCCCCTTAGTTTTTCGGCTTCAATGGTATCAATTGACAAGATCCTGGCAGCCGGGTACGGGCTCCTTAATACCTTGCCGTACAGCATCCCCGGCATGCTAAAGTCATCAGCGTAAATAATACTTCCTTTCGCCTTGGCCCAAGCGTCTGCCTTGGGTGCCCTTGTACCGAGTACAGCCGTATCAGACATAAGCTCACCCCCCAATCTGTTTGCCGGTTTTCTTGCTGGCCACATCCTCGACAGCATCCACAATTTTCTTGTAACCCGTACACCTGCACAAGTTGCCGGACATGGCCTGCTTTATTTGCATCCTGCTAGGATTTGTATGTTTTTCTAAAAATGACCTGGCAGTCACAATCATCCCGGGAGTACAAAAACCACACTGGATAGCCCCGTGCACGACAAAACTCTCTTGCAACTGCTGGGTCAGTTCATCTTGTTCAATGCCTTTCAGGGTCAATACCGTTTTGTTGTCAGCCTGGGCTGCCAACACCAAGCAGGACTTGACGGTCCGGCCTTCAAAAATCACCGTGCAGGTTCCGCAGTCTCCCTTGGCACACCCACACTTAACATCGGTTGCCCCCGCCCTGTTGCGCAAAAAGTCTAAGAGTGATTCTTCCGGGTAGACGTCGGCGGCAACATTGGTTCCATTTACATTAACCGTGATCGAGACTTTATTCGTTCCCATTTTCCTTGCCTCCTCCAGTCATCACCCGATAATTTTTTCCAAAGCCCGCTTGAACAGCACTCCGGCAAGATATGACCGGTATTCTTTGGATGCCCGTACATCGCTGATCGGCTGAACTTCCGCCGAAATAATCTCGGCAGCCTTTTCGATTACATCACCATCTACGTCCTTTTGCTTTAAAAAATGTTCAGTTTGTAACGCCCGCATGGGTGTAGGCGCCAAGGCCCCCAACGCAATACGAGCGTCCTTAATCCTTCGGCCATCCAAGTCTACTACAACCCCGATCGAAGCCAAAGAAACAGCCATTGACCTTCTCAGACCGAATTTGATAAAGGCACCTTGCCAATTTGACGCGTTGGGAAACGCAATTCCTGTGATGAGTTCATCATCCGCCAGCGTTGTCTTGCCCGGTCCAACGAAAAATTCAGGCAGAGAAACGTTCCTTGTCCCGCGGGTACTCTCTATGACCACCTCGGCATTAAGGGCCAATAAAGGTACCGCACCATCGGAAGCAGGGGATGCGTTGGCTAAATTACCTCCGATGGTGGCACGGTTGCGCACCAGCGGGTCGGCAAATTGCTGGCTGGCCTGCCACAGCACGCCACCCGCCTGGTTAATTGATGAAGACTCCGCAATCTGAGCTACAGTCACCAAGCTACCCAAAAATACAATTTCTTTGGCTTCAATAGACTTCAGTTCATCCAGCCGGCTAATGTCAATCAAAACGCCGGCTGTAAGCTTCTTGGCTTGTATATTTGGAAGAATATTCGTGCATCCAGCAACAATTCGGGCTTTCTTGCCCAACTCCGCAAGCATCATAAGGGCTTCTTGCTTACTCTTTGGGCAAATATAATTAAACCCCTCCACACCGTTTCCCCCCTTAGATTGATAAGAACACAACTCCCTGCCCGGAGATGCCGCCTGGTTGCCGTCCTTCTTTTCATCAATCAGAAAGTATAACCTTTCTGATTGATATAAGTGCAACTACGGCTTCCGCCTGCGCCTTAAAGGCTTGACGCAAGCCAAGTTTTCTTTACCCTAGCGGTTTAACTGCTTCAGAAACTTGTTCTCATGGGAAAATTCCCCGGCTAACCCCTCTGATCCTCTGTGGTATTTTACATATTTCCGAGCTATGTTTTGTGTACTTTAGACATCAAAGACCTGAAACCTCAGGCTTCAGGTCTAACAGATATCCTATGGCATTACCGTAATCTGCCTGCTGCCGGGCTTAGCCAGCGGCACCCCCGACCGGCACAAGCGGCAATCCTCAGGGGGATTTGCTTCTACGTTAAACTTAATCAAAGAAACCATGGGTATGCCGAAATCACACCTGCCGTTGCTTCGGTCCACAAGAACCCCTACACCCACCGGGATCGCCCCGTGCTGCTTCACGGCCTGAATAACCTCATGCACGGAACCGCCGGTAGTTACTACGTCTTCCACGATTAGCACTTTCTCCCCTTCCCGCAAAGAAAAGCCTCGCCTCAAGGACATGACGCCGTTTTCCCTTTCGGCCCACAAAGAACGGGCCTTCAGATGCCGGGCCACCTCGTAAGACATGATGATAGCGCCAATCGCCGGGCCTATCACGGTAGTGATTTCCTGATTCTCAAAGTTCTCTGCCAAAGCAGTACAAAGCTTGGCAGTTTCTTCGGGGTACTGAAGTAATTGGGCACACTGGAGGTAATGAGCCGAGTGCAAACCCGACGTCAGCAAAAAGTGTCCCTCTTTCAGCACTTCAGCGCGGCGGAAGATTGCCAGTACTTCTTCATGATTCAACAAATCACTTCACCTCTCCTTTGGGTTTAACACCTCACCTACGCCACCTACGCAGCAAAGGATCATTACGATCAGAGCATTTAACATGTACAAACTGGCCAGGTTTGGCCAGTCTGCTATGTTGCCCGCTGCAAGCTTCAACAAGTAGATATCTTTGCCAACCCAAGTTTTCTCTAAGATCTCGCCCGTCACCTGAATTTCACCAACTTTGCGTAAATCAATATTGCATTCAACAGAAATTACGGAATTCCTTCTTACCGAAGAACTTGTTTTCTTCCATGTCCCATGTTTATAGTATCCGGTTGACAGCCGTGACATTCGGCAACCCATTATAACGTCAGAAAAGCCCGGTCTGTTGCCGGGCTTGAAAACAAGACTCGTATAATTCATTGGGGAGCGGTGAACTTGATGTCTGCTCCGTAGTCCCAGACTTCCATCCGCATGGATACGGTGTTTTGGGGATTCTCTTTAAACACCCCGTGCATTTCCGCCTGCACGATGCGGTGGTCGGACCGGTCAACCCAGAGACGGTAGTGAAAGTCCTTGAACCATGTGGCCAGAAAACCCTGGCGGACATCGGGCCGGCATGTGAGTACATAGGTTTTCCGCCCTGTCACTTTTTCCTTGCCGGCGTAGCCCACTTCCTGGATGGAAGTGAAGTCAAAGCTGGACAGGGGGTCGATTTCCACGGCAAAAATCCGCCGGTCCAAGGGGTTGCTGCCGGGGCTCACCATCCATTTTCCGGTAAGGGGGTCCCGCATGTAATTAACGTCCTTGATCTGGTAAACCTCTGAATCTACTTTGTTGATGCTTCCCTTGATATGAAAATCACCGCCGGCTTTTTCCCCCTGGATCTGGCTGATGGTTTGCTCCCGCCCCCCGATCACCACCTTGATCTCCAGCCGGTAACGGTAGCTATCCACCTCCGCCGTTTTGGCCAGTGTTTCGTCCAGCAGCGCCACCGGGTCTACCTTTACCCTGGCCTGGTAAAAGGTATACCCTGCGGCAGCAGTTACCAGCAGCGCCAGGACAGGCAAAACAATCTTCCGCTTTATCTTCAGGATCACAGCCTCTCATCCTCCCCTTTTACCCCGTCTCTCCTCTCCCCCTATGTCTAGTTGATGGAAAGGAAGAATATGACAGGATAATAATGGCAGGAATCGGGCATCTTATCCGCCTCTAGTCCTTGATGAACAGTGTCTCCGGCGGTCGCCGCTCGGGTACCAGCCGGTATCTTTGAATCTTCCGGTAGATGGTTGCCCTGCTGATCCCCAGGGCTTCAGCCGCCCGGTTCTTGCCTTCTTCGGACCAGCCAAACTCCTCCAGCGCGCGGGAGATGGCTTCCTTCTCCAGTTCGTCCAGGGTGGGGATACGCGTGGGCTGGGGAGCCGCACTCCGCCTTTTCACCCCTTCCCGTAACCGCGGAGGCAGGCTTTCCAGAGTGATGAGCTGGCTCTCCTCTAGGTTGATGGCGTATTCCACAGCGTTGACCAACTCCCTCACGTTGCCAGGCCACAGGTAACCGGTGCAGGCCCGGAGAGCCTCCTTGGTAAACCCCTGGATGTCCTTGCCCAGGAGTTTCGCAAACCTGCGCATGTAGTGACCCAACAGCAGGGGGATATCCTCCCGCCGCTCCCTTAAGGGAGGGACAACCAGCGGGATGACGCTCAGGCGGTAGAACAGGTCCTCCCGGAACAGGCCTTTTTGCACCATGTCCTGGAGGTCGCTGTTGGTGGCCGCCACCACCCGGATATCCACCGGAACCACCTGGGTGCCGCCCACCCGTTCGATCTGCCGCTCCTGCAGCACCCGCAGGAGCTTGGCCTGCAGGTAAAGGGACATGTTGCCGATCTCGTCCAGAAAGATAGTGCCCCCGTCGGCCAGTTCGAACTTACCTGGTTTACCGCCCCTCCTGGCCCCGGTGAAAGCTCCCTCCTCGTAACCGAACAGCTCACTCTCCAACAGGTGTTCCGGGATCGCGCCGCAGTTGATGGCGATAAAAGGTTTGTGCCCATGGGGGCTGGCGGCATGGATAGCCCGGGCAAACACCTCTTTTCCGGTACCGCTTTCCCCCACGATCAGCACCGTGGAATTACTGCCGGCGATCTTTTTCGCCTTGGCCTTGACCTCGATAATGGTCTTGCTGGCCCCGATGATATCGTCAAAGGTAAGCATCTCCTGGGTGGTCATAATTTCATAAGCCAGCTTCTGAGTCTCACTGAAGTCCCGGAAAGTGGCCACCACCCCGACAATGGTGTCCCCGTTGGCACGGATTGGTTTGGCGGTGCTGAGAAAGTGCAGCTTTTTTCCATTCAGGTTGAGAAAAACCTCCCGGGAATTGAACCCCTTGCCGTCCTGTAACACTTCCATCAAGGGGATTGCCGTGACGTATTCCCGCAGCTCGCGACCTACCACCTGGTTTTTTTTCAGCCCGAACATCCGCTCCGCTGAACGGTTGAAGTGGGTAATCACCCCCTGCTGGTCAATTGCCACGACCCCTTCATAAACCGAGTCAACCACCGCCTCCAACCTGTTGGCCATGACGATCTTCTCTTGAACCATCTCTCGTTCCAGCACCTTACTGCTGATCAGGTCTGCCATGCGGCCGATGAAGTCAATGAGGGATTCCGTATTGCTGCTTAAAGTTTGCTTCTGCTGCTCGTCAAAAGCTACCAGGCTGATGGTCCCGATCACGGATTCGTCTACTCGAATGGGGTAAACGATATAAGCCAGGTAAAAGCACCTCCCTGTCAGAGGACAGGAGAGGCAGATGGGGTGATAACCGGGTTCATTGATAAATACGTGCTGTCCTGTCTGGAGGACGTGTTTGTTGACCAGTCCCCGCAGCAAGCGAGTACCTACATCACCCCGGACCTTTCCCGTCCCGGCTACCCGGACCAGGTCGGTGTCGATGATTTCCACTTCCATTTTCAATGCGGCAGCAATGGCTTCCGCCACCTGCTGCCCGTTTTCCCTTACCTGACTTAGCCTGGACAATACGCACCGCCCCTTGTAAAAGCACTATGACAAACTTGGCGTAACTGCACCTTAATCATAGCATCGTGAGAGTTTTCATTCCACACGGCTAACACAAGTTCCTGCTTCCACACCCAAGTTTACTGAGGCAAAAGAAACCAATCCAGGTGGAAAAGCAAGGCAAAGGTCATCGCAGGCCCTTCATGCCGAATCAAAAAGGCGGCGTCCCAACTACCTGGAGACTCCGCCCAAGTGTAATATGGAATTATTCCGGATTTTCGCCCCAGCCAGGCCCTTTATAAGTTTCCGGCCCTTTTACAGGCAAAGCAGGCTGCACAGGGACATGAGTGATATCCCGGTCGCAATAAGGACAAATCCACCCCTCCCGGTCAGCCGCCGAGTACGACATTTGATGGCAGTAAGGACACTCTTTGGCAACCAATTGCAGACACCTCTTTCAATAACCTCCCACTGCTACCATGATAACCCTACTTAAGACCCATAGTCAAGCGGTTTTTAAGACTAATAGCTTCTTTACAAGGAGCATAAAGGAGAGTGAAATTAGAGGAGTAGAGGAGGTTGTCCGATGCCAAACCCGGAAATGCCCGGTTCTAGAGACGAGGAGCAGATCGGCAAACGCATCAAGGCTATGCGTTTGCGTTTAGGCCTTACCCAGGAACAGTTAGGAGAGCGAGCAGACCTGCACTACAGCTACGTGGGGCAGGTTGAGCGGGGAGACAAGCTGCCTTCCCTTAAATCCCTGAAGAAGCTGGCCCGAGCCCTGAACACCAACGTGGAGGTACTGCTGGAGGAAGGCGAAGACTACCTGTCCACCTCCTCGGCGGAACTGCTGATACGGGAACTTTCGTCCATGCTGGAAGGCCGCCCCCTGGAGGACATTCGCCTGGTACTCGAAATGACCAGGCTCCTCTTGGCCCGGCTGGATACTCCCGATCAAGAATGAAATTAAATCCCCGGATCGTGAGTCCGGGGATTTATTCATTCTACCAGCCAGGGGATGTCTCCCGCTTCGACCTGCTCCCGCAACCGGGTGTATTCGTCCCAGGTATCTACGTCCTGAACCACCCCTGGAACACCGGTAGCCACCACCTGGACCTCTCCCGCATGTTGTGCGATCACCGCCCGCCCGCCCTCGTCACCGGTTAATTCCAGCAGCTCAGGCAACAGGTCCGTACTGAACAGGACCGGGTTACCGCGCTGGCTCTTGAAAGAGGGGTAAACCACAGGGGCTCCGGTGGCCAGAAATCTTTCTACCAGGGCATCCACCACTGACGCCGGTATCAACGGTTGATCCCCCAGGCAACAAACCACCCCCGCCACTCCATGCGGCAGGGCCAAAAGCCCTTCCCGGAGAGACCCTGCCTGCCCCTCCCGGTACCGTGGGTTCACAGCAAAACCCACAGGCCTTCCTGCCAGGACACCCTTCAGTTCTTCCGCCGCGTGACCCAGCACCACCACCACCGGTTCCACCCGTGCTCCCAGCACATGGTCAACGGCATATTCCACGAGGGTCTTTCCCCCTAGTGGCAGCAAGGTTTTGGGCACAGGCATGCGGGAGGATAACCCCGCCGCCAGCACCAGTGCCGCCACCGCCCTCTCGCCCTTGGCGGGCGGCCATACCTCCCGCACGGGGCTATGAGAGGCCGCCGCTCCCAGGATTACCGGAACTTCACACTCCCGGTGCACCAGCCGGGCAATGTACCGGGCGGTGGCGACAGTATCGGGCGTTTCCACCTGGTTCAGCCAGGGAAACACCCTTCCCTCCGGCACCATCTTCCGGGCCAGGGAAACCATCTGTACCAGTACCCGTGCCACTACCCCTTCCGTCACCCGCGCCCCCAGGGAAGCACCCGAAACCGCCGCCACCAACTGCGGGCGGTGGATTCCCCTCTCATCCAAGGTGACCCCGACCGCATTCACCCCCACCACCGGCACCACCAGGTTGGAGGCCGGGGGGAGGGCAGGTTCGTGGGGCGCGTACCCCTTCAGGGGACGGCGGGCAGCTCCGTCTGCCTCCACCAGCAAGAAGTCAGCCCCGGATTCCCGGGCTAGATGGGGCATCCAGTCCGGAGGAACTCCCCGGATTTTACCGTCAGGAAGCAAACCGGTACCCAGGGCCACCACCCGGCGGCTTTGCAGTTGGCCCGCCACCTCTCGTACCGCTTCCTCCCGGGAGGCTGCCAGTACCACCTGCTCCACCGGCTTTTCCCCGGGGTAGTAGACCTTGGTGGTAGTGGTCACCAGCACCTTACCTGTAACCGCCAGTTCACCGGCCAGGCGATACATGAGGGTGGTCTTTCCTCCTGCTCCGATAAAGGAGACTATCTCTCCGGGGCTGACGCCCAGAACCTCCCTAACCTGTAAGGGCATCCCCACCATCCTCAATCAATAGGTTCGAGGAAGACTTCCATGATCCCTCCGCACACCATACCCTCGTCTTCCGCCACTTCTCGCGTCAGGTCCACGCGGTAAACCTCCGGCCGCCCCCGGTCGAGCACCCCGAGGGCCTGCTGCCGCACTTCCGCCTCGCCGCACCCACCACCGATGGTGCCCACGATCCGGCCGTCGGGATACACCAGCATCTGGGCGCCGGATTTTCTAGGCGTCGAGCCCCAGGTCCGCACGATGGTTGCCAGGACCATACGTTCACCCGGGACGGCCTTGTTGATTGCTTCCAGCACCGCCATGTCCATGCCGATCACCTTCCTTTTAAAGAAAACTTGGCTTGCGCTAATGAAGACTTGCCCATTTATGGGCTTAGTCGCGCTTATGCCTCCACAAAGGAATACCCAATTTCTAGGCGCGGAACCCTTAGTTGCACTTGCCACAGAAAGTTATACTTTCTGACGGTGCAGGGAAGCGTCGGCTGCCTTGCCACCCCGGCGTACGTTGATAATCTCCGCCAGGATGCTGACGGCGATCTCTTCCGGGGTCTGAGCTCCAATATCCAACCCTATAGGGGAATGGACGCGGCGTACCAGGTGGGCGGGTTCCCCATCCTCCACCAGCCGGGACATTACTCCCCCCACCCGTCGCCGGCTGCCGATCATGCCGATGTAGCCGGCGGGAGAGTGCAGCACGCCCCGCAGGCAGGTCTCATCGCTGCGGTGCCCGCGGGTGACGATGACCACATAACTGGCCCGGGTAATGGGAACCTCCAGGACCGCCTCCTCGAACGGCTTGCATAACACCTGGCGGGCGGTGGGGAAGCGCTCCCTGTTGGCAAAGAGGGGGCGGTCATCCAGCACCGTTACTTGAAAGCCAATCATGCTCCCCATGGCAGCCAGCGACTGGGATATGTGGCCCCCTCCAAAGATAATTAGCTGGGGAGCCGGTACCGCCAGGTCCACAAAAAACTCTACCTGGACTTCGTCATCGGCACCCACCGCCGGCTGGTGCCGTACCCACCCCCCCCTGTTGGCCCACAGGGCCTCTTTACCGTGATGGAGAGCGGCCTGCAACAGCCATGCGGGTGCGTCGCTGCCAGCTTCCACCCCGTTCTCCGTCACCACAAAACGGGCGCCTACCAATCCAGGCTGTTCACCTCCGGCGGCGGTGACCACTACCGCTGCCGCAGGCCGATCCGCATCCACCAGTTCTTCCAGCTTCCGGAATACCTCTCTCAGTCTGATCACCTACCCAGCCTAATTCTATCTTTTCAAACCAGGACCGTAAAGGAAATACATGATGGCCTCCAGTACTCCCCCTGCCACCGACCTGGCTTTGTCGGAAATGGTGAAGCAGTGTTCCGGGATGGCCCGCGGGTCTACATCCCCTACCTTCATGCCGGTGGATACCCGCAGGCCTTCGCGCAGCAATCCCCGCAGCACCCCGCCGATGTGGGCCCGCACCGGTAAGGTCCCGGCCAGGGCAACAGTCTCCCCGGCGGTCACCACGTCGCCAATCCTTTTTAAGGTAACAAATTCCCCTTCCCCCGTCGCCCTGAGCAGCCTTTCCGCCCCGAATCCGCCCACCTCTCCGGGAATTCCCGTGTTGGGGGTGGCCTGCCCCTCCAGGTAGACCCGGCCCAAATAATGACCCCTTTGGGTTTCCACTACCGCATGGGCATCCACCCCTGCCCGGAAGCCGGGCCCTGTCGCCACCACCACCGGAGCCTGTTCAATGCTTGTCCCCAGATTCTTCTTCGCCATGATGGCGTCCACCAGCACCCGGGGACAAACAACCTCCATGCATTCCCCTTGCGGGTCCACCAGGATGGGAATTTGCCCAGCTTCCATGTATCTTACGGCCTCGGCAGGGTTATCCGCCAGGAC
This sequence comes from Clostridiales bacterium PH28_bin88, assembly GCA_000987045.1. Taxonomy (GTDB): domain Bacteria; phylum Bacillota; class PH28-bin88; order PH28-bin88; family PH28-bin88; genus PH28-bin88. The sequence continues at coordinate 20,317 of LAKY01000018.1, read as the reverse complement.
GGCGGTCAACCCCTCCACCGTCACTTTACCCTCGTAAACCGCCTCGGCAAAGGACACCGTCCGCCGGATCACCGTGGGCTGGGCCTGCTCCAGCATCATCACGTGGAAACCGCTGTGCCATAAACGGTGGGCAATCCCCGAAGCCAGGTCCCCGGCGCCCCTGATTATTACCAGCCTGCCAACATCCATCGATCCTCTCCCCCTATTCTAACAAGCTTTCACTCACAGCCTGAGGGTTCCCTCTCCTGTAAGGAAAAGCTGGATCATGTTGACGTCCTTGCGCGTTTAAACGTTGTATCATTTAGGCAGAGTTTGCTTTCAGCCGGTTGTCAGCGCCCCCACCAGTTGTCCCACGCCAGGAATGCGATGCCTCTTCAGGTAGTCCCTCAGGCCCTCGATTACTCTCACCGCGGCAGCAGGTTCCACGAAATTGTACATCCCCACCGTCACCGCGGAGGCCCCGGCCAGGAAAAACTCCACGGCATCCGTGGCGTTGGTGATACCACCCATACCGATTAGCGGGAGTAGCTTTATAATAGCATCCGATTTTACCCCCGTTTAATAACGGGGGTTTTGGAAAGAGGTAGAACCTTTCAACTACCCCCGACTAAAGTCGGGGGTGGTATGCCTCCGTACTTTAGTCGACTTTTAGTCGAGGTCGAACCCACCTGCTTTAGCAGGTGGTCGTTCAGTGAGCCCACTCTAATCTTATCCATTACACCGGATAACTACACACCCGGAAATAGCCCCGTAGAGGCGCTGGTTCACCCCAAACTATGTTCGACTCCCAGGAACCAGCTTCCTGCTGCCGCGAGAAATACTTTCAAGAATAAATCAAGCCGGGGGTAGGTTTCCCGGCTGGTGCGAACATGATAACGCTGATGGTTAAGCATGCAGTTTCCCGGGGAGCAGGATTCCCGGCTCGGTCATAGCCTTGGGAGACATGACGGCCTGGATCTCCTCCTGGCTAAGCAGGCCCTTTTCCGCTACAATTTCCGGCACCGTCCTGCCACTGGCAATGACCTCCTGGGCCAGGACGGACGCCTCTTCGTAGCCGATGTATGGACTTAAAGCGGTAATCATGCCCACACTGCGTTCCACCATCCCCTGGCATTGCTCCCGGTTGACGGTAATTCCTTCAATGCATCGCTCACGGAACACCTTTACTGCGTTGCACAAGATTTCCAGAGACTGCAGCAGGTTAAAAGCAATCACCGGCTCCATCACGTTTAACTCCAATTGTCCGGCTTCTACCGCCAGGGCGATGGTGTGGTCATTACCGATCACCTGAAAGGCTACCTGGTTCACCACTTCAGGGATCACCGGGTTCACCTTCCCCGGCATGATGGAAGAGCCCGGCTGCATCGGCGGAAGATTGAGTTCATTAAGTCCAGCCCGTGGCCCGGAGGACATCAGCCTGAGGTCGTTGGCAATCTTTGACAGGTTCATGGCCAGGGTTTTGAGCATGCCGGAGAAGGCCGCCAGCACGTCGGTATTTTGTGTGGCGTCCACCAGGTGCTCAGTCCCCCGGAGGGGTAGACGGGAAATCTGCCGCAGGTGCTTGAGGGCCAGTTCAATGTATTCCCGCTGGGCATTAAGGCCGGTTCCGACGGCGGTGGCACCCAGGTTCACCTCGTGCAAGGCTTCTGCCATGAATCTGATGCGCCGGATATCCCGGTTTACCGCCTTGTTATAAGCGCCAAACTCCTGCCCCAACCGGATGGGAACGGCGTCTTGCAGGTGGGTGCGGGCCACCTTTACCACGTCGTCAAATTCCTCCGACTTCGCCTTCAGCTCTCCCTCCAGCAACTCCAGTTCGGCTAGTAAGTCCTTGACCAGCTTGAGCGCCGCGATGCGGATGGCGGTGGGGAAGACGTCGTTGGTTGACTGCGACATATTCACGTGGGTATTAGGCGAGACTAGCCGGTAGTTGCCCTTCACACCCCCGAGAATCTCAATGGCCCGGTTGGCGAGCACTTCATTGACATTCATGTTAAGGGAAGTACCTGCACCGCCCTGGATTGCATCGACTACAAACTGGTCCGCATAGTGACCTGCCAGCACCTCGTCAGCAGCCTGGATAATAGCCCTGCCCTGGTGTTGGGCCAAGAGCCCCAGATCCATATTTGCGGTAGCAGCCGCCTTTTTTACCATCACCACCGCCAGTACCAGTTGCCGGTGCGGGCGGTAACCGGTGATGGGAAAGTTCTCTAAGGCACGGACGGTCTGGATGCCGTAGTAGACATGTGCCGGTACCGCCTTTTCGCCCAATAAATCATGTTCCATGCGATACCCGTCCATCATTTGTTCCTCCAATTATAGAAAATAATATGTATACTGTATACATTCCAGTCCCTGTTAAAGGGCCCTGCCGGGCCCTGTTCTCGATTGTTTTTCCGCCATGATTTTACCACCCTACCTTTGGTATGTCTACGGTAAAGGTCAAAATTCTGTTGCCGGACTGTGATAGCGATACCTTTCAAATCACTGGCCGGGTCTATCAACCCCTGTTCATGCCAAAAGAATTCGACCTGCTCTGAAGCTGAACCTTTACGTATTCTGACCAATTTTTCTTCACGGTTTTTATCAATAGTGATAATTAAATACCGGCAAGCTGCTGCACCATCTGGTAGAGCAAGTGGGTACCTGTATACACGTCTGCCGGATCAACCCATTCCTCGGGGCTGTGGCTGATTCCACTCACGTTGCGGATAAAAATTAAACCGGCCGGGGCCACTTTTGCCATGGCCATACAGTCGTGACCGGCAGCGCTGTGCATCACATGAAAAGGCAATCCTATTCTCGTGCAAGTTTCCTGGGCCAAAGAGACCAGCGCGGGGGATAAAGCGACGGGAACCTCATCGCTTAATGTCTCTATATTAAAGGTTATTCCTTTCCTTTTATTTGTCAAAGAGTAAACCACATTGCTTAACGCTGTTACCAATCGTTGCTTGCTTGTATGGTCCACACCACGGATGTCAACGAACAGATTGACGCGGCCGGGGACGACGTTAATATTCCCCGGGCTTATTTCCATTTCCCCCACAGTGGCCACTGTTTGCGCTTTCGCTTCCAGCCACCCCAGTTTTTCGATGGCCAGCACGAGTTCCGCTGCTGCCACCAGGGCATCCCGCCTGGCAAACATGGGAGTGGCCCCCGAATGGGAAGACATCCCTTCGACCGTAATTTTCAGACGTGTCGGTGCGGCTATAATGTCCACAATGCCAATAGGAGTGTCAATCTTCGCTAAAGAATCGAACTGTTCGATATGTAATTCCAAAAAAGCTTTGATACCTTCTGCAGGAAGTTCTGTCCTGACCGGAACTTCGCTGGCAAAACCACACTGCTTCAGAACGTCTAAAATGGTGACACCCTCATTATCGTGGTAAGAAGACAGTTTCTCCGGCAATAAACCGCCAGTGAGAAACTTACTGCCGACCAGGGAGCACCCAAACCGGCTGGATTCTTCACAGGCAAACACCACCAGTTCAACGGGCAGTTTTGTTTGAATACCGTCCTCTGCGAGAGCCGTAAGTACCTCCAGAGCAGCGATCACCCCCAATGTCCCGTCAAAGGCCCCACCGTTAGTAACTGTATCCAGGTGGGATCCGATCATGATGACCGGACCTTCCTCAGTACCACGGCGGCGGGCAAAGATATTTCCCACCTGGTCGACTCTTGCCTGTAAACCCAACGCTTCAATCCATGCGGTGAGCAGTCTTCTGGCCCGGAGATCGGCTGGGGAATAAGCAAGACGGGTAATCCCGCCTCTCTGATTTTGCCCGATTTCAGCCATATCTCGAAGTTGACTTTCTAATCTCGGTTTTGAAATCGGCATACCCTACTCCTTTCCGCAAAGATTAAGATAGTGACCTTACCTCCTGAGGCGAATTTTTGTTTTTTCTCGAAATTCGCTAAGTTTTGATGATAATCCTTTGTGGACATTAACATATTAAGAGGGTTATGTTTTGTGTGCCGTCATGCACAGATCGGGGATGCGGTGCCTTGCCAGATAGTCCTCCAGTCCCTTGATTACCCTTACTATGGCAGCCGGTTCCACAAAACTGTACATCCCATCGCCACCGCGGAAGCCACCCGCCAGGAGAGATTCTAGGAATACCTTGCTCGGAGTTAGATACCTAGCTAGAGCCGTACATCCCACGATTGGCGCCATCAGGCAGAACATGCAAAGCTGACAAAGAACAAAAAGCCCGGTCGGATTCCCAACCGGGCTTGCCCACAATATATTGAGGATGGAGTTTGCTCTCAGCCGGTTGTCATCGCCCCCACCAGCTGTCCCACGCCGGGAATGCGATGCCTGATCAGGTAATTCCTTAACCCCTCGATCACGCTCACCGCGGCAGCAGGTTCCACGAAATTGTACATCCCCACCGCTACCGCGGAGGCCCCTGCCAGGAAGAACTCTACGGCATCCGTAGCGTTGGTGATACCCCCCATGCCGATGAGAGGCAGCTTGACCGCCTGGCGGACCCGCCAGACCATGTATAACGCCACGGGCTTGATGGCGGGACCGGACAACCCGCCGGTAGTGTTCCCCAGCACAGGCCTTCTCCTTTCCGCATCGATGGCCAAACCGGTAAGGGTATTGATCAGCGAAATGGCATCCGCCCCGCCGGCTTCGACCTCCCGGGCCACAGCGGTAATATCGGTAACGTTGGGGGACAGTTTTACGATCAGGGGCAATCCGGTCGCCCGCCTGACTGAGCGGGTCACTTGGCCCGCTATTCCGGGGTCAGCCCCAAAAGCAATCCCCCCCTCCTTGACGTTGGGGCAGGAGATGTTCACCTCCAGGGCGGCCACCCCGGGGATTCCATCCAGGCGCCTGGCCAGTTCGGTATATTCCTCCACCGTTTTACCGGCTATGTTGACAATAACCGGGGCGCCAAACCGCCTGATTACGGGAAGTTTTTCGCCCAGGAAGACATCCAGGCCAGGGTTTTGCAAACCGATGGAATTCAGCATCCCGCTGGGGGTCTCACATACTCGCGGGGGCCGGTTGCCCGCCGTGGGATGGAGCGTGACCGACTTGACCACTATGGCCCCCAGCCGGGACAAATCCACCAGCGGGGCATACTCATCCCCGAAGCCGAAAGTGCCCGAGGCAACCATCACCGGGTTTTTCAGCTTCAGCCCCGCAATCTCCACGCAGAGGTTAGGCTCCATCAAAGACCACCTCCCGCGCTTCGAATACCGGCCCATGGGTGCAGACATTTCGGTAACTGATGTTGCCAAAGGCATCCCGGATACCCACCACACATCCCCGGCAGGCTCCTACTCCACAGGCCATGTGTTCCTCCAGCGAAACATAACAGGGCACCTCGTGCAGCACGGAAAGCCGGGTTACCGCCACCAGCATGGGCTGCGGCCCGCAGGCGCAAACCCGGTCAACCTCTTCCCGCTCCAATACCTCCGCCAGCAGGCCGGTAACCAGGCCATGGTGGCCGTAGCTCCCGTCATCGGTAGTCACCTCTACCGGGATTCCCATCTGCCGCAAATCATCCTCCGCCAAAATCATTTCCCTGTTGCGGCCCCCTAGCAACACCCGCACCTGCCTGCCTCCCCGCCTGGCAGCCTCCGCCAGGAAAAAGAGGGGAGCGATCCCGACCCCTCCCGCCACCAGGACCAGGCGTCGCTCACCGGCGGCTAACCGGAACCCGTTACCCAAGGGGCCAAGTATATCCAGGGTTTCACCCGGCTTGCGGCCGGCCATCCACGCGGTACCCCGGCCTTTGACTTCGTACAAGAGGCCGACCCTCCCCTCTCCAGGCCAGACCCGGTGGATACTGATGGGCCGGCGCAGTAGAGGCACAGTCCCGCTGCCGCATCGGACATGTACGAACTGGCCGGGTCTGGCTGCCCCTGCCACTTCCGGGGATTTCACAACCATCAGCCTGTAGTTACCGCGCAACTCCCGGTTTTCTTCTACGATTGCATTGCACTGAAACGTCCCGCTCCCCACCCTTCTGATCACTCCTGCAGAGTGTCCCGCATTTCTACGCGTCTTCATTTTTTCCACTACAACCCATCACTACACCAACCGCTGAAAGTGTTGTCAAGAAGTTGGCCCATTCGGAAGATTTTCGACTTAGACGTTCAGACTTCCTGCTTTCGGCTTCAATCGGTTGACCGGGATAATAGAAAAAACCTGCAGTACAATGCAAAAACAGGGACATAACTTTATTATATCCGAACAAAAAGGGGAGTGACAGGTCAAACTCCCAGGTTTTCCTCGGTGACAATGCATGGTCACCTGCAAGGTACGGAACTGGTGCTGAAAGCCCAACAAAAAGCCCGGTAGGAGTATCCAACCGGGCTTACCCAAAATGTATAGAGGATGGTAGAAAGGCTTGTATTAGGCTGGACGTACCTGCTTTTGCTTTTCCCCAACCGCACGACCAAGAAATTCCCGTTAGTAGAAGTAGATTTTTTATAATATTGTATACATGCAATATTTCTTGCAAGGGGGTGGCAAAAAGGGGCAGGAAATGCTTGCGCCTGCCGTCCTATCAACTGTATAAAGGGGAGAGACCCTCTACGCGGTAATGCTCCGGGATTGGCGCCGGGCTAATTCCCATCCCAATTCCAGCGCTGTCCGGTTCAGTTCCTCAGTGCCTTTGGGGATCCGGGACATCAGGGCGCCGGTGAGCGCCTCCCGGGATACCACACCTGTGATGCCGGCCAGGGCACCCAGCGCCACTACGTTGGCAACCATTTCCCCGCCGGTTTTTTCCCGGGCCATCCTGCTGATCGGCAAGTTGTAAACCCGCGCTGTAGACTGGGGTATTTCATACACATAGGTTGTGTCCACGATCAACACCCCGGTATCACCAAGCCCACCGGCGTACTTGTCGCATGCTTCCTGGGTCATCGCCAGCAGCACGTCCGGGCTGGTGACCTTGGGGTAATCGATCTCTTCGTCCCCGATGATCACCTCGGCCTTACTGGCGCCACCCCGGGCTTCCGGGCCGTAGGACTGGGTTTGAACAGTGTTCTTGCCGTCTTTAATCGCTGCTTCAGCCAAAATAATCCCGGCCAGGATTAATCCCTGACCCCCGGAACCGCTAAGTCTTAATTCCCTGGTTTGCTGCATTACCGTCATCCCCTCGTCAGTGGTCAGTGGTCAGTGGCTAGTAGCCCCTTGACCGTCAACCCTATTTCTCTTGAGCTTTTTGAATCAACTGTTCGTACATGGCTGTGTACTCCGGAGCCTCGCTCCTGTGCAATTCACCGATAACAATCTTGCCGTCAAGTTCTTCAGGGCTCATTTTTTCCGCTTGCTTGACAGTTACCGCGTGCTCCTTTTGCCAGAGGATCATCTCTGCCCCGCCGCCCAGCTTGTTGCGGCGTCCGTACTGCACAGGGCAGGCGGTGACCGCCTCAATCACGCTTAAACCCTTATTCCTGACTCCCGCCACCATCAGGTTGGTCAACATGGCGCTGTGGTAGGTGGTGCTCCTGGCCACGTAAGTGGCCCCGGCGGCTTGAGCCAGTTGGGCGATGTCAAAGTTGCGTTCGATGGTACCGAATGGGGCGGTGGTAGCCCGCCTGCCGGCCGGGGTGAGCGGCGAGTACTGCCCGCCGGTCATCCCGTAAATATTGTTGTTAAACACCACCACGGTGAGATCGATGTTGCGCCGGGCGGCGTGGATGAAATGGTTGCCCCCAATGGCGGTGGCATCACCATCGCCGGTCAGGACAAACACGTTCAGCTCCGGCCTGGCCAGCTTCACACCGGTGGCGAAGGCCAATGCCCTGCCGTGAGTAGTGTGCAAGGTATTAAAGTCCAGGTAGCCTGACGCCCGGGAAGAGCAGCCGATGCCGGACACGATGACCGTCTTATCCTGGTCCAGCCCCAGTTCATGGATAGCCCGTACCAGCGAACCCAGGACGATGCCGTTCCCACAGCCGGGACACCAGATGTGAGGGAGCCTTTCCATCCGCAGGTAAGTCTCCAGTTGGGATAACATCTAGCCCACCTCCTTGATAGCCGCCAGGATTTCGGTTGGGGTGATCAGTTCTCCGTGGACGCGGTTTACCCCCGTTACCCGCACCTTGCCCCGGGTTACCCGTTCCACCTCGTACCGGAGCTGTCCAAGGTTCATTTCGGGAACAATTATGGTGTGGACGCGTTCCGCCAGTGCGGCCACCTCTCTTTCGGGGAAGGGCCACAATGTGACCGGCCGGAACAGGCCGGCCTTGATGCCTGACGCCCTGGCTTCCTTTACCGCCCGCTTGGCTGAACGGGCCACCGATCCATAAGCCACTACCACCACGTCGGCGTCTTCGGTCTGCATGCGATCGGTAATCACGATATCATCCAGGTGATCCTCGATCTTCCTGTGCAGCCGCAGGATGAGCTGCTCCGTCACCTGGGAGTTGGTTACCGGCGTCCCGTTTTCGTCATGCACCAGACCGGTGACATGATAGCGGTAGCCTTCGCCGAAATTTGCCATGGGGGGTACCCCATCGGCGTCGGCCCGGTACGGGTAATAATGCTCGGGTGGTACCGCCGGTTTTTTGCGGTCGATCACCTTCAATTCTCCGGGAGCGGGCAGTACCACCCGTTCCCGCATGTGGCCAATCACCTCATCCATCAGGAGGATGACCGGGACCCGGTACCTCTCGGCCAGGTTGACCGACCTCACCGCCAGGTCATAGGCTTCGCGTACCGACGAGGGGGTTAGCACTATAACAGGGTGGTCGCCGTGAGTACCCCACCGGGCCTGCATCACGTCACCCTGGGCGGGGGCGGTGGGAACCCCGGTGCTGGGGCCGCTGCGCTGCACGTTAACGATCACGCATGGGATTTCCGCCATGGCGGCGAACCCGATATTTTCTTGCTTGAGGGAAAAGCCCGGGCCACTGGTAGCGGTCAGGGACTTGAGCCCGGCCAGGGAAGCGCCGATTACGGCAGCCATGCTGGCGATTTCGTCCTCCATCTGAATAAACTTCCCCCCTACCTCGGGTAACCGCTCCGCCAGGATTTCCGCTACCTCCGTGGAAGGAGTGATGGGGTAACCGGCGAAAAATCGTATCCCCGCCGCCACGGCGCCTTCCGCCACTGCCTCGTTACCCTGCATCAACCGCGCCATTTCAATTATTTCGCTCACGTCGGCATCACTCCTACGCTAATAGCAAAATCCGGGCAGTGAGTCTCACACATCTTGCACCCGGTACAGGCATCTCCGTTCACCACTACCACCTTGCCCCGGTCATCCAGTGCCAGGACTTTTTTGGGGCAAAGGGCGGTACAGATCCCGCAACCCTTACACCAGTTCTGCCTGATCTGGATTTCCACCGGGCGGAGGTGGAACAAGGCCTTAGACACGACGCTCACCTCGATAACAGAGTTTGTCCCAGCTAAAACAAGGTCTTCTACCACCAGCATAAGCAATTTTCATGCCAACTTCAAAGGTGAGGTACTGGAAATTGTCTAACGCCTTTACCCAGTGTGGTGACAGCCCGCCACCCGGCATCCTGCCTGTATTTCCCCAGTCCGGCAAGTAAAATATTCAGGGTGGAGAGCTATCGCTCTCCACCCTGAATGAGCTTCTGGTAAATTCTTCGTATCAGCATGAGACGATCAATCACTGTTCTTTTCTCGACGGCCCGATTCTCATATTGATATAGGTATCATTTTGATACAATGGTGCTTACATCATCGGCATGTTGGGCGGCATCCCGGGCATCGCCTTGTCTTCTTCCGGGATATCTGAAATAAGGGTTTCGGTGGTAAGCAGCATGGCGGCAATGCTGGCCGCGTTCTGCAGGGCGGAGCGGGTCACCTTGGCCGGGTCCACAATGCCGGCGGCCATCAGATCCTCGTATCTCATGGATACCGCATTGAACCCAACGCCTTTTTCCAAGGTCTTGACTTTTTCCACCACCACCGATCCCTCGGCGCCCGCGTTGAAGGCGATTTGCCTTAAGGGTTCCTCCAGGGCTTTTCTCACAATGTTGACACCGGTTTTTTCGTCTCCGGCGACCTCGATCCGATCCAGGGCGGGCAGGATGTCGATCAGGGCAGTGCCCCCACCGGACACGATCCCTTCCTCGACCGCAGCCCTGGTGGCAGAAAGGGCATCTTCGATGCGATGCTTCTTCTCTTTAAGTTCGGTTTCGGTGACTGCGCCTACCTGGATCACCGCCACTCCGCCGGCCAGCTTGGCCAGCCGTTCCTGCAGCTTCTCCCGGTCGAACTCGGAGGTGGACTCTTCATGCTGCCGCCGGATCTGGGCGATCCGCTGCTGGATGTCCCCGGTGCTGCCCCGGCCCTCCACGATAGTGGTCTCTTCCTTGGCGATACGCACCTGGCGGGCCTGGCCGAGCATGTTGAGGCTGGCGTTCTCCAGCTTGAGGCCTTTCTCTTCGGTGATTACCTGGCCACCGGTCAAGATGGCCACATCCTCCAGCATGGCCTTGCGCCGGTCACCAAAACCCGGAGCCTTCACCGCCACCGCGGTAAAGGTGCCGCGCAGTTTGTTGACCACCAGGGTGGCAAGGGCCTCTCCTTCCACATCTTCGGCGATGACCAGCAGGGGCTTGCCGGTCTGCACCACCTTTTCCAGCACGGGCAAAAGGTCCGGCACCGCGGAGATCTTCTTGTCGGTAATCAGGATGTAAGGGTCGTTGAGCACCGCTTCCATTTTATCGGTATCGGTGATCATGTAAGGCGAGATATAACCGCGGTCGAACTGCATTCCCTCCACCACCTCCAGGGTGGTGCCAATGCCCTGGGATTCCTCCACGGTAATGACCCCGTCCTTACCCACCTTCTCCATGGCCTCCGCCACCAGCTTACCGATTTCGGGGTCATTAGCGGAGATGGAGGCCACCGAGGTAATGGACTCCTTGCTCTCGATGGGTTTGCTGAGGCCTTTTAACTCCTCAACCGCCACCGCCACAGCCTTTTCAATACCCCGCTTGAGGAGCATGGGATTGGCCCCTGCCGCTACGTTTTTCAACCCTTCCCGGATCATGGCCTGGGCCAGCACCGTCGCGGTGGTGGTACCGTCTCCGGCCACATCGTTGGTCTTGGTAGCCACTTCTTTAACCAGTTGGGCGCCCATGTTCTCCAGGGGATCTTGCAGTTCGATCTCCCGGGCGATGGTCACCCCGTCATTGGTGATGGTAGGTGAGCCGAATTTCTTTTCCAGCACCACGTTGCGGCCCTTGGGGCCCAGGGTAACCCGCACCGCTTCGGCCAGGGCGTTAACCCCACGCTCCAGGGCAGCCCGGGCGTCTTCTTTAAAGGTGATCTGCTTCGCCAATTATTTCACTCCTTAACAAGATGCAGGAAGCAGGAGGCAAGAGGCCGGATTATCTTGAGGGTCCCCACCCTTTCCTTCCCGCGAGTTCCTGCTTTCTTCAGATAAATCTTCTTACTTCTGATCTTCCTTCTGACATCATTTTGATTACAATGTTTCTACTATTCGTCCAAAACTTTGCTGCGCCGCTGTTAAACTAACGCCAGGATATCCCGTTCGTTAAGGATGAGGTACTCCTCCCCATCCACCTTCACTTCCGTACCCGCATACTTGGAGAAAATGACCAGGTCGCCAACCTTAACGGCCACGGCCATCTTTTGGCCGTTCTCCAGGGTACGCCCGGAACCCACCGCCACAATCTCCCCTTCCTGGGGTTTCTCCTTTGCGGTATCCGGGAGAACAATGCCACTCTTGGTCTTTTGCTCCTGCTCCAGCACCTTGATCACCACGCGGTCACCCATGGGTCTGATGTTCATCTGCCAAGCCTCCTTATGTATTAATTTTTCCGCGACTTGTTAGCACTCGTTTTGGTCGAGTGCTAAGACTCAACTAATATAATAGGTTACTGCCCACCGGGAAGCAAACTCCATCCAGGCGGAAATCCTGGTAATATCGCCATGTTTGGTCAAATTGCTAACATTATCTTGCCCTTACGGCACTCATCGTACCAGTTTCTCGGGAGACTTGCTGCACTGTATCCATAGGAAGAATATTACCAAGAATAGTAAAATTTATACACGGGCGCCTCCTGGCCATCTCAGCGGTTATTTCCCCGTCAGGTAGCGAAAAACCGCCTCGCTGACAGGTTTGTAGAGGTGGCGGACCCACTCGTCGGGGTTAGGGATGTCGATACGCAGCACCTGGGCGTAACTCAGGAACATGCCCAGGAGCATCAGCGTCGAATACACCGCCAGCTCCCGCCACATTTTCTCCTGCACAAGCTTGGGCGCCTCGGCGGCGATGAGGGCAGCAAATATGACCGTCAGCAGTAACGCCATCAATGTCTCCCCACGTTCCTTTCCGGGTGTGGGTCCTCCGGCGGCGGAGGGCTCTTTTTCCTGGTAACAATAGCTACAACCAGCAAGAGCGCCGGGATGACCCACTCGAAGGTGGGGCCGTAGAAGGGCCAGGTCTCCGCCACGAAGTGGACCAACTCCATGATATTGTCGTAGACCAGCACCGCCAGGGCGGTGAGGATGACCCCCGTGGGAGTGATCAAGCACCGGTAGTCCTTGAGACCGGTCAACTGGGCGGTGGCCAGCACGGCAGCATAGTAGAAGACGGCGATCTTCACCATCACCCCCGCCACCCACACCACCAGGATGAGCACCTCGATGCGCTCCAGGAACTCCGCCAGCCTGATGTTCTTGGCCAGTTCAAGAAAGGGGAACGTAAGGTTTGGTGTTGGGCCGAAGACGGCGGTGACGGCCAGGGCGGTGATGATGAGGTTGACGGCGATAATCACCACCGCCAGGGCCATGGCCTGCCGCCCCTTGTCCGGCTCCCGCAGGTAGGGGAGCAGCATCCCCATCAGGACCACCTCGCCCAGCCAGCCCCCCGGGGCCAGGCCGCCCGCGATGACCGGCTTGATGCCGTGTTCCAGCACGGGCAGCAGGTTTTCCGGTTTCATGATCTGTACCACCAGCAACGGGATAATGGTAAAGGTACCCAGGAAAAGGGGCATTAAGAACTCCGCCATCCGCCCCATCACCTCCAGCCCCGCCCGCACCGCCAGGGCTGCGGTGAAGGTGATGGTGCTGAGAAAAATGATCAGGGGTGTCTCCGGCATCATGGTGGTGACCATCAGTTCGCCGAACTCCCGGATGATGATGGCGCCGGGGTGGACCATCCAGAATACGTACAGGAACCCCAGCCCGGTACCGAAGACTGGTCCGAGGATCAACCGCGTGTATTCCACCAGGGTTTTCCCGGGGAACCGCCGGCCCAGTTCTGTCACGATAAACACCACCCACAGCCCCTCCAGCAGGGCGAAAAAGGGAGAGATCCAGGCGTCCTGCCTGGCGTGCTCGGAAGCCAGGGCGGGCAGGAACATGTTGGCGGTCCCCAGCACGAGAAACAGCATCAGGAAGATCGCCTGCCGGTTGCTGATTTTACCTCCTTCCAACACCCCACCACCCCCATCTCTAGAGTAACATCTACTTAGGGATAAACGACTTGCTGGACATGCCCACACGCCGGATCCTGGCCTCCACCTCCACCCTGACCTCCAGGTGGGGGAAGAACTCCTCGTGCCAGCGTTTCTCAATCTCTTTCCACACCCGCGGGTAGGCCCGGTGCACCGCGTCGCCGAAGCCGAAGATGTCCGCCCGGTACTCCTCCTGGGCCTTGCGCAGGGCGGCCAGCACCTCCACCCGGATGGCCTCCGCCAGGGAACGCTCCATCTCCCTGATCACCTCCGGCTTCCCCGGGTCCAGTCCCGGCACGGGGATCTCTCCAATGGCCCCCTCCTCGTAAATCCGGACGGTAATCACCAACCGCCCGTCCTGGATGCGAGGTGTAATGCGGCTGGTGGCCCGGGTGATCTCGGTGGAGATGCGGTCCTCCCCGGGCTTACCCGGGACAGGAATGGGAATAACGCCCGAGACCACCCTTCTGGTCACCCACATCCACCCCCGGGTCTCCTCGGGGGACAGCCACCCTGCCATTTTGTCCTTTTTAAATACCGCCGCTCCGTTCAACCGCAACCCCTCTGAACCCCGCGGGGGCCCCTGGTGCCCGTAGGGGATGTGCATGAGCCGGGGCAGTACCGCCGTCGTCCCGCTGCTCTGGAACATGGCGATGGCCTCCCGGGCGGTGAGGCGGAAGGAGAAGGAGGCCCGCCGGGCGTTATCCGCCATGTCGCTGATCGCCCGGGCGGTGACCTGTTCCAGCCCGGCGGCGGCCATCAGGGTGGTATCGGCCGGGGCCATGGCCACCATCAACCGGGTGGTCAGGCGGAAGTCGTGCTTGCGCTGGATGAAGTCCAGAACTGGCTGGGTCCCCTCCCGGGCCAGTTCCTCCCCGATGACCACCACCTCGGTATGGGAGATAAACAATTTACGGGAGGTCTGGGTGGCGAGATTGCGCTCCGCCTCCCAGATGGTGTCCCCCATGGTGGAGGCCACCAGGTACGGCTTTTGCCCGCCGGCGCCGCCCCCACCGGCGGCCGCCTCTCCCGCCGCCAGTAACCCGGGCTTCACCACCTGCACGGTAAAGCGGTACTGCTTTTTCCCGTCCACCTCCGCCCGGTCCACCCCCACCCCGGAGGCGATGGCCAGGGTTTCCACCTCCCGGCGGCTCCAGCAACCCGGTGACGTAAGTATGATACCAAGAACGATCAGCGCGAAAACCAGCCGGCGCGCCATCCGGTCTCACCTCCCGAAACCATTACCGTTTGGGCGGCCGGGGCTTCAGCCCCTCCGCCTGCCGCCGGGGGTCCTGGTAGCCGATGACCCGCGGGCGTTCTGCCTGGGCCCACCAGGGCGCCCGCATCAGCACGTCACGGATAAGTTCCCGGTAATTGCTGGGGCCGAGGGGGGACAGGTAGGGCACACCGAAGGAACGCATGGTCATCAGGTGGATGAGGATCCACAACAGCATCAGCATGATGCCGTAGAAACCCAGGATACTCGCCATGATCATCATCGGAAACCGCAGCAGGCGGACACCGGTGGTCATGTGATAGGCCGGGAGGGCAAAGGAGGCGATGCCCGTGAAGGCCACCACGATGACCATGGCGGAACCGACCAGCCCGGCCCGCACCGCCGCCTCGCCGATGACCAGGGCGCCCACGATACTGACCGCCTGGCCCACCACCCGGGGCAAGCGCAGGCCAGCCTCCCGCAGGAGCTCGAAAGCCAGTTCCATGGTAAAGGCCTCCACCAGCGCCGGGAAGGGCACCCCCTCCCGGGCCCCGGCAATGCTGATGAGCAGCGGGGTGGGGAGCATCTCCTGGTGGTAGGTGGTGACGGCGATGTACAGTGACGGCAGGATCAGGACGAAATTCAGCACCAGCAGGCGCAGCCCCCGCAGGATCATCGAAGCGGGATAGCGCACGTAGTAGTCCTCGCTGGCCTGCAGGAACTGTATGAACAGGGTAGGCACCAGCAGGACGGCCGGGGTGCCGTCGGTCATAATGGCGATGCGCCCCTCCAGCAGGGCCGCGGCCACCTTGTCCGGCCGCTCGGTGACCTCCACGGTGGGAAAGGGGGAGTAGGGATTGTCCTCGATGAGTTCCTCCAGGTACCCGCTCTCCAGCACCCCGTCGATCTCGATGCGGTCCAGCCGCCGGTGGACCTCCGCCAGCACGTCCCCGTCCGCCAGCCGCTCCAGGTAGGCCAGCACCACGTGGGTGCGGGTGTGCCGCCCGATATAGAGAGACTCCATCTTCAACAGGGGGCTCTTGATCGCCCGCCGCAGCAGGGCGGTGTTGGTGCGCAGGGTCTCGTTGAAACTGTGGCGCGGCCCGCGCACGGTGGACTCGGTGAGGGGCTCCATCACCGGCCGGTCCTCCCAGTCGCTGGCCCCCAGCGCCAGGGCGACGGCGCTGCCGTCCACCAGCAGCACCACCTCGGCGTCCAGCACCGTCTCGATCAACTGCCGCCACTCGGTAAGTTCCTTTACGTCGACGGAACACAGGATGCGCTCCCGGATGACCCGGATGGGGGCTTTTGCCCAGACATCCGACAGGGCCTCCCGCGCCTCCAGGATGAGGGGCTTCAGGATGGCGTCCACCACCAGTTTCTTGTCGTAAAGGCCTTCGAAAAAGATCACGGCAGCCTTCACCGGCTCGCAGG
The DNA here is from genome assembly GCA_000987045.1 of Clostridiales bacterium PH28_bin88. Lineage (GTDB taxonomy): Bacteria > Bacillota > PH28-bin88 > PH28-bin88 > PH28-bin88 > PH28-bin88. The sequence continues at coordinate 4,233 of LAKY01000018.1, read as the reverse complement.
CGCCGACGGTAAACTCCCGGATGACAAAATCGCCGCTATCCCGGAACACCTCCCTGAGGTGGTCCAGGTTGGTCTCCAAGCGGGAACTCAGCTCATACCGCTCCCAGGTCATGATGCCGGTAGGGTCCGGGTTTTGCTCCTGTTTCTGTTTCTTTTTCGCGCTCTTAACGGCCGCTTTGACCGGTTTGATTAGCTGGCGAAACACACCCCTCACCGCGCTCCCTGGATGGCTTATCCTGTGGCGGCAGGATATATCTGCCTTGTAGTATTGTTAGAAATGGCGGCAGTTATTCGCAAGCCAGCCACCCCAACCACGCCGGTTTCACTTGGGAAATTTATAGTCTTCGGTTAAAAAAATAAACGACCCGGGTATCAACCCGGGCTGTCACAACCTTGCGTCAAAAGATCCCTGCCGCACTGCAAAAAGATCAGAACGTTACACAGAAGGCGGACACACCATATATGGTAGAGTGTGTTACATTATTGTCCATTTTTCCAGACTTGATGTGACCCGGGTTTCACCTGATATAAACTCCCGCTTCACCATCCCCACCCCCTCCTTGAAGAACTCAAAAAGGATGGAGTTTTGAGCGGTGATTTTAACTTTGATGCAATTCTCGAATTTTCCCGCGGGGGTATCGACAGTGGCGTTAACATCAACGATTTCCCGCGTCCCGTTTGGCTCTTCCCACTTGGTCCCCGCCTTGAGGGGAGCTTTCAGGATAACCGTGTTCTCGTTAGTCTGCTGGTCCAGAAAATTGTCTTCCCCGTAGGCTTCACCCTGGAAAAAGATGCGGATTACCGCATCACCCGTCGTCTTAAAAACTGCCGCGCTCACCGTTCCGCCGTTATCCTCCCTTATTTGTGCCAGGTTGCCTTTGGTAAAGAGGACTTCACGGCTAAAAGAGGCAAATTCGTTCCCTTCACCCTGGTACTGCCAGGTGCTGCCTTTACTGAGGGGGAAGAAATCGCCGGGCTTTTTGGAGGCGGGGGAGGGTTGCTGCTTTACTTCGAGCTTTTGCTCCGGTGCTTTGGGGGTTGGCGTAATGCTTCTGGTGCAGCCCCCCAGCAAGACGGCAGTGGCCACGAATATGCCGAGGATAGAAACGATAACAGCTCGCTTCAAGTTGATACCTCCAGTCATTAAGAATTGTTTTCCGAACCTGAGGCTATTATGTCGCTATTGCCGCAATTTATATCCCCCTTCACGGGGCCATAACCAGGTCTTAAGTTAGCAAAAGAGATTATGAACCAATTCCATTTCAATTCGACTTTTCCTTCAAACTTAAAACCCATCATAAACAAAGCCTATAAAAAAGGCCGGGTGACAAATACCCAGCCTTGCCGTCATTATTTATTTTATGGTGAATCTATCCAACCATGTGCAGGCTGGAAGGCTCCTTTTCGATTACCCGCACCAGATCGCCGTTTTTCAGCATGGCCGCGTTGGCTTCGTCGGTATCCAGGTGCATTTCCAGACTGAAGGTGGGGTGTACCCGCACCAGCACGTGGTGGAAGCAGAGTTCCCGCACGTCCCCGGCCATTACCATCACCCGGTCGGTGTCGTTCAAACCGGTTTCCAATGCGTCCGCGGGTGACATGTGGATGTGTCTTTCGGCGATGATCACCCCGCGGCTCAAGCCAACAACACCCTTGGGGCCGACCAGCGCACAGCCCGGTGTCCCCTCCAGTTGCCCGGAGTCCCGTACGGGGGCCTTGATGCCCAGCCGGTAGCTGTCGGTCAGCGACAGTTCTACCTGGGTTTCCTTCCTGGTAGGTCCCATTACCCGCACATTTTCGACAATCCCTTTCGGTCCCACGATAGTGACTGTTTCTTGGGCGGCAAACTGCCCCACATGTTTCATGTCCTTCAGCTTGGTCAACTGATAACCTTTACCAAAGAGAAGTTCGATATGCTGCCGAGTGAGATGTACGTGGCGATTGGAAATGCCTACCGGGACCTCTAATATGACTTGATCTAACATCGCTATTCGCCTCCCGTACGCTACCGTTCACGGTCATTAAAATACCGTTTACCCGTGATTATCTACCGTTCACCGTCATTATAGCACCCTTCATCACAAACCATCAATGGGTTGAGAATAAGTTGTAATAGGAAAACAAGTTGAATTTGTATGACAATTTGCCTCTCCCTTGCCTGTTGACATCTTAAGCCCAGTACCCAGACGGCCACCAGGTAAGGGCTGCCCGGATTGGCTCGAACGTCAATTAGAATTACCGGTTCGGGGGACCGAGGCGAGTCATCTTATCGCCTCCTACTTTCTTGGGGGCCGCGGGCAGCCAACAAAAAAACCGCGTCCAGCGATTAGTTCGGACTGCGGTTTACAAACCTCCAGTACACTTCCCTCCGCTGGTATTACCCAGATCAGGTTCAAGGGTTGAAAAGCCCGCGCTTTTCTCTCAGCCGTCACGGCACCCCTAGTGGAAAAAACTATGCTGTTGTTGTCTACAGTATATTCCTTCCGGCAAACTTTATCAATATAATCTTGCTCTGAATTGATAATACTTACCCCGGAGAATTCGTTTACAGGCGGAAGGTGGAATGCGTGACCTAAACAGCCACCAGTAATGAATTACCTTCTTTTTTAGCCCTGGTGGATGTTAAGCTGGCCAGGTTAATCATGTCGTCTAAAAGAGCTGCGGCATGGTAATCCCGGGCTTGCTGGCGCCGGCCTCCGGCAAGACCTACCGACGCCCCGATTGGAAGCCCTTGGCTATTGAGCACTTGTGTGAGGGAGCTTATTACATCCTTAGCCCAAGTAACTGCTTCGTCTCTTAAGCGGGTGGTAATTATAACGAACTCGTCACCCCCGTACCTGCAAAGGTAGTCTATTTGGGGTGAAATCGCATCGGCTAAAACTTGGCCGACTACCTTCAAGCATTTATCACCGGTGACGTGACCATATTCCTTGTTAAACTGACCAAAGTCGTCAAGGTCAAAGAGTAAAACAGTTAATTCTTTTCCTTCCCTCAGAAGAGCTTCTCCGATATAACGGATGAACCCCGAGGTCTGTAGCCCTGTCAACGGGTCAGTATGTTTACCCAGTTCCAGAAGCAGGTCGGACTTGGTAACGATCCCTACTAAATTGTCCCCATCCAATACAGGTAACCGTTCAATGTTCATTTTGTCTAACAGTTCGTATGCTCTCCATAATGGAAAGTTTTTTTCAACTGTTACCGGTTTCGGGGACATGGCATCCGCTACCAGTCTGTTAGGATGGGAACGCCGGACATCGCGGGAAGTAAGGAGCCCCACAAGTTTCCCTTGTTGGAGGACCGGTAACCCGCCTATTCCGAATTGCTCCATCCTGTCAACCGCCTTGGCGAGGCTTTCTTCATGGCTTGCGGTGATAACGGGATGTTTCATTACGCTCGCAACGGTAACACTCATAGCTCTACCGACCTCTTTACTACTACCACCACGTCCAACTGGGCTTTGATGACGGTGGTTTCATTGGCAACCTTTAGACCTTCCTCAAGGATCACGGGGAGAAGTCTTTCCCGGGGAAGCATGTTCAGGAGAGATTTTCTTATTACCAGGGCTTCCACGGGTCCTTCGTCCACGGGGATTATTTCGTACTGATCGGGCGACAAAGCGTCCACCATCCGGCGTGCCGCCTCCGGGCCTATGGGAGCTTTACGTCCTACCAGCAATACATCTTGCATGGGAGGTATTTCAAACTCGGAGAGTCGAATTGAGATTTCCGCCTTTCTACCGAGTTCTTTTTCATTTGAAGATGACATGGCTGGTAGCCTCCACTCCGTACTACATTTTTATAATCCTGGCTGTCACCGAGATAAACGGAGCAACCAGGTCCTGAGCAAATTGGGTGCCGCTGTTTCGTTCAAGTTCTTCCCAGCAGATTAGCCATTATCGGTGAGCCCAGGAACATTATGCCAAATTATGTTGTCTGCTGTCAATATTTTTTCGGAAAAAGCCTTTGCTGACGTTCAGACCGGCGAAAAAGTAATCATGCAGATCAAATCTGGCTGCATGGCCTCATATTTTTTGATGCAAGCAGGAATTAGCTTCCTTGTGACCATCTCCGGGCTGTTCCGCGACACCTTCGCCTACATGGTGGAGCTTTTGGACGGAGCACTGGCCCAGGTGGCCCGCCTGGAGGAACAGCCGGAAGATAACAGGGTGAAAAGAGCTTTTTGCGTTGTGCCTGTGCTCGTGTTCTTCTGAAAGAAAGAGTATGCGTTTCCCTT
>LAKY01000008.1:44442-136311 GCA_000987045.1 Clostridiales bacterium PH28_bin88 | reverse complement strand
TCCGGACGGGATAAGCGCTGAAAGCATCTAAGCGCGAAGCCCACCTCAAGATGAGGTTTCCCGTCCAGGAGGCAAGAAGCACGAGGCAGGAAGCAGGAGGAAGCAAGAATAAAGAAATTGGTGAAGCCAATTTCCACAAGAAATCTTGCCTCTTGCATCTGGCTTCTTGCCTCCTGGGGTAAGACCCCTGGAAGAATACCAGGTAGATAGGCCAGGAGTGTAAGACGGGTAACCGTTTGAGCTGACTGGTACTAATGGGTCGAGGGCTTGACCTAAAACACCTGAAGGTGGGTCCTTATGTGAAAGGTAGTTCTCGCTGTCCAGTTTTGAGGGAACAGATTTCTGGTGGTAATGGCGTAAGCGTCACACCCGTTCCCATTTGAAAAAGAATAATCTTTCTGGTGGTAATGGCGGAGGGGTCACACCCGTTCCCATGCCGAACACGGAAGTTAAGCCCTCCAGCGCCGATGGTACTGGGTTTTACCCGGGAGAGTAGGTCACTGCCAGAAAATATTTTAAAACACCTCAAGGAGTTATTCCTTGGGGTGTTTGCTATTGCAGGGAAAAAGATGAACTCTGACGAATATGAGGTATTTACAGCGGTATCCCCGAGTTACGGTAATTCACGATAATGCTTTATGCGGTTTGTAAATTGGTACCTGTAAAATCTACTAATTTCAATATGATCAAACCTTCTGATTTACTTATACCATTCGCTTATTACCTGTCGTTGATCCGGAGCGACACCAGGTGACTTTTAGCGATCAAACTGTAGCCGCTAGTTTCCGGTTGCCGAGGTGACCATTGGGGTTCCTACAACCTAAAAGAAGTTTTCTCGTTCCGTTGAGTAAAGTGTATACAAACCTTCTACCTTGCTGATAGACTCATAAAATACAGCGGAGGTTTTCATGAAATCACAGATGCAAGAACAGAACAGCCTGATGGCTCAAACAGAAACGTTATCAAAACATACGAAAGATCGCGAAGCCAAAGTACGCGGCATTGAAAGGTGCTTTGACGTGCCTTTTGTGGCTGACCTGGCTTTGCGCGAGAAGCAGATACAACAGAACTACCGACCTGTTATTGCGGTTCACAAGTGGTTTGCCCGGCGGCCTGGTACGCTCTTTCGAGCGCTGCTCTTATCGGAATTTGTGGGGGGGGTCTCTACGGGAGACCTATTTCCGATCCCATTCTTTAAAGGGCCAACAAGTGGCGGATCCTTTCATGGGTGGGGGCATACCACTTCTTGAGGCTAACCGGGTAGGGTGTGACGTGGTGGGGTTTGATATCAACCCTATGGCTTATTGGATTGTACGTCAGGAAATTGAATACCTCGACATTAAATCCTACCAGGAGGCAGCCAACAGATTACGCTTTTGGCTGGAAGGGAAGGTGGGGCATCTCTACCGTACTAAATGCCAGATTTGTGGCCGCTCTGATGCTCACGTAAAGTACTTCATCTGGGTGAAGACACAGAAGTGCTTAGCATGTAGTAAAGAATTTGACCTCTTCCCAGGTTATCTATTAGCGGAGAACCGGCGGCACCCCAGGAACGTCATTATCTGCTCAACCTGTGGCGAGCTGAATGAAGTGGACGACAGGAACAGGCTTGGGGAATGCCGGTACTGTGGCCAGTCCTTAAAAGTTAAAGGCCCTGCAAGCAGGAACAGTTGCGCCTGCCCGCATTGCGGTAACACAAATTCATACCCCGATGCTGGAGGTGGTCCCCCTAGACACCGTATGGTGGCGATTGAATACTATTGCTCGCATTGCCGGCCTAGCCATCATGGGCGCTTTTTCAAGAAACCCGATGAGGGCGACTTGCGAAAGTACAACCAGGCTGCACAGGGTTGGAGATCAGTTCAGCCGAGGTATGTCCCGGATGACGCAATACCAGGGGGAGATGAGACGGACCGCCTGCACCGGTGGGGTTATCGCTTTTACAGGGAAATGTTCAATGAGCGGCAACTCTTAGGATTAGAATTAATCTGCAGAGCTGTTACCAACCATCCAAACGAGCGGGTACGGAATGCCCTGGCTACCAACCTTTCGGATTTGCTACGGTATCAGAACATGCTGTGCCGTTATGATACCTCCGCCTTAAAGTCCTTAGACATATTCTCCGTACATGGATTTCCTGTCGGGTTGGTTCAATGTGAGTCGAACCTGCTTGGTATCATCAACGAAATTACCGGTGCGAATATAGGTAGCGGAGGCTGGTCAAACATTACTGATAAATTCATGAAGGCCAAGCAGTATTGTAACCGGCCCTTCGAAATCGTTTATCAAGGAGGGAAAAAAAAGCAGGTATGGATAGACGGGGAGTGGATAGGAGATAGCCGGAACAGTGCCCATCATCCCGAGACCCGCCAAGTGGACTTGCGTTGTGCTAGCGCCACCCAGGCGGACCTACCGGAAGGTATCTTGGACATGGTAATCACTGATCCCCCCTATTTTGCTAACGTCCAGTATGCGGAGTTAATGGATTTTTGCTACGTTTGGCTGCGGCGGCTTGTAGGTAATGATAATCCTGTTTTTACGAAACCAAGTACAAGGAATGAGGATGAGCTTACTGGTAACGTGACCATGGACAGAGGGCTGGATCATTTCACCGGGGGCTTGTCACAGGCATTCTCACGGATGGTGAAGGCGCTAAAACCTGGCGCGCCTTTTGCATTCACATATCACCACAATTCTTTAGAAGCCTATTACCCTATTGCGGTAGCACTACTTGACGCGAACCTCGTCTGCACTGCTGCCATTCCCTGCCCTGCTGAAATGGGATCATCCATTCACATTAACGGCACGGGTTCCTCTGTGGTGGATACCGTATTTGTGAATAGAACCACCGGTGTAGTGTCCCGGCGAATGATCGTGAACACGCCCAGGGAAATAGCGGAACTGGTGATAGATGACTTAGAGCGTTTGAAGGCAGGTGGACTGAAGGTAACTAAAGGGGATGCCAGGTGTGTGATCTATGGTCACCTGATCCGCCTTACCGTGTGGAATGTGCGAAAATCGTGGGACTGCTCGGCGACTTGGAACGACAAACTGAGGGTAATTGCGCGAGCAGTGCAAGAACTTGGGGGCCTAAGTGAAACTGAAAGGTATTTACCCGCGGATTTTCTGCAGGTCAGGGAAAGACACCTAGTTGTACGGGAAATTCAAATCGAGTATGGAGATGTTGATGATGAGATATCCTTTTGAAGTTTCCATTGAAGACATTGAGGCCAGCCCCGATGAATTTATTTTATCGTCCCTGATGAGTTCAACCCACAAGTGGTGATTGAAGCCAAAGTCACCGAAGATGATGGGACGGCCCGTGATAAAGTGACACGCGTTCAGCACCTCAGCAGCCTAAGTACATTAGACCAAGTGAATGGCTTGCAGAAATTTGAAGTGATCGCATGTATAGCAGGGCGTGGGTTTGGTGTTCGCCGGGAGGACATGAAAAAGTTGCTTTTTGCTACGCGTGGTAAGGTTTTTACTTTAAAAACCATGGATAGGCTTATTGACTATTCGGCACTACGTAATTTTCGAACGAAATAGGGATAAAGGAAAGTGGGTGGAAGAAAGTGGATGTTACAAGTCCAATCAAGGGCTTTGCCCTAGCCGCGGGAGCTGATTTGGTGGGAGTAGCGCCGGTTGATAGGCTATCGGAGGCGCCCCCAGGGGCCCGGCCGGAAGATTCTTTGAAGGGTGCCAGAACGGTTGTTTCTCTGGCGGTGAGGATTCCGGATGGCCTGGTAGGAGAAACGAGAGGCACCAACTACCTTCATGGGATGGTGGTCTCCTTCAGCCGCCTGGACGTCATTGCCCAGCGCCTGGCTGTCTTCATAGAGGAAAACGGATTCAGGGCTGTTCCCGTTCCGGCGGATACCCCGTATGATTACTGGGAAGCTGAGAACATGTACGGGCGGGGAAACCTTTCGCACAAGCACGCTGCGCAGGCGGCAGGGCTAGGTGTATTAGGGAAGAATACTCTATTGATAACTCCCCGGTATGGAAACCGGGTGAGCTTGGTTTCGGTGATAACTGACGCAGACTTGGAGCCAGACCCATTGGTAAGTCAGGAGCTTTGCCCGTCTAGCTGCAAGGCATGCTTGCGCGCTTGCCCGGTGGGGGCCATCGGACCCGAGGGTGATGTTAGCCAGCATCTTTGCAGGAGTACCTTCAAATCTCACCCGAGAGGATGGAAGTACTACGACTGCTGGGAGTGCCGGAAGGTCTGCCCGGCGGGTACGCGGGAAGTATAGCGGTGAAAAAGACAAGATGCTTGGAAAGCACCTCTGGGGAATGCGGCAGGTGCTTCTTTTGTAAAAACAAATACCAACCAATGCTGCGCAACGAAACTTTTGATGGTTTTATACGTCTTACTAGATGGATTAGGTAATCGGGTTCTGACTGTCCCCGCTACGCATATGATAGCCATGGTATACAAATACAAACAGAGGCGGAGGTAATAAAATGGAGGATGTCGCCCAGGAAAAGCAGAACGGTACCTTGGGACGGTTGTGGGGTGTGCTGGTCAATCCTACGGAAACTTTCCGCCAGGTAGACCGGCAACCGGCTGTTTTTGTACCCGTTGTGATCTTAATGCTCATTACGGTGCTGCTGATGGTGCCGGTGCTTCCCAAGATCCAGGAGTTTACCCGGATCAGTCTCGAAAAAAATCTACCACCGGGGCAGGGCCCTGAAGTAGTGGAATTTGCGGTCAAGGCCGCAGCCGCTAGCTCCTTGGTTGGAGCCGCGGTTGGCTTGCTGGTAATCTGGCTGATCATGGCCGCCCTGGTGAAGGGTTTTAACTCTTTGACTGGGGGCGAAGGGGGTTTTAAAAACCTCTTCGCGGTTACAGTGCTGGCCTGGGTGCCGGTGGTTATTCTTGGCGGAGCGTTTAGTACCGCCATGATCCTGGCGACCCCGGCGGAAAACCTGCCTTTTGCCAGCGCCAGCCTGAGCTTGCTGTTACCCAAGGAGGAGTTCGGCTCACCGCTTTTTGTGATCCTCTCCAGTATTAACCTTTTCCAAATCTGGAGCCTGATCCTGCTCAGCATCGGCGCAGGCGTGGTGTTTAAGACCTCCGCCAGAAAACAAGGGGTATTCATTTTCGTTCTTTACCTGTTGTACACCGCGGGGATGGCCACGTATGCAGCCTTTACAGGTGGGCCCAAGTTCCCCGCGTAAAGCGTGAATTTTGCGGATTGCTGTGAAGGAGTATGGCCGGTCGGATCAGGGCCGGCCTTTTGGTGGAGGGATGGAGTTGAAGCTGGCTTACAAAATACTGATAGGCCTGGGTATTGTGGGGGTAATCGTCCTGTTGGCAGCGTTGAACCTCTGGCGTGCTAACCAGGAAGAAGTATTCATGGTTAAAACCGCCCAGGTAAAAGAAGAAAAAATGGAGGCGGCGGTGTTTGCCTCAGGCAAGGTCAAGCTGGTAGACCGGTCCGAGGTCTACGCCATCGTTGGTGGAAAAGTGGAGCGGGTACTGGTGGAAGAGGGCGATCTGGTGAAGCCGGGGCAGGCTCTCGCCATCCTGGAAACCAGGGAATTGGAAAAGCGCGTGCAACAGGCTGAAGCCAGCCTGGAACTGGAAAGAGCCAGCTACGACAAAACCCTGGCGGGGGCCAGGCCTCAGGAGATAGAACAGGCCAAGATCAGGCTGCGCCAGGCGGAAGCGGGGGTTGAGGTAGCCCAGCGAAACCTGGAGCGGGTGGCAGCACTGGTGGCGGAAGGGGTGGCCCCGGCCAAGGACCTGGAGGCTGCCAGGGCTGAACTGGCCAAAGCCCAGTCCCAGCTTGACACGACGAAACAGGACCTCAGCCTGGTACAAGCCGGTGAAACGGCCGAAGCCATCCGGGTATTGGAGGCCCGCATCCGCCAGGCGGAATTGGCGCTGGCGCTGGCCCGGGAAGAACTGCAGGCGGCCAGTGTGGTGGCCCCGGTTGCGGGCACGGTCCTGAAAGTCTCAATTGAACCGGGGGAAATGGTTGCAACCGGGAAGACGCTGTTCAGCATTGGAGACCTGGGCCGGATGGAACTGGTGGCAGAGGCAATGGAGGCTGACAGCGGGCGGCTGGCTGTGGGGCAGCCGGTGCGCATCACCACCAGGGCGTTGCCGGATGAGCAACTGCCGGGTAAAGTCGAAAGGATCGCTCCCCAGGCCCAAACGGTGGTAAAAAACCAGCAGGGTGAGCAGGTGATGGTGGCGGTCACTATCAAAATTCAGGAAGGCAGGAACGTCCTGAAGCCGGGATACAACGCCGATGCGACCATCGTGACAGACAGTAAAGAATCCGCCCTGGTAGTGCCGCACGAAGCGGTAGTTGAAAAGGACGGGAACAAACACGTTTTTGTGGTGGATGATGGGCGCGCCAAAAAGGTGGAAGTGACAACCGGTATCGGGAATGAATTATTCGTCGAGATTACCAGCGGCCTGCAAAAGGATCAAGTGGTGGTTATCAATCCTTCCGAAAAACTGCAGGATGGCTCCAGGGTGAAGGTCCGGGACGAGGCTAAGGACAAAGGCAACAAGGGGAAGTCCGATGATTGAGGTTAAACACCTGAACAAGGTTTACAGGCTGGGAAAAATCCAAGTCCAGGCCCTGCAGGATGTAACCCTTTCCATTTCAGCAGGCGAGTTTGTGGCGATCATGGGGCCGTCCGGCTCTGGCAAGTCTACCCTGATGAATATCATCGGCTGCCTGGACCGCCCTACGGAAGGCAGTTATGTCCTCGACGGGGTGGACGTGGCGGGGATGAACGACCGTGAGCTGGCGAGAATTCGCAACCTGAAGATCGGTTTTGTGTTTCAAACCTTCAACCTGCTACCGCGCCTTACCGCCCAGCGGAACGTGGAACTTCCCATGCTTTACGCCGGCGTCAAGAGGAGCGAATGCCGGCGGCGGGCACTGGAGGCCCTCGACCGGGTGGGGCTCCTGGACCGCGCCCACCACCGGCCCAACGAATTGTCGGGCGGCCAGCGGCAGCGGGTGGCAATTGCCAGGGCACTGGCTAACCATCCAGCTATGCTGCTGGCGGACGAACCTACGGGCAACCTGGATTCCCGGTCGGGAGAGGAAATCATGGCGATTTTTCAACAACTGAATAGTGAGGGGGCAACCATTGTGCTGGTTAGCCATGAACGGGAGATCGCCGAACACGCCGGAAGGATCCTCAACTTCCGGGATGGCAGGCTGACCAAAGACGAAACGGTGGATCGACCGGTGGATGCCCGCGATGTGCTGAAAAGCCTCCCGGTGCAGGAGGTGGCGGTACCGTGAGCGTTCTTGAAAGCATCCGGGTAGCCCTGGAGGGGATCTGGGTAAATAAACTGCGTTCCCTGTTAACTATGCTGGGGATCATCATCGGGATTGCCGCTGTGATTGCGGTGGTGGCTATCGGCCAGGGCGGCAGGTCCATCTTGATGACGGAAATGGAGAAAATTGGATCCAATCTCTTTGTGGTGTATGTACCCTGGGATAATGACACCCCCCGGCGGGGAGACGAGATCACCGTCAAGGACGCGGAAATAATCAAGGACCTGGCGCCGGCGGTTAAGCTGTTGGCGCCGTCCAGCTATGTCACGTCGTATCTTGAGGGATCAAAAACCCAAAAGAGGGTGGAGGTCCAGGGTACCACCGCGGATTACGCCGCCATCCGCAATGTAACCATGGCCCGGGGGCGCTTTTTCTCCGAACAGGACACCAGGGCGGGCCGGCGGGTAGCAGTCATCGACGAGGAACTGGCTGAACAGCTTTTTGGGCAGGAGGAGGCTTTGGGGAAGCTGGCGACTCTGGGTGGTACCCCGGTGCTCATCGTGGGTATTGCCAAAACGGAAAAAAACTTTTTGATGGCGACCGGCCAGCTGAAAACCGTGTACATCCCCATCACCTTTTACCAGTACTTCACCGGGCGGACTTTCATTTCCGCGGTGGAAGGACAGGCGGCCAGCCGGGACCAGGTGGACGCCGCCATGGAGCAGACCGTCAAGATCCTGGAGCGGCGGCATAACGCCAAGGACCTTTATAAAAGCGCTTCTCTGGAAAAAGAGATGGCCATGGCCAACAAGGTGACCGGGGTGATGCAGCTGATCATCATGTTAATTGCCAGTATTTCCCTGGTGGTTGGCGGAATTGGGGTAATGAACATCATGCTGGTTTCTGTCACGGAGCGCACCAGGGAGATCGGGATCCGCAAGGCGCTGGGCGCCAGCAGGGCCAACATCTTAAGCCAGTTTCTCATTGAGGCGGTAACCATTTGCCTGGTGGGTGGATTGATCGGTACCGCCATCGGTGTGGGCGGGGCTTTTGCCATTGCCAAGCTGGCCAAGTGGCCGCCGCTTGTTTCCTGGGTGACCATCATGATCGCGGTGATTTTCTCCACCGGGATCGGGATTACTTTTGGTTTGTACCCCGCCAACAAGGCCTCCAAGATGGACCCCATCGAAGCCTTGCGCTACGAGTAAGGGCGGCAGTAAATTTTACCTGACACAGGGGGTTGACAACTTGATTCGAGATGATATAATGAATTTTGTCTCTGGGCGTTCCTCGGTAGCTCAAGGGTAGAGCAACCGGCTGTTAACCGGTAGGTTGTAGGTTCGAATCCTACCCGGGGAGCCATGAACATAACGGCCCTTGGCCTGATGGTCAAGGGCCTTTTTGGTTTATTTCGCTGTTGTCATTACCTAAAACTAGTGCTAAAATTACTTTGTGTTCCCATTATTCCTGTGAAGAAGGATGGGCATGATAACTCATCTTACATTGGTGCGCGGCCTACGCAACGGTTTATCGGTTACCTGGGAGCTGGCCAAGGCCATCATTCCTGTTTACTTGATTGTTACTTTCTTGAAATACACCCCGGTGCTGCCCTGGATTGCCAAGGCCTTTACCCCGTTGATGCGGCTTCTGGGTTTGCCGGGAGAAGCCTCCCTGGCCCTGGTGTTTGGCTTTGTGCTGAACATCTATGCGGCGGTGGGGGCGATTGTTTCCTTGGACCTGACTCCCAAACAGATTACAGTGATTTCGGGAATTATTCTTCTGGCCCACAGCCTCCCGGTAGAGACCGCGGTCAGCAAAAAATCGGGTATCAAGGTAATTCCTATTTTGACCATCAGGCTGGTTCTCGGTTTGGCCTGCGGGATGGTCTTAAACTTGATTCTTTGAGGTGTTTTGAGTGCCGCCCATCACAGACATAATCTACGTAGGACTACGAGGCAGCGCCTTGAATATTTTGCGCATCGCCAGCATTGTGCTCCCATTCATGGTGGTGATGCAGGTAATCAAGGAGCTGAACCTTTTGGACCGGTTGTCCGGCGTCATGGCCCCGCTGGTCCGTTCTCTGGGGATGACTAAGGGGGCGGCTCTTCCTCTGCTGGCAGGACTTGTTTTCGGCCTTTCCTACGGGGCGGGATTGATTATCCAGTCCGCCCGGGACGGCAGCATGACCCGGAAGGACGTTTTCTTGGTTAACGTTTTCCTGGCTATCTGTCACTCCCTCTTCGAGGATACGCTGTTGTTCGCGGCTATTGGGGCCAATGGCCTGTTAATCCTGGGGGTCAGGTTAACCCTGGCTGTCTTGATCACCCACCTGTTTTCCCGCCTGCGGCAGGACGAGCCGCTCCCTGCTTCCCCGTCATATTTGCCACAATAGAAATACCGCCTACCGGTTTACCGGTGGGTTTTTTATGCTGAAAAAACAGGGCGGCCTGTTTATGTCTGAAACTGAAGGGCAAAAATAGTCAAAAAGGGGTTGCAATTTATCAGGAATTGCAGCATAATAGAGGTGAAAGGTCAATGAAGGTCAAAAGGTTAATTAAGGTCAGGGCCAGCTTGGCCCGGAATGGAGGGAAAGAATGCCGAGTCTGGTAGAACAAATCGAACAGTATATCAAAAAACTCCTTTCTTCTAGTAGCCAGGGAGCCGTTGAGGTGCAAAGAAGCGAACTGGCCCAGCTTTTTTCATGTGTACCTTCACAAATCAACTATGTGCTCAGCACCCGGTTTACCCTGGAACAGGGCTATTTGGTGGAAAGCCGCCGGGGAGGAGGCGGGTTCGTCAGGATTATCAAGCTGCCTCTGGACCAGGAAAAGGAACTGCGGAAACTTATCGACGCTACGGTAGGGCAGCTGGTTTCACAGCAGGTGGGAGACGGGTTGATACACCGCCTGGCGGAAGAGGGATTTTTGACCCGCCGGGAGAGTATTCTAATGAAGGCGGTCATCCAACGGGAAGCGCTTCCGCTGGAATTGCCCCGGCGGGACCTGGTGCGGTCCCATCTGTTGAGAGCCATGTTGCTGGCGTTGTTGCGCGAAGACTTAGACAGCCTGTAGAAATCTGCATCACTAATTGCCAACTGCTATCAACAGGTGGCGACAACCACCAGCGGCCACCAGTCACCAGTCACTAGCAACCAGTCACTAATCAGGGGGGATGTCAGGATGCTTTGCCAGGAGTGCAAGCAGCGCCCGGCTACAGTGCACATTACCAAAATAGTCAACAGTGAGAAAACCCACCTCAGCCTCTGCGAGGACTGTGCCCGTGAACACCAGCAACAGTGGGGGTTTGGGTTCGAACCCAGTTTTTCGATTCACAAGTTTTTAGCCGGTCTGCTGGACTATGACCCGGCAGTGGCTGAGCGGGCGGAAAGAGGTAGCCGCCAGCGGCAGCAGTGCGAGCAGTGCGGTCTTACCTACGACCAGTTTGCCCAAACAGGAAAATTGGGGTGCGACAAGTGCTACCAGTACTTTTCGGGGCGCCTGGAGCCGTTGTTGCGCAGGGTGCACGGCAGCGTGCAACACGTGGGGAAGGTTCCCCGGCGGGCCGGCGGCAGCATCCGCTTAAAGCAGGAAATGAAGAGGTTACGTACCGAGCTGCAGCAACTGGTGGCCCAGGAAGAGTTTGAAAAGGCAGCCCAGGTGCGTGACCGTCTCCGGGAATTAGAAAAGAAGATTGAAGCATGATTCGGAAATGAGAAGAGGGAAGTCAGAGGTCAGTAAAGGACCTGCTGATATCCGGTTGCTGAATAAGGAGGTGTTTGGAAATGTCGATTATGGATGCTATAGGTCGGTCTAAGAGCAAGTGGATGGAAGGGTCGGGGCCGCATTCAGATATCGTGATCACCAGCAGGATCCGGTTAGCTCGCAACCTGGAAGAGGTACCATTTCCGCACATAGGAGAAAAGGCCCAGCAGCAAGTGGTAAACGCGGTGAAAAAGGCCGTGGCCGCTGCTGAAGTGGAACGCCAGGTGGGGAAACTAGAATTCATTTCGATGAACGAATTACCCCCTTTGGAGAGACAGATACTAGTGGAGAAACACCTCATCAGCCCGCAGCAGGCCCAGCCTGGGGGCCAAAAGGCGATAGTTCTGCGGGAAGATGAAGCCATCAGTATCATGGTGAACGAAGAGGACCACCTGCGGGTGCAGTGCCTGTACCCTGCCCTGCAGCTGCACGAGGCCTGGCGGCTGGCGAATACCCTGGACGATGCCTTGGAAAACAAGCTGAATTTTGCCTTCGACGAGCGGCAGGGGTACCTGACCACCTGTCCCACCAATGTGGGTACGGGCTTAAGGGCATCGGTGATGATGCACCTGCCGGCACTGGTGATGACCAAGCAGGCCGGAAGGGTGCTATCGGCGCTTTCCCAGGTGGGGTTGGCCGTACGGGGCCTGTACGGGGAAGGAACAGAGGCGATCGGGAACCTCTTTCAGGTGTCCAACCAGATCACCCTGGGCCAGAACGAAGAAGAAATCATTAATAACCTGTCGTCAGTGGTCAAGCAGATTATCGACCAGGAACGTTCTTCCCGGGAAGTATTAATGCGGGAGAGCCGGGTGCACCTGGAGGACCGGGTGGGCAGGGCCTACGGGACACTGACCAATGCCCGCATCATCAGCTCCCAGGAGGCGCTGTCGCTGATGTCGGAAATCCGCATGGGGATCGACCTCAAACTTGTCAAAGGGGTTGACGCCAGGGTGCTGAACGAGCTGCTGGTAACCATCCAACCGGCGTTCCTGCAGCACAGCGCCGGGCAGGAGATGGAATCTTTTGAGCGGGACGTTTTCAGGGCTAAGGTAATCCGCCAGCGACTGACCGGTAACTGACCGGAGTCCGGAAAGTTGTCAAGGCATTGATCAAGTATCGGGGAGAATATCTGTGGAGGTGACACTTAAATGGCGAGGTTTACCGAGCGCACCCAGCGGGTACTGAACCTGGCGGCGGAAGAAGCAGTTGGGTTGGGACACCCGGCGGTGGGCACTGAGCACCTGCTGTTAGGCTTGCTGAAAGAAGGAGAAGGAGTGGCTGCCCGGGCCCTGACCAACCTGGGAGTGGACCTGGGTCGCATGCGTGAGGAAGTCGTAAAGGTCATCGGCCGCGGCGACGCGGAGCCCAAGGAACAAATCGGCTTAACCCCCCGGGCCAAGATGGTACTGGAGCTGGCTAATGACGAGGCCCGGCGCCAGGGGGTCAATTACGTGGGGACAGAGCACCTGCTGTTAGGCCTCATCCGCGAGGGAGAGGGCGTCGCTGCCCGGGTGCTTACCAACCTGGGCATCAGTGACGACAAGGTGCGACAGCAGGTGATGGCGCTGCTGGGCGGGGCTAACATCAACCCACTGGCCATGTTGATGGGTGGGATGGGTATGCCCCAAGAGGCCATGGGTGCCCAGGCGGGGGCACCGGGACCCAAGAAGGCGGGAAGGACCAACACACCCACCCTGGATGAATTCGGCCGGGACCTGACCGCCATGGCCCGGGAGGAGAAACTGGATCCGGTGGTGGGCCGGGAGAAGGAGATCGAAAGGGTTATCCAGGTGCTTAGCCGCCGGACCAAGAACAACCCGGTGCTGATTGGAGAACCCGGCGTGGGTAAGACTGCCATTGCCGAGGGCCTGGCGCAGCGGATTGTCAACAACCAGGTGCCGGAGACCCTGACAGGCAAACGGGTGGTGGCCCTGGACATGTCCGGCATCGTGGCCGGGACCAAGTTCCGCGGCGAATTTGAGGAACGGCTGAAGCGAGTGATGCATGAAATTCGCGGCGCCGGTAACGTGGTGCTGTTCATCGACGAACTGCATACCCTCATCGGTGCGGGGGCAGCCGAGGGAGCCATTGACGCGGCTAACATTTTAAAGCCGGCCCTGGCCAGGGGGGAACTGCAGTGCATCGGCGCCACCACCCTGGACGAGTACCGCAAGCACATTGAAAAAGACGCTGCCCTGGAGCGGCGTTTCCAACCCATCACCGTGGGAGAACCCACCCGGGAAGAGGCGGTGGAAATCCTTAAAGGTCTCCGGGACCGCTACGAGGCGCACCACCGGGTGAAGATCACCGATGAGGCGCTGGAGGCGGCGGCAACCCTGTCAGACCGTTACATCACCGACCGTTTCCTGCCCGACAAGGCCATTGACCTCGTTGACGAGGCGGCGTCCCGGGTGCGGCTCCGGGAGCATACCGCTCCTCCTAACCTTAAAGAGATGGAAGCGGAACTGGAGGAAGTTCGCAAGGAAAAAGAGGCGGCGGTGCACGCCCAGGAATTCGAAAAAGCCGCCCAGTTGCGGGACAGGGAGCACCGGCTCAAGCAGGAATTAGAGGAAAAGAAGGCGGAGTGGGCCAATGAGAGGGGCCTGCAGAAGTCGGTAGTGACGGAGGAAGACATCGCCCACATAGTCTCCAGTTGGACCGGGGTGCCGGTGGCAAAACTGGCTCAGGAGGAGACGGAGCGCCTGTTGAAGCTGGAGGAGATCCTCCACGGTCGTGTGATCGGCCAGGACGAAGCGGTGCGGGCGGTCTCCAGGGCGGTACGCCGCGCCCGGGCGGGGCTCAAGGACCCCAAACGGCCGGTTGGCTCCTTCGTGTTCCTGGGACCTACGGGGGTAGGGAAGACGGAACTGGCCCGGGCCCTGGCAGAGGCGCTCTTTGGGGATGAAGACGCCATGGTACGCCTGGATATGTCTGAGTATATGGAAAAGCATACCGTCTCCCGCCTGATCGGCGCCCCTCCGGGGTACGTCGGGTATGAAGAGGCCGGCCAGTTGACCGAGGCGGTACGCCGTAAGCCTTACTCGGTGGTCCTGTTTGACGAGGTGGAGAAGGCCCACCCGGAAGTCTTCAACGTGCTGCTGCAGGTGCTGGAGGACGGGAGGCTGACGGACGGTAAAGGGCGGACGGTGGACTTCCGCAACACGGTAGTAATCATGACTTCCAACGTGGGCGCCAGCACCATCAAGCGGGAGACCCGCATGGGGTTCAAGACCACCACGGTGGCCGCCGACAGCTATGAAGAGATGAAGAACCGGGTGCTGGAGGAGTTGCGCCGCACCTTCCGGCCGGAATTCCTGAACCGCGTCGACGACATTATCGTCTTCCACGCCCTGCAGGAAGAGGACATCCGCAAAATCGTGGACCTGATGCTGGCCGAATTCAACAAGCGGCTCAAGGAGCACAACCTGCAGGTGGAGGTCACCGGCGAGGCCAAGGCGCTGCTGGTCAAGGAAGGCTTCGACGAGGTCTACGGGGCACGGCCGCTGCGCCGGGCAATCCAGCATGCTATCGAAGACAAGATGTCCGAAGGCCTCTTGGAGGGCAAGTTCGGCCCCGGAGACACCGTGCTGGCCGAAGCGGTGGAAGGAAAGGTCGAACTGAGGAAGAAGTAGGACGCAGTAAAAATAACCGCAGTGACGTGGCTGCGGTTATTTTTGTGCGGCCCATGTTGGTCAGCTTGGTATCTTCTGGATCCACAGCCAAGTAAAAAATGCTATAATGGATCCCGTAGTTCAGTTATTCCTGCCATGGGTAAGGCATAAAGTACTAGGGTGAGGAGGAATAGCCACGAGACCGAAAGTTCGATTTGTATGCCAGCAGTGCGGGCATGAGTCCGCCAAGTGGTTGGGGCGGTGTCCTGCCTGCGAAAGCTGGAACTCTCTTGTGGAGGAACGGGTAATGGCCTCCGGGCCTGTTCCCAGGGGCGTTTCTACCGCCAACCTGCCGGTGGCGGTGACGGAAATCACCTGTGGCTCCACCACCAGGTTTTCTACCGGCCTGGGTGAACTGGACCGGGTACTGGGTGGGGGGGTCGTTCCCGGGTCCCTGGTACTGGTCGGTGGGGACCCCGGTATCGGTAAATCCACCCTCCTGCTGCAGGCGGCCGACCGTGTCGCCCGTTCCCATGGGACTGTCCTGTACGTTTCCGGTGAAGAATCGGTGGAGCAGGTGCGCATGCGCGCGGAGCGACTGCAGGCGCTGCACCCGTCTCTCTTTCTGGCTGCCGAGAGCGGCATGGAAAGTGTCACCGGGTTTATAGCCGGCATGGAACCCGGGCTGGTGATCATCGATTCCATCCAGACCATGTACCTGCCGGACCTTCCCTCTGCACCCGGCAGTGTGGGCCAGGTACGGGAGTGTGCCGCCCGCCTGCTCCATGTAGCCAAGGGACAGAACATTCCGGTAGTGCTGGTGGGTCACGTGACCAAAGAAGGTAACCTGGCGGGCCCCAGGGTGCTGGAGCATATGGTTGATACGGTCCTTTATTTCGAGGGTGAACGACACCATGCCTTTCGCATCCTGCGGGCGGTAAAGAACCGGTTTGGTTCCACCAACGAGATCGGTGTATTTGAAATGAGCGACGGGGGCCTGAGGGAGGTAGCCAACCCTTCGGAGGTTTTTTTGGCCCAGCGTCCCCTCGGGGCTACCGGATCGGTGGTGGTAGCCAGTATGGAGGGCACCCGGCCGGTGCTTTTAGAAGTGCAGGCCCTGGTTGCCGGCAACGCATATAACAACCCGCGGCGGTTGGTTACCGGTCTGGACTGGAACCGGGCGCTCCTGATGGTGGCGGTGCTGGACAAACGAATCGGGCTGAATCTTGGTGGCTGTGACGTCTACCTGAATGTGGCGGGCGGTGTGCGGGCGGAGGAACCGGCGCTGGACCTGGGTATTTGCCTGGCCATCGCCTCCAGCCTGAAGAACAGGCCGGTGGACCAGTTTACCACAGTAATTGGTGAGGTTGGTCTTACCGGGGAGGTACGGGCGGTGAGCCAGCTGGAGGCCAGGGTGAAGGAAGCCGCCAAGTTGGGCTTTAAGCGGTGCGTGGTCCCTCGCAACAACAGCAAGCAGCCATTTCAACAGGGTGGGATGACTGTATTTCCGGTGGGTTCGCTGGAAGACGCCCTGGAAGTATCGTTCGGAGGGTGATATGAAGGAGCAGGATAAACTGGTAAGGGCTCTGCGGGCCTTGGCCCCGGGGACCCCTATGCGAGAGGCGTTAGAAAATATTCTCAGGGCCAAAACGGGGGCGGTAATCGTGGTGGATGACAGCCCCCAGGTGATGGAAATCGTAGAGGGGGGCTTCCATATTGATAGCGAGTTCCGTCCTTCGGCGCTTTACGAGTTGGCCAAAATGGACGGAGCCATCATCATGAGCGCTGACGGGCAGCGGATCTTGCGCGCCAATGTCCACCTGGTTCCCCAGGCCGCCATTCCATCCCAGGAAACCGGGATCCGGCACCGGATCGCGGAGCGGGTGGCCCGCCAGACCGGGGCGATGGTGATTGCCATTTCCCAGCGCCGCAGCCTGATTACCCTTTACCAGGGAACAATGAAGTACATGATCCGGGAAACCGGTTTCATTCTTACCAAGGCGAACCAGGCGGTGCAGACCCTGGAAAAGTACCGGGCTGTGCTGAACCAGGCCTTGAATAACCTCAACCTGTTGGAGTTTGAAGACGTGGTTACGGTCTACGACGTCGTCAGGGTGCTCCAACGAGTTGAAATGGTCTTGCGGATTGCCGAGGAAATTAAACTCTATATCGTGCAACTGGGCTCCGAGGGCAGGTTGGTCAGCATGCAACTGGAAGAACTTGCTACCGGTGTCGAAGAGGAAGGCCTGGCAGTCATCCGTGATTACCTGGTATCTCAAGGGGACCGTGTGCCGGACCAGGTCTACAAGGCTGTCCACCAGGCGCCCATGGAAGAACTGTTGGACCTGGTGGGGCTCTACCGCCAGTTGGGCTATGTTGGGCCCATGGCCCTGGACCAGCCCGTCACTCCCCGGGGTTACCGGTTGTTAATGAAACTACCCAGGTTGCCTCTGCCGGTGGTGGAGAACCTGGTGAACTCTCTGGGGAGCCTGCCGCAGATCATGGCCGCGTCCATCGAACAGCTGGATGCCGTGGAGGGAATAGGCGAAGTGCGGGCACGAAATATCAAGGAGGGGTTGCGCCGTTTGCGAGAGCAGGTGCTGCTGGACCGGCACAAGTAATTCTAATATTTCGTCGT
The DNA here is from genome assembly GCA_000987045.1 of Clostridiales bacterium PH28_bin88. Classification (GTDB taxonomy): domain Bacteria; phylum Bacillota; class PH28-bin88; order PH28-bin88; family PH28-bin88; genus PH28-bin88. Next base: position 119,042 of record LAKY01000008.1, on the reverse strand, counting down.
GAACGAGATTTTTTCTGTTGAATTAGGCGTTGACATTGCAAAATTCCATATGATATAATATTTCCCTTGTTTGACATCGGGGCGAAATTTTGATATAATACAGGCATCCTGAAAAAGTTTTGAGAGGCGTGGGAGGTACGCGGATGTTTAAGATCGGTGATAAAGTGGTTTATCCCATGCACGGAGCAGGTGTAATTGAAGCGATAGAGGAAAAAGAAGTACTGGGCCAGACAAGAAAGTACTACATCATGCGCATCCCCATTGGTGACATGAAGGTGATGGTCCCCATGGATAACGTTGATGGGATCGGCTTACGCCAGGTGGTCAATGAGGACGGGGTTCAGGAGGTGCTGCAAATCCTGCGGGAAAGGAAGAGTACCATGTCGCCCAACTGGAACCGCCGCTACCGCGCCAATATGGAGAAGATCAAGAGCGGTGACATCTGTGAAGTGGCCGAAGTGGTACGCAACCTGGCGTTACGGGAAAAGGAAAAGGGCCTGTCTACCGGCGAACGAAAAATGCTGGAAAACGCCCGGCAGATCCTGGTGAGTGAACTGGTACTGGCCAGGGATACACAGGAAGACCAGGTCGAATCCATGCTGGAAGGGGTGCTAGCTTAACACGAAGGAACTCCGGTTCCTTTTTCTTTTGGCTTTTTCACTCTTTCTCCGTTGCAGCATTTTCCAGTTAACTGTATAATGGTAAAGTGGATCTGTTAGAATAGTGAAAGGAGGTGAAGAAATGATCTTTCGGATTGTCCGACTATTGATCATGGCGGTGGCAGCAGTGGGGGGGTTTACCCTGGCGAACACCGTAACCGCTGTCTGGAGCGGGGTGTTGCCCAGCGAACAGGTCAGGTGGTCTATTATCGGCCTGGCAGTGGTCATCACAGCACTGGCCGGGTACAGCCTGGCTCCCTGGCTCATTACCGCGGTGGTGCAGGCTACCAAGTGGTTGGAGGCCAGGTTGTACAAGACACCTACCCAGGACATCATCGGCGGGGCCATAGGTTTAATTCTCGGACTTATAATCGCCAACTTATTTGGTGCTTCCTTTTTCCGGCTGCCCTATGTGGGGCCGTACCTTCCCATTGGCGCGAGTTTAGTCCTCGGGTATCTGGGGTGGAGTTTCGGTTCCAAGAAAAAGGATGATTTGCTTTCGCTGTTTTCCTTTTTTCAGCGGATAGGCAAGGACAAGGAGAAAACGGTTAAAGGCGAACCGAAAGCCCGTTATAAAATCCTGGATACCAGTGTGATTATTGACGGGCGGATCGCTGATATCTGTAAGAGCGGGTTCATCGACGGTACGTTGCTCATTCCTGGTTTCGTGCTGGAGGAACTCCGGCACATCGCGGATTCTTCCGATCTCCTGAAGCGCAACCGGGGTAGGCGGGGACTGGACATTCTGAATAAGATCCGCAAGGAACTGGATGTCATGGTGAAGATCTATGAACAGGACTTCGAGGACCTGGTTGAGGTGGACAGCAAGCTGGTGCGGTTAGCCCAGAAGCTGGATGCCCAGGTGATCACCAACGACTACAACCTCAACAAGGTGGCGGAACTCCAGGGCGTGAAGGTGCTGAACATCAACGAACTGGCCAACGCGGTGAAACCCGTCGTACTGCCCGGTGAGGAGATGCAGGTCCAGGTGATCAAGGACGGCAAGGAAGTGGGGCAAGGCGTGGGGTACCTGGATGACGGGACCATGATTGTGGTGGAGAACGGCAAACGGTTTATCGGCCAGACCATTTCGGTAATGGTCACCAGTGTCTTGCAAACCGCCGCGGGACGGATGATCTTTGCCAGGCCGAAGGTCTACGAGAAAAAACTGGGAAACTCCCACCACCACCAGGTGGATCGAGGTGAGTATCAATGGATGACATAACCGCCGTGGTGGTGGCTGCAGGAAAAGGACACCGGATGGCTGCCGGCATGAATAAGGTCTACCTGGAACTGGCGGGACGCCCGGTGCTCGCCCACACCCTGGACGTTTTTGAGCGCATTCCCGACGTCCGGCGGGTGGTGCTGGTGGTCGCCCCTGGTGAAGAGCAAATCTGCCGCGAATGGGTAATCAATCCCTTCGGATTGACCAAGGTTACCCGCCTGGTAGCCGGTGGGGCGGAACGGGTGGACTCGGTATTTCACGGCCTGCAGGCGGTTCCCGGTGACTGTCAACTGGTGGTCGTGCACGACGGTGCGCGGCCACTTTTTACGTCGGAGTTACTGCGGAAAACTGTGGAGGCTGCCAGTGGCTGCGGGGGCGCGCTGGCGGCGGTCCCGGTCAAAGACACCATCAAGGTAGCGGATGAAACGGGCATGGTGGTCAGCACGCCGGAGCGCCGGCACCTCTGGGCCGCCCAGACCCCCCAGGCCTTCCGCTTGCCGGCCTTGAAGGAGGCTTACCGGCAGGTGCGGGCAAAGGGGGTGGTGGTCACTGACGACGCCATGGTCATGGAGCTGGCCGGCTATCCCGTGAAGGTGGTCATGGGGGACTACGAGAACCTGAAAGTTACCACCCCGGAGGACCTGGTGCTGGCGGAAGCAATTTTGAGGAGGCGAAGGGAAGCATGCGGGTAGGGACGGGTTTCGACGTGCACCGGCTGGAAACCGGGCGCGCCCTGGTGCTGGGCGGGGTGCGGATACCCTTTGAAAAAGGGCTGGCCGGGCACTCCGACGCCGATGTGCTGGTGCACGCTCTGATGGACGCCTTGCTGGGAGCCATTGCCGCCGGAGACATCGGCAGGCATTTTCCGGATACTGATCCCGGGTACAAGGGCATCGACAGCCTTTTGCTCCTGGAACGGGTGATGGGATTGGTGCGGCAGGAAGGGTTCCGGGTGGGGAATGCGGACATGACAATCATCGCCCAGCGCCCCAAACTGGCCCCCTACATCGATGATATGCGGCGGCGGCTGGCGGAGGTTCTGGGTACGGCCTTGCCGGCGGTGAATGTCAAGGCCACCACCACCGAAGGGTTGGGTTTTACCGGCCGCGGCGAGGGGATTGCCGCCCAGGCGGTAGTGCTGCTGGTTCCTCAAAGGGTCAATGCAATACCCTCGAAACTTGCGCCGGGAGAAATCGACGTGCTATAATTCAGTCGTCAGGAGGGTTGAAGATTGGAACAGGTAAGAGTACGCTTCGCGCCCAGCCCGACGGGCCCGTTGCATATCGGGGGCGCCAGGTCGGCCCTGTTCAACTTCCTGCTCGCCAGGAAGTTCGGAGGCAGCTTGATCCTGCGGGTGGAGGATACGGACCTGGAGCGTTCCAGCCGCGAATCAGAAGAAAACATCATGGCCTCGCTGCGCTGGCTGGGCATCGACTGGGACGAGGGGCCGGACAAGGGGGGGCCGTATGCACCTTACCGGCAAACCGAACGGTTGGATATCTACCGGCAGTACGTGGACAGGCTGTTGGCCGCCGGCCACGGCTACTGCTGCTATTGTACCGAGGAGGAACTGGAAGCGGAACGCCAGGAACTCATGGCCAGGGGGGATCTACCCCGGTATCTGGGCAAGTGCCGGGACCTGACGCCCGGCGAGCGCCAGGAGTTAGAAAGGCAGGGCCGCCGGCCGGTGATCAGGTTCAGGGTACCGGAAGGGCGGACGGTGACGGTGGACGACATGGTCAGGGGCCAGGTTTCTTTCGAAACCGACGGGATCGGCGACTTTGTCATCGTCAAGTCCGACGGCATTCCCACTTACAACTTCGCGGTGGTGGTGGACGACGCTGCCATGCGGGTTTCCCATGTCATCCGGGCCGAGGAACACCTTTCCAATACACCCCGGCAGCTATTGATCTACCAGGCACTGGGGCTGCCCGTGCCCCGTTTTGCCCACATCTCGTTGATCCTGGGGAAGGACCGTACCAAGATGTCCAAACGGCATGGCGCCACTTCCGTGGTGCAGTACCAGGAACTGGGTTATTTGCCGGAGGCGCTGGTGAATTTTCTCGCTTTGCTGGGGTGGGCGCCCGAGGGTGAGCAGGAGATCTTCGGTATGGATGAACTGATCAAGGAATTTTCTCTTGAACGGGTGGCAAAAAACCCGGCGGTTTTTGACATGGATAAACTGGATTGGATCAACGGCTACTACATCCGCATGACCCCGGTAGAGCGGCTGGCGGAGATGGCCATCCCCCACCTGCAGGCGGCAGGGCATGTTCCTGTGGATGTAACTCTCGAGACACGGCGGAAGGTGGAGCAGGTGGTGGCTGCTGTCCAGCGGTACTTAACCCACATGTCGCAGATAACAGAGTTCGCGCCTTTATTCTTTGCTGACGAGGTGGAGATCGACCCGGAGGCGGCTGAGGTGCTGGGCGAAGAGCAGGTGCCCCGGGTGCTGGAACTTTTCCGGGAGAAACTCACGGCTGCTGAGGCCCTTGAGCCGGACGGGGTGAAGGCGCTGTTGAAATCAATCACCAAGGAACTAAAAATTGGCGGGCGCCAGGTGTTCATGCCCGTCCGGGCCGCGGTGACCGGCCAGGTGCACGGCCCCGAACTGCACGATATCATCCCCATCCTGGGCCGGGAGCGGGTGCTTAACAGGGTGAATGCCGCCCTGGGTAAGATGTAACCAACAACACCTTACCGGATCCAATACGGCTTGGCTATACTATCTTACGTTCAGTAATTGCCTTGTCCTGGCCACCGAGTAGTGGATTAGGGAGAGAGCGAACTTACCCTGGCAGGAATGCCGGGGTTTTTTTCCAGCACATTATTTTAGAGGGAAAACGACAATGAGTAACGAAGATTAGATGGGGCCATTACTGATTTTTATGATTGCGGGTATAACAATGTTTTGGTGAACTTCCAGAGGAGAAAGCTTATTATCAGCCTTAATATCAACGTTGTGAGCTAGCAGTGAAGATAAGGAGGAGGGAGGTACCTTGAATCAGAGGAAAACAGAAATTGGCATCTTCTCACCCTACCATGAATATACTCAACTTGCCATGGAAGCTGCAGAGGAGATCGGAGTCCCCGTCCACATACAGGAAGCGCTGCTAGGGGAGGTTGTCGAGTTTGCCCGCAGGTGGGAAAGAGAAGGACTGATTGAAGTAGTGCTGGCACGAGGAATGGCCGCCAACATGCTCATGCGGCAAAACCTGAAGATGCCGGTTGTCATGGTGAACATTACGAACATTGATATGGTAGAAGCCATCTACAATGCTTGTCAGATGAGTTCAGGTTCTATCGCGGTTGTCGACAACGCCTACCGTCAGCCTAAGCTCGATTTTGAGATGATTAAAAGGGTTTTAGGTAGGGATTTTACAGTACTCCTATATCGCAACGATATTGAAATAAAGCAGAAGCTTCAGGAAGCGTTACAACTGGGAGTTGAGACAGTTGTCGGTAGCGCGGTACCCATTGTTGAGATGGCATCGGAAATGGGGTTTCAGACTGTACTGGTGCGCTGCAATAAGGAGAGTCTAAAAGAAGCTCTCAAGCAGGCATGCAATATGGTACAGGTGCGCCGTAATGACCACAAGGAAAGGCTGAAATTGACCACGGTCTTGAATAACGTACGCGACGGCATCCTGGTATTTGATGAAAACGGTACCATTAGCTTATGCAATCCAGCGGCGGAAAAATCACTTCATGTAAAGGCTGCTGCTGTGATAGACCGGAATGTCACAGAATTTTCTCCGGAGGAGGCAATTAGACGGATTTACGGAGAGGGCGTGGAGACTACCAGTGAACTGGTCAACGCTAACGGTGTCCTGCTGGTGGTAAACCGCAATCGCATGCATGTAGCAGGGTTAGAAACAGGTACTGTGGTCACGTTTCAGGCGGCTGACCGTATTCGCAAGATCGAGGAAGGGATCCGGAAGGAACTCAATAACAAGGGGTTAGTGGCAAAGTTTAATTTTACAGACATTGTTGGTAAGTCGGCGGCCATCCGGCGTGCTGTTGACGAAGCGCGGAAGTATGCGCGGTCAGAGGGCGCGGTGCTCATTACAGGTGAGAGCGGCACAGGAAAAGAACTTTTTGCCCACAGTATTCATAATGAGAGTAGGCGCCGTGAAGGTCCCTTCGTTGCCGTCAACTGCGCCACTCTACCCGAGACCCTGCTAGAAAGTGAGCTTTTCGGCTACGAGGAGGGTGCTTTTACCGGGGCGAAAAAGGGCGGCAAGCTGGGGTTATTTGAACTGGCCCACGGCGGCACAATTTTCCTCGATGAGGTTGGAGAAATAAGTATCCACCTGCAGGCACGTTTACTGCGCGTTTTGCAGGAACGGGAGATTATGCACATCGGGGGCGACAGGCTGATACCGATCGATGTACGCGTGATCGCCGCCACTAACCGCGACTTGCGTGAGGCCGTGGACGAAGGTAAGTTCCGCCAGGATCTATTTTACCGTCTTAATGTGTTGAACTTGAAAGTTCCGCCACTGAGGGAGAGGTTGGAGGATGTACCGGGGTTGTTTACTTTTTTCATTAACAAGTCATCGGAAATTCTACGCACTGTGGCGCCAGACCTCCCGCCTGAGGTGTTGAAGGAATTGAAAGCTTATGATTGGCCTGGCAACGTTCGCGAATTGCAGAACTTTGTTGAAAGGTATTTAGCCCTTGGGGAGGTTGACCCCCGGTCGGCGGCGACCCTGCGTTCTCTACTGGCAGGTACGTCCGAAAACATTCAGCCAAAAACAACGGGTAGCCAGTGCGAAATTAATGTGAAACTTGCCAGTTTTGATGATATGGAGAGGCAGATCCTGCTCAAGGCTAAAAGCCTTTTCCCTGATGGCAAGTCAGAGCTTGCTAGAATCCTTGGTGTTAGCCGGACTACGCTATGGAAGAAACTAAAAAAAGCAGAGGGAGCCGTAAACTGATCCTGTAACTAAACCAGTTATGCCTGTTCGACCAAGGCCCGGGCATATTTGTAATTTGGGGGTATTCCTTATTTGTCCTTAAAGAAACATCGAGACTGTTCCCGGCATTTTACTCAGTTCATATGACCTTAGCTTTTTGCAGGGCTGGTGTTATGCACCAGCCCTTCGTGTTAAGTTATGGAAACAAACCTTGTTAACAAAATAAAATATTTTCTAAGAAGGGGGAATCTAAACCTACAATAAACAATCTGAAAAACCCTGTTTTTTCGGAAAAAACACGCGGTATTTTTCTGGGCTTTAAGATGGCATGCATCTTGCATATTTCCATTTGCATAAGCGCTGTGACTGAACGGGGGAGACTCAAGGGGATAAAAGGAGGGTTGTGTGGCTCAATTGGTCATGCTTAAGGCGATACATATTGGTCGAAGAAATATGCGTTGAGTAATTCGATATTTTTTAAAGGTGGTGATTGAATGGATCCGCTAGTAGTGGGAGTAGTTGGGGTATTTGTTATGTTTGTGCTAATGGCCTTGGGCATGTCTATTGGGGTAGCCATGGCTGTGGTAGGTTTTGTAGGCTTTGCCTATGTGGTAAGTTGGGATGCGGCCGTGGGCTTGTTGAAAACGGTGCCATATTCGTCTGCGGCTAACTATGCCTTAAGTGTTGTACCTCTCTTTGTACTAATGGGCCAATTTGCCTTCAGCTCGGGTCTTAGCCGGGAACTTTATTTTGTCTGTTATCGGTGGTTGGGGCATCTGCCAGGAGGACTGGCTATGGCTACTATTGGAGGATGTGCAGGTTTCGCGGCGATCTGTGGTTCCAGTCCGGCAACGGCTGCTACCATGGGTACGGTAGCCCTGCCGGAGATGAAAAAGTATAACTATCATCCGTCTCTCGCGACGGGGTCCATTGCGGCGGGCGGTACACTGGGAATACTCATTCCACCAAGTGTCGGATTTGTGATTTACGGTATAATCACGGAAAACTCTATTGGGAAGCTCTTGCTGGCGGGGGTTGTCCCGGGAGTGGTGCTCACCCTCCTATACATGATTGCTATTTACCTGGTGGTACGTAATGATCCCAGCAAGGGCCCGGCAGGACCCAAAGTCAGTTTTTCTGAAAAAATTAAGGCTCTTAAAGACGTGTGGGGCATCTTGACGCTATTTTTAGTAGTAATCGGTGGCATGTTTGTGGGTCTCTTTACGGCTACCGAGGCTGCGGCAGTAGGTGCGTTTGGTGCCTTCCTGTTTTTGGCCTTCCGGGGTAAGCTTACCTGGGAAACGCTGAAGGACTGCCTGCTGGGTACAGGTCGCACCACCGCAATGATCTTTGTTATCCTCATCGGCGCCTACATCTTCGGCTATTTCTTGACGGTAACTAAAATAGCTACATCCCTGGCTGAATTCATCTCTACCTTACCGGTGCCTTCAACCCTAATTCTTATCAGCATCCTGATTGTATACATTATCCTGGGATGTATTATGGATGCGTTGGCAATGATCCTGCTAACGGTGCCGATCTTTTACCCCGTGATTACCTCCCTTGGCTTTGACCCTATCTGGTTCGGGGTAATTATGGTAGTTGTGATGGAGCAGGCGTTAATTACTCCGCCGGTAGGCATGAATGTGTATGTAATAGGCGGCGTTGCGAAGGATGTTCCGCTCGACACCATATTTAAAGGGGTTATACCTTTCTGGCTAGCAATTATGGTTTTCCTAGCTATCCTGATCGCGGTGCCGCAGTTAGCATTGTTTCTGCCCAATATCATGAGGTAAGGAGGGGACTTACCAGGGAGGTGAGGGACTGGTGCATGGGATAGAGTGATAGGGAATAGTACAGGAGAGGAGATTCAAGAAGTGTCTGGGCGCCCAGAAAAGAAAGGAGGCATATTGAGGTTGATGAAACTGAACAAGCAGTTGGTATCACTCGTGTTAATCCTGACGTTACTCAGCTTTATGATCGGCGGGTGTGGCGGAAAGCAGGTAGAGACTCCCAAGGATACTGCTAAAGAAGCTAAGGTTGTGGAATTGAAGTTGCACCATCACGACCCCCCCACCAGCGCCTTTGCCGCTGCCATGGAGCAGTGGGCTAAACTGGTTGGGGAGAAGACTGACGGCAGGGTGAAAGTGACGGTGTACCCCGCGGCCACGCTCGGACCCGCCAACACTGCCTACGACATGGTTGTAAACGGTGTTGCGGATATTGCTTGGAGCTTTGTGGGCTTATACCCGGGGCGCTTCCCCATGACCGATTTGGTGGGAATGCCGATGATGGGGATCGACTCGGCGGAAATGGGTAGCAAGATCCTCTGGGAACTGTATTCCAGCACAGATTATTTGAAAAAAGAATATGCTGACGTTCACGTGATTACGCTCCACACGCACACGGCGACTCCCATTGGCCTGAATAAAAAGAAAGTAGCCACTGCGGCCGACATGAAGGGACTTAAACTGCGTAGCCCCGGCGGGGGACCAATGCTGCTGTTGAAAGAACTGGGAGCCTCTCCCATGACGATGGCTCCCGGGGAAATCTACCAGGCTATGGAAAGAGGAGTTGTTGACGGTTATACCATCGACTGGCAGGGCGTAAATGCTTTTAAGCTCACGGAAGTTTCCAAATACGTGGTCGATACCAATCTTTACGTCGGGCCATTTTTCGTAGTGATGAATAAAAAGGTCTGGGATGGTTTATCGCCCGAAGATCAGAAAGCGATTGACTCAATCAGCGGTGAGTACGCTGCCACATTATTGGCCAAGGCGTTTGATTCCGCCAAACCGGTTGCGGAAAAGGCTCTTAAGGATAAAGGCTTCGAACTTTACGAACTCTCTGGGGAAGAGACTGCTAGGTGGATGGAGTTGGGCAAGAGTATAGCAGAAAAGTACGCAGAGGAACAGGAAGCCAAGGGACTGCCGGCCAAGGCTGCCCTTGCTAAAATCCGGGAGCTAATCGCCAAGTACTCAAAGTAAACCGGTCGTAGCCATCAGAGAATGAAAGACTAGAGAAGCGGTGGAGAGGAGGCTCGGGTTTTCCTGGACGGCCCGAAGTCGGTGGGATTATTCATTAAAGTATACTGGAAACTAGCGCCGGGCAGGAAACCCGAGCAAAACTATTATGAGCCTTCGGATCACAGTAATGAACGGAAATCCCATTTCCGTGCAACAGCCTCCGGCCTATCACGATAGTTGGGAGGAATTGCCGTGATAAAAGCCGTCGCTCGGGGTTTGGAGCGAGTGGTCTACCCGTTAAGTAAAAGTGTTAACAACATTGGTGTCAGTATCCTCATGCTCATGATGCTCATGATGGTACTGGACATCATTCTGAGGTTATTGTTTAACAGACCCATCCTGGGAACGTATGAACTGGTGGAGTTTATGATGGCGGTAACGGTATTTTTCGGCTTTTCGTACACACAAATAGAGAAGGGCCACATTTCTGTGGAAATGTTTATCCGGAAAGCGCCAAAAAGAGTACGTGCTGTGATTGAAGCCACCAATTACCTTGTCGGGATGTTACTGTTTATTATGATGTGCTGGGGTGGCATCCAACAGGTAAAAAACGTGTACCTCAAAGGGGACGTTTCTGCCGCGTTGTTGATACCCGTATGGCCATTTGTGATCGCGGTAGTGATTGGTAGTGGGTTAATGGGTTTAGTGCTGCTTAAAGACGTCATTTCTTGCGTGGGTCTGGCGCTCAGTGAGGATAAGTCATAGATCCGGTTGCCGGTAACGTGTTGGGAAGGGCAAAAAGTCCTGTTGCGTTTTCACTAGAACCCGGAAATTAACAACTGGCAAAAAGAAGAAGGACATGAAAAACGGCAAGGAAGTTTCGTATTGTAGCTATTATTGAAGAATAGAAGTTGGGCCCGGGACGGTGTAACATCTAGTCCCCGGCCTAGAAAAGATTGGATTAAAGGGAGTAAATTCACGTGAAAACAGTAAAAGCGAGCGCAGGCACATCCTATGATGCGAAAAAACACTTTAATATGTGGGGCATGAAGAAGATCTGTCCCCAAGATGGTACAGCCCGCCTTACGATTTCAATTTCCCACTTCCTGCCCAACGGTGGAGGAGAGATGTCTTCTTCTGACAAGGAACGTGTCTATTATGTTTTATCAGGTTCGATAACAGTAAGAGGGAAGAACGAGGAGCACTTCCTGGAAGCAGGCGACATGATTTATATCGCTCCCGGTGAAGAACGTTCTATTGAGACGAATGGCGTACAGCCCGCAACCACATTGGTAATTGTGGTTGACGTGTGGTAAGGTGGTTGAGCAGATGAAATTGGAGGACATCAGGGAAGTTGCTATTCTCGGTGCCGGTACCATGGGACCTGGGTTGGCCCAGTCATACGCGACCTGCGGCTACGGAGTAAAGCTCTATTCCAGGCGCCGGGAAACCCTTGACAAGGCGTATTCGATAATCAGAACGAACCTTGGAACCATGGTGGAAGCAGGTTTGCTGCCAGCAGACCAGGTTGACTCGATTATGCAGCGGATTAAATTTACCGACTCTGTCACCGAGGCCGCGCAGGGTGCGCAATACGTGGTGGAGACTGTGGTAGAAAACAGGGATATCAAGCGGCAGTTGTACGCTGAACTGGACAAGATCTGTGCTCCGGATACCATTATTGCAAGTAATACCTCCTACCTCAACATCTATGAGCTAATGGTTCCCGCCAGGCTGCAGCAAACAATAATTGCTCACTGGTTCGCACCACCGCATATAATCCCTCTGGTCGAAGTGGTCCGGGGGCCAGAGACATCGGATGCAACGGTTCAGTTGACCATGGATTTCCTTAAAACCATAGGGAAAACTCCCGTATTGATGGAAAAGTTTGTCCCTGGCTTTGTTATCAACCGCATTCAACGTATTCTTGGCAGGGAGATATTTTTCCTGCTGGATAACGGATACATTACTCCGGAGCAACTGGATCTGGCCGTGAAGGCAAGTATCGCTCCTCGCATGATGGTACTGGGCGTGGTACAGCGTTATGACTTTACGGGCCTTGACCTCAGCGCGAAGAACCTCGAGAACGACCAGTTTATCGAACCGCCCATGGAAAACCGGCCTCGTAGCCTTTTTGACAGGGTAGAGAAAGGTCACCTGGGAGTAAAAACGGGTAAGGGTTTTTACGACTATAGCGGCAGGAGTCTGGAAGAAATATTGAAAGAGCGGGATATGAATCTGATGAAAGTATTTAAAGGTATTGACTTTATATTAAAGTAATGATCCAGGAGGGGCATTAAATGCTTAAGTTACCTGCAAATAAAGTCATTATTACAGTCGCCACCACAGGAGCAATCACCAGAAAGGCACAAAACCCCAATCTCCCTGAACAGCCGGACGAAATCGCGCAGACTGCCTACGAGTGTTATAACGAGGGTGCTGCCATCTGCCATATCCACGCCAGAGATCCTCAGGGGACACCTACTGGCAGCCGGGAGGTGTTCCAGGAGATCCACGACAAAATAAGAGCCCGCTGCGATATTGTCTTGAACTACACCACCGGTGGCGGCCCAAATCTTTCTTTAGAAGAACGTATCGAGTGCCTCAAGGCGGGTCCGGAAATCGCGTCGCTTAATATGGGCACGATGATGCGTATTTCCGGCCCTTACGAGGGGGTGCCCTGGTGCAATTCACGGAAAGACATCGAGACCTGGGCGATCAAAATGAAGGAAATGGGCATTAAACCGGAGATGGAAGTATACAGCCACGCCATGTTCCGTGAAGTCGAGAACCTGATTGAGAAGGGACTGGTGGAGAAGCCTTATTACGTAAATCTGGTGCTGGGGATGATGTACCAGGGTGCCGTACCAGCGACGCCTAAGTATTTGAATTCTTTGCTCGACTTTATACCTGCCGACGCTTACGTAAATGTTTGCGCTATTGGTAGCGCGCAGGCGCCCCTGACCACCCTGGGTATGATTTCGGGTACGTGCGTCCGCGTGGGCATGGAGGATAATATTTACTATGCCAAGGGCGAACTCGTAAAGAGCAATGCCCAACTGGTGGCGCGAACCGTAAGGATTGCCCGGGAATTGGGCAAAGAGCCCTGCACACCGGAGGAAGCAAGGCAGATCCTCGGCTTGAAACCGTTACAGGACTAACGGAGGTGTAGCACAAGATGACAGGTCTGTTTGACCTAACCGGTAAAGTGGCCGTAGTCATTGGCGGTGCAGGTGGTATTGGCGGAGCTATTGCCCTTGGGCTGGCAAAACAGGGCGCCAGGGTGGTGGTAGCGAGTCGCAAACTGGAACAAATCAAAGAGGAGGCCAGGTCTATCGCCACAGAAGCCGGCGTCGAAACCGCTGCCTTTTCGGTTGATGTCACCCAAGAAGATAGTGTAATCCAACTGGTCGGGAAAGTACTGGATAAATTCGGTACGGTGGATATTCTGGTAAATTCTCAGGGTTACAACACAAAGGCACAGGCGCTGGACTTTCCCATGGAGGAGTGGAAACGCCTCTTCGATGTAAACGTGACGGGAACCATGATCGCATGTAAGCATTTTGGCAAGGTAATGACTCAGAATCGTAGGGGTAAGGTGATTAATGTTTCGTCTGTCAGGGGAATCCGGGCTAACAGCGGCGGCAATAGTGCTTATTGTGGTACCAAGGGTGCTGTAGACATGATTACCCGGTGCCTCGCCGCGGAATGGGCTCCCTTTAACGTAAATGTCAACGCCATCGGACCGGCGTTGGTAGCTACCAAGTTAACTGAGAAACAGATGCAGGAACCGGGGCGCACGGAAAAATATCTGCGAAACATTCCCCTTGGCCGCCTTGGAGTGCCGGAGGACATGGTTGGCGCCGCTGTTTTCCTTGCCAGCCCCGCTTCTGACTTTCTAACTGGCCAGATCGTATATGTTGACGGCGGTTTGACTGCCATCGGCTAAATCTTGTCAGGGGAGGGTAGGGCATTGAGCAGCAGCGACAGGAATTCCAATCAAAAAGTTGTGCGTACCACTGTATGGTCACCCGGCCCAGGTTGTCACGGGGGGTGCGGCGCAAAGCTTTTCGTAGAGAACGAAAGGCTGGTGAAAGTAGAAGGAGATGAGGACCATCCCTGGAACCAGGGGCGGGTGTGCCCGCGATTGCTCGCGGTTACCCAGTATATATATCACCCTGATAGGCTGACTTTCCCAATGAAGCGTACCGGTGCACGTGGCGAAGGCAAGTGGACACGCATCTCATGGGACGAGGCCTACGATACAATTGAGGAGAAGTTCAATGAGGTGAAGCGGGAATACGGGGCCGAGGCAGTCATCTTTTGCCAGGGGACCGGCCGGGATATAGGTGGCCCTATCTCCTTCCTGGCTTACGCCTTCGGCAGCCCCAATTGGTCCCAGTTGGGTTTGGCCGGCCAGTCCTGCTACACGCCCCGGCTAGGCGCGATGAACGCCACCCTAGGTGATGTGGCGGTGGCGGATTGCAGCCAGTTTTTTGAGAAAAGGTATGATGATCCCCGGTGGGAGCCGCCCAAGGTGATCATTGTCTGGGGCCAGAACCCCATGTCCGGTTGTCCCGATGCTTTTCAAGGTCATTGGATTGTAGAGTGTATGAAGAGAGGATCCAAGTTAATCGTGATCGACCCGCGGGTAACCTGGTTTGCTTCTCGAGCGAAACAACACCTGCAGATCAGGCCGGGAACCGACGGAGCGTTGGCGCTGGCCATGATGCATGTGATTATCAACGAAGGTTTATACGACAAGGAATTTGTTGAGAAATGGACATATGGCTTCGAGGAATTGAAAGAACGTGTACAGAGCTATACTCCCGAAAGGGTTTCCGCCATTACCTGGATTCCTGAAGAAGAAATAGTCAAAGCAGCTCGTTTATATGCTACCGCTAAACCCGCGGCAATTCACTGGGGACTGCCTATCGACCAGTGTCCTGAGGGTACCACTGTGGCTCAGGCGATTATCTACCTGTGGTGCCTTACAGGCAACGTTGATAACCCAGGCGGCAACGTATTTGCCAAGACATCCCATGGCGTAATTACCTATCCTTGGAATACCAAGGACCTGACTGACCTGTACGGTGAAGAATTCGTCAAGAAACTTTCGGAAAAGCGTATTGGCGCAAGCACCTACCCGATGGTGAAAAACTTCCGCGGTTGGGCCCAGCCGGATATGGCTATCGACCAGATTTTAACGGGCGACCCGTATCCTGTAAAAGCGGCATGGATCCAGACCACTAATATCCTGGGTGGGCAAGCGGCAGATACCAGGAAGCATTATGAAGCCTTGAAAAAGCTTGACTTCATCGTGGTTGCGGATACCTTCCTTAACCCGACTAGCCAGGCATTGGCTGATATTGTGTTGCCTGTTGCCAGTTTTGCAGAAAAGCAAAGCTGGCGGTCGTGGTGGGCGCCTCTTAGTGTAATTGTAACTGCTATTAAAGTGGGTGAGTGCAAATCCGACTGGGAGATCAACTTTGAACTGGCTAAACGCTTCAACCCGAAGGCAGTTCCCTGGGAGACGGTAAAAGACCTGATCGACGAACGGCTTAAACCCTCAGGCAAGACCTACGATGAACTGGCGGCTCAAGGAAGCTGGGAATATGCTCCGGATGAAACCCCCTGGAAGCCTTACTACCGGCATGAGAAGGGGCTGCTACGGCATGACCGGAAGCCTGGCTTCAACACGCCGACAGGCAAGATCGAGTTCCACTGTTCCAAATACGACGAGTGGGGCCTCGACCCATTGCCGTATTATGAAGAACCCCCTGAGAGTGAACTGCGTACGCCCGACCTTTTTAAGGAATACCCACTGGTAATGGCCACGGGGCGCAGGTCGCCGGTGTACTTCCACGCGGAGCACCGGATGATCCCCTGGTTGCGTGAGATTGACCCGGATCCGATTGTGGAAATTAACCCGCAGGTGGCCAGGCAACTGGGCATCGAGGACGGAGAATGGGTGTGGGTAGAGAACCGGCGCGGCAGGATCAAGCGCAAGGCGAAAGTCACGCCAACCATTCACCCGAAAGTTGTGATGGTGCCCCACGGGTGGTGGCTGCCCGAGACGGACGGCCGGGAACCCAACCTGTACGGTATCTGGGACTACAACTGTAACCAGTTGATTCCCACCGGAACACAGAGCAAGTCAGGGTTTGGCGGGGGAGCCTACAAGACAATCCTTTGCCGGTTACGAAAGGAAGGAGAGAAATAGGATGGCGCGTTACGGTTTGCTCGTTGACTACGAGTTTTGCACGGGTTGTCATACTTGCGAGGTGGCCTGTAAACAGGAGCGGAACTTTCCCGTGGGCAGGTGGGGCATTAAAGTAAACGAGATCGTGCTGGAAACCTTCAATAAGATAGCCATCGACTATATTCCTTTTCCAACGGACCTTTGCAATCTTTGCGCCCAGCGGACGAAAGACGGCCTCCAACCGGCATGCGTTAAACACTGCCAGGCCAACTGCATGAAATATGGCACCATCGAGGAACTTGCCACGTATATGGAGGACAAACCCAAAACCGTCCTGTTTGCACCCCGTTAAAAACCAAAAAAAGCGGAAGGACGAGAATGCGCAAAAAGGGGGCCTGTAGGTCTGATGGGCAGGGAAGAGATATTCACGAACTGTACTGTAGGCGGTGCTGTATTTGTCCACGTGAAGGACGGCAAGATTGTACGGGTCAGACCAATTGTACTGGACGAGGGGGATGCGAAGCCCTGGACTATTCATGCCGGGGGAAGAAAATTTTCCCCACCCCGGAAAACCACGGTGGCTCCGTTTGTGCTGGCTGAAAAAACGCGTATCTATTCCGAAGACCGCATCAAGTACCCGATGATCAGGGTTGACTTCAACCCCGAGGGCGAACGCAACCCTCAAAACCGTGGTAAATCCGGCTACCGTCGCATCAGTTGGGACGAGGCTCTGGACATCGTGGCCGGCGAAATAAAGCGGGTGCGCAACAACTACGGCCCGGAAGCCGTCACGGCCCTTACGTCCTCCCATCACTGCTGGGGCCTGGTGGGTTACAAGATGAGTACTTTCGGCAGGTTCTTCAACCTGCTGGGTTATACCCAAATATTCGACAACCCCGACAGCTGGGAAGGGTGGCACTGGGGCGCCATTCATACTTATGGCTTCCCTTGGAGGCTTGGATGCCTGGAACAGTATGATCTGCTAGAGGACGCCCTTAATCATAGCGACATGTTTGTGTGGTGGTCTAACGACCCAGATACTGTCAGGGGTGGGTACTGTGCTCAAGAAGCCGCTATCTGGCGGGTGTGGATGAAGCAGCTGGGCAAGAAACAGGTGTTCATCGACCCGTTCTGCAACTATACCGCGGTACGCTACGCGGACAAGTGGATTGCGCCCAGGCCCGGCACCGACGCGGCGCTCGCCCTGGCGATTGCCTACGTGTGGTTGACCGAAGGTACTTACGACCAGGAGTATGTAGCGGGGCGGACCCACGGTTTCGAGCAATTCAAGGCGTATGTCCTGGGTGAGGAGGACGGCGTTCCCAAAACCCCGCAGTGGGCGGAAGCTGAATCCGGCGTTTCCGCTGCCGTAACCAGGGCGCTGGCCAGGGAATGGGCCAGAAAGAAGGTCATGCTCGGCACTGGTGTGCGCGGCGGGTTCGGCGGGGCCTGCCGCACGGCGTACGGCCACGAATGGGCCCGGTTAATGATTTACCTGCAGGCTATGCAAGGTATGGGCAAGCCCGGCGTAAACATTTGGGGCGGGCAACTGGGTGCACCCTTTAATGGTGAATTTTTCTTCCCGGGGTATGCCGATCCGGAAGGTAAAATTACCGGCGACGGGACACCCGGCAGTGTTGCCAAGAAGACGGCAGTTAACCCTGTTAAGCAACGGCTTTACAGGCTTTCCTTCCCGGATGCTATCCTCAACCCACCAGTGAGCTGGGTGGGTGAGGGTTTCTGCGGTAAGTCAATTGAACAGCAGTTTATCCCGTACACCTACCCCATGGAAGGCCATTCTGAGGTCAAGCTGTTCTACCGTTACGGCGGATCTTTCATCGGTACCATGACGGATACCAACAAGTGGGTGCAAGCCTACCAGAGTCCCAAGCTGGAAACGGTAGTCAACCAGAACATCTGGATGGATCCGGAAACAAGGTTTGCGGACATCATCCTGCCCGCCTGCACCAACTTCGAACGCAATGACATCGGGGAACTGGCCAACGCCGGCGGGTACTCATACCACGCCTCTAACGGCAACAACTACAGGGTAATCGTCTACCAGAAGAAATGCATCGAGCCGCTGTACGAATCGAAGTCGGATTACGCCATTTTCACAGAACTGGCGGACAGGCTCGGGTTTAAAGATGCATTTACCGAAGGAAACACGGAGGAAGACTGGATTAAGAAGTTCTTTGACAGATCAGATTTGCCCGAGTACATTTCCTTCGAAGAGTTCAAGGAAAAGGGTTACTTCATAGTGCCGGTTCCTGAAGATTACAACCCCACCCCCGCCCTGAGATGGTTCTATGAAGGCAGGGAGCGGGACACGCCGGACCGTATGGCGCCTAGGACAAGCGGCTTGGGTTCCTATTCCGGCAAGATTGAATTTGTTTCCCAAAGTCTGTCCAGGCATTTTCCGGACGATAAGGAGCGCGCCCCTTTGGCTCGTTATATCCCTAGCTGGGAAGGGCACAGGTCTGAGCTTTATAAGAAGTACCCTCTCCACCTGATTTCGCCGCATCCACGGTTCTCCTATCATACCCACTACGACGCGCATTGCCCCTGGCTGGCAGATATTCCCGGGCACCGCATTAAAAAGAACGGTAACGCCTGGATTGTTGTCCGGCTCCACCCGGGTCAGGCGGAGGAAAGGGGCATTAAGGAAGGAGATATTGTCAAAGTTTACAATGACAGGGGCACTGTACTGGGTATAGCTCATGTAACCGAACGTGTCACGCCTGGTGTAGTCCACTGCTATACCTCGTCGGGCCGGTATGACCCCTTAGAACCAGGTAAGGCATACAGCCCTGACAGGGGTGGATGTATTAACCTTTTGCTGCCGGGACGCATGATTTCCAAGCATGCTCCTGGCATGGCGGCTAACAGTTGTCTGGTGGAAATAGCTAGGTGGGAGGGTTAGAGTTGGCGAGATACGGGATTATTATCGACCTGGAAAAGTGCAGCGGTTGCTACAATTGCTTCCTTGCTTGCAGGGATGAGCACTGTGGTAACGACTTCCCTCCTTATAGCCTTGCTCAACCCATGGAAGGGCACTTTTGGATGCGACTATTAGAGTTTGAGCGGGGCAAGTACCCCAAAGTTAAGGTGGATTATCTGCCTTTGACCTGTATGCACTGCGGCGCGCCGGTATGTGCTAGTGTTGCCGAAAGCGGGGCAGTGTACCGCCGAGAAGATGGGATCGTAATTATTGACCCTGAAAAGGCGAAAGGCCAGAAACAGATAGCCGCTGCTTGCCCATACAGGGTAATCTACTGGAACGAGGAAAAAAACCTACCCCAAAAGTGCACCATGTGTGCTCATCTGCTGGATCAAGGGTGGAGGGAACCGCGGTGTGTTGAGGCCTGCCCAACCGGCGCACTCGTGTTTGGAGACCTGGAAGACCCTGCTAGCACTGCTGGCCAGCTGGCCTGTTCTGGCAGGTGCGAAACCTACCGGCCGGAGTTTAATCTACAGGGTGGTGTCCACTACATTGGCTTGCCTAAGAAATTCATTGCGGGGACAGTGCTTTTTGACGATACGGGGGAGTGTGCTGAAAACGTTAGCGTAACCCTGGAAGGGCAAGCCGGACAGATCATGCACACGATAACCAATAATTTCGGGGACTTTGAGCTTGACGGGCTTTTGGATAACGTTATCTACACCATAACGCTATACGCTCCCGGTTACAGCGAATGGACCAACAAAGTACGAACCCAGCGGGACATTTACCTGGGGGTGATAAAACTTTTACCCGCTCTTGCCTGAAAGCCGTGTCATCCCGCGTAAAAACAAATGAAAAGGAGTGAAGAACATGGAGTACGACAGGGTAGTCCGTACTACTGTCTGGTCGCCCGGACCAGGTTGCCACGGGGGGTGCGGGGCCAAACTTTATGTTCAGGGAGACAGGTTGGTAAAAGTTGAGGGTGATGAGGACCATCCCTGGAACCAGGGGCGAGCCTGCCCGCGGTTACTGGCACTGACGCAATATGTTTATCATCCCGACCGTCTAACTTATCCCATGAAGCGTGGCGGAGCGAGAGGGGAAGGCAAGTGGATCCGCATTTCCTGGGACGAGGCTTTAGACACTATAGAAACAAAATTCAAGGCGATCAGGGAGCAATACGGGCCGGAATCCGTTATCTTTTGCCAGGGAACCGGACGAGATGTGGGAGGCCCCATCTCCTTTCTGGCGTACTCTTTTGGCAGTCCCAACTGGGTGCAGTTAGGGCTGGCGGCCCACTCGTGTTATACGCCCAGGCTGGCGGCGATGTTTGTTACCCACGGCGATTATGCGGTGATGGATTGCGGCCAGTTCTTTGAAGAGCGCTATAACGCACCTGAATGGAAGAATCCGGAATGTGTTATTATCTGGGGACAGAACCCGATGTCCGGCTGCCCGGACGCTTTTCACGGCCACTGGGTGGTAGAGTGCATGAAGCGGGGGTCCAAGTTAATAGTGGTCGATCCGAGAGTTACCTGGTTTGCCTCGCGGGCTGACTACCACCTGCAGATCAGGCCGGGTACGGATGGTGCTCTTGCTCTGGGTATGGCCAACGTCATTATCAATGAAGGCCTTTACGATAAAGAATTTGTCGAGAAATGGACCTGTGGTTTTGACGAACTCAAAGAGAGGGTAAAGGAATTTCCTCCGGAACGAGTTGCTTCTATTACGTGGATTCCCAGCAATTTAATTGTTGAAGCTGCGCGCCTGTATGCTCGAAGCAAGCCTGCGGCGGTACACTGGGGTCTCCCCGTAGACCAGTGTCCTGAAGGAACACACGTTGCCCAGGCAATTTCCCACTTATGGTGCCTTACCGGCAACCTGGATGTCCCGGGCGGTAACGTTATCGCCAAACCCTCCCACGGTGTTACCACCTATCCATTTTCTACCCATGAACTTACTGGCCTATATGGGGAGGAATTCGTGAAGAAACTCACGGAAAAAAGGATTGGTGCTGACAAATACCCCATGGTACGCAATTTCCGGGGTTGGGGCCATCCCGACATGACTATCGATCAGGTGCTCACAGGAGAACCCTAC
Source organism: Clostridiales bacterium PH28_bin88 (assembly GCA_000987045.1). Classification (GTDB taxonomy): domain Bacteria; phylum Bacillota; class PH28-bin88; order PH28-bin88; family PH28-bin88; genus PH28-bin88. The sequence continues at coordinate 98,027 of LAKY01000008.1, read as the reverse complement.
CCAATTTTGGCGGCTTGGATACAGACTACCAACATTCTTGGCGGACAGGCGGCCGATACGCGAAAACACTATGAGGCTCTAAAAAAGCTTGACTTTATCGTCGCGGTCGATACTTTCATGAACCCGACCATCCAGGCTTTGGCAGACATTGTTCTACCGGCGGCAACTTTTGCTGAAAAAGAGAGCTTTCGTTCCTGGTGGGCCCCGCTCAGTGTGATTGTGCCTGCGGTCAAGGTGGGCGATTGCCGTTCCGATTGGGAGATTAACCTGGAACTGGCGAGGCGCTTTAATCCTAACCTCAAATGGCGAACCGTCAAGGGATTGATTGATGACAGGCTGAAGGCGGCAGGCACGGATTTCGACACACTGGCGGCCAAAGGTAGTTGGGAAATGCCACCGGAGGGGCATGCCTCAAAGCCCTATTACCGGTATGATAAAGGGTTGCTGCGTGCTGACGGACAACCCGGCTTTAATACCCCCACAGGAAAAGTTGAATTCGCTTCCAAGCGTTTCGAAGAGTGGAGGCTGGACCCATTGCCGTACTACGAAGAACCGCCGGAAAGCGAAGTGAGGACGCCAGCACTCTTGAGGGAGTTTCCCCTGATCATGGCGACAGGCCGCAGGTCACCAGTGTATTTCCATTCGGAACACCGCATGATCCCGTGGCTACGTGAGATTGACCCGTTCCCGATTGTGGAGATCAACACGAAAACTGCAGCTGAACTGGGCATTGAGGACGGAGAATGGGTGTACGTTGAGAACAGGAGAGGCCGGATAAAGCGCAAGGCCCGGGTTACTCCCACCATACACCCAAAAGTAGTGATGGTACCCCACGGTTGGTGGTTACCGGAAACTGAAGGGAAAGAACCGCACCTTTATGGTATTTGGGAATACAACTGCAACCAACTCATTCCCACTGGTACCCAGGGTCAGGCCGGTTTTGGCGGTGGGGCTTACAAGACCATTTTGTGTCGCGTGCGGAAGATTGATGAGGGGACCAGCTAACATTCTACGCTTATCTCTGACAGGCTGCAAAGTCGCAAGGTGCCGTTTGTTGTTTGTGCCTCCTGCTGTGCGGCCCTTTGGGCTGCGATTATCCTTTGGGATCGAGGCAAACCACCTTTAACCGTGCTGTATGTCCTATGTTTTTTGTTAGGAATATGCGCAGCGGGATCCGTGCTCAACTGGGCCTGTGCCAAGGAGGTTAACCACCATGCTCTTGTGGCTATCGCTAGCTCCACCGCAAATACCGGGGGCATGCTGGCAACCGCATTGATGCAACCTTTGTTGGGTTTCCTTCTGGACCTGCGGTGGCAGGGGGAATTGGTGCAGGGAACGCCATTCTATTCATTAGACGCCTACCGCGTGGCCATATACGCATGTTTCCTGGTGTCTCTGGTCGGATTTGCGGCAACTCTTTTAGTCAAAGAGACTTATACTAAGAATACATGGCAGGATGACAGGTCGCAAGTCAACGTCAGAGGGAGCGCATAGGAATAACACAAATCCTTTACACTTGGAGGCCCCAAAATGAAAAAAGCAGTTATTGTTAGTGGAGTGCGCACTGCGATAGGTCGGATTGGTGGCACTCTTCAGGAAGTCTTGCCGGAAGATCTTGCCGCAGTTGTGATTCGTGCTGCAGTAGGACGGGCGGGGATCGATAACCGGGATGTGGATGAAGTAATAATGGGACAGACAAAACAGAGCGCGGATGCGCCCAACATCGCCCGGGTCGCCGCCCTGAAAGCAGGTTTTCCCGTTGAGGTGCCGGCCTATACCGTACATCGCCAGTGCGGCTCGGGACTACAGGCGGTTAATAATGCCGTACAAGCGATATGGTGCGGCCTAGCGGACGTAGTAGTCGCTGGAGGGACCGAGAGCATGAGTAATGCTCCGTATTACCTGAGAAATGCCCGCTTCGGCTACCGTGCAGGTAACGGATTACTGCTCGATTCAAATACAGAAAGCCAGCCGAAGTCACAACCGGAAGAACTATTCGGTAGTTTTACCATGGGCGAGACTGCGGAGAACCTAGCGGAGATGTACAAAATTAGCAGGGCGGAACAAGACGAGTTTGCATTGATGAGCCAAGAAAAGGCTCTTGCCGCTATCAAGTCGGGCCGGTTTAACGAAGAAATCGTTCCTGTCTTAGTACCTCAGAAGAAGGGAACTCCCCTTGAAATCAAGGTTGACGAGCATCCCCGTGAGACATCTCTGGAACAGCTTGCAAAATTGCCGGCTGTCTTTAAAAAGGGCGGTACGGTGACTGCGGGCAACTCTTCCGGCAGGAATGATGGAGCTGCTGCTCTTGTTGTAATGTCAGAGGAAAAGGCGCGGGAACTGGGCATAAAACCGATGGCCATAGTTAGTAGCCAGGCGGCGGTAGGTGTGCGTCCCGATATTATGGGTATTGGACCAGCCCGCGCCTTACCGCTGGCGTTGCAGAGAGCAGGGCTTGAACTCTCGGAAATTGGGCTAATTGAATTGAACGAGGCATTTGCAGCCCAATCGTTAGCGGTCATTAAAGATTTGGGGTTGGAAAGGCAGATCGTTAACGTCAACGGGGGTGCTATCGCTCTGGGGCACCCACTGGGATGCTCAGGTGCCCGCATTCTTGTCACGTTGTTACACGAGATGCGTCGCCGCAGCGTCAAATACGGCGTGGCTACGATCTGTATAGCCGGTGGACTGGGTATTGCAGATGTTATTGAACTAGTGGAATAAATACCGGAATCGGCGAGTTCATGAGTGTCGGCACCCAGGAACATCGGCATCAACCTCGAAACCGACCGTCAGATGAACAGGCACGGCCGAAACGCAACCGCGATCTACATCAATGAACCAAAAACAAGGAGGAATAGACCATTATGTCATTTGTTACTGACCCCTATTCAGGACTGCAATTGCTAGAACTTAGTCATGTATGGGGCCATGGCGTACCATCCTACCCAGGGCAAGATGACGTAAAAATGTATCGCAGCGTCAAACACGCGCAACACGGCGTATTGGCATGGAAAACCAATACAGTAATGCATACTGGCACACATATGAACGCGCCTTTGCACATGATCCAGCGTGGAGCAGACCTATCTCAAATTCCAGTAGATCGTTTTTTTGGCAACGGTGTCGTGCTCTGTATCCCTAAAGGTAGTTATGAAGTGATTACTGCCAAAGACCTGGAAGCGGCTACACCTGAAGTTCAACCAGGAGATATCGTCGTTATCGTCACTGGATGGCATCATAGATATTCCGATTCTCTAGAGTATTTTGGGCAATCTCCTGGATTATCCAAAGATGCCGCCCAATGGCTGGTAAACAGGGAGTGTAAGATGGTTGCTGTTGATACACCGCAGATAGATCACCCATTAGCGACCTCTTTAGGACCTCACCGGGGCGGACCGACCATGAAACGTTTGGCTGGTGAATATCAAAAAGCAACAGGTTTGGATCCCAAAAAAGAACATGGTGAGTGGAACATTGCCCATAAAACACTTTTGGCTGCTGGAATCCCCACCATCGAACAAGTCGGCGGCGATGTAGACCTGTTGTTAGGAAAACGTGCTACCTTCATTGCTACCCCATGGAAATTCAGAAAAGGAGACGCCTGTCCTGTTCGGCTCGTCGCCATGATTGATCCCACTGGTAATTGTCGCATAGATTCCGGAAAAGAATAATCTACATGAGAAAGGAGTAAGAATATGAGCCTTCAAATATATGATTTAACCCATACTTACGAACAATTTATGCCGGAATGGCCCTCGCACCCCGGTGTTAATGTGACTATTAATAAATTCCATGCCAAGGACGGTATTTATGAAGTGAACTGGGAGGGTATTATGCACCGCGGCACCCATATGGATGCGCCCCTGCACGTTACAGAGAACACGCCTGATATTATTGGTTATCCCCTGTGGCGGCTTTGCGGTACAGGTGTCTGCGTATCTATCCCCAAGGGGAAATGGGGCATTATCACCCCCGAGGATCTTGAAAATGCTCGTCCCAAAATCCAAGAAGGTGACATCGTGATGATCAACACTGGTTTCCATCACAAATGGGCGGATACCGACGAATACTTCGCGTATGGATGCGGTATTAACGGTGCTGGTGCCCAGTGGTTGGTTGATAAAAAAGTAAAATTAGTCGGCTACGGCTGCCAGGCTAACGACCATCCCATTGCAACCAAGTTGGTTGACCATGGCCTTGGTCCGTCACAGCCCCACCTAATTGAAGAGTGGAAAAAAGAGTACGGCCGTGATCCAAAAGTGGATTTTCCCAATTGGGAAGATGGTCATAAGAATCTAATGGTCAAAGGTGGTATCCCTGGCATCGAAAATGTCGGCGGCCAGTTGGATGAGGTTACCGGCAAGAGGTGCTTTTTCATGGCTTTCCCCTGGCGTTGGAAAGGCGGCGATGGTTGTGTTGTCCGTGTTCTCGCGATAGTAGATCCTGACCAGAAGTTTCGTTTTGAGACGGGGAAATAAAGTTAGCAACTTTTAAACTGGAATTTACACCAGGAGGTAAAATATGCACCGTTGCTGCCTTCCCGTTCCGTTGCGAGATGGCGGCATGGTGCGATTGGTGGCCATTGTTGAAGAATAGGCGTCAGTTGGAGGGAGCTTTTTTTGGACAAGGTGATTACAATTCAGCAGGCGGTGGCCAGCGTCAGGGACGGCATGACGTTGATGATCGGCGGGTTCATGACCGCCGGTACCCCGGAGACCCTGATGGACGCCCTGGTAGCCACAGGTGCCAAGGAGCTTACCGTTATCTGCAACGACACCGGTTTCCCGGGGAAGGGCATCGGTAAACTGATCGTGAACAAGCGCATCAAGAAGCTGCTGGCCTCCCACATCGGCACCAACCCCGAGACAGGGCGGCAGATGACCGGCGGGGAGACGGAGGTTACCCTCATCCCCCAGGGTACCCTGGCCGAGCGCATCCGCTGCGGCGGGGCGGGGCTGGGCGGCTTTCTCACCCCCACCGGCGTGGGTACGGTGGTGGCGGAAGGGAAACAGGTAATAACCATCGGTGGGCGGGAGTACCTCCTGGAACTGCCCCTGAGGGCGGACGTGGCCCTGCTTAAGGCCTACAAGGCCGATAAAATGGGAAACCTGGTGTACCGCAGGTCCAGCAGGAACTTCAATCCCCTGATGGCCATGGCGGCAGACCTGGTGATCGCCGAGGTGGAGCAGGTGGTGGAAACCGGGGAGCTGGACCCGGACGAGTTCATGACTCCCGGCGTATTCGTCCATCATATGGTGCTGGGGGGTGACGAAGCATGGCGGGAAGCCGCGATGACATTGTGCGCCGGGTAGCCCGGGAGTTCAAAAACGGAGACGTGGTCAACCTGGGGATTGGCCTGCCCACCCAGGTGGCCAATCACCTGCCCGAAGGCGTCCAGATCATGCTGCAGTCGGAAAACGGATTCCTGGGTCTGGGACCGGCCCCGGCGGAAGACCAGGTAGACAAAGACGTGGTGAACGCCGGGGGGATGCCGGTAACCATCCTGCCCGGGGGCAGCTGTTTTGACAGCGCCACCTCCTTTGCCATCATCCGGGGCGGCCACGTGGACGCCACCGTGCTGGGGGCGCTGGAAGTGGATGCCGAAGGAAACCTGGCCAACTGGATGATCCCCGGGAAGATGGTGCCCGGGATGGGGGGCGCCATGGACCTGGTGGTGGGGGCCAGGCGGGTGATCGTGGCCATGGAGCATGTCGCCAAAGACGGCAGCCCCAAGATCCTCAAACGCTGCCGCCTGCCGCTCACGGCCAGGCAGGAGGTGGACCTCATCGTCACCGACCTGGCGGTTATCGAGGTTACCCGGGATGGGCTGCTGCTGAAAGAGTTGATGCGGGGGGTGACAGTGGAGGAAGTGGTGAAGAAGACCGAGGCTACGTTAGTGGTTGCTCCAGATGTAAGAGAAGTGGCGTTGTGAAATACTGAAAGGACCGGCCTCAACTATGCCATGGATTTATGCTCAGAACTCTGAAGTGAACTACGAAAAACTTCATATTGAACTTGTGACAATCATCCTGACTATCCCAAGAAGGACGCAGCAGTATGCCGGTCATACCCGAGTAGGTGCACTGACAACCCCTTTCCGTTCTCTTCCTAGTTCAAGCAAAATAGTGGCACTTTTCTCCTCAATCAGCCAAGAAAAATATCCTCGACACCTCTAGATGCGTCTGTTTCTCAATTTCTCGACTTGATGCCGGTACATTCTTTTTGGTTTCAGGGGCATGCACCAGCGCTGACCGAAAACTAACTTTCTTGACACTCCCCGGGAGCAAGGTTATAATGGCAATCAAGAACCTTAAAAAGTCATACCGCAATAAAGAACACAGTGAACGGAAAGAGTAGGCGCTGTCATCGCCGTCAGAGAGGGGCCGCCACCGGCTGCAAGCGGTCCCGGAGGAGCAGTGCTGAAGTGCATCCGGGAGTGGTGAGGCTGAAGTTTTCGTAGTAAGCTTCAACGGTGGCGCCGTTAAAGCCCTGAGTACCCTGCCGGGGTGCTTACCGAGAGGAGCACAAGATTTGTGCTCAAACAGAGTGGGACCGCGAAACCTTTCGTCTCTGTAGAAAAACACTACAGGGCGAAGGGTTTTTTAACGTCTAGCTGATTGTCCAGGAGGGGGTCAACGTGCTGAAAAGAATCAAAAAAGATATCCAGGTGATCTTTGAACGAGATCCGGCGGCCAAGACCGTGCTGGAGGTCCTCCTGTGTTACCCGGGGTTTCATGCCGTGCTCCTGCACAGGGTGGCCCACTTCTTTTACCGCCGGAAATGGTTTGTCCTGGCCAGGGTGATCTCTCAAGGGGCCAGGTGGCTGACGGGCATCGAGATCCACCCGGGGGCCAGGATCGGTGAGGGACTGTTTATTGACCACGGTATGGGCGTGGTCATCGGCGAAACCGCGGAGATCGGCGATAACGTGACCCTCTACCAGGGGGTTACCCTGGGGGGCACCGGAAAGGAAAAGGGCAAACGCCATCCCACTATCGGCAATAACGTGGTAATCAGTACCGGGGCGAAGGTGTTGGGGTCGATCACCATCGGGGATAACGTCAAGATCGGGGCAGGGTCGGTGGTGCTGCGAAACGTACCCGCAAACTGCACCGTGGTAGGCGTACCGGGGAAAGTGGTGGTGCGCAACGGCCGCAACATAGCCGACCAGTCGTTAACGGACATCGACCTCCGGCATGACCAGCTGCCGGACCCGGTAGCGGAGATGATCCTCTGCCTGCAGCGGAAGATCGAACGGATGGAACAGCGGATCATGGAACTGGAGGTGCAGCATGACCATCAGCCTGTACAACACTTTGAGCAAGAAAAAGGAAGAGTTTATTCCCGGTGAACCGGGTAAAGTAAAGATGTACGTTTGCGGTCCCACCACCTACAACTACATCCACCTGGGCAACGCCCGCCCGCTGGTGGTGTTTGATTCTGTCCGCCGGTACTTCGAGTACCGGGGGTTTGAGGTTACCTACGTGCAGAACTTTACCGACATCGACGACAAGATTATCAAGCGGGCACAGGAGGAAGGAGAGGACGCCCTCCGGCTGGCTCAAAGGTACATCCAGGAGTACTACCGGGACGCAGACGCCCTGCGGGTCCGGCGGGCGGACGTGCATCCCCAGGTGAGCAGCCACCTGCCGGAGATCATCGAAATGATCACTACCCTGGTGGCAAAGGGGCACGCCTATGCAGTGGGCGGAGACGTCTATTTTGATGTGCGGAGTTTCCCTGAATACGGGAAACTCTCCGGACGCTCCCTGGATGAGCTGATGGTTGGCGCGCGGGTGGAGGTGGACACCCGCAAAAAAGACCCCCTGGACTTCGCCCTGTGGAAGGCGCCTAAACCTGGGGAACCTGCCTGGGACAGTCCCTGGGGCGGTGGGAGGCCGGGCTGGCATATCGAGTGCTCGGCGATGTCTCTCAAGTACCTGGGCACCGGTTTTGATATCCATGGGGGTGGGCTCGACCTGGTGTTCCCCCATCACGAAAACGAGATTGCCCAGGCGGAGGCCGCGACCGGCCGGCCCTTCGCCCGTTACTGGATGCACAACGGTTTTATCACCGTGAACCAGGAGAAGATGTCCAAGTCTCTGGGGAATTTCTTTCTCTTAAGGGACATCCTGGCCAAGTTCCCGCCTGATGTGGTGAGGTTCTACCTTTTGTCCACCCACTACCGCAGCCCCCTGGATTTCGACGACGGGAAGCTGGAGGCCGCAGGGAAGGGTTTGGAGCGTTTGAAAAAGACCTTACGGCTGTTGGAGGAGGCGTTATCCCGGCCGGTAACTCCTTCAGGATCGATAAATAATACCGGCAATGAACTGGCGGCAAGCCTTCATAAAGCGCAGACAGCCTTTGAGGAAGCAATGGATGATGACTTCAATACCTCTCTCGCCATTGCCGCCCTTTTTGATCTCAGCAGGGATGTTAACAGCTTTATTTATGGGGACGGTTTTGCCCTGACTGAGGACTCAAGCCGGGTACTCCAGGAAGCCCGCAGCCTGTTTCAACGGCTGGGCGGTGATGTGCTGGGGGTGCTGGGCGCCGGGGAGGCGATGGGGGGCGGAGATGAGTACAATCTGGTGGAACAACTGATGAGCTTGATTATCGAGATGCGCCAGGAAGCCCGCAAGAAGAAGGATTGGGCCGTCGCGGACGGGATCCGAGAGCGGCTGAAGGCCCTGGGGATTGCCCTTGAGGACACACCCCACGGTGTACGGTGGAAGCGGCAATGAATATCAACCTGCCCTCATCCCCTGAACAACTTCCTCCCCTGGTACTGGCTTATGTGGGAGATGCGGTATACGAGCTGTATACCCGTCTCCACTTGGTGTCTAAAGGTGTTACCCGGATGCACGAGTTGCACCATGAAGCGGTGGCCTGTGTACGGGCCAGTACCCAGGCCCAAATGGTACGCCACCTGGCGGAAATGCTTTCCGAGGAGGAACGGGGGGTCCTCCGGCGGGGTCGTAACGCCAAGCCGGGGCATGTGCCCAGAAACGCTGATGTGGTGGAGTACAGGTACAGCACAGGTCTGGAGACTCTTATCGGCTATCTCTACCTGAAAGGGGAGCGGGAGAGGTTGGATCACATCTTTAGCATGCTCTTCCGGTTGCTGGAGCAGAATGGAGATGAAAGAGGTTGACAGTTCCCAGCGATACCATCGAAGGCCGAAACCCGGTGGTGGAGGCCCTGAAGTCCGGGCGACCCATCAACAAGATCCTGATCGGGTCCGGTGTGAATCCCCGCGGGCTTTCAGAACTTTACAGCCTGGCGCGGGCCCGGGGTATTCCCGTCCAACAGGTAGACAGGAATAAATTGGATGCCCTCGCCCACACCCGCGGCCACCAGGGGGTAATTGCCCTGGCTGCTGCCAAGGAATACGTAGAGGTGGATGACATTCTGGCGATTGCCCGGCAGCGGGGAGAGGAACCCTTGCTGGTACTGCTGGATGAACTGGAGGACCCCCATAACCTGGGGGCCATCCTGCGTACCGCGGATGCCGCCGGAGCCCACGGGGTGGTCATCACCAAACGACACAGCGTACCCCTTACCGGGGCGGTGGCCAAGGCGTCCGCCGGCGCGGTGGAGTACGTGCCGGTTGCCCGGGTGGCCAACCTGGTACAGACCATGGAATACTTAAAAAAAGAGGGGTGCTGGGTGGTCGGCGCAGCCATGGAAGCGGAAGACCTGTACTTGCACAGGGATCTGACAGGCTCCCTGGCGCTGGTGATAGGCAGTGAGGGGAAGGGTCTGGGCCGGCTGGTGAAAGAAACGTGCGATTACTGTGTACGCCTGCCCATGCAAGGACAGATCAACTCGCTAAACGCGGCCGTGGCGGCGTCGGTGATGCTTTACGAGGTAGTACGCCAACGCCTGCAAGCGCGGTAATAGCCAAGAAGCCGGAGGCAAGACGCAGGATGCAAGATTGCCTGTTGGAATTGGCTTCGCCAATTCCTTCCTAAAGTTTCCTGCTTCATGCTTCTTGCTTCTAGCTTCCTGATAAAGGTGGTGCATCGTGGAAGACTACCTCATCGTGGACGGTTATAACATCATGAACGGCTGGCCGGAGCTGGCCGCGTTACAGGAACAGAGCCTCGAACACGCCAGGGACAAGTTGGTGGAGATCATGGGCAACTTCCAGGCCCTCAGGGGCAACCGGGTGGTGGTAGTCTTTGATGCGCACCTGGTTAAAGGTAGTGCAGGGAGCCGGGAACATGTCGGTGGTGTAGAGGTAATCTTCTCCCGGGAAGGTGAAACCGCGGATTCGGTTATCGAGCGCCTGGTAGGCCAGTTGCCTCCGGAGGCGGTGGTGTCGGTGGCCACCTCGGATTGGGCCGAACAGCGGGTGGTAATGGGGAAGGGAGCGCTAAGGTTATCAGCCAGGGAACTGTACCGGATGGTGCAACTTGTTACCGCCGAGGCCAAAGAGAATGCCGGGAAGCGAGGGCGTGAGCGACGGCCGCTGGACATGCACCTGACAGAAAGGATGCGGGAAACTTTGGAGCACTGGCGGAGAGGGAAGTAACCCTTGATTGATAGTTCTTTTTCCTGTATAATTACTCTTGTGAACTGGACAAACAGGTCTATTGCAGGGTTTGCCTCCATAGAATATTATCGTGTGCGACGCCCGTAGCGTTAAGCATAATCGCATCAGGCCGAGTTTTTAAATCACAGATGTGGAGGCGATGTCATGAGCATCAACGTCCAGCGGGAAACTTGCGATGTCTACGAGGTAATGGTCGACGAAGATATCGTAGAACTGGCACAGGAAGGCGACGATATTGCCCAGGAGTATTTAATTAACAAGTATAAAAACTTTGTGCGGGCGAAAGCCCGGTCATATTTCTTAATCGGCGCTGACCGGGAGGATATCATCCAGGAAGGGATGATCGGCCTTTACAAAGCCATCAGGGATTTTCGGGGCGATAAACTGTCTTCGTTCCGGGCATTTGCCGAGCTTTGTATAACTCGCCAGATCATTACGGCCATCAAGACCGCTACCCGGCAAAAGCATATACCGTTGAACTCATATGTATCATTAAATAAACCGATTTATGACGAGGATTCGGACCGTACCTTGCTGGACGTGATTTCCGGCTCCAAGGTGACAGACCCGGAAGAGTTGATTATCAGCCGGGAAGAATTTGATGATATCGAGGAAAAGATGGGAGAAATCCTGAGTTCCCTGGAATGGCAGGTCCTGATGTCATACCTGGAAGGCAAGTCCTATCAGGAGATTGCGGTGGACCTGAAGCGTCACGTAAAGTCCATCGACAACGCACTGCAGCGGGTCAAGCGGAAGCTGGAGCGCTACCTGGAAAAGCGGGACGGATGCTAAGAGGTTATTAGAGGGCCGGACTTCCGGCCCTCTACTCTGCCGCCGGGAAGTCCCTTGCCTGAACCTTCCTTCCTCTGATGATTATCGAATTATGCCGGTATTTACCTGAAGTTAGTCTTCATCAGCCCCTTGACGGGGTCTACCGGGTAATGTTATAATAGCTTTTGTCAGTCGGGAGGCTGGCGCATATATCGTGGAGAGGTTCCCGAGTGGCCAAAGGGAGCAGACTGTAAATCTGTTGGCGCTGCCTTCGCTGGTTCAAATCCAGCCCTCTCCACCATTCAAGAAATAAGAGGCAAGAAGCAAGAGGCAAGAAGTTGAAGGAATTCGCCCGGCGAATTCCGACAAAAAATCCTGCGTCATGCATCTTGCATCCTGATGCGGGGTGGAGCAGTTGGTAGCTCGTCGGGCTCATAACCCGAAGGTCGTTGGTTCGAATCCATCCCCCGCAACCATGCCCATATAGCTCAGTAGGTAGAGCGTCGCCTTGGTAAGGCGGAGGTCACCGGTTCAATCCCGGTTATGGGCTCCAGTAAAATCAAGGCCTCGCGGGATCGCGAGACCTTTTTTGATCGGAAAGTAATGCAACGGTAATGCAGTAGGTTAGACAAAAAATTAAGATCCTTTTTTCGTAACAGGTTGTCCATTTTGTGGGCAGCCTTTTCCTTTAAAAGAGCATCCCGTTTGGGGCGGTCTCTATTGCCAATCCCTTAAGTGTTTGAAAAATATTGCCCCATTCCCCTGGCGCATGTTAGAATTTTGGTAGAGTAGGGCAGGTTGACCGTCATCGAGGCATAAGCGTGAAATTCGGTTACTGTCCCGATTAAGCAATCAATATGGGTGTAAGAATATGGGTAAGGAGTTACGATTAACGTGAATCCAGAAACCGAGAACTGGCTAGCATCTGCCGATTACGATCTCGCGACTGCCCGTAGCATGTTTCGCGTAAAGCGGTACGTCTACACAATTTACTTCGCGCACCTGGCGGTAGAGAAGACGCTGAAAGCATTGGTAAGCGAGATAATGGGCCAGTCTCCTCCAAAAATCCATAACCTCATTCGTCTTGTTGATTTGGCGGGTGTAGAACCACCAGAAGAAATGAGGCTGTTCATCGGAGAGTTAAACTCTGTTGCCGGGACTATCAGATACCCGGAAGACCTTAACAACCTGATAGCTGCCTATCCCAGGTTGGTGGCGAATCAGTATCTCAAACGTGCGGAGCAGGTGATAGAATGGCTAAGAAACAACGAGAACTTAAAGAAGTAATAGCTTCGTACCTTAACGTTCTCGGCCAGTTCGGGATACGTGTACAGAGGGCATTGCTCTTTGGTTCCCAGGCTAAAGGTACGGCCAGTGATGACAGTGACATTGACTTGTTGATCATTTCGAATGATTTTGCCGGTCTGAATCTGCGGGAACGGGCGGAAATCCTTGGCCGGGCGGCAGCCAGGATTATGGAGCCGGTAGAGGCCAGGGGCTATACACCCGAAGAAATTGATTTGCATAAACTTTCCCCAGCCAGCTTCTTGCGAGACATCTTGACCCAGCCGGAAACCACCGAATACAGGATGTAAAAAGCCCCCATGCCCGTGTGGGACATAGGGGTAAATTGATCACCGTTGATCACTTATACTATGGAATAAACTGTATGCCCAGGATGCGGTAACACGCGTCGTGTCGGGAAGCCTTGAAAAACTCAGATTCCGTGGAGGAAGTGAAGAGATATACATTTTGAGGCAGGACTAGAGATCCTGTCTTTCTTTATTTGATTTGGGGAAGTAGCCATTCCGGTGATTGGATCGACCGGCACACTCGCGGAACAGGTACCTGAGCTATCAGAATGACTGAGGAAGGAATGGCCGCTAATCTTCGGGCTTTTACATTATTTCAGCAGGAATTTGGTTGAGTCTTGGCGAATTGGGCAAGAATTGGGTAGAATATCCATAATCCAATTTTCCTGGTAGGTGATTTATTTGGCCAAACTTTATACGCCTAAAGTAGGACCAAAAGGTCAGATGACATTGCCAAAGGAAATTCGGGCTGCTCTTGAATTAGACGAGGGTGACCGGGTTTTGCTTAAATTGGAGCCGGGTGGCAGGGTTGTTTTGGAGAAGGCAATAATTGTTGCCGCGGGCAAGAAAAACGACCAGAGCCCAGACCGGGAAATAGGCACAGTTCCCACGTCTTTGGCTAGGGGATGAGAACAGGAGGATGAACTGTGAAATCGGTACGAGACACATGCCAGCCGCGACCCGAGATCCTGGCAGGTACTTTTAACCCTGAGGTCTTCACGGCGTCGCTCAGCCCGATCATCGAATATTACCATACCGGTCGGGGTGTCATCGACAGCATTTACACCAACGCGGAACTCTTTTTCCGTGAAGCCACCTACCCGACTCAGGGTCTCCGGTTGACTCTGTCGGAAGTTTTTGGCCGGGTCGCGGGTGACATGACAGTCCCAGCTATCCACCGGTTGGAAACAGCTTTTGGAGGCGGTAAGACCCACACGCTGATCGCCTGTACCCACATCGCCTATAGAGGTACGGAACTGCGTGACATCGTACAAAACATTCTTGACCCGAAGCTTCTCTCGGAGCCCGGTTCAGTCGCTGTCGTCGGCGTGGCGGGCGACGAGATTCCGGTGCATAAGCCTAAAGGTAATGCGCTGGTGCCCTATACCCTCTGGGGTGAGATTGCCTATCAAATCGGTGGAGAGAGCCTTTACCGTGAAGTGGAAGACGAGGCCAACTCCTATGCCGCGCCCGGCAAAACGTATTTTGAAAGGGTGCTGGGAGGGCGAAAGGCCATCATCATGCTGGATGAGCTGGCGCAATACGCGGCGCGGCTTGAAGCGGCTCGGCCCGATGGGGCGAGCCAGCTCGCTGCCTTTCTCATGGGGCTGCACGGTTATGCCCGTAACCATCCTGGGATTGCGGTCATCCTCACACTGGCCAGCGCAACGGATGCCTTTGCCAGACAAACGGAGCTTTTGGCGAAACTCATTGCCCAGGTGCGAGGCGAAGAGGTGAGCGAAGACGACGCTCTGGGGATTGGCGAAAAAGCCGTAAGGGGCGTGGCCAGCGTGGTGGCCCGTGACGCCGTCCAGATTACGCCGGTACACGCCGCCGAGATCTCATCCGTACTTGCCAAGCGGCTGTTCTTATCCGTAAACCGCGATGCTGCCAGAGCCGCCGCTGAGGAATACATGCAGATGTACCGCCGGAACGCCAACATGCTGCCGGACGAGGCTGCCAGCGAGGATTTCAAGGGCCGGATGATCGCCAACTACCCGTTTCACCCGACTCTGGTGGACTTCCTTAATAAGAAGCTTGCTAACGCTGAGAACTTCCAGGGCACGCGCGGCGTACTCCGGGTGCTGGCCCTGGCTGTGCGCAGCCTGTGGCTGAAACAGCAGGACATGCCCATGATCCACGACTGTCACCTGGACCTGCGCTCGGATCGTGTGGTCAATGAGATCCTTGGCCGCACAGGCAGTTCAGACCTGCTACTCGTCCTTAACGCCGATGTAGGCAGCGTCGATACCGGCGCCCTCGAGGGCGGCCGCAGCAACGCGGAACTTGCCGACCAGAAGAACCCGCACCCGGAGGGCCATCCTCTTTACGAGTATACCTGGAAGACTATCTTTCTGCACAGCCTGGTGGGCCGCGAGGAGGGCCTGGATTCCAAAATCTTCGGCCTTACCGAGCCGGAAGCGCTGTTTTGTGTGTCTTTTCCCGGTCTCACGCCGCCACAGGTGCGCACGGCCATTGAGGAGATCAATGAAAGCGCCTTTTACCTCCGGTACGAGCAGGGCAAATACTTTGCCAGCGAAGAGCCGACTATTAACAGCGTCCTCGCCAGGATCCGCAGGACTTTAAAGTCAGACCAGGTCAACAGCCTGCTCGAGGCAACGGCACGCAAGGTGGTAACCGGAAAAACTGACCTTTTCCACATAGAACACGATGTTTCCTTACCGGAGCATTTACCCGACGGCAAGGGGAGGCCTGTGCTGGGAGTTGTTTCACTGACCGCCGAAAGCGTCGATGTAGAGGCCGTGGTGACCACCAGGGGTGTGAATAAGCCCAGGGAGCAACAGAACATCATCTTTCTACTTGTTCCCGAAACCGCCACTGTAAAAGGAACGAACGAATTGGAGAAGCTCCTCCAGGGCCAGGCGCAAGACGCCCGGCAGCGCATCGAGAGTATCGCCCGTCAGGTTGAGGCCATGCGCGTCTTGATTGAAAAGCCACAGAGCTACGGTGTCAATCCCCGCCGGCTGGAGGACGCGGATTTCCGCAAACGTAAAACTGAGCGCGAGCAGGCATTGCTTACCGCCGTTTCAAGCATCTATACGGGCCTGTATTACCCTTCCACAGCGGGGCATATCGTCCGGAAGGAGATCAAGACAGCCGGTGGCGAGGGCGGGCTGCCCTTTATCGAGCAAATCCGTGAGACCTTGCTCAAGGACGGCAAGCTTCTTACCAGCAACAACACTACCCAGGCGGACCTTTTGAACTTGAGCAAACTCTTCTTTGAGCACGGCGACACCGTCACCCTGGAAAAACTACGCCAGCACTTCTCCTGCGTACGCAGTTGGCCGGTGCTGGAGACGCCCGGAATTTTGGAGCAAATTATCAGAGCCGGGGTCCAGAAAGGTGTATGGTGCGCCTTCCGCATGGGTGCTGTGGATAGCGTGAAACCGGGAGAGTTCTACCACCGGGAGAACGACATCCCCATGGGGGTCAACCTGTCCGGGACGGGATACAGCCTGGTTACCGTGCAGGGTGCGAACCAGCGCGGTTGGACCAAAACCCATACGGTCGATCCGGTTAAGGTGCGTGACGGCCTCATCTATGTGATTGGCCGGAGTGGGGTTGCTACGGTGCGCGAGGTATCGGACAACCTGGCCGAGCAATACGGAGAGATTCCGCCCAAGGATTTCCAGGAAGCCGTAGTGACGCTTGTCAAGAATGGCCGCCTGTTTGCCTACCATGGTACGCCGGACCAGCAGGAAAAACCTGATCTCATCCATGGGGCCGGCGCCGCCCTTTACACCCCCCAGTCTGGCGATGTACTGGTCTCGCCGGCCAAGGCGGCCGAGCTGGGGTGGGTCACCGCCGGTCGCCGCGGACTTACCCTCGGGGGCAAAGAAGGGGCTGAGAAGCTGCTCCCGCTGCTGCGGCGGTTGGGGGGCATCTATAACCGGGGCGCCAAGTCCACCATTGACAGCATGGACCTGGTGGACCTCAAGCTCCCGGAGGGTGGCAGCATCCGCATCCAGCTCACCAGTGTTACCCCGGGATCCATGAAGGCGCTGGGTGAGCTATTCGAGGTATTGGATGGCGTTGCATCGCAAGAAGAGCATACGGAGGCTTTCCTCGAAATACTTGATCCCGCTGACGACTGCCCGTTCATCCAGGAACTCAGAAACAAATAATATGTAGCGTATAATGCGAGGGATGCAAATGACAAACCAGAAGGCTACCACCGATTGGGATCTAGAGCGAGATTTCCAGCAACGCATCCGGCCTCTTTTGGAGCGGGCTTCTTGGGTCCTGCGGGTTACCGAATACAAGGACAAACCTGTACCGGTCTTTGTGGTCAAGGAACGGTCTTCGCCCGAGGAGGACCAGCAGAAAAACGGTAAGGCTGTGGGGAAGACAGTTCTTAGAGACCGGGGGCTGCTGTATGGCCAGTCCCTGCGCCGCTGTTTGCCCGTAATCCGCACAATTACCGGCAGCGTATGCGATGACGCCGGGATCCCGCTGGACCTGCAGCGGTTCCTCGGTAATGGGCGCATTGCTTTCAGGGGAAACCTGCCCATGGACGAGGAGGCGGGCGTAAAACTGTCACTCATATTCAAACTGCAGGAAAGAGTAAAGGAAATGGACCGGGTTGAGTTGATCGCCTGGCGCGTGGCGCGTTTCAGCCGCGAAGAAGCCGCGTACTGGCTGACGCGGGTAACCCAGTACGGGGAGGCGGCCAACCGCTGGGCTTTAGCCGGCATGCGCATCATGCTGGGCGGCCAGCCCGGGGACCCGGCGATCCTGCACATGCTGGAGAAGTTGCGTAGATAGGGGCGATTATATTATGCAGGACAGCAAAATCAGGACTGACGTCCGCCTGATCGAAGCGGGCTTTCCCTGCCACCAGGTCGGTGCCGAGACCCAGCGGGAGCGAGGTGCGAGTTCCGCCCTCCCTCCTCTCTATTTCCTTCACGTCTGGTGGGCGCGGCGGCCGCTAACGCCGAGCCGCGCCGCCATCCTCGGCTCGCTCCTGCCCGCCGGAACCGATCCGGACTGGTTCCTCCGCCAACTGGGCATTGAAAAGGTGCAGGCACTGGTCAACGGGGAACCGTGGATCTTGGAAGACAAGCTACTTGATCGTATCGGCCAGGATGCTTCGGGACGGGAAATATTAGAAGTAGACTCCGTGGTTGCGAGGGCGCTTCAACGGGAGCAGGACACTAGGAAAGAGCACGGGAAGTTGATTAAAGAGATTACCGTAAAGACTCCTCCTCTCGAGGACCATCCCGTCATCCAAAAATGGAGAGAGCTGAGTAAACCGCTTCCTGAGCCGCTACCCAGCGAAGGCGAGATCTTATATGTTGAACGCGTAGCTGCTGATCCTGTCTGGTTCAAAGGCTTGATGGAGATTGCGTCAAGCGTGGGTGTCCGTGTTCCGAACCTTTACGGGTATTCACGCGCCTACATACACCAACCGGAATGGCGATCCCGTGAAATTACGGTGCTTGATCCCACGGCCGGTGGGGGTTCAATTCCCTTCGAAGCGTTGCGACTTGGGCACCGAGTGATTGCAAATGAGCTGAATCCGGTTGCGGCCGTGATTCTGTACGCTACCCTCGACTATCCTGCCCGTTATGGCCTGGAGTTAAAGGACGATATCGAGAAATGGGGGCAGCAGCTGATTGACGTCTTGGACAACAAGCTAGATGCTGTATTCCCCCGAGTTTTCCCTTTACCGCAGGACGAGAGACGGGTTCTGGAGGCGCATCTGAGAAAGTGTCCGGACCTGATTGCAGAGTACGACCGCGAAGATACGACCACCTACTTGTACGCTCGCCAGGTGACCTGCCCGCATTGCGGCGGGGAGGCGCCGCTTCTAAACACCTGCTGGCTGTCAAAAGAAGGTGACAAGTGGGGCGTGCGGATCGTCACTGACGGCCGATCGAAAGGCGGAAAGGTGCGGTTTGAGACTTATCGCGTCAAGGGCAGCCGGGGCCCGAACGGCGAAGACCCAGATTTTGCCACGGTCAGCGGCGGCGTCGGCACGTGTGTCCACTGCCGCCAGGCCATTCCCGCCGACGAGATCAAGGCTCAGGCCCGGGGCGAATCGCCCCACGGCCGGTGGCAGGACCGGCTTTACTGCGTGGCGGCCGTGCGTTATCAGCCCAAGCTGGACAGGCACGGCAGACCCGAACGGTACAAAAGCGGTGAACGGGCCGGGGAGATCAAGACCGACAAGGTGCGCTTCTTCCGGCCGCCCAACCACCGCGACCTCCAGGCCCTGGCTGAGGCTGAGCAGCGCCTCCAACAGCGTTGGCCTGAGTGGGAACGGCAGGGGTTCATCCCGACCGAAAGCTTCCCAGAGGGCAACGACATGCGTCCGGTTATCCACGGCATGACTCGCTGGTGCGATATGTTCACCCCGCGCCAACTCCTGGGGCACCTCATCCTGGTAGAGGAGATCAACCGCCTCAAGCCCGACATCCTCCGGGAGCTCGGTGAGGAACGCGGCCGCGCCGTGGTGACGTATCTCCAGTTTGTGATAGATAAAGGACTGGATTATAACAGCAAGCAAACTCGCTGGGAATATACAAGGGGTATTGTGAAAGGAACCTTTGGACGTCATGACTTTTCACTGAAATGGACATTTGGCGAGATGATTTTCACAGGCCCTAATTCAGGTGCGGCCTGGGGTCTTTCACAGGTATCGGACGCGTACGCAGGGATGGCGGAATTGATGGCGCCGCTACAGAAAAAGCTCCAGGGTGCTGCTCCCCCTGTGAACATCCGCTGCGGCACGGCCGCCCACTTGGATTTACCCGACCGTTTGGTCGACCTGGTTTGTATAGATCCTCCCTATTACAACAACGTGCAGTACGCGGAGCTGGCCGACTACTTCTACGTGTGGCAGCGCCGTACTCTCCATGACCTCTACCCTGACTTGTTCAGGCGGCGGCTTACTGATAAAAACGACGAGGCGGTGGCTAACCCGGCCAGGGACGGCTCTGCTGCCAGAGCAGCTAAGGAGTACGAGCGCCTGATGGGCGAAATTTTCGCCGAGTGCCGCCGTGTCCTTAAAGACGATGGCATCATGACCATCATGTTTACCCATAAAACCCAGGAAGCTTGGGAAGCGCTGACACGCTCCTTGATCGAGAACGGTTGGACGATCACGTCTTCCATGCCTGTAGAGTCCGAGTCGGCCGCGTCAATGCACCAGAAGGATATGGCCGCTGCTGCCAGTTCAATCTTCCTGACCTGTCGTAAGCGGGAAGTTAAAGATAGTACACCGGCGACCTGGACCGGTTTCGGTGGCACAGGTGTGGCCCAGCGGGTGCGCGAGGCGGTACGCGAGGGCCTGAAAGAGTTCGAGCCGCTCCAATTAAATGCAGTGGACGAAATGGTAGCCAGTTACGGCCGGGCGCTGCGGGTGCTCTCGGAACACTGGCCGGTGCTGGACGGCGACGATCCGGTCAGCCCCATCCGCGCCATGAACGAGGCCAGCGCTGTGGTGGCTCAACACCAGGTCGCCCGCCTGACGCAGGGGCGCCTGCAGGTGGACGACCTCAATCCTGAAGCCGCCATGGCCCTGACGCTCTTCGGCATTTTCGGGCTGGCCGAGTTCCCTTACGATGAGGCGTTGAACCTCTCCCGCTCACTCAGTATCAGCCTGGAGGGCAGGGCAGCCGGGTACACGGTAAACGGCCGGATGATCGGCATTAACGACGAAAGCCGGGGCGGGCGCACCGGGCGCTCCAGCGCCGGGGACACCGGCTACCACGCGCCGCTTGTCCGCCGTGGGTCCAAGCTGCGCCTGGCCCTGCCGGAGGAGCGCAACAAGAAACGCGTAGAGAATCCACAGACCGAATGGGACATCCTGCATGGTCTGATCCTTGCTTACCGGGAGGGCGATGCGCCTGTTGCCCGCGCTTACCTGGCGCAGCACGCGCAAGCGCGGGAACAGGTGATCCTCGATCTGCTCTCTGTCTGGGCCGCGGAGATGGCCGACGAAAAGTTGCGCCAGGAGGCCGGGGCGATCCTGTTCGGCCTCAAGTGAGCCCAAAGTAGCTAGTGTTCGTGAGGGGATAGCATGACGGAACTAATGGGAGCTTCTTCAGAAGACAAGGGCCTGCGGTCCCGCCGCTGGCTCCTGTCCTACAAGACATCTGCTACCATGATCGACGGCCGTCCCGTCGACATGCTGCATGATTTCTATGTGCCCGCTCTCCGCCTGGCGGTGCGGTACGACCGGGTGGCAGGGTACTTCCGCTCGTCCTCCCTGGCTGCCGCCTCAATGGGATTTTCAACCTTTGTCAGCCGGCAGGGGAAGATGCGTCTGATCGTCGGCGCAGACCTGGAACCTGGGGACGTGCGGGCCATCCTGGCCGGGGACCAGGATCGGCTGGCGGCGAGGTTGAATGGTGAGCTGGACCGGCCAGATTCCTGGCCTGAGGGGGTGCGAAACGGCGTCACGCTCCTCGCGTGGATGGTGGCAGTCGGCTACCTTGAGGTACGGGTGGCCTTCCGGGTCCACCGGGAGACCGGCGAGCCTCTCCTTTTGGATGCCTTGGATGATGGCTATGTGCACGAAAAGTGGTTTGTCTTGCACGATGAATTTGGCCACCGGCTCTACGGGGCAGGGACGCTCAACGAATCCAAAACGGCGCTGATCCTGAACGCCGAGAATGTAGATATCCACTGCGACTGGTGGGGAGAGACGGACCGCCGGCGGGTGGACGAAGCCGCAGAAGCCTTTGAAAACCTGTGGATGGGCCGGGTCCCCCACATGCCGGTGATGACCCTGCCGGAGGCGGTCAGGCGCCGCCTGATCCGGTTGGCTGAGGGAATCGACTTTCCGGTGGAGGTGGACGGCGCCAGTGCCGCACCCAGGGTAGCGGAACCGCCTTCGGCCCTGGAACGGTTGCGTTTCGCCATCTTACGCGACGCCCCCAGAATGCCGGGTGGCCGGTTCGTGGGACTGGAGACCGCGCCCGTCACACCGTGGCCGCACCAGGCCATCGTTGTACGCAGGCTGGTGGAAACCTGGCCATACTCCTACCTGTTGTGCGACGAGGTGGGCCTCGGGAAGACCATCGAGGCGGGGCTCGCCTTTCGCTCCTTGTACCTGTCGGGCCTGGCAAAGCGTATCCTGATTGCCGCCCCGGCGAGCCTCACCAGGCAGTGGCACCGCCAAATGGCTTCCAAGATGTTGCTTTCCTTCGGTTTGGCGCGCACCACTCCGGAGACCGTTCTTGAGTATATCTTTCCCTTCGAAGAAAATCGTCCGGCGACCTCCATTTACGAGCCGGATCTGGTGATCATGTCCACCGGGCTGCTCGCCCGCCGAGAGCGGGCGGAGGCACTGTCCGGCGCAAAGCCCTTCGACATCGCGCTGGTGGATGAAGCCCATGCTGTCCGGCGGCGGAATCCCGCGGATGGCTCCGGGGCGCACCCGGATTTTGGAAATCTCTACACCTCCGTCCATGATTACCTGCGTAAAAAAGCGCGCAGCCTGTGGCTGGCCACCGCTACACCCATGCAGATCCACCCGGTGGAAGTGTGTGACCTGCTGTCGCTGACCAACCGCGTGGGTGCGTTCCAGTTTGATCCAACATTGACATCGCAATATTATGAAATTCTTGGCAAGCTGGTTCACAGGGAAGAACTAGGAGAGCAGGAATGGAAATTTTTACGACGCGCTGTGCAGTCAGTTCAAGTGCAGGACCCCATGCTCTGGAGCTTTATTGAGGAGAGCGTGCTCGACGGGCGCATCCGGACAGCCTTTCGCCAGTGGCTGGAGCACGGGTGGATACCCAGGGGCAGAGACCGCGAACTGATGGTCCGCTTGTTTTTCAGTGTGTCCCCGCTGTCACGGGTGATGCTTCGGCATACCCGGCGGCTGCTGGAAATCTACCGCGAGCACGGGCAGTTGCAGCAAAACCTCGCCCGGCGCCATATCTACCCCTTGCACCGCATTGTCTTCACGCCACTGGAGCGGCGTATCTATGAGGAACTGGAGCAATACTGCGATTGTCTGACCAAGCAAACCCGTAGCCATGGAGACCACCAGGCGCAGCAAATGGTGAGTTTCCTGCTGAGTTTCCTGCGGCTTCGGTTCGCGTCCAGCCTCTACGCGCTGCGCGAGACGCTGCAGCGCCGCCTGTACAAGGTCGAAGCCACGCTCCGGCACCAGCTCGTCCTGGAGGCGGATGAAGCAGGAGTCTCCTCGCTGCAAGAATCGGTCTATGAAGGTGAGGACGAAGACGACCTGGTGGCCGCCGAATCCCTGCTCAAGAACCGGACCACGGCTGACCTGGAATGGGAGCGGGGCCGCCTGAAGGGCATGATCGAAAGCATGGCCGACCTGACCGAACTCCCGTCGAAGATGCAGGTGTTGTTGAATACGCTGGACCAGCGCCGGGACCGCCAAACCAGGGGCATCCGCCAGACGGTTATCTTTACCCGTTTCTACGATACCTTAAAGGATCTGGTTTCCCGGCTGCGCCAGGCCGACCTGTGGATGCGCATCGGCACCTATTCAGGGCAGGGCGCCGAATACTTCGACCCGGGTACCGCCCGGATGATACCCGTAGACCGCGAAGAGGTAAAGGAGCGGTTCCTGCGGGGTGAGATCGACGTGCTGGTGTGCACCGACGCAGCGGCAGAAGGCTTGAACCTGCAGACCGCTGACCTGCTCATTAATTTTGACCTCGGCTGGAACCCAATGAAAGTTGAACAGCGGATCGGGCGTATTGACCGTATTGGACAGAAACACGAAAACATCTATGTGCTTAATCTCTGCTATGTCGACAGTGCCGAGGAGATCGTGTACGGGCGCCTGCTTTCCCGCCTAGACGAAGCAAACCTGGTGGTGGGTACCCAGCAGATCTCTCTTCTTCCGGTAGAACCGGAGGACTTCCGGCAACTGGCCGAAGGAACGCTCACCCCCGAAGCGCTGGAGACACGCGCCCGGGAAAAGATCGAGCAGAAACGCAGGCAGACAGAGAGCATGGAAATAGACCCCAGGGGGCTTTACGAGATCTACATGCGGATGGCCCGGGAGGTGGACCGGCATCCTGCGCCGGTAGACCTGCCGGCGATATGGGAGGCCTTGAGCGGGTCGCGGTACCTGCGCAACCTCGGGTGTGTCGCGTCGGCAGAGCCCGGGAAGCCAACGCTGACCGTGTCCGGCATCGATGGTGTCCTGGATGGAGCAGTACTTACCGTTTCGCGCGAGCTTTATGAGGAAGGTCTGGCGGATGGTGGTGTTCGCGTGCATTTTGCCTCGTATGGTGACCCGTTTTTCGAGGCCGTTTTGGCACACTTCAGCGGTTTCGAGCTTCCCCCGTGCGTGCGGCGGATCGTCGTCCCTGTTGCCGGCATGGATGGTGTTGAGGTGGTAGGTTATGCGGCGGCCTGCCGTGGGGCAGGCGGCATGCGCGAGGTCCGGTTGGTCCGGGGGTGGAATGACCTGAAGGAACTCCACCTCGTGGAAGAAGAGTCCCTTGCGGAGGCGGAAATCGAGCCGCTACGACAAGAACTAGCACGGATAGCCAGGGTGGAATTCGAACCTTACCTCGCGGCAGACCGCATCGAACGCGAAAATATCCGCGCCGCCCGGGCGCAGGAGATGCTTAACTTTCTGGTAATCCGGAATCTCCTTGAAGTAAGGGCGCGTTCTGCCGGGGCCGGGGCGCTTTTCTGGCCAGCCCTCCGGGAGGTGGAATCCCTGTTTGACCGGAGTAAGGAGATTTATGTGCCCGACCTCCCGGCGGACGCCCTCAGGCCCGTCACCGGGGACTTGCTGTTCGAGTGCCAGGTGCCCACTGTGGGCGACACAGCCAGCTTGTCAGCGCCCCGGGTTTTGGCCCGGGCCGCTATGGACGCCGCCAGCCGCCTGGCGGACAGCATGAAGGCAAAAAAGAGCGAGCTCCGTGCCGATACGGTTTTAGCGCGCCTGCAGCGCGAAGCGGAAACCAGACGGCGGCAGGTGCATTAGCAGCCCCGCACTTTAGTGTTTTTCATCTATGGGATTTTACCAATTGCGGTTTGTAAACGGGGTTGCACAGTGCGTATAATGAGGGAAGTGGTGGAGGTCAAGTCTAAGGTAAAGGCAAGGAAGTAGGGGGAGGTACAAAAGCAGACCAAGCCAGGAGGTCAAAACAATTGCATGAGCACTAAGATTTATTGCGACGAGAGCAGAATAACGCAATATAAATATCGAGTGCTTGGCGGCATCTGGATCAAAGCGGATCAAGGATGGAATTTTGTTAATGACTTTCACCATATTTGTAGAGAAGCCGTTGGAGTATTGCCAGCACATATGAAATGGGGCAATGTTCCCACGAAACCCACGTCAAAGTACATGCCGTTCTATACAGAACTAATAGACCTTTACTTTTCTTACAACCAAAGGGGCCACATGTTCTTCTGCGCTATAGTGGTGGATCCGGCATATGACATAGATCATAAAATCATTAACCACGGGGATCCTGAAGAAGGTTTTTACAAGTTATACTTCCAGCTGATCTTCCGAAAACTCGATTGGAAAGAAAAATATCACATTAGGCTTGCCTATAGAGATGTGGCAAAAAAAATCAACCCCGTACAAGAGTTTGCCAGGTTAACAGATTTAAAAAACGCTCTCAATCACTGGGTTATCAGAGAAAGTGGGTATACCTTGCCAACAGGACCAGTTGCCAGTATCCAGAGCCGTCCTGCAAAAGAACGCCGGTTAATTCAGTTGGCAGATATCCTGATGGGTGCAGTAGGCTATCATTGGCATGAGATGCAAATGAAACCTGAGGCCAGCGAAGGTAAAACTTTTTTAGCAAACTATATAGCTAGCAAGCTAGGCCGAAAATCTCTTGCATTTACAACCTATCCTTCAGACCGGTTATTCAATATTTTCTATTTTCGCCCTAGAGGGAAATAATAACGGCACCCTCAAGTCTACTAACCACCAAGGAATAATCCTTGGTCTTCGATCATGAGTGGTGCCTTTATTCTCTAATATAAGCATAACTGATGACAACTAGCAAACACAAACGTGATATATGGCTTATTGTTATTATTACCTTGAGAAGGCTTCTATATACTCCTTGTTGCGTCTAGTAGCGTACAAAATCGTACTAATTTGCCACGTTTTGAACGTTTTTTGCACCATTTAGCATAGTTTTAATGCATTTTGATTGTTTTCGAGGGGAGCTTTTCATCCTAGCTCATATCGAACCACACGGAAAAGGCAAGTAGAAAATCATCGTGGAAGGCCGCGAACCTTGCTTACAACTGGGATGAGGCGCAAACTGGACGAAGTGGCGGAGGTCACCGGTTCAATCCCGGTTTCATGAAAATGGCATTTTCATGCCCGAACGAATATTCCCGACCGATAATGACGGGGTGCCCGTAGTATAATTCATGTATGGGAAGCAATTACATTAGTGACAGAGTAATGGGGGTAGAACGCATGGGCGGGCGAAGAAGCTGTATCAGTAGCCAAGGGCCGAAAGCTGTCACCAAAAGGATCGGCCGGCGAGTTGCCGGCAGGGTCACCGGAAAACTGTTGGGACGGTTGTTTAAGTAATGCAGTCACCAGGTGGTGAAGCCGTTGTGAGAACATACGGTCGGTTGGGAAAACAAGAACATGCGAGGAGGGCCAGTCATGCTTAATCCCGCGGTTTACGAAAACTCCCTGCCCGGCGGGGTAGGGAGGTTGGAGGTCATCACCGACAGTTTGGAGGAGAACCAGGTACCTGCTGGTGGATCACTCGGGCTCCATGCAGGGGCCGAAATGGGAGGCCGCCGACTGGGCCGTGTAGAAGTTCCTTTCGGAAATAGATGCCGGCCATCAGGCTGACGGCCGTCCTGCCCCGCGGGTCCAGCACCAGGAAGCGCATCAGCTCCGGCTGGACGCGGAGTAGCGTCGCCAGCACCACGACGTAGACCCCCACCAGGATGAGGAAGACCGTGACGACCACTCATTCCCCCTTTCCCGGCACATCTCTAGCCGATACTCTAACCAGGTCCAAAAGGATGCCCTCACGTCCGGCCAGTGGCGGCAGTTCCTCCCCTGTCCAGCCGGCCCACTCCCGGCTGTAGGGCACCTCGCCGGCCACCGGTCGCCCCAGGGCCTGCGCAATGGTGCCGGCGGGGAGGGCCGGCCTCCCGCTGAGGTGGTTGACGACCACCCGTACCTTTGCCGGTGCCAGGACCAGGTCGCGCTCCAAGAGGAGAAGATAGCGGCCCAGGTGCCGGACCTGGTTTTCCACCGGCGCCACGGGTACCACCACCAGGTCCGCCACGTCCAGGGCGGCCAGGGTGGCCTCCAGGGACAGGAAGCGGCTGGTGTCCAGCACCACCGCGCCGTAGACCTCCGACAGGGCGGACACCAGGCTTACGAACTCGACCCGATCCATGGTTTCCGCCCGCAGGGGATGGGACGGGCCGGCCAGGAGGTAGACCCCCGCAGGTTTCAGGCGCGGCAGGGCCAGGGCGGTCTTGGCCGCATGGAAGTCCCCCCGTAACACGTCTTCGCTCACCTGGTCCAGGCCGTAGCCCCCGCCGGGGAGGTCCGGGGTGAGCAAATCAAGGTCCGCGCAGGCCACGCGCCTCCCCGTACTAGCCAGGGCTCCCGCCGGTACCGCCTCGGCGGGGATGTTTTTCACCGCCAGGTTTTGGACGGTGAGGGGGGTATTGGGCTCGGTGTCCGTGGTCACCATCACCACGGGCCGGTACACCGTTGGCTTTTCGCCCGTGGAGGCCACCAGGAGAATACTTACCGCCAGGGCCGCCACCAGGGAGACGGCCAGGCGCAGGTAGCGGTTGCGCCCTTTTTTTCAGCACCTCCAGTTAACGTTTTTGGGCAATAAAAAAGCCCTTCACCGTGTGGGTGAAGGGGGCTGGGGTCTGACTAACCAATCCTATGAGCCTATTTTAATGGCCACTGGGTTGAACCTTGCGCTCCCGGACTGATCTTCTAGTCACAAGTAGATACATTGTTCATTCTTCTCTAACCTCCCAATAATCATGTTTACTGAAACAAAAAGCCTGTCACACGACAGGCGCTGTTACTCATTTTGTTCAGTGGTTCATCCCAGCAAAGGAAGACCGTATTGCTTGAAGTGTTCATCGAAAGAAAAGGCGATGTCGAATTGTAAGCGCTCCATTACCGCAAAGCTGGTAGCATCAACATACGAAAAACTTTTGTCGGTATACTTGAAAAGTATTTCCCGCGCCCTCGCTTCATCACCACTGGTGACCCTGATAATCGGAATATCGTTTTCCACCAGCCACTTTCTGGCGGCATAAGCCCCTACCCTGGTCAGTAAAGTCGCATATACCTCTCCCACCAAGAAATTGGTTAGGGAGAACATTAGACCTTTCGCTTGCCCCTGTTGAATAAGTGTAATGCGACCGGATGGTTTTTGTCTCTCTTGTTGAGGACAGCGATAATAGCGCTGGTATCAATTAGTGCCCGCATGTTAATGTTCCTCGGTCAGGTAATAGTCGTGCCGATCAGATAGATCCTCCGGTCCCTCAAACGAGCCCGCGAGGCGCAGCAGACTGGTTCCCGGCCACGGTACGTTGCTTTGCTTCTTATTCGCCCGCAGCCGTTTAGAGATCCTTACCAGTTCCGCCGCTTCATTTTCGGTCAGCTCTTCCAAGATTTTGCTTAGCTCTTCCTTTGGGGTAGCCATGGATACCATCTCCCACGAAGTATTCATTCATCTCATCCACCCAAGGGGTCGGGGTGAGGAGCACTGCCATATCTGCCTTCAATCACTCCAGGCTTTTATTCACGCTAAAAAGATTCCTAATCTTGCTCTTTCTTAACAAACCATCCTCTCGCATTACATTATACCATACTATCCTCGCCGTTTAGAAATACCACAACCTGTCACTCATGCCAGGAATTGGTACTGGACTTACCACTCAAGTGACAAGTATTGATAACCGCCTTGGCAAGGTTGAAAATGGCCAACAATCCCTACAAGAAGGGCAACGGTCGCTTGAGCAAGGCCACCACATTCTTAAGTGGTTACCGACGGTGCAGGAGATTAGCATTTGACGCAGAAATATTTCTTAAGAAACCCAGGGAAGTAAAGGAGGGGAATACACGTGGATAACGAGAAATTTCAGGAACTGGTACTGCAGCAACTACAAGCACTTAATAACCGCCTTGGTAATGTGGAAAATGGCCAACAATCACTTGAGCATGGCCAGAAGTCATTCCAAAAGGAGATTGAAACCATACGCCAGTCTGTGGCTCGGATAGAGCATGACCATGGAGAAAAGCTATCCGCGCTCCTGGACGGTTATAAATTGCTTTCAGAAACAATTACCGACCATACTGCTCGCCTGGAACGCATCGAGGAAAAGATCGCCGGCCATGACGTAAGGATTCAAATTCTTGATAAGACTAAATCAAACAAACGCAAAGCTAAGTGATCCCTTGCTGTACCAGGACACGAAGACCGGCTGAATAGATGGTAGAAAGCCGGCTCGCCTGGGCCTATGATAAGAGCTGGAGCTATCTAAGGCCCAGCCATCGCCTTAAGGTTAAAGAATGGATAGAGTGCTCAAAGCCCTTAATGGCTGGGTTGGCTTAAACGGCTTGAAAATGCATGATAAATGGCCACCACCTCCTCTCCCCCAAAGCACCAGGAATGTCCGCCAGGATAGCCTGCAAATTCATGGCCGTTCACCTCATCGCTGTTATCAAAAACTTTTATAGGTATCTCTTGGCAATTAGTTGTTGTTGGCATGCGAAAGTTGGGATTATTGGCAAGATGTTGGGATTATCTATTTGGTAACGAAAAAGGGCACTACCCTTTCGAAAATGTCCAAACTGTGGTAATATGAGATTGGAGGAGGGGGTGGCATGGCCATGCCGGAAGAAACAAGAAGGGAAACCGCTGTCGGTTCTGACGACGATTTCCCGAAGTATCCACGGGGTTTTGACTTCCTAGGTTACCTTTTGCAACGTCTGGATGCCATGGAAGCAAACTTGCGTCAAGAAGTTAAAGCAGACATAAGTAAACTAGAGACGAAAATTGACAATCTTCAAGATAATCTTCAAGATAGAATAGAAAGGGTTCATCAAGAAACACATTCAATAACGCGCTGGGCTATCGGAATTTTTATTGCCCTGATTGTTGGTTTTGCCGCAGTCCTGCTACCCTTGCTCCTCAACTAAGATAAACCCTTTATACTTGAGGTATAGGAAATTATGGTCCTGTGGATAATTTCCTATACCTGGGGGGTTGTAGGGGGGTGTGCCCCCTGCTCTTGCGGGGTGCTCAGGCCGAAGGCTGCCGAACACCCGCAAGGGGCACGCCGTTCGACTAAGGCGGCAAAGCCGCCAAGTCTCACGCAGGGGGCGGCAGCCCCTAGCAGACAAGAAAGGCGACTTTCGATAAACCGCCGAAGGCGATGAAAGTCGCCTTTCTTGTTTTATATGACTCGAATCACAGTGGAAGCAGGACAGAGTGGTTTTGTGATTACTGGCATGCCGTATGGTCCTGCCTTGCTGGTCTGTTGGCCTTTAGCAATACTAACCCTGATCTTGTACCCCGTGGTCTGGCTGGCGCTGATCCCTTTCCGCCTGGTTGGCATTAGCGTGGAAGGGGTGCTGTTGGTGTTTAAGGCCAAAGTGACCCTGCCCGGCCGGTTTATGGGGGGAAGGCATCTATAAACCCGGTTGTATTTTCAAAACCCCCATTTCCTGGTGAAAGAATCGGAGGGACGGGTTATGGAGGAGTACCTGGAAAGCCAACCTGGTATTTCCCAACGGGGTTAATAGCGGGCGCGAGGATTAAACGATACTGGTGTGCCCTTTTTTACCTATTTCACAAGTTTTTTCGCTCCTGTTCGGGCATCTAACCGGTGAAAATCGGCTAAGCCATCCTATCGGCGCCTAATTTTCTACCTTATACAGGTCAATGTCTCTTAATTTTCTGGGCATGCGTCAGCACTGGAGATTGAAAAGCATAATAATCATAGTACCTGTTTTGTGGTATACTATATAAAAATTAGATAACCACATTCAGATAGGAAGGGTGTTTTATGGACTGTATGGAGAAGGTAACGGATTTTTTCATGAAACAAAAAAGTACAGTGGCGGCGGTGGAAAACTTTATAGAGCAATTTATGGGCATTTATGGAAATATTAAAGCACAAGAGAAGGAACTTTTATCCCAGTGCATCCAGCAGATGTTCCGAAAATACTATTATACTCCGATGGTTCCCGATATCTTTGCATCTCCTGCAAATATGACCAATATGCTTATTGAGAGGGAATTCGGGAAAGGAATCGTGGTGCTTCCCACTCTGAAGCCGGAATACAAGGGTAAAAAGATAAAGTACATTCATTTAGACGTTACATGCTTTCAAACGGACAATCATCATTTCATAAAGGACATGGAAACATTTTTAGAGACGGCGAAGGAGGGAATTCCGTTGGAGGAGCCTGGAATACTTCCTCCAGAGGAGCATGGCAGGATAAGGAACAAAGTTCTCCTGGACGACAGGCATTATTTCAACATCATCAGTCTCACAGCACTGGAAGCAGGACTTCTTGAAAGTATGCAGCAGGATGATGGTAAGATTCTTGGAAGAACTTCTCCAAAGGTAGGCGAGTTTTTACGCCTGGATGGGATACAAAAGCTTAGGCTAATTGTCGACGCAGTCGTAAAACATTTTTCCAGGACCATGGTTGAAGTATTTCCTGAAATCAAGGATATGTTTTCCGTGAATACGGTTGAGAATTTACTGATGAAGCCTGTCGATCTCGAAGATTTATTCACTCCTGTATTCAAAAAGCTTGGTTTGGATGAAGAACGTATGGAATCGATTTTCTATGATGTGGTTTTCAATGAAGAATTCCAGATATCGGATGAAGATGCAATGAAGATGGTAAAAGCAATGCATGCGCTGTTATACTACGATATGTATTTCCTGACCCCGTTCGGATATTACCTTCAGTTGATTCAGCCTGCTTATGAGGATGAATATATCATGGAGGCGGAAGTCTTTAATATCCTGGAACATGTCGATAACTTCCGGCTAGCCCGTACCAAGCTGTTTTCCGGGGCAGCTTCTTATGATTTGACTTCCCTGGGTGAAGCACTGCTCGGAGAGGGAAGAAAGCCCGTGAGAAAACAGGCGCTGGGCGAGGACTTTGATGATGACAAAATGTTCGAAATAATTGAAGACAGTAGGAATTATTATGATGAGGACGAAGAGGATGAAAATGATTTTGATATCGATGATCTTGCGTTTCTTTTACACGGAACGAGAGCCGGTAGGCCGGAAGACAGGATAAAAACGCATAATGGCAGAAATGTAGATATAAGTGTT
Organism: Clostridiales bacterium PH28_bin88; assembly: GCA_000987045.1. Lineage (GTDB taxonomy): Bacteria > Bacillota > PH28-bin88 > PH28-bin88 > PH28-bin88 > PH28-bin88. Next base: position 66,071 of record LAKY01000008.1, on the reverse strand, counting down.
CTAAACCGGGAAACCGATAAAATGATATTTGTTTTTAAGGTCACGAAATACCGTAGCAAACGTACTGGGAAGCAGATTGAAATAAAGGGGACACAGACACTGGACGATTTGCATGAATCAATTTCTTCTGCTTTTGAACTGGATTGGGGGCATCTTTATTCATTTTTCATGAGTAACAAGGCATGGGATTCAAAGACGGAGTATTGCCATCCACAGGCTGAAGGAAGGTCTGCCGAAAATGCAAAAATAGGTAATCTGGATCTGGCTATCAAGCAGAAGTTCATGTATTTGTATGATTACGGTGATGAGCTTAAGTTTGAAGTGGAACTGGCAGATATCAAGGAGCCGGAAAAAGGCGTAAAATACCCAAGGATAAGTAGCTAATGCAAGATGAGAACTTCCGTATGATCAGGTTTTGTTCGGTTTCATATAATATTTTGAAAGGAAGAAAAGATGATGGAACTATCTGTTTGGGCGTTAAACCGAATAATAGAACAACAACTTGCCGGTGACGAAGCCAGGTTGAATGCATTGAGGGCAAAAGGAAAAGTTTTAATGATGGATGTGCGTAAAATGACAGACGAAGAAATTCTTAACAAACTGAATTCCATCGGCATGAGAATCAACAGGGAGATCATGCGTAAATTATGCAGAGAGCATATTTCTGCGGACAGCCTATCAAAGTGGCTGGAAAAGGATTGGAAACTGAAGCTTAAAAACTATGATGAAGATTGGTCATGGTTGGGAGCTAAGGTATTATGGGAAAGATGGTATCCGGAAATCCCAAACCTTGAAATGCTGGATGATAAAATGCAAGAAGGGTATGAGTTATTATCAGAAAATAAGTTGTTGATGCATTGAAGGTGTGGTGCAAGACATGGAATGACATATTCAGTACAAAAATCAACCCTTGTTTGAGCAAACTTGAGTGAGCTAAATACATACAGGCCTCTAACCGAAGGTGAACTACGAAGGTTAAGAGATGAATTCCTGGTGAGCTTTACCTATTGCAGGAGACGGCCCTGATATTAAATGAGGGAATTACTATCGATAAAAAACCTCTGAAAGACCATCTGGAGGCAGTGGGGCACAAAGAGGCGTACTTATGTGTCGAGGAATTGGTCAAACAGAAGGTTCCGCTATCAGAAAAAGCGATCAATATCATTCACAGCCTGGCGATGATGGACAGGCTTCCCACTGGCTCTAATTTTTTTTGTATTTGTGGAAGGATTCTAAGAATAAATGGAGAATAAACCATGCTAACGTTGTGCTTCCAGATACACAACCACCATGATACGGAAGTGAAAAAAATGATCAAAGTACGGTATAAAATCTGGCTGGAAGACGCAAAACCGGTATTTGGGGATGGGATGGCCTTACTGTTGGAGGCCATTGATGAACTGGGGTCTATCAACCAGGCGGCTGCCAGGTTGAAGATGTCCTACAGGCAGGCTTGGGGCCACATCAAGGAGACCGAAGAGCGCATGGGGATCAGGTTGCTGGACACCAAGGTAGGAGGTGAGAGCGGGGGAGGAGCGCGGTTGACGGGGGAGGCAAGAGAAATCCTTGAAAAGTACCGGATTTTCCGGCAAAAGGTCGATGGGGCAATCCATGACAGTTTTCGCCAAGTGTTTGGGGGATAAGCAAAAATTTTCGGCAGCGTTATGCCTGTGCTAACATATCATAGGTATTTTTTGCGTATCATTGTGCTTCAAGCAACATAACGTCAGAGGGTAAGGGTTTCTTAGTAAAGTATTTCCTGTAACCTGATCATAAGCACCTTGGTGGATGCAATTACATCGGAGGTTAGAAATGAAAACGGCTAAAAGAAGAGTAGTGTTATTTCTGTTAGTGACTGTGGTGTTAACGATACTTGCGGGTTGTACATCAAACAAGTCCGGCACGACCAACAAGCAGGGAGATGCCGCCCAGACTCCAGCGGCGCAGGTACAGAATAAGGACATTATCCTGGCGACCACTACCAGCACCCAGGACAGCGGTCTCTTGGACGTTCTGATCCCTCTCTTCGAGCAAAAAACAGGCTATAAGGTAAAACCGATTGCAGTGGGTACAGGTCAAGCCCTGGCCATGGGAGATACAGGAGAGGCCGATGTTATGCTGGTTCACGCTCCTTCTGCTGAAATGGAGCGGGTACAATCTGGAGTTGCTGTCAACCGGCAGTTGGTGATGCATAACGACTTTATAGTAGTCGGCCCGGCAAAGGATCCTGCGGGAATTAAGGGTGTAAAGACAGCCGCTGAGGCCTTCGGTAAAATTGTCCAGGCCCAGGCCATCTTTGTTTCCCGGGGAGATGATTCGGGTACCCATAAGAAGGAACAGGACATCTGGAAAAAGGCCGGGGTAGAGCCGGGCGGCAAGTGGTACCAGGAGTCCGGTTCAGGGATGGGCCAGACCCTGAACATCGCTTCGGAAAAAGAGGGCTACACCCTCACCGACAGGGCTACCTATTTGGCACTGAAAAAAAACCTGGCCCTGGAAATCCTGCTGGAGGGGGAAGCCAACCTGTTGAACATCTATCACGTGATGCAGGTAAATCCCCAGAAGTATGATAAGGTTAACGCAGAAGGCGGCAAGGCCTTTGTCGATTTCTTCATTGCTCCCGAAACCCAGGAAGTGATCGGTAAGTTTGGCGTGGACAAGTACGGCCAGTCCCTCTTCTTCCCTGATGCCGGCAAAAAGGAAGAAGACCTGGGTAAATAAAGCAAAGGGTGAACAGAATTGGAACTGGTTTGGGAAGGACTGGTCACGGCCTGGAAGTTATTGGTTTCAGGTGACCCGGAAATGCTCCGGGTTACCCTGCTCACGCTAAAGGTATCTGGCTCCGCCACCCTGGTAAGCGTGATCATTGGTGTACCCCTGGGTCTGTTTCTGGCATTGTCGGGTTTTCGCGGCCGGCGGGCTGCCATCAGCCTGGTGAACACTGGCATGGGCCTGCCTCCCACGGTGGTAGGCCTGTGGGTGAGTATCCTGCTATGGAGGTACGGGCCGCTGGGTTTTTTACACCTGATGTATACCCCGGCAGCCATGGTAATTGCCCAGTCGGTGATCGCCGTGCCGCTGGTCACCGGCTTCACCATGGCCGGCATCCAGCAGATAAACCCCAAGCTGGGCCTGCAAATACTTGCCCTGGGGGCTTCGCGCCGGCAGTTCTGGTGGCTGCTCGTGCGGGAGGCCAGGCTGGCCATCCTGGCGGCGGTGATTGCCGGGTTTGGCGGGGTGATCTCTGAAGTAGGCGCATCTATGATGGTGGGGGGGAACGTGATGGGTCAAACCCGGGTTCTCACCACCGCCATTGTAATGGAAGTGGCCAAGGGACATTTCGGAATGGCGATTGCCCTTAGCGTGATCCTTTTGGGGCTGGCTTATGCCGTTGTCCTGGGGTTAACCCACTTCCAGCAACACAGGAGGTGGAGCTAGTGGAGCCGGTCATACGGGCAGAAAACTTAACCCTGGTTAAGGGCAATCGGTCCATTTTGGATATACCCCACCTCTCCATTCACCGGCAAGAGGTAGTCAGCCTGATTGGTCCCAACGGCGCTGGCAAAAGCACTCTTTTTCAGGTACTGGCCTTCCTGGAGAAGCCCACCGGCGGGAAGGTGTTTTTCCATGGACAGCAGGCCGGGCCAGGGAGGAACAGTATCGATATTCGGCGTCAAATAGCCATGGTATTCCAGGACCCCTTGCTGGTGAGTGGAAGTGTGTTTGACAATGTGGCGCTGGGTCTCAGGCTGCGGAAAGTACCCCGCGCGGAAATAAGAGCGAAAGTACCGGCCTGGCTGGAGCGGTTTGGTATTGGCCGCCTGGCCCACCAGAACGCTAGAAGCCTATCCGGGGGAGAGGCCCAGCGGGTCAGCCTGGCCAGGGCGTTTATCCTGGAGCCGGAGGTACTGTTTCTGGATGAACCCTTCACCTCCCTGGATGCGCCAACCAAGGTAGCCCTGATGGATCAACTGGAAGAAGTGATCCGCTCAACCCGGGTGACCACATTGTTCATCACCCATGACGTGACAGAGATACCCTCTTATACCGACAGGCTGTTAGCGATGGAAAACGGGCGGGTGCAGGTGGAGGGTACACTCCGCGACTTATCGACAAACCCGAACACCCCTTTCCTCCAAGCCTTTTTCCGCCGTCTAGATTTCGCAGGCATGGAACTGAGAACCGTTAATGCAATGAGAAACTAAAAGGCTTTCGGGGAATTAACTTTTAAGGAGGTTTCCGTTTCAATCCCGGTTATGGGCTCCAGTATTTGATTAAAATTTGATTAAACGAGAAGACCATCCAACGGTTTTCTCGTTCTTGCTTTTATGCTCATATAAAGAAGGATTGCGCAAACCGCATCGCGAACCACTAAACCCTGGCAGCGGAATGCCAGACAGTTTTCCCTTTATCAAGGAAGCAAGGGGCGGGTGAAGCATTGTGAAGTTTGTAGCAGATCTGCATATCCACTCTCGTTATTCCCGGGCCACCAGTCAAGAATGTAACCCGGAGAACCTCTATCGCTGGGCGGCCTACAAGGGTGTCACCCTGGTGGGTGCTGGTGATTTTACCCATCCGGCCTGGCGGGACGAGCTTAAAGACAAGTTGGAGCCAGCGGAGGAGGGACTCTACCGTCTTAAAGAGGAGTTTTTACAGTTGGACGATCTTTCTGAAGCCCTCCCCAATGTCCTGCTGGACGCTACGGGTAGTCCGCTGGTTCGCTTCATGGTCTCGGGTGAGATCAGTACCATATATAAGAAAGGCGAAAGAGTCCGGAAAGTCCACCATCTCATTCTCTTACCAAGCCTGCAGGCGGCTGACGAACTCAGCCATCGCCTGGAGAGAATCGGTAATATCCGCTCCGATGGCCGGCCCATCCTCGGTCTTGACAGCCGCCAGCTTCTGGAGATGACCCTCGAGGTGTCTCCTGAGGCCCTCCTGATCCCGGCCCATATCTGGACCCCGCATTTCTCCGTCCTGGGAGCCAATTCGGGGTTTGACAGCATCGAAGAATGCTATGAAGACCTGACGGATCACATCTTCGCCGTAGAGACGGGCCTATCCTCCGATCCGGCTTTGAACTGGCGCCTGGCGGCCCTGGACCGGTTTAACCTTGTTTCCAATTCAGACGCCCATTCACCCCGGAACCTGGCCCGGGAAGCCAACCTCTTTGATACGGAGTTGTCCTACCCGGGTATCCGCCGTGCCTTGCGGGAACGTGACACAGCTCTTTTTGAGGGAACCCTGGAGTTTTTCCCCGAGGAGGGCAAGTATCACTATGACGGACACCGGGGGTGCCAGGTGCGGTGGCAGCCGGCCCAGACCCGGGCCGCCGACGGGGTTTGCCCAGTGTGCGGGCGGCGGGTAACCGTGGGCGTCCTCCACCGCGTGGAGGAGTTGGCGGACCGGCAGGAGGGGTTTTTCCCGGCGGGCAGCCGTCCTTTCGCCAGCATTGTTCCCCTTCCCGAGGTAATTGCTTCAGCCCTCGGCACAGGGCCCGCCTCTAAAAAGGTTACCCAGCTCTATTTCACTCTGATCCGCTGCCTGGGGCCGGAACTGGTGGTGCTGCGGGAAGCTCCCGTGGAAGGCATTGCCCGGGTGGGCGGGACGCTGGTGGCTGAAGCCATCCGCCGCATGCGGGCCGGGGAGGTGGAGGTCCAGCCGGGTTTCGACGGGGAGTATGGCCGGATAATATTGCTCTGGCCGGAAGAACGAGAGGGGGGTTACAGCAAACCGCCCTGTTTGGGGAGACCGTGAGGAGCGGAGATAATTTTTCGCCGTCTTCCATGGAAGTAGCGGAGGAATTGAGCCCCGGCACCAACGCGGTGGTGGCCTGCGAGCCCTTAACAAATGCGGCCCGGACCACAACCAATGGCCCCAAAACCGTCAGAGCCTCCGGGGGAGATCTACTTAAGGAGGGTGGCATCGTCCAGGATGCTGTGCCGGGCGGAACCCGGCAGGTGCTGAAGATTCAGCGGGAAATATACCTGCTCAAGAGCCGTGGGATTTCACCATCGTCTCCCTCAGTCCCCCGGAATCTCCAGGCTGTTTACAGCGCGTACCAGGAGAGGCTGGCGGAATATGGCGTTTCCTGAAGGACAGCAGTCGATCTACAAACGCTCGACCGCGATGGGACAAAGCGGCGTTCTTCCGCCAGGACCTCCGCGCTCGGCTGGTGATCATTTTCCTCGATCCAGCGGGCCGGGATGCGTTCATGGGAGGTCGAACCCATCAGTGCCCTGTAGGTTTCTACTGTAGGACTACCTTATTCTCGTTTCGGACAGGCGGAGAACTCTTTTTGGCACGCAGGAGCCGTCTATACCTTCACCCTTCCTCCTGGAGATTCCGCCGGAGTGCCTGGAAAAAAAGACATGGGCTGATCAGGTTAAAGAAAAGCCGGGAGAAGGCGAGGAGAAATACAGGCAATTGAAGCTGTTTTAACTTCTCCGGGAAGTAAGAGGTAAAAGAAAGAGGTTGGGCAAAATACCCAACCTCTTGGAGTCAAATTGACCCCCTGTTGCACTGTAATAGTGGGGATTTTATAAATCCGCCATTGCAAAGCAAGGGTGGTTATTTATCAATTCGAATTATGTGTTGTAACACTGCGAAAGAACATACGTTCCCGACCGTTTTTGACGGGGTGGCGGTGATATAATTCGTATATGGAAGGTATTGGCCACCCGCGTCTTGACTCTCCCCACGGCCCGGGCAATAGGCTGGAAGGCAGGCAAAGGCTTCTGCGAACAGGATTGACATTGATTGGACGGTGGCCACGACAATCGACATCAGCGTCATGGAGCGAACAGAACGGGTGCCCCAGCGCTACCATAAATGGCACGGAAGGGGTTAACCCATGATTTTCTTGAGGTTTTGCCTGGACTTGGTCAAGCTTTTCATCGCATTCCTTACTGTCACGGGCACACTGCTTTTCTACCTCTTGGAATTTGCTGTAAGTTTGTTCATGGTTACGCTGGGTCTGACTATCTTTGTTGTTTTTGCCCTGTTCCTGGCCTTCCTGGGCCAGTCTATATGGGGTGGCCCCTTCTGGGCCTGGGCAGCGGGCTGCATCCTGTTGAGCGTCGCTTTCGCCCTGGGATCCGTAAACGCGAAATCTGGCTCCGAAGGTCCTGGTGAAGACCGTTAACAATCCAACCAGTAGGAAAACGCACAACAATTGAAGGAAAAACAGGAAATTTATAAAATATCATCAATAATAATAACGATTTGCTTTGTTTCTGACGGGTAAAGGAGGAAAATGATTTGGTTTTTTACGCTCATTCACAGAATAAAGGCGGAAGAAAAGAAACGGTAGCCGACCACCTTCGCGAAACGGCCGTTCTGGCCCGCCGGTTTGTCTCCGCCTGGGGTCGGGGAGAAGAAGGGGAAGCGGCGGGGTTACTGCATGATCTCGGGAAATACACAGATCTATTCCGGCAGGTTCTGGACAGAGAGGCCATCAACATAGACCATGCCACGCCCGGAGCTTTGGCTCTTCTCAAAAAATATGGAAATCAAGGCCTGGCGGCAGCCGTGGCTGTACAGGGACACCATGATGGCTTGCAGAGCGGGTACCCCAGGGAATTGAATGTTGCGGTTTCGATGAAGGAGCCCATCTCTTCATCAGGCAAGACTTTTTCATCCCGTGACGTGAATGCCCTTTTAGCTTACCTGAAGGAAGATAGGCTCAAACCTCCCGCTGAAATCAGCAGTGACTATCCTGATGATTATCGTAACAACCGCCGCATTGCCGCTATGCTCTATGTCCGGATGCTTTTTTCGGCCCTGGTGGATGCGGACTTTCTTGCCACTGAAGCCCATTTCGCGAGCGAGGGAGCGGAGTACATATACCGGCCTCCGGGGGAGAAACTGGAACCTGACATGCTGCTATCGGCGCTCCTGGAACACATGGAGCATGTAAGAAAAACATCTTCTGCTCACCAGGAGATGCGCTCTTTACGGGACGACCTGTTTCAAGCCTGCCTCATGGGCGGGGAAAAGCCCCGCGGGGTGTACACCCTGACTGCGCCTACCGGCGCCGGTAAAACCCTGTCCATGCTGGCCTTCGCCTTAAGACACGCAGCTCAGCACAATCTTCGCCGCGTCATCATTGTCATGCCTTACCTGAATATCATTGAACAGAACGCCCGCGTTTACCAGCGTGTCTTTAATTCACTTGGAGACAAGCCCCTGGTACTGGAGGACCACAGTCTATCGGAGCTGCCCGAAGAGCAGCGCCTCCTGGCGGAAAACTGGGATGCCCCCATCATCGTTACAACTACTGTCCGCTTTTTCGAAGGACTCTTTGCTCACCGTTCCAGCCCCTGCCGTCGCCTCCACAATATCAGCAACTCGATTATTCTCTTCGACGAAGCCCAATCCATGCCACCCGGTCTGACGGTATATACTCTGGCGGCCATGGCGCAGCTTGTTCAACGTTTTGGCTGTTCCGTCGTCTTTTCTACCGCGACGCAGCCTGCCTTTGAAACTTTCGATTCAGAAGTAAAAAGGTATGCTGCTAACGGCTGGCAGCCCCGGGAACTGATCCCTCCCGGATTGAACCTGTTCCAGCGTACCCGGAAAGTCGAAGTCCGGTGGCAGGGTCATCTGCCCTGGGATCAAGTAGCGGGAGAACTGGCTTCCAGACGCCAGGTGCTGGCCATAGTAAATACCAGGAAACAGGCCAAAAAGCTCTACCAGCAGGTCAAAGACCATAGTGGTCCTGAGGACGTCTACCATCTTTCCACGGATATGTGTCCCGCCCACCGGGTGGCCGTGATCGCAGATGTAAAAGAGCGCTTGCGGCGGGATGCAGAACGGGAACCCCGAGCCTGCCGCCTGATCTCCACCCAGTGCGTGGAGGCGGGGGTAGACCTGGATTTCCCTGCTGTCTGGCGGGCATTGGCTCCCCTGGAAGCCATCTGCCAGGCCGCCGGGCGATGCAACCGGGAAGGGGGCCTTCCCTTCGGTGAGGTAACCGTATTCCGGCCGCCCCGTGAAGATGAACAATACCCGGACCGGGCCTACCAGAAGGCGGCAGTGGAAGTACAGATGATGCTGATGGAAAAATACTTGGACATCGGTGATCCGGAAACCATCAAGGAGTATTACCGGCGCTACTTTCATAATGATTTGGCTCACTTTGAAGACAAGGAACTGGCTGAGGCCATCCAGGCTTTTAACTTTGACAGCATCGCCCGGCACTACCGGTGGATACCCGATAACTCCGTCAACATCCTGGTGCCCTATGAACCGGAACTGCAAACCTACCAGGAACTTTGCGAGCTGGCCAGAAATGGCGGTTTCAGCAGGGACTGGCTTAAACGTGCCCGGCTCTTGGGGGTGGGTCACCGGGCCAACCGTCACAGCGATATCTGGGGTTTACTGGAGCCTGTCCGTGACCGTCATGATAAAACCACGGGGTGGTACCTTTTGCTCAAGCCTGAGGCCTATTCCCCGGAAACCGGCCTGGATCTCAAGGAAACCGGCGGAACCTATTTCGCGTGAAAGGAGGGAAGAGAGAGTTGCACACATTTGTAGTAGAAGTATGGGGGGATTTTGCCTGCTTCACCAGACCTGAAGCAAAAGTGGAAAGACTGAGTTACCCGGTGATGACCCCTTCCGCCGCCAGGGGCATTCTGGATGCCATCCATGCCAAACCCCTGGAGTTTTCCTGGCGAGTGGAAAAGATTGAGGTGCTGAAGCCCATCCAGTTTATCGCCCTGCGGCGAAATGAAGTGAAGGACAAGATCAGCGAAAGGGCTGCCCTGGCTGCTGCCCGTAATGGCGGGGAATTCGAACCCATTGTTGTTGATGCCACCAGAGAACTCTCTGGTACCGATGCCAAAGGCCGTACCCAGAGGCAAACCATCGCCCTAAAAGACGTCCACTACCGGATACACGCTCACATCCAGCCCCGGCCCGGTTTTGAAGGAAGACTAAAAGCCCTGGAAGAACAGGCCCAAAGGCGCATCAGCAAGGGCAAGTGTTTTTACCAGCCTTACCTGGGCTGCCGGGAATTCGCCGCCTATTTCGCCCTGGCCGGGGGGGAAGCCAGACCCGCGGCAGAAAACATCGACATCGGCTGGATGCTCTATGACGTCTTCAATCTCGACGAAGTAGTCATCGATACCGCTGCTCCTTTAATCAGTTTGTTCAAAGCCCAACTGGTGGACGGCGTCCTGGAAGTCCCGCCCTGGGAAAGTGAAATGGTGAAAAAACCAGTGTAAGGAGGTGATCGCATGCTCCATGAACTGGCAAACTACGCGGTTAAATATAATGTGCATTGTCTTCCCGGCTTCAAGCCCAAGACGGCCCGCTGGATTATCGTCTTGACTGAAGACGGGCGCTTCGTGGATCTTGTGGAGGAAAGACGGGAATTCGTCCTGGCTCCGGATTTACAGCAAAATGAGCTTATCGCCGGAGGTGTGAAGCGCAGCCACTTTCTCCTGGATGCGCTAGGCGTGGTCACCGCTTTTGACGCCAGTGGAAAAGAACTACTCAAACACAGTTACTTCATCGAACTGCTGCGGCAGGCGGCGGCGCAGGAACCAATCATGGGAAAAATTGTCGATCTCTTGAACAATAGCGAGATCAAGCAGCAAATCAATGAGGTCCTGAAAGCGGCCAAGGCCAGAAAGACTGATGCGGTGACTTTTCGCGTGGGCAATGTTTATCCCGTTGAACTAAACACGTGGCACGGCTGGTGGCAGCAGTTCCGCCGGTCGCTCAAGCCGGGGGATGAGACAGGGAACAGCATGGTCTGCCTGTTGAGCGGGGAACAAGCCAAACCGCGGCTGACACACTTTAAGATTTCCGGTATGACACGTGTTGGTGGCCAGTCCACCGGGACCGTGCTAGTAGGATTTGACAAAGAATCCTTTACTTCCTATGGGCTGGAACAATCCCTCAACGCCGCCTGTTCGGAAGAATCAGCGGCCATGTACCGTAGCGCCCTTGAAGCCTTGATTGCCAAGGCGCCGCCGCCGCTGGCCGGGACCATGTTTCTCGCCTGGTTCAAGGAACCGGTTCCCGAGGAAGACAACCTGCTGGATTTTGCCGTCCTGGAAAACCCCGAGGCAGAAGAAGCCGGCGCCCGGGAGAAGGTAGAACGACTTCTCAAGGCAGTGGAAGAAGGCAAGCGCCCGGACCTTTTACATAACCGCTACTTTATCCTGCAAGTTTCGGCTACCGGCGGTCGCATCATGGTCCGGGACTGGCTGGAGGGGGACTTCCACGGGCTGGCCGACAACCTGAGAAAGTGGTTTGCCGATCTGGAGATCACTTCACCCGATGGCAAGGGCAGGGCCCAGGACTTCAAACTAACGGCAGCCCTCATCCGGATGGTATCCTACCGGAAAAATGAAGGTATTCGGAAGACCATGGAGCGGATTGACCGGGAACTGCCGCCCCTCATGCCCAGAGTTTGGCGCAGCATTCTCGGTAACCTGCCCTTTCCCGATGTGGTGGCCAGCAAAGCCCTGGCTTACATCCGGTCTACACTTTACAGCACCGATGATGGCAAAACTTTAGATAACCTTGACCGGGTGGCCTGTGCCTTGCTCAAGGCATGGTTGATCAGGAACAAATCCAGTGAAGGAGGTAAGGCAATGAAAACCCATCTTAACCCCAATCACCCGGCGCCGGCTTATCATGCCGGTCGTCTCATGGCGGTACTGGCGGCCATTCAGCAGAGTGCATTAGGCGATGTGGGCGCCGGAGTGGTACAACGGTACTACGCCGCCGCCAGCACCACCCCGGCCTTGGTGCTGGGCCGGCTGGTCCGGGGTGCCCAGCACCACCTGGACAAACTGGAAAAGGGGCTGGCCGTCTGGTATGAAAAGCTGCTGGCGGAAATCGCGGCCCAAGTGGGTGATGACCTGCCCGGTACTCTCACCCTGGAAGGTCAAACGCTATTCGCCCTCGGGTATTACCAGCAAAAAGCCGCCATGTTTGCCGGATACGCCGGCCACAAGGACAAATAATAAAGGAGGAAGTGTGTTATGTCCATCACCAACCGTTACGAGTTCATGTATTTTGTCGAGTGCAAAAACGGCAACCCCAACGGCGATCCCGACATGGGCAACTCGCCCCGTATCGATCCCCAGGATATGCGGGGGTTGATCAGCGATGTGGCTGTCAAGCGCCGCATCCGCAACTATATTCAGTATGCTAAACCGGAAGAAGAAAATTACGGTATTGTCATCCAACAGTCCACCAACATCAACAAGTACATTGCCAAAGCCCACGAGGAGACCGGTAATAGCAAAATGGAAAAGACCAAGAGCAAGGTGGATGCCGCCCGCCGGTGGTTGTGCCGGAACTTTTACGACGTTCGTACCTTCGGCGGCGTGCTCTCTACCGGGCCCAACGCCGGACAGGTCAGGGGACCGGTACAGTTGACGTTCCTGCGCTCTCTCGATCCGGTGCTGCCCCTGGACATTTCCATTACGCGCATGGCTGTAGCTGAAAACCTGAAAAAAGAGATTGCCACCTTTGCGGACTACGAAGAATGGGAAAATAATCAGCCTGAAGATTCGCTCCGCACCATGGGCCGCAAGCAACTGATCCCGTATGGACTGTACGAGGGACGTGGTTTCATCAGCGCCAACCTGGCCCGGGAAACCGAATTCTGTGATGATGACCTGAAACTTTTATGGGAAGCCCTGTTAAATATGTACGAACACGATCGTTCATCCAGCAAAGGGCAGATGTCCACCGTTCCGCCCCTGATCATATTCAAGCACGTCGGTACGGATTCGGATGAGACACAAAGAGAAAGCCAGGCCCAACTGGGCTGCGTACCTGCTCACCAGCTCTTTGACCTGGTCCGGGTACAAAAGAAAGACGGGGTAGAAGCGCCCCGGGATTACCGGGATTACTTTTTGCGGGTAAACGTGAGCAAGCTTCCCGCCGGCGTGGAAATCTTTTTCGCTAAGCCTTACTCCGGCGGTGTTCAGGTGATCCCGGCTAACTCTGCGGAAGGCCTTGATTGGGTCGAGGTTCAATGACCTATACCGAAGATAACCTGATACCGATTTCCTCCCTGTCCCAGTACTATTATTGCCCCAGGCGGGCGGGATTGTTGCTCATCGAGCAGCAGTGGTCCGATAACGTTCATACAGCGGAAGGCTCCATCATCCACCAACACGTCCATCAGGGCAACAGGGAAACGCGCCCGGATCTGGTGCGGTTGAGGGGCCTTCCCCTTCACTCCTTACGCCTGGGCCTGTTCGGTGTCGCTGACAGCATCGAACTTTATGCGGCCGCCGGAGGTTTTCCTGTAAAAGGCATGGAGGGTCTTTGGGAGACAGTGCCCGTGGAATATAAACACGGCCGGGTACGGGACGAACTGGAGTACGAAGTGCAGCTATGTGCTCAGGCCGTCTGTTTGGAGGAGATGCTTGGATGTGTGGTTAAAAGGGGTTTCATCTACTATGCAAAAGATCACCGGCGGAAAGAGGTTGCCTTTACTCCCGAACTCAGGGAATTGGTAAGAAGAGGAGCGGAAAGTCTGCATGAAATGTTGCGAACTGGCGTCACTCCACCAGTAGCAAAAAGCCGGAAGTGCCGTGAGTGTTCACTTCAAGAAGATTGCTTGCCCAGGGCTAAGACCTCGGCTGAACGCTATATCAAAGAACTGTGGGCTGCAGTCGAAAAGGGTGATGAGTCGTGAAACGTCTTTTAAACATCTTGTATGTGCTGACTGAAGACTCCTATCTGTCCAAGCAGGGCGAGACCATTTGCATTCATGTGGGAGGAAACGAAAAAGTGCGGGTGCCGATCCATAACCTGGAATCCGTGCTTTGTTTTAGCAAAACAACTGTGTCTACTCCCCTGATCGCCTTTTGTGGCGAGAGAGGCATCGGATTGGCCTTCTTCAGTGAACAGGGCAGATTTTACGGTCGCATTGAGGGTCCCGTCCGCGGTAATGTGCTCTTAAGGACTGCCCAGTATTTCGCCACAAAAAGTGCACTGGGCCTGCCCCTGGCCAAGAATTTTGTCGCCGCCAAAATTGCCAACGGCCGGAACGTACTCTTGAGAAGCGCCAGGGAAAGCAAGGATCCGGAGGATACCGAAAGACTGCAACAAGCAGCAGCAGATATTGCCTGTCTGGCTTCTCAGGTGAAAACGGCCGAAAATCTAGATCAACTCCGTGGAGCAGAGGGTATTATCGCAAACCGCTACTTCGCTGCCTTCGACCGCATGATTAAAGTCAACAGGGAAGAGTTCAACTTAAAAAAACGCACCAAAAGACCGCCCGTTGATCGAACCAATGCGCTGCTCTCGTTCCTTTATATGCTTCTGGCCAACGATGTACGCTCAGCCCTGGAGGGAGTTGGTCTTGACCCGGCCGTGGGGTACCTCCACGCCTTGCGACCCGGCAGACCCAGCCTGGCTCTTGATCTCATGGAAGAACTCCGGGCCCCTTTATGCGACCGGATGGTCGTAGCCATGATTAACCTTAAACAAGTACAGGGGGATGACTTCGACATTACGCCCACCGGCATAAATATTAACGAAGATACTCGAAAAACTGTCATTACAGCCTGGCAGAAGCGTAAAAAGGAAGAGATTATCCATCCTTACCTTGATGAAAAAGTTCCGATCGGCCTGATCCCTCACCTGCAAGCCCAGTTGCTGGCCCGCCACCTCCGTGGCGACTTGGATTTCTATCCACCATTTTACTGGAAGTAGGGGTACAAATTTATTATGATGGTACTTATTACTTATGACGTCAACACAGTGAATGTCGGTGGGCAAAAAAGGTTGAGAAGAGTTGCCAAAGCCTGCGAAAACTATGGACAGCGGGTACAGAATTCGGTTTTTGAATGCCTTATTGATCCGGCACAACTAGTCATACTTAAAGGCAGGTTACTGGATATTATCGATCCAGATAAAGATTCCCTCCGAGTATATTATCTGGGTAAGAACTGGAAAAGGAGGGTAGAACACTACGGGCTGGAACTCCATTATACCCAGGAAGAGCCCCTTATCCTGTGAAGCTGGGTCGGCGCGTACCGTCACCAAACAGAATAAGTCAAAAGGTCCGCGAACCACGCGCCTTCTGCTTTAGGGTTTACTTTTTACTTCACCGTTCAGGAAAACCGAGGGCTATTTTTGAGGTACGCGAAACTTGGTAACGAAAGCCACTAAACCAGGACAAAACGCAGGCTGATGTTCACCCCCGCACGGGGGTGTGGATTGAAACCAGAACGCAGGCAATACTCCCTCTATACTAGCAAAGTTCACCCCCGCACGGGGGTGTGGATTGAAACCCTCTTGGACTGCGGTGGCCACCACCTTAGCCTGCGTTCACCCCCGCACGGGGGTGTGGATTGAAACCCCTTGGAAGTCCAGGAAGTCACCGGTGTCCGGCGTTCACCCCCGCACGGGGGTGTGGATTGAAACAAAAACGCGACAGGGTATTACTACTACGTTGACGTTCACCCCCGCACGGGGGTGTGGATTGAAACGCGAATGATTATTTCCCAGTGGCCGAGCCAGCTAAGTTCACCCCCGCACGGGGGTGTGGATTGAAACGACGACGGAGTTGGCCGGGCTGGAGGAGCAGATCCGTTCACCCCCGCACGGGGGTGTGGATTGAAACTCTTCGATGCGGGCCTTCAACTGTTCGCGAGCAAGTTCACCCCCGCACGGGGGTGTGGATTGAAACGACTTCAATTCCTTCCGGGGCATTCAAAATAACTCGTTCACCCCCGCACGGGGGTGTGGATTGAAACCTCGTAGCCCATGGTACATACGTTGAAAACAGGTGTTCACCCCCGCACGGGGGTGTGGATTGAAACCACATTTTCTTCCACGGCCTCTTTAGTCACTTCTGTTCACCCCCGCACGGGGGTGTGGATTGAAACAAGATACCCCTGGCAATGGCCTCGCCAGCCTGGCGTTCACCCCCGCACGGGGGTGTGGATTGAAACTTGATATTCATCGTAATGACGTGCAAAAGGTGAGGTTCACCCCCGCACGGGGGTGTGGATTGAAACTGACCCAAAGGGAAAGAGAGTGCTACAGGCTGTGTTCACCCCCGCACGGGGGTGTGGATTGAAACACGATAACCCCCTCGGTGGTTGCCCGCGGCTTATGTTCACCCCCGCACGGGGGTGTGGATTGAAACCCATATCACGGAACAGGAGGGTATCAGACAAGTGGTTCACCCCCGCACGGGGGTGTGGATTGAAACCATATCCACCACGATATCGCCCCGACTCATGTACGTTCACCCCCGCACGGGGGTGTGGATTGAAACAGCTTAAGGGACAGGTTTTTGCCAACATCAGTCAGTTCACCCCCGCACGGGGGTGTGGATTGAAACCAACTTGTGGCCAGATAATTGATCCCGAACAGATGTTCACCCCCGCACGGGGGTGTGGATTGAAACAACCACTGGATAAGCGGCTTCACGGCATCCATAAGGTTCACCCCCGCACGGGGGTGTGGATTGAAACCTATTAACTTTCCCACTCTTTACTTGGACCACGAGTTCACCCCCGCACGGGGGTGTGGATTGAAACAGGAGAGTAAATTTGCCGGTCAGCGTAGGCGCCTGGGTTCACCCCCGCACGGGGGTGTGGATTGAAACATCAAGAAAGGTGATACCCTGTCGCAGATTGCGGTTCACCCCCGCACGGGGGTGTGGATTGAAACTCTGAAGCAAGTTGGGGTATGGCACGTCGAATGCGTTCACCCCCGCACGGGGGTGTGGATTGAAACACAACGGTTGCAGGGGTGACTGCCGCGCTCTCAAGTTCACCCCCGCACGGGGGTGTGGATTGAAACATCATGGAGTCCAGCTGCTTGGACCAATAGGGATCGTTCACCCCCGCACGGGGGTGTGGATTGAAACAGGGTGCGAACCAGGCTTTTCGGCTGGCCTTGCCTGTTCACCCCCGCACGGGGGTGTGGATTGAAACGATATTTTTGCCGTCCCAGTCAAAACATGTAAACTGTTCACCCCCGCACGGGGGTGTGGATTGAAACAGCCACGTTTGTGTCGGCTATTTCTTTGCCTCTTGTTCACCCCCGCACGGGGGTGTGGATTGAAACCTTCAAGTGTTTGACGCGCGAAGACATGATTCTGTTCACCCCCGCACGGGGGTGTGGATTGAAACATTAACGTCAAAGAAATTTCTACTACTAAACTAAAGTTCACCCCCGCACGGGGGTGTGGATTGAAACCAGCATCACATCTACTAATTTTTGTCCCCCGCGCGTTCACCCCCGCACGGGGGTGTGGATTGAAACTGACTGGGCGCGGGAGTGCCCGGGGGAAGATGAAGTTCACCCCCGCACGGGGGTGTGGATTGAAACAGTGTGGATGGCTAATAGAGGAAGGCCGAGCAAATGTTCACCCCCGCACGGGGGTGTGGATTGAAACTGGTGGCCGTCGTGGTGGCAGGTGGCTGACCAGAGTTCACCCCCGCACGGGGGTGTGGATTGAAACAGGTTGAACGAACTACTAGAGTCTTATGCCGCGCAGTTCACCCCCGCACGGGGGTGTGGATTGAAACTGCCTTGCAATCACTCCAAAGTTGCCCGGATAATGTTCACCCCCGCACGGGGGTGTGGATTGAAACTCGGTGAAGAATGTGATCATAGTTGTGGTCTTGAGGTTCACCCCCGCACGGGGGTGTGGATTGAAACCCTTTTAACCGTTCCTCCCACCGGTCCTGGCTCTGTTCACCCCCGCACGGGGGTGTGGATTGAAACCTTCTGCTCCATCCACCCAGTCACAGGCATCTGGTTCACCCCCGCACGGGGGTGTGGATTGAAACTCTAACTTCCATCAGCCGGTTGGTGACGATCTGGGGTTCACCCCCGCACGGGGGTGTGGATTGAAACCGTATGAACAGTCCCGGTTGAACCTCTCATAATGTTCACCCCCGCACGGGGGTGTGGATTGAAACTCGCTTTTTTTATTGTGTCGCGAAACTTAGTATGTTCACCCCCGCACGGGGGTGTGGATTGAAACTCTCGACTTGTCCCTAACGCCAAACACAGTCCCGTTCACCCCCGCACGGGGGTGTGGATTGAAACTAGACGGCTTTTTCGGCCATTTCCAGTCTCCTACGTTCACCCCCGCACGGGGGTGTGGATTGAAACTACTATGACTAGCGAAGAGCGCGAAACCGTCATGTTCACCCCCGCACGGGGGTGTGGATTGAAACCAGAATATGGTCGCGAATACCCCGGTTAAGCTGGGTTCACCCCCGCACGGGGGTGTGGATTGAAACCCGAATTTTGCTCGTACCGTTGTCGTGCTTTCTCGTTCACCCCCGCACGGGGGTGTGGATTGAAACTTTCGCCAGTTCGAAATCGGCGGCATAGATAGGGTTCACCCCCGCACGGGGGTGTGGATTGAAACAGCCATATTTAATGCGTAGTTTCGGTCGGAGGTAAGGTTCACCCCCGCACGGGGGTGTGGATTGAAACTCTAATGGCGAGATTTTGAATTCAGCGTTTCGCGTTCACCCCCGCACGGGGGTGTGGATTGAAACTAAAATGACCACGTCATCCATGTAGCGAG
Organism: Clostridiales bacterium PH28_bin88; assembly: GCA_000987045.1. GTDB lineage: Bacteria > Bacillota > PH28-bin88 > PH28-bin88 > PH28-bin88 > PH28-bin88. The sequence goes on along the minus strand of LAKY01000008.1, from coordinate 47,527 downwards.
TGTAGTGTTCACCCCCGCACGGGGGTGTGGATTGAAACTGCGTTTGCTAGCGCATTTTCCGGGCTGCTTCCCCGTTCACCCCCGCACGGGGGTGTGGATTGAAACCCCAACTTCATCCTCAGCGTCGTCAATTCCTTCCTGTTCACCCCCGCACGGGGGTGTGGATTGAAACTGATAAACACAACAAAAACAGTCGGCCCACTTCACGTTCACCCCCGCACGGGGGTGTGGATTGAAACAGATTGTAGGAAAACAATTGATTAATTTTGGTTTCGTTCACCCCCGCACGGGGGTGTGGATTGAAACACAATCTCAATGCCAGCAGAAGATAATGAACCATCGTTCACCCCCGCACGGGGGTGTGGATTGAAACTTTGATATTGATGAAAGGGACATCGAAGAACTAGGTTCACCCCCGCACGGGGGTGTGGATTGAAACTTGCACATGGCAAACCACATCGGTACTCCAGCCCGGTTCACCCCCGCACGGGGGTGTGGATTGAAACTAACGCATCATATTGTGGCGGTTTCAAAAGGTGGGTTCACCCCCGCACGGGGGTGTGGATTGAAACCATCCGCATATCACACAGGCATCACCTTGGGCCAGGTTCACCCCCGCACGGGGGTGTGGATTGAAACCGGTGCGATCTACCCAGCCCCAGTTGTTTTTGAGGTTCACCCCCGCACGGGGGTGTGGATTGAAACAGACGAAAACTGAAATAATTCAGGAGGCCCTGGAGGTTCACCCCCGCACGGGGGTGTGGATTGAAACGCCTCATCCACCCCAAAAAAATTAGCTAGGTCGTGTTCACCCCCGCACGGGGGTGTGGATTGAAACACCAACCCGCTAGGTTCCCCCCGCACGCGCACACGTTCACCCCCGCACGGGGGTGTGGATTGAAACGAAAATGCCGGTTGGACCATGCAGCAGTACCGCGCGTTCACCCCCGCACGGGGGTGTGGATTGAAACCGATTTCTTCGATTTTGTAAATGATCTGCCGTGGGAGTTCACCCCCGCACGGGGGTGTGGATTGAAACTCCCCGTGGAACTGCACAAAAAACTCGAAGCACACGTTCACCCCCGCACGGGGGTGTGGATTGAAACTGTCACTGATACATTTCAAAATGCTTTGCAGTACGCGTTCACCCCCGCACGGGGGTGTGGATTGAAACTATCACGCCATCATCATCATTACTAAAACTACAGGTTCACCCCCGCACGGGGGTGTGGATTGAAACTATTGAGTATATCGTAGTTAATGATAGTCCAACCGTTCACCCCCGCACGGGGGTGTGGATTGAAACTCTTTATTAATTTTCTTACTTCATTGATGTTATGTTCACCCCCGCACGGGGGTGTGGATTGAAACAGAGAAAAACCCCGGTGCCCGGATACGGCCAATGGTTCACCCCCGCACGGGGGTGTGGATTGAAACTCTTCAAAACTTTAAAACCTCTATAGCGGGCTCGTTCACCCCCGCACGGGGGTGTGGATTGAAACTTAAGGATCAAGGGGTATTCGGCTGGTTGTTCCAGTTCACCCCCGCACGGGGGTGTGGATTGAAACTCTAATGACGTTCATTCCCTTTCTGAAGTACCAAGTTCACCCCCGCACGGGGGTGTGGATTGAAACTCATGGAATTATGCAACCTCCTTTGGAAAATTTTGTTCACCCCCGCACGGGGGTGTGGATTGAAACACCACTAATCAAATCAGTATAGCTTAACGACTTAGGTTCACCCCCGCACGGGGGTGTGGATTGAAACTTAAAGGTTTTATCTGCTGCTCTTGGCGCACAGGGTTCACCCCCGCACGGGGGTGTGGATTGAAACAACGATCTCCCGGGCGGCGGCAATCATCTCGGCGGGTTCACCCCCGCACGGGGGTGTGGATTGAAACTCCAGAAGCGCCAAAGCACCCGCCATAGCTTATCGTTCACCCCCGCACGGGGGTGTGGATTGAAACGCGGTATGGCTTGTACATCCTCATCGTGCAAAAACTGTTCACCCCCGCACGGGGGTGTGGATTGAAACCTGTAGCGTAGGCCTTGCCGGGAGTGCGCACGTCCATATAGGTTCACCCCCGCACGGGGGTGTGGATTGAAACAGTCTGGCATGTATGCTCAGTACCGGGGGCATGTATGCTCAGTACCGGGACCTAGGTTCACCCCCGCACGGGGGTGTGGATTGAAACTATTATTTAATTGAAACTGATGCTTCACATAATGGTTCACCCCCGCACGGGGGTGTGGATTGAAACCATGCCGACCAAGGTAGGACCGTTGTAGTACTTTGTTCACCCCCGCACGGGGGTGTGGATTGAAACACTGATCTTAACCATTACGACGTAGAGGAATGCGTTCACCCCCGCACGGGGGTGTGGATTGAAACCGTATTTGGTATTGATCTACGTACCGAAGGTTACCGTTCACCCCCGCACGGGGGTGTGGATTGAAACTCACCATAGACAATCAAAAAAGTTTGGTGGAGATGGTTCACCCCCGCACGGGGGTGTGGATTGAAACGATGGCAAAAAATACTGGCTTGGTGCTATATGGGCGTTCACCCCCGCACGGGGGTGTGGATTGAAACCCATAAAGGCTTGCCGCTCTGACGGATACAGTTGTGTTCACCCCCGCACGGGGGTGTGGATTGAAACCAAGACGAAAATACTTCCACCTTCCGGCTGATCGCGTTCACCCCCGCACGGGGGTGTGGATTGAAACACCATCGAAGACCCATACATTGTAACCGGTAGCAGTTCACCCCCGCACGGGGGTGTGGATTGAAACATATGCTAGTGGGCGGCCTGGGCCGCACAGTGATGTTCACCCCCGCACGGGGGTGTGGATTGAAACTCTATGATATTTACAGTATATAGTATTCGCTATGGTTCACCCCCGCACGGGGGTGTGGATTGAAACGATGGTGCCGAGGATTGCCGTCCGGTGGGCTTCGGTTCACCCCCGCACGGGGGTGTGGATTGAAACTGCCTCTCCAGGTCTGGCATTACAAGGCCGGTCATGTTCACCCCCGCACGGGGGTGTGGATTGAAACAATCAGAAACTGGTGGACGCCATGGGCG
>LAKY01000008.1:43626-44377 GCA_000987045.1 Clostridiales bacterium PH28_bin88 | reverse complement strand
AAACTGGTGGACGCCATGGGCGGCCAGATGTTCACCCCCGCACGGGGGTGTGGATTGAAACAGTTTTAGTCAATACACTTCCCGCCGCCCCCGGCCGTTCACCCCCGCACGGGGGTGTGGATTGAAACTCGTAGAGTTCGAGACGGACACCGGCGGCCTGGCGGTTCACCCCCGCACGGGGGTGTGGATTGAAACCTTCTCGTAGAAAGCCACGAATTCATTCGCTCTCGTTCACCCCCGCACGGGGGTGTGGATTGAAACCCTTATATAGTCAATACTAAGCGATGTCTTTATGTTCACCCCCGCACGGGGGTGTGGATTGAAACAGTATTGGTGAAGTAATAGAAAGTCCTCGGGATGTTCACCCCCGCACGGGGGTGTGGATTGAAACCACCTTGGCCATGGAGGAGACAATCCTGTGGGAGGTTCACCCCCGCACGGGGGTGTGGATTGAAACAAAGATGCTGGCCCGCAACCAGGCCAGGTTGTCGTTCACCCCCGCACGGGGGTGTGGATTGAAACTCTTCAATAGGACAGATTTAAGGATTGGCTCCCGGTTCACCCCCGCACGGGGGTGTGGATTGAAACACCTTTAACCTGGTCTTCAGTAGAAACCCTGGCAGTTCACCCCCGCACGGGGGTGTGGATTGAAACCATTAGTATCCAGGCATCGTATCCTTCCGGCTTCGGTTCACCCCCGCACGGGGGTGTGGATTGAAACTGAAATAAACACGGAATTTGCCGTGACGAC
>LAKY01000008.1:43411-43569 GCA_000987045.1 Clostridiales bacterium PH28_bin88 | reverse complement strand
AAACACGGAATTTGCCGTGACGACGCCTATGTTCACCCCCGCACGGGGGTGTGGATTGAAACTCAAACGCGGGTCGGCAACGGCCACGGGGTTGCTGTTCACCCCCGCACGGGGGTGTGGATTGAAACTGAAATAAACACGGAATTTGCCGTGACGAC
>LAKY01000008.1:0-43349 GCA_000987045.1 Clostridiales bacterium PH28_bin88 | reverse complement strand
AAACACGGAATTTGCCGTGACGACGCCTATGTTCACCCCCGCACGGGGGTGTGGATTGAAACCTTCAGGTACGTGGCAACCTCCTTCGCTTCTTCCGTTCACCCCCGCACGGGGGTGTGGATTGAAACTAAATATTGCCATGAGAGCAAACCCCGTGGGGCTGGTTCACCCCCGCACGGGGGTGTGGATTGAAACCGTACCAGCCCGACATGCGGAGAAGCATCTCCCTAGTTCACCCCCGCACGGGGGTGTGGATTGAAACACGAGGAGGTGATTCCACGCCCTGCGCTAGTTTTGGTTCACCCCCGCACGGGGGTGTGGATTGAAACCGAATTGGTGAACAATTCACCATGCAAAATTTTGTTCACCCCCGCACGGGGGTGTGGATTGAAACAATTAATCGGAATACTTTGTAAACTATCCCCCTCTGTTCACCCCCGCACGGGGGTGTGGATTGAAACTGGCACGAGAGCGCCATTCTCATAGCGCATGGGGGTTCACCCCCGCACGGGGGTGTGGATTGAAACTTACTCCAATTCCATCGTTCATTTCCCCACAACCCGTTCACCCCCGCACGGGGGTGTGGATTGAAACGATATGAATACGGAACAAATAGGCCGTACCTTCGTTCACCCCCGCACGGGGGTGTGGATTGAAACTCTAACGATTACGGGCCAAGAGTAGATCCTTTTACGTTCACGGTGACCAGCCGGTCCTGGTCAAATACCAGTTCTTTGGGTTTCTTCTGACGATGTTTTCGGCAAGTTTAAAGCTGTATTTCTCCTTCAGCCAGTCATGAACCTGAGCCGCTGTTCCGGTAAACCCTCAACCACGAACTCTTTGTGCTGATCAAGACTGGATTTTTTAGATGGCTCAAGAATTGTCTCTTGAAACTCATCCACTGTCATATCCCAGTATTTCTTGACCGTAGTACGGTGAATCTGTAGCAGTCTCGCCACTTTTCGCTGCTTAAAACCTTGACTTTTCATTGCTTGAATTTTGCTGTACATTTGCCACCTCTTAGTCATTTTACGACCTCCCATAATATTACTTAATTGGTCTTGCACCAATTAAGATATTACCATGAGAAGCCATATTATTTGTCACTACTGTCTTAATTTAGTGGCACACTTTTGATTAGCGTTTTTGGTACACTTTATTTTAGCATTCACAGCTGGCAGGTGCGAACTGTATCTACCTTATTTTGCTGGAACATCTCTACATATTGCTTGACACCCTTGACCGGGTCGATGTTAGCCTGCCAAGCTAAACGTGCCCAAGAGGCGCAACTTTTTCCTCTTAGTTGGCGGGAAATCTGGGAAGCGCTGATGGAATCAAGGCCAATTGCTTCGCTAATCTGATCGTCATGGAGACTAGAGCTGATATCCCGCAAACCGCGGTGCTGTTCTAACTGAGCGTGAGTTATAAGTTCAATGAGTTGCAAGGTGTGCAATTTCTTGGCGTGCTTATCAACCATCTTTCCTTCTACCTGCTGCCGGAATTCTCCACTGAAAACTGGCCCAAAGACATTGAAGAAACGTGGATGTTGTGGTATCCTTGCCTTGCATATTTTTTCACCTTTATTTTAGAGATTTGGGCAAGGACTACCCTCTATCTGCATGAGCGGTAATAAATACAAGAAATGCGATGGAAAGCAGAAAGGATTCGGTAAAAATGAAGCCTTATTACGAATTTGCTAAAGACAGGAGTAACAATGATAATATTATTGTAATTCGGTTTAACAATGGCATTAAAGCTGCGATTGTTGATTACTACTGTACAAACCCAAACTGTGACTGTGTTGCCGCAAGTCTTGAATTTCTTGAAGTAGGTGAAAGCGATAACATTAAAGGTAAGTTATTTTCCTTCAATCTGGATACACAAACCTGGGAAGTAAGCGAAATAAAGATGGAGAGTGTAAACATAAATGGAGAAAACCTTATAAAAGAATTTACTACCGGTCTCAACACGTCTTTGAAAGAAACATTCAGGAAACGTGTAAAAGAAGCAAAAAAATATGGGAAAGATGAGGTTCTGGAATGGTTTGATGATTTGGGTGATGAGGATGGATTGTGCTTTGGCTATTCAGAGGTTTATGGCGAGAGCGATACCCTAAAATTTTTATTTGAGTACATGGACGGAAAATACTTTGTTGATGATCAGTACTGCATAAACCCTGAATGCAAATGCAACGAGGGTATTCTTACCTTTTATGATATAATGCCAGGCAGGGACAAACACGAGGCGCGATTTGCTCTCAGAGTATCTCTACACACGGGGAAGTATAAGATTGAGTACAGCAATAATATTGACAAAGATGAAATTGACAAAATATTTACAAGTTATATGGAGCACATTTATCAGGATTTGAGTTTGATGAGAAGTCGTTATACGAAGATGAAGGAATTTGGCAAAAGGCGTATTCAGCGGAAGAAGCAAAAACAGGATACGCAGAAAGTCGCAAGTTTAAAGGTGGGGCGCAATGACCCGTGTCCTTGTGGGAGTGGTAAAAAATATAAAAAGTGTTGTGGGACAAGGTAGTGGGGAAGGAGGCGCGGAGAAATATAGTTAATTATGTTTGGTTTAAATTATGCACATCATGGCCAGAGTTCTAGGCATAAGTTTCCTTGTATATATTTGACAGCCAACCGGGAATAATATAAAATTAAACCAATCACAGCTTGTCTCGAGGAGGAGGATCGGGGAATGGGTAAAGCACGGTTTGAGCGGAAGAAACCTCATGTGAACGTGGGGACCATCGGGCACGTGGACCACGGCAAGACTACCCTGACTGCGGCCATCACATTTATCCTTTCTAAGGTGGGCGGAGCTGTCCCCACCGCCTATGACCAGATTGACAACGCACCGGAAGAGAGAGAACGGGGGATCACCATCAACACCGCTCACGTGGAATACGAAACCGCGGCCAGGCACTATGCGCATGTGGACTGCCCGGGCCACGCGGACTACGTGAAGAACATGATCACCGGAGCCGCCCAGATGGACGGCGCCATCCTGGTGGTCAGCGCCGCCGACGGTCCGATGCCCCAAACACGGGAACATATCCTGTTGGCACGCCAGGTGGGGGTACCCTACATAGTTGTATTCCTGAACAAGGCCGACATGGTGGACGACCCTGAACTGATGGAACTGGTGGAAATGGAAGTACGCGAACTGCTTTCCGAATATGAATTCCCCGGAGAGGACATCCCCATTGTGGCCGGGTCGGCCCTGAAGGCCATGAATTGCGGTTGCGGACGGCGGGAATGCGAACACTGCAGTAAAGTGTGGGAACTCATGGATGCGGTGGACTCTTATGTTCCCACACCCCAGCGGGCCATTGACAAACCTTTCCTGATGCCGGTAGAAGACGTTTTTACCATCACCGGACGTGGTACTGTAGCCACCGGCAGGGTGGAACGTGGTACGATTAAGGTGGGGGACGAGGTAGAAATTGTGGGCTTGAGTGAATACCCGCGGAAGACGGTCTGTACCGGGGTGGAAATGTTCCGGAAGCTTTTGGATCTGGCCCAGGCCGGTGACAACATCGGCACCTTGTTACGCGGGATTGACCGTAAGGAGGTAGAACGGGGGCAGGTGCTGGCCAAACCGGGATCGATCAAGCCTCATACCAGGTTCTTTGCTGAAGTCTACGTCCTGACCAAAGAAGAGGGAGGACGGCACACCCCGTTCTTCAACGGCTACCGCCCGCAGTTTTACTTCCGGACGACTGACGTGACCGGCGTAGCCAAATTACCGGAAGGGATAGAAATGGTGATGCCCGGCGACAACATTAAGATGGAAATCAACCTGATCACCCCCATCGCCATTGAAGAGGGACTGCGGTTTGCCATTCGCGAGGGCGGCCGGACTGTGGGGGCCGGAGTGGTCACGGCGATTTATGAATAGGGAGCGCAGCACCATCTATTCAGGCAAACACCAAGCCTGAAATCTCCGGGACCGCAAGGCGGGAAAGGCAGACCTTGTGGTCCCTTTTGTTATTAAACGAATGGGTCCATTGTCGAAACGTTGACCAGGCCGAACATCTCCATGGGAAGCTGATTACCGCCCTGTTGTCGGCATGGGCCGGGTTTAAAAAGGGGGGTACTGGAGGAACACTAGACATCAGAGCCAAAAAAGGCCTAAAAAGCTAAAAACCATCAGTATTGACACTGTATTTGATCTGTGATAAATTATGTTGGTAATGGATTAAGACCGGTAACGACAGTTGGGAGGTGGCTTTAGTGCGAGTAGGCGTTACTATGGCATGTACGGAATGCAAACGGCGCAACTATGTAACTACTAAGAATAAAAAGAACGACCCCGACCGTTTAGAGATGAAAAAGTACTGCAGCCACTGCAAAACCCACACAACGCATAAAGAGACCAAGTAGTTGTCAGTGGATGCTACACCCCTAAGGAGGGTTCAACAATATGGCTACTGCTAAGAGTGTGGCCAATGCGGAAAAGTTTACCGGGCGCGTTAACCGGTACTTCCGCGGCGTTTTGACCGAACTGAAAAAAGTGCACTGGCCGACCCGGCAAGAACTGGTAACATATACATCGGTGGTCTTGGCATCGGTCTTCCTGGTGGCGATTGTCATCTGGTTGGTGGACTCGGTTTTCAGTTTCCTGTTGGAACTGATTCTCTAGTCCGGTCCGGTTTACCCTCGCACGGGGGTGTGGATTGAAACCATATTAGCGATTCTTGGCTTAGGGGGTGAGGAACCTCTGCTGGAGGTTCCGCCATGGAAAAACAGTGGTTTGTAATCCACACATATTCGGGGTACGAAAATAAGGTTAAGGCGAATCTGGAAAAGCGTGTGGACTCCATGAATATGGGAGACAAGATCTTCCGCGTCCTGGTGCCGGTTGAAGACGAGGTACAGATCAAGGATGGAAAGAAGAAGATCTCCAAGCGAAAAGTGTATCCCGGGTATGTGCTGGTAGAGATGGTCATGACCGATGATTCCTGGTATGTGGTCCGTAACACCCCGGGGGTAACCGGGTTTGTGGGTACCGGGGCCAAACCTATTCCCCTGCAGGCCGGTGAAGTAAGGCAGATCCTGCGGCAAATGGGGGTTGAGGAGCCTAAAACACGGGTGGACTTTGTCACAGGCCAGAATGTGCGGGTTGCTACTGGACCATTTGAGAACTTTATCGGTTCCATCGAGGAGATCTATCCTGAAAAGGGGAAATTAAAAGTACTGGTTTCCATGTTTGGCCGTGAAACACCGGTGGAGTTGGATTTTGGCCAGGTTGTAAAGATTTAAGATTAGGTTAAGGGGGTGGATTATCCGTGGCAAAAAAGGTAGTTGCGCTAGTAAAACTGCAGTGCCCCGCCGGCAAAGCCAACCCTGCGCCTCCGGTGGGTCCGGCGCTAGGCCAGCACGGCGTGAATATTATGGCGTTCTGCAAAGAGTTCAACGAAAGGACCGCTAAGGATGCCGGGTTGATTATTCCAGTGGAAATCACCGTTTACGCGGATCGGTCCTTTACCTTTGTTACCAAGACACCACCTGCAGCGGTATTGTTGAAAAAGGCGGCAGGTATCGAAACGGCTTCCGGTGAACCTAACCGGAAGAAAGTGGCTAAGGTGTCCAGGGATAAAGTGCGGGAAATAGCCGAATTGAAGATGAAAGACCTTAACGCTGCCAGCGTGGAAGCGGCCATGCGGATGGTGGAAGGTACCGCCAGAAGCATGGGCATCGACATTGTCTAATGGTGTTAAGCAAGCAGGAAACAAGAAGCATGAATCAGGACGCAAGAATCTTAGGATGGAATTAGCGCAGCTAATTTCCAACACACAATCTTGCCTCTTGCCTCCAGCTTCTTGCTTCTTGAAGTGGGAGGAAAGTGTTCCGTTACTACCACAGAGGAGGTAAAACAGATGCCTAAGCACGGCAAGAAGTACCAGGAAGCCATGAAGCAGTTTAACCGGGAGAACCTTTATGACCCGGCGGAAGTCTTCGAACTGGTAAAGAAGGCTGCTCCGGCAAAGTTCGACGAAACGGTTGAGGCACACGTCCGTTTGGGGGTTGATCCCCGTCATGCTGACCAACAGGTCAGGGGTACCGTGGTTCTTCCCCATGGTACGGGGCGTACCAGGACGGTATTGGTGTTCGCCAAGGGCGAAAAGGCCAAAGAGGCAGAGGCCGCGGGCGCGGATTTCGTCGGCGCTGAAGATATGGTGGCTAAAATCGAGGGGGGATGGCTGGACTTTGATGTAGCCATTGCCACCCCGGACATGATGGGGGCGGTAGGTAAACTGGGCCGCGTTTTAGGCCCGCGCGGGTTGATGCCCAACCCCAAAACCGGTACCGTTACCTTCGATATCGAACGGGCTGTTAAGGAAGTAAAAGCCGGTAAGATTGAATTTCGCGTGGATAAAACAGGGATTGTGCATGTGCCGGTGGGTAAGGTTTCCTTCGATTCCGGCAAACTGGCTGAGAACTTTCAGATCCTGATGGAGGCACTTAACAAGGCCAAACCCGCAGCCGCCAAGGGGCAGTATGTGCGGGGTGTGACTGTATCTTCCACTATGGGTCCCGGTATCCGGGTCAACCCGCTGAAAGCCGTTCCCCGTTAATCTTTGGACCGTGTATTTGACAATTATGCCGGGGCGTGGTATGATCAACCCCGGTGATTAAACCCAGATAACGTAATTATGACTGTAGACAGCAGGTGTGCTAGTGCACTTAATGCCCGCGGGCGCCCGCCGAGGTCTGGCCGAAATGCTCTGTAACGGAGAAGGCCCTCGTGTGTCTACACGGGGGCCTTTTTGCCGGCTGTGATCGTCTAGTTTCGTTGGGGGACACAATACAGATTAAAAGGAGGTGTAAAACGTGGCGGTGAAACAACAAAGGCTAAAGAAGGAAGCGACGGTAACCGAGCTTCAAGATAAGTTAACCTCTGCTTCTTCGGCGGTACTGACCGACTACCGGGGGCTTAATGTGGCTGAGGTAACCAGGCTGAGGGCTCAGTTAAGAGAAGCCGGTATTGAGTACAGGGTGGTCAAAAACACCCTCACCCGCTTGGCGGCGCACGAAGCTGGGATCACTGGTTTGGATCGTTATTTGGAGGGCCCTACGGCCATTGCTGTCAGTCTTAAGGACCCCGTGGCCCCGGCTAAGATATTGATTGATTTTGCCAAGGCCAGCAAGAAACTGGAGATTAAGGCGGGGTTGCTGCAGGGTAAAGTAATTGACGCAAGCGGTGTTAAGGCCCTGGCTGACCTGCCTTCACGTGAACAACTGCTTGCCAAGGTACTTGGTGGAATGCAGGCCCCCATGTCGGGTCTGGTCAATGTACTGGCAGGGCCGTTGCGGAACTTCGTATACGTGCTGGATGCCGTGCGCAAGCAAAAAGAGGCAAGCTAGCAATCTGACGACTGACTTTGTAAGGGAGGTGATACTATATGTCCAAGGTAGCAGAAATTCTTGAAGCCGTTAAGGGCATGACTGTTCTGGAACTGGCCGAACTGGTCAAGGCTTTTGAAGAGGAATTCGGGGTTAGCGCCGCCGCTCCGGTAGCTTTTGCCGCTGCCGCTCCCGGTGCCGCCGCCGCTCCTGCCGAGGCAGCCGAGGAAGAGCAGACCGAATTCGACGTTATTTTAACCGCCGCTGGTGACAAGAAGATCAACGTCATCAAAGTAGTGCGTGAGCTCACCGGCCTGGGCCTCAAAGAAGCCAAAGACCTGGTTGACGGCGCTCCGAAGCCTGTCAAGGAAAAGGTCAATAAAGAAGAGGCCGAGTCCATCAAGGCGAAACTGGTGGAAGCGGGTGCTTCTGTCGAGGTCAAGTAAGCATGGTAACAAACCAATGGTATGCAGAAAGACACTCTTTTGGAGAGTGTCTTTTCGCTTGACAAATAACAGGGCTTGTGCTACGATAATAAAACGGCATTTATGCTATTTTATGCCTGTTTGTGCAGAGGTTCGCTATTGGACATCGCTGGGGGTCGATTCTTGAATTGAAAATGGTTAGCGAAAGTAGCCTTTTGCCACAGCGACACTGCATAAACCAGGTATTAAAAGGTAAGAATAGGCAGATAAGGGGAATGACTGCCTGAATAAGAAGCGAGGTTTTTGGGAAAGGCCTTGCTTTGAATTTTGTTTGTTCAAAACATTGCTGGGGGTGACCGTACATGCCCTATCCCGTGAAGGTAGGTACCCGGGAAAGATGGACTTATGCCCAGATCCAGGAAGTAATGGACATGCCCAATCTCATCGAGATCCAGAAAAAGTCATATGACTGGTTCATTGATGAGGGGTTACGGGAGATGTTCCGGGACATTTCTCCGATCCAGGATTTCACCGGCAACCTGATCCTGGAGTTTGTGGATTATAACCTGGGTGAGCCCAAGTATTCTGTGGACGAATGCAAGGAAAGAGATATGACCTTTGCGGCACCCTTAAGGGTGAAGGTGCGCCTGATCAACAAGGAGACGGGAGAGGTCAAAGAGCAGGAAGTGTTCATGGGCGATTTCCCGCTGATGACCGAGCAGGGTACCTTTATAATCAACGGGGCGGAGCGGGTTATCGTCAGCCAGCTGGTCCGTTCACCGGGGGTTTACTACAGCGAGCAGATCGATCCCAGCGGTGTAAAGCTTTACGGTGCCACAGTGATTCCCAACCGGGGAGCCTGGTTGGAGTTTGAGACGGACGTGAATGAAAATATCTATGTGCGCGTGGACAGGACCAGGAAGATTTCCGCCACCGTACTGATCAGGGCGCTGGGCTATGGAAACAACATCCGGATTATGGAGATGTTTGATAACGACCCGCGGATCCAGCTTACCCTGGAAAAGGACAATACCGATTCCGAGGAAGAGGCCCTGGTGGAGATCTACAAGCGGCTCCGCCCGGGTGAACCTCCCACGGTGGAAAGCGCCCGGAGCCTTCTGGAAACCCTGTTTTTTGACCCGAAGCGTTACGACCTGGGTAACGTGGGGCGCTATAAACTGCACAAGAAATTGAAGCACGGAGTGCTTTTCAAGGAAGAGGTCAACGGAAAAGGGGAGTATATTCGCCACCTTACCAAAGAGGACATTGTGGCTGTTGTCCATTACCTGTTACGGTTGATGAAGGGCGAGGTCCAACCCGACGATATCGACCACCTGGGTAACCGGCGCCTGCGCTCGGTGGGCGAGTTGCTGCAGAACCAGTTCCGCATTGGCCTGTCCAGGATGGAGCGGGTGGTGCGGGAGCGGATGACCATCCAGGACGTGGAGGTCATTACCCCGCAGGTGCTGATCAACATCCGCCCGGTAGTGGCTGCCATTAAGGAGTTCTTCGGGTCTTCCCAGTTGTCCCAGTTTATGGACCAGACCAACCCCCTGGCGGAACTGACGCACAAGCGGCGCCTGTCCGCCCTTGGCCCGGGGGGGCTTTCCCGGGAACGGGCGGGGTTTGAGGTGCGGGACGTGCACCACTCCCACTACGGGAGGATGTGCCCTATCGAAACCCCTGAAGGTCCCAACATCGGCCTGATCGGGTCTTTAAGCACATATGCCCGGATTAACGAGTTCGGTTTTATCGAGACGCCTTATCGAAAAGTGGATAAGGAAAAGGGTGCGGTTACCGACGAAATTGTCTACCTGACCGCCGACGAGGAGGATCAGTTTATTATCGCCCAGGCCAACGCTCCCCTGGATGAAGAGGGCCGTTTCGTCAACCCCCGGGTTAACGCCCGCCACGGGAAAGATATTCTGGTGACCTCCGTGGAGCGGGTAGACTTTATGGATGTAACTCCGAAACAGGTATGGAGTATTGCCACCGCCCTGATCCCCTTTCTGGAACACGATGACGCCAACCGCGCCCTGATGGGTGCCAACATGCAGCGCCAGGCGGTACCCCTTTTACGGACTGACGCCCCGCTGGTGGGCACCGGGATGGAGTGGAAGGCTGCCCGTGATTCCGGGGTGGTCATCCTGGCCAAAAACGCCGGGACGGTTGAACGGGTGACCGGTAATGAGGTAATCGTCCGCACTGACGGAGGACTCTTGGATACTTACCGGTTGCTGAAGTTTACCCGCTCCAACCAGGGTACCTGCATCAACCAGAAACCTATTGTCAAGAGGGGGATGCGGGTGGAAGCGGGAGACGTGATTGCCGACGGCCCCTCCACCGATGAGGGCGAACTGGCCCTGGGCAGGAACGTGCTGGTGGCCTTCATGACCTGGGAAGGTTACAACTACGAGGACGCCATCCTCATCAGCGAAAAGCTGGTCAAGGAGGACTACTTCACCTCCATTCACATTGAAGAATACGAGTGCGACGCGCGCGACACCAAGTTGGGACCGGAAGAGATTACCCGGGATATTCCCAACGTGGGCGAGGACGTTTTACGGGACCTGGATGACCGGGGAATCATCCGGGTGGGCGCCGAGGTACGGCCGGGAGACATCCTGGTGGGGAAGGTTACCCCTAAAGGAGAGACGGAATTAACGGCGGAAGAGCGCCTGTTACGCGCCATTTTCGGTGAGAAGGCCCGTGAGGTACGGGACACGTCCCTCCGGGTTCCCCATGGTGAGACCGGTATGGTGGTGGACGTCAAGGTATTCTCCCGGGAGAACGGGGATGAACTGGCCCCGGGGGTCAACCAGCTGGTGCGGGTATACGTGGCGCAAAAGCGCAAGATCTCCGAGGGCGACAAGATGGCGGGCCGGCACGGGAACAAGGGTGTAATCTCCCGCATCCTGCCGGAAGAAGACATGCCGTTCTTGCCTGACGGGACTCCGGTAGAGATTGTGCTGAACCCACTGGGCGTGCCTTCCCGGATGAATATCGGGCAGGTGCTGGAGTGCCACCTGGGCTGGGCGGCCAAGGCATTGGGCTTCCATGTGGCCACCCCGGTCTTTGACGGCGCCGATGAGGAGGATATTATCGAGACCCTTAAAAAGGCGGAACTGCCGGAAACCGGTAAGACGGTTCTCCGTGACGGTCGTACCGGTGAACCCTTTGACAACCCGGTAACCGTGGGATACGTATACATGTTGAAACTGGCTCACCTGGTAGACGACAAGATCCATGCCCGTTCCACCGGGCCGTACTCCCTGGTAACCCAGCAGCCCCTGGGCGGTAAGGCCCAGTTCGGGGGACAGCGGTTTGGGGAAATGGAAGTCTGGGCGCTGGAAGCTTACGGCGCTGCTTACACCCTGCAGGAGATTCTCACCGTGAAATCTGACGACGTAGTAGGCCGGGTCAAAACCTACGAGGCCATCGTCAAGGGTGAAAACGTTCCCGAACCTGGAGTACCTGAATCCTTTAAGGTTTTGATCAAGGAACTCCAGAGCCTGGGGCTGGATGTTAAAGTCCTGTCGGAGGAGGACCGGGAGATTGAGATCCGGGAGGATGACGACGACGTAGCTGAGACAGCGAAGGAGCTGGGCATCGATCTCCACGGCGATGACCGCAGGGATTATCCCCAGGCGCCACGCGGCGCAGGCGAAGATAATGGCTTCGACGAAGAAATGGAAGACGTGGAAGGCGATTTTGACGAGGGTGACCTGGAACTGGCACCCGATGAGGCGGATGCATTTGAGGGCGGTTTTGAGGAAGAGGAGTACGAGGAAGAGATTGAAGATGAATTTGATGAATAACGCTTCAGGAGGGAGAGTGGCCATTGTTGGACGTCAATAACTTTGACCGAATGCGGATCGGTCTCGCTTCCCCGGAACTGATTCGCGCCTGGTCCAGCGGTGAGGTTAAGAAACCCGAAACCATTAACTACCGCACCCTGAAACCGGAGCGTGAAGGGTTGTTCTGCGAAAAAATCTTCGGACCTACCCGGGACTGGGAGTGTCACTGCGGCAAATACAAACGGGTCCGTTATAAGGGGATCGTCTGCGATCGCTGCGGCGTGGAGGTGACCCGGTCCAAGGTGCGCAGGGAACGCCTGGGGCACATCGAACTGGCGGCGCCGGTTTCCCACATCTGGTACTTCAAGGGGATTCCCAGCCGCATGGGCCTGATCCTGGACATGTCTCCCCGCTCTTTGGAGAAGGTACTGTACTTTGTTTCTTACGTGGTCATTGACCCCGGAGACACACCTTTAATGAAAAAACAGCTCTTAACGGAGACAGAATTCCGGGAATACCGGGAGAAGTACGGCCCCAGGTTCCATGCCGGCATGGGCGCCGAATCCATCAAGAGCCTGCTGGAGGAGATGGACCTGGACGAACTGGCCAGGGAACTGCGGCAGGAACTGCGGGAGACCAGTGGACAGCGCAAGATCCGGGCCATCCGGCGGTTGGAGGTAGTGGAGGCCTTCAAGAATTCGGGCAACCGCCCCGAGTGGATGATCATGGACGTGGTCCCGGTAATCCCCCCGGAACTCCGGCCCATGGTGCAGTTGGACGGGGGACGGTTCGCCACCTCTGATCTGAACGACCTCTACCGGCGGGTGATCAACCGCAATAACCGCCTAAAACGACTGTTGGACCTGGGTGCGCCAGACATCATCGTTCGCAATGAGAAGCGGATGCTGCAGGAGGCGGTAGACGCACTGATAGATAACGGCCGCCGCGGCCGGCCGGTAACCGGCCCCGGCAACCGGCCGCTCAAGTCCTTGAGTGATATGCTCAAGGGGAAACAGGGACGCTTCCGCCAGAACCTGCTGGGGAAACGCGTCGACTATTCCGGCCGGTCGGTGATTGTGGTAGGTCCGGAGTTGAAGATGCACCAGTGCGGTCTCCCCAAGGAGATGGCCCTGGAGCTGTTCAAGCCCTTTGTAATGAAGCGGCTGGTAGACGAAGGATTTGCCCACAACATCAAGAGCGCCAAACGGATGGTGGAGCGGGTGCGCAACGAGGTGTGGGATGTCCTGGAAGAGGTCATCAAGGAGCATCCCGTGCTGTTGAACCGGGCTCCTACCCTGCACCGCCTTGGCATCCAGTCATTTGAACCGGTGCTGGTGGAGGGCAAGGCGCTGCAGATCCACCCCCTGGTTTGTACTGCCTATAACGCCGACTTCGACGGCGACCAGATGGCCGTCCACGTCCCCCTGGCGGCGGAAGCCCAGGCGGAGGCGCGCCTTTTGATGCTGTCTTCCCATAACATCTTGAACCCCAAAGACGGCCGGCCGGTGGCCTCCCCTACCCAGGATATGGTGCTTGGATCCTACTACTTGACTGTCTTGAAGGAGGGGGCCAAGGGGGAAGGAAAGATCTTCCGGGATTATGATGAAGCCCGGATGGCTTATCATTCAGGTGCTATCGATTTACAGGCCAGGATCAAGGTGCGGGTGGACGGCCAGCTGTTGGAGACTACCATCGGGCGGCTGATATTTAATAAGGAAATCCCCATCCCGCCGGAACTGGGCTTTTTCAACCAGGAGATCGGCAAGAAACAGCTGGGCGAGATCGTGGCACGCTGTTACCAGGCTCTTGGCAATGCCGCTACGGCCCAGCTGCTGGACGGGATCAAGAAGCTGGGGTATGCCTACTCTACCAGGGCGGGTATTACCATCGGCATCACGGACATCGACGTACCCACAGACAAAAAACGCATCCTGGATGAAACCGAGGCGCAGGTGGATAGGGTGGAGCAGCAGTACCGCCGGGGTCTCATCACTGAGGAAGAACGCTACCAAAAAATCATCGGCCTTTGGAACCAGGCTACAGAGGATGTTACCGACAGGCTGATGGCCACCCTGGACAAATTCAACCCGGTCTTTATGATGGCCAATTCCGGCGCTCGCGGTAACGTGCAGCAGATCCGGCAATTGGCCGGGATGCGCGGCCTGATGGCCGACCCATCCGGCCGCATCATCCCTGTGCCCATTAAAGCCAACTTTCGCGAGGGCCTCACAGTGTTGGACTACTTTAACTCTACTCATGGGGCACGGAAAGGGCTGGCGGATACGGCGCTCAGGACCGCTGACTCCGGTTACCTTACGCGTCGCCTGGTAGACGTGGCCCAGGACGTGATCGTGCGCGAGGAAGACTGTGGTACCAACGAAGGGATCCGTGTGGACGAAATCCGCGAGGGCCACGAGATCATCGAACGGCTGGAAGAACGGTTGGTAGGGAGGTTAACCTCGGAGGATGTGCTGCATCCCAAAACCGGGGAAGTGCTGGTAGGCGCCCACCAGGAAATCAAGGAAGATGTTGCCAAGGCGATTGTAGCAGCCGGCGTTCGTTCGGTGAAGATCCGCTCGGTATTGACATGCAAAACCCGCTATGGTGTTTGCGCCAAGTGCTACGGCCGTAACCTGGCCACCGGAAGTCCGGTGGAGATTGGCGAAGCGGTTGGTATTATCGCCGCTCAGTCCATCGGTGAGCCTGGCACCCAGTTGACCATGCGTACCTTCCATACCGGTGGCGTGGCCGGCGACGACATCACCCAGGGCTTACCTCGGGTGGAGGAATTGTTTGAGGCCAGGAAGCCCAAGGGTCAAGCGGTGATATCGGAACTGGACGGTACTGTAAAGGTGCTGGAGGTTAAAGGACGCCGTGAGGTGGAAGTTACTACCGACGAGGGCGAACGCCAGAGTTACCCGGTGCCGTACGGATCTCGCCTGAAAGTCCATGACGGGGAGCGGGTGGAAGCCGGTGATGAACTTACCGAAGGGTCGGTCAACCCCCATGACCTGTTAAAGGTGAAAGGATCCCGGGGCGTCCAGGTATACCTCTTGCGGGAGGTACAGCGGGTATACCGCCTGCAGGGAGTGGACATCAACGACAAGCACATTGAAGTGATCATCCGGCAGATGTTACGGAAGGTAAAGGTGGAGGATCCGGGCGACACGGTGCTGTTGCCAGGAGGGGTCATCGACATTTTCGAATTTGAAGAGGAGAACAACCGGACTGTCGAGTGGGGCGGTGAACCCGCTACCGCCAGGCCGGTGCTCTTGGGCATTACTAAAGCGTCGCTGGCTACCGATTCATTCCTCTCCGCGGCTTCCTTCCAGGAAACCACCAGGGTGCTGACGGAGGCGGCCATCAAGGGTAAAATGGACCCGCTGTTGGGTCTTAAAGAGAACGTGATCATCGGCAAGTTAATCCCGGCCGGTACAGGGATGTCCCGCTACCGCAACATCCGCATCGTTCCTCCTGATTCTTTGCTGGACGACGACAAAGATGTTGACACCTTTTCCGGGAAATGATAACATGTATAAGTGTGTAACTGCCAAGGGGGGTTTATGTCCGGATGAGGCCCGAGGAAAGGCTGAAGAACGCTAGAAAAAAAACCATTGGGACCAAGCAAACAACCAAGGCAGTGCAAAAAGGAACCGCTCGGATGGTGTTTGTGGCGAAGGATGCCGAAACCCGAGTGATTGACCCGCTGATCAAGCTCTGTACAGAGAAGGCTGTAGAGGTAGTGACGGTCCCATCCATGACGGAACTGGGCCGTGCCTGTGGCATTGAGGTCGGTTCCGCCTCGGCGGCCATTCTGGACGAATAGGAAACGGGCCACGGGCAATAGGATTGCTTAACATTAAATTAAACATGGTAGTTTGGAAGGAGGTGGAGGCATGCCAACCATCAGCCAGCTGGTGAGACAGGGGAGAGAAAAGATTGAGAAGAAATCTACCGCCCCTGCCCTGAAGGAGTCGCCTCAGAAGCGGGGGGTCTGTACCAGGGTATATACCACTACTCCTAAGAAGCCGAATTCCGCACTGCGGAAAGTTGCGCGCGTAAGGCTTACCAACGGTATTGAGGTTACTTCTTATATTCCGGGTATCGGTCACAACCTGCAGGAGCACTCCGTGGTACTGGTGCGGGGTGGCCGGGTTAAAGACCTGCCGGGTGTAAGGTATCATATTATCCGCGGTACACTGGACACGGCGGGTGTAGCCAACCGGCACCAGGCCCGTTCCAAGTACGGGGCCAAACGGCCGAAAGGAAAGTAAGGTAAGGGGGGGAAAGATGAGATGCCGCGCAGAGGCAGCGTGCCAAAGAGGGAAATTCTACCCGATCCTATTTACAACAACAAAGTAGTGACCAAGTTCGTTAACCAACTAATGCTGCAGGGTAAAAAGGGTGTCGCGCAGGCTATCACCTACGGCGCTTTCGATATTATCCGGGAGAAAACCGGGCGGGACCCGCTGGAGGTATTTGAACAGGCCATGAAAAACGTGATGCCGGTGCTGGAAGTGAAGGCCCGCCGGGTAGGTGGCGCCAACTACCAGGTGCCGGTGGAGGTCCGGTCTGACCGGCGCCAAACCCTGGCCATCCGGTGGCTGGTAAGCTTTGCCCGCAAACGTTCGGGGAAGAGCATGCAGGAAAAACTGGCGGGCGAACTGATGGATGCCGCCAATAACACCGGCGGAGCGGTCAAAAAGAGGGAAGATACTCACAAGATGGCGGAAGCCAACAAGGCCTTTGCCCACTACCGGTGGTAATTCCACAGATTGTATTTTAAGGGCGCATCCTGGTATTGGCAAAGCGGATCCGGGGTAATGTATATAGCACCGAGTTTTTGCAGAAGGGGGGATTAGAATGCCGAGACAATTTCCGCTAGAAAAAACACGTAATATCGGGATCATGGCCCATATCGATGCCGGTAAAACGACTACCACCGAACGCATCCTTTTCTATACCGGTAGGGTGCACAAAATCGGGGAAGTGCACGATGGAGCCGCAACGATGGACTGGATGGTGCAGGAGCAGGAAAGAGGTATTACGATCACCTCCGCTGCAACTACTTGTCTTTGGCGGGACCACAGAATCAACATTATCGACACACCAGGCCACGTGGACTTTACTGTAGAGGTAGAACGCTCCCTGCGGGTGCTGGACGGCGCCGTAGCGGTGTTCTGCTCGGTGGGAGGGGTAGAACCCCAGTCGGAAACTGTGTGGCGCCAGGCAGACAAGTATGGCGTTCCGCGCATTGCCTATATTAATAAAATGGACCGGGTGGGGGCCGACTTTTTCCGTGGAGTCAGCATGATCGCCGACCGGCTGGGCGCCAACCCGGTACCTGTTCAAATACCTATCGGGATTGAAGACACTTTCCGCGGCCTGGTTGACCTGGTGCGTAATACGGCGATCATCTATGTGGACGACCTGGGCACCAGGAGTGAGGAAACCGCCATTCCCGAAGATATGCTTGAGACGGTGCGGGAATACCGGGAGAAGCTCCTGGAGGCGGTGGCCGAGAGCGACGAAGAGTTGATGGTGAAGTACCTGGAGGGTGAAGAGCTTACCGTCGAAGAGATTAAGGCGGGTATCAGGAAGGCCACCATCGCGGTGAAGATGATCCCGGTGTTGTGCGGCTCTTCATTCAAAAATAAAGGGGTACAGCCCCTGCTGGACGCGGTGGTCGACTACCTCCCCGCGCCTACTGACGTTCCCGCGGTGCGGGGCGTGGACCCGGAAACCGGTAACGAGGACCAGCGGTCCTCCAGCGATACTGAACCCTTTTCAGCCCTGGCTTTCAAGATCATGGCGGACCCGTACGTGGGTAAGCTGACCTTTTTCCGGGTCTATTCCGGCAAGTTAAACTCCGGGTCCTACGTGTATAACTCCACCAAAGGGAAACGGGAGCGGATTGGACGCATTTTGCAAATGCACGCCAATCACCGGGAGGAAGTCAGTGAGGTTTACACCGGGGACATCGCCGCGGCGGTAGGATTGAAAGAGACCACTACCGGTGATACCCTGTGTGATGAGGCCCATCCGATTATCCTTGAATCCATGCAGTTCCCGGAACCGGTAATTTCCGTGGCCATCGAGCCCAAGACCAAGGCGGACCAGGAGAAGATGGGTCTTGCGCTCACCAAGCTTTCAGAGGAGGACCCCACTTTCCGGGTTCATACCGAAGCGGAAACGGGGCAGACCCTCATTTCCGGCATGGGGGAGCTGCACCTGGAGATCATCGTGGACCGTCTGCTCAGGGAGTTTAAAGTCGACGCCAACGTGGGCCGGCCTCAGGTGGCGTACAAGGAAACCGTTCGTGGGACTGCCAAGGTCGAAGGCAAGTTCGTGCGCCAGAGCGGCGGCCGGGGGCAGTACGGCCATGTTTGGCTGGAACTGGAACCGCTGGAGCCGGGCCAGGGATATGAATTTGTCAACAAGATTGTGGGTGGCGTGATCCCCAGGGAGTACATCCCGGCGGTGGACGCCGGCATCCAGGAGGCCATGGCTAACGGGGTGCTGGCCGGGTATCCGGTCATTGATGTCCGGATCATCCTGTACGACGGGTCGTACCACGAGGTGGACTCCTCCGAAATGGCCTTTAAAATTGCGGGTTCTATCGGCTTCAAGGCCGGTGCGAAAAAGGCCAACCCGGTGCTTTTGGAGCCTGTGATGAAGGTGGAAGTGGTTGTACCTGACGAGTACATGGGAGACGTCATTGGCGATTTAAACGCCCGGCGGGGCCGGGTGGAAGGGATGGAACCGCGGAGCGGCGCCCAGGTGATCAGGGCCCACGTCCCGCTGGCCGAGATGTTCGGCTACGCTACCGACTTGCGGTCTCGCACTCAGGGCCGGGGCACCTATGTAATGCAGTTCTCCCACTACGACGAAGTTCCCAGAAACATCGCTGATGAGATCATCACTAAGCGGCAAGGCGGGTAACATGGCGGCCGGCTGGCGCAGCCATCATCCCCGATGCGATATAATTTAAAGAACTAAGGAGGAACATAGGAACAATGGGAAAAGCAAAATTTGAACGGAAAAAGCCCCACGTTAACGTGGGCACCATCGGTCACGTGGACCATGGCAAGACCACCCTTACCGCGGCCATCACCTTCATCTTGTCCAAGGTGGGCGGCGCTGTGGCTACCGCTTACGACCAGATCGACAACGCTCCGGAAGAGCGGGAACGCGGTATTACCATCAATACCGCCCACGTGGAATACGAAACCGCCGCCCGGCACTATGCCCACGTGGACTGCCCCGGCCACGCCGACTACGTCAAGAACATGATCACCGGTGCGGCCCAGATGGACGGCGCCATCCTGGTGGTTAGCGCTGCCGACGGTCCCATGCCGCAGACCCGCGAGCACATCCTGCTTGCCCGCCAGGTGGGTGTGCCGTACATCGTCGTGTTCCTGAACAAGGCCGATATGGTGGACGATGCCGAATTGATGGAACTGGTGGAAATGGAAGTGCGGGAACTGCTGTCCGAGTACGAGTTTCCCGGAGACGACATCCCCATCGTGGCCGGTTCCGCCCTCAAGGCCATGGAATGCGGCTGCGGCAGCCGGGACTGCGAATGGTGCAGCAAGGTATGGGAACTGATGGACAGGGTGGATGAATACGTGCCTACTCCCGAACGGGATGTGGATAAGCCCTTCTTGATGCCCGTAGAAGACGTGTTTACCATCACCGGCCGTGGTACTGTGGCCACCGGTAGGGTGGAGCGCGGTATGGTCAAGGTTGGAGACGACGTGGAAATCGTCGGCTTGAACGATAGCCCGCGGAAGACGGTGTGCACCGGCGTGGAAATGTTCCGGAAGCTTTTGGACTTTGCTCAAGCCGGCGACAACATCGGTACCCTTTTGAGGGGCGTTGAGCGTAAGGATGTGGAGCGCGGCCAGGTGCTGGCCAAACCGGGTTCCATCAAGCCTCATACCAAGTTTCATGCGGAAGTGTATGTCCTGACCAAAGAAGAAGGAGGGCGGCACACCCCGTTCTTCAATGGTTACAGGCCCCAGTTCTATTTCCGGACCACCGACGTGACCGGCGTGGCAAGACTGCCGGAGGGCGTGGAGATGGTGATGCCCGGAGATAACATCAAGATGGATATTGAACTGATTACTCCCATTGCTATTGAAGAGGGCCTGCGGTTTGCTATCCGTGAAGGCGGTCGTACTGTAGGCGCCGGCGTGGTAACAGCCGTCAAGGAGTAGTTGGTAATTCGGACGTCAGTCGTCAGTCGTCAGGGAGCAGGCAGCAGGAGATAGTACCACCCCTGTGGTTTTCTCCCGACTCTTGCGGCCCGACGACTGACGACTGAACAGACCCAAGCAAGGTTAATCACAGCGCTTTGAAGCGCTTTCAGAAACGAGCATGGCGCGGAAGGCGGGGATGCGAGGGGCGGAGCGTACTGGGGTAGTACGTGAGCACCCGAGCAGCCACGCCTGACAAAGCCAGGCGAAGTTTATCACAGCGCTTCTTAGGATTATCCAGGGACCGGGGGAAAAGGCCCAGGGGGGAACCAGCCCTTGATCCCTTGCTCCATGTCTGAATGGCGATGAGGTGAAAGGTTGCCGCTGGGCGCGGCGCCTGGCGGGGAATTTTCACCGAGAATGGTCCGATTTTAAACCGGGCGAAAAGGAGGAACATCAGAAAGATGGCAAGACAAAAGATTAGAATCAGGTTGAAGGCTTTTGACCACAAGGTACTGGATCAGTCCGCCCAGAAAATCGTGGAGACGGCCAAGCGTACAGGTGCTTCTGTTTCAGGACCAATCCCGTTACCCACTGATAAGAACATTTTTACCATCCTGCGCTCACCCCATGTGAACAAAGACTCCCGTGAGCAGTTTGAAATGAGGACCCATAAACGCCTGATCGATATTGCAGACCCTAATCCCAAAACCGTTGACGCACTTATGAGACTGGACCTGCCTGCGGGTGTGGATATAGAAATTAAACTTTAGTGACCAGTCGCTAGTGACTGGTGGAAACCCTGAAAAGAACTGAAGTAATACGCGCGAAGTTTATTACAGCCCCTCTGAAAAGAAGCAAAAGAAACAGAGGA
Source organism: Clostridiales bacterium PH28_bin88 (assembly GCA_000987045.1). Lineage (GTDB taxonomy): Bacteria > Bacillota > PH28-bin88 > PH28-bin88 > PH28-bin88 > PH28-bin88. The sequence continues at coordinate 22,697 of LAKY01000008.1, read as the reverse complement.
TTTGTAGTCGGAGGTGTTACATTATGACCAAGAGCATTCTGGGCGTTAAGCTGGGAATGACGCAGGTATTTACCGGCGAAGGCAAGTTAATTCCCGTCACCGCCATTGAGGCGGGGCCGTGCGTAGTAATCCAGAAGAAGACCGTCGCCACTGATGGCTATAACGCCATCCAGGTAGGCTTTGGGACGGCTAAAGAGCGCAAGATCAATAAACCCATGAAGGGCCATTTTGCCAAGGCCAATGTCAAGCCCTTCAAGTTTGTGAAAGAATTTCGCGTGGACAATGTGGATGCGTACCAGGTAGGACAGGAATTCAAGGCTGATGTTTTTGCCGCGGGAGACCAGGTAGACGTTACCGGTATTTCCCGGGGCAAGGGTTTTGCCGGCGGTATCAAGCGGCACGGCTTTCACCGTGGGCCGATGAAGCATGGTTCCAAGTACCACCGCCGTCCCGGCGCCGGGGCAGCCAAGGGACCCGCCAGGATATTTAAAGGACGCAAGATGCCGGGCCGCCTGGGGGGAGAACGGGTTACCGTTCAGAACTTAGAAGTGGTGAAAACCGATCCGGAACGAAACATCATTCTGGTTCGGGGTGCGATTCCCGGCCCTGCCAAAGGGCTGGTTACTATCAAAAGCGCGGTTAAAGCATAGGAATCCCGCTGAAAGGAGGAACAGTCATGCCAAAAGTAGCTTTATTCAACATGCAAGGCCAACAGGTTGGCGACATCGAGTTGAACGACAGTGTTTTTGGTATAGAGGTGAACAAGGCCGTCCTGCATGATGCGGTAGTAATGCAAATGGCCTCCCGCAGGCGGGGTACGGTAGCTACCAAAACCAGGGGGCTGGTCAGCGGCGGCGGCCGCAAACCCTGGCGGCAAAAAGGGACCGGCCGGGCCCGGGCGGGCAGCACCCGCTCACCCCTGTGGAGACACGGTGGGGTGACTTTTGGACCCCAGCCCAGGGACTATGGCTACACCATGCCGAGGAAGGTGCGCCGTTTGGCGTTGAAATCAGCCTTGTCCGACAAGGTTCACCAGGGAAACATTATTGTTTTGGATGAACTTTCCCTGGCCCAACCCAAAACCAAGGAAATGGTCAAGGTGTTGGAAGCCTTGAAAGTGGCGGAAGCCGCCCTGGTGGTGACCGCGGGCATGGATGAAAACGTGCACAAGTCCGCTCGAAACATTCCGGGAGTTACACCGGTGCAAGCCAGCGGAATCTCCGTGTATGACCTCCTGGCCCACGGTAAACTGGTTATTACTAAAGACGCGGTGGCGAAGGTAGAGGAGGTGCTGGCATAAAATGCGCAGACCCCAGGAAATATTGCTGAAGCCCGTGGTTTCCGAGAAGTCTACGGGATTGATGCAGGACAATAAGTATACCTTCATTGTAGATAAACGGGCCAACAAGGTGGAAATCAAGAGGGCCGTGGAAGAACTTTTCAGGGTTACTGTTTTGAACGTTAACACCTTAACGGTTAGGGGCAAAAAGAGACGACAGGGTCGTTTTGAGGGTATCACCCCCGAACGCAAGAAGGCTGTGGTAACCTTGAAGCCCGGAGACAAGATCCAAATACTGGAGGGCCTGTAATAAGAGAAGTGGGAAGTGAGAAGTCGGAAGTCTGATTAGGTAAGTGTATCAATTGCTTTTTGGTAAGGAGGGAACCTTAGTGGGCATCAAGAAGTTCAAACCGACATCGCCAGGAAGGCGGCAGATGACGGTATCTACTTTTGAAGAAATTACCAGTACCGAGCCGGAGAAATCCCTGCTGGCGCCCTTGCAAAAAAAGGGTGGGCGTAATGCCCAGGGCCGGCTGACAGTACGCCATCAGGGTGGAGGGCACAAGCGGCAGTACCGCATCATTGACTTTAAACGCGACAAGGATGGTATCCCCGCCAAGGTGGCCACTATAGAGTACGACCCCAACCGTTCGGCGAACATCGCGCTTCTGAATTATGCGGATGGGGAGAAGCGCTATATCCTCGCACCCAATGGTCTCCGGGTGGGAGACATGGTGACGTCCGGACCCGACGCCGACATTAAAACCGGCAATGCGTTGCCGATGAAGAACATCCCTGTAGGTACCGTAATCCATAACATCGAGTTAAAGCCGGGTAAAGGCGCCCAGATGGTACGCTCTGCCGGCGGATCCGCCCAGTTAATGGCGAAAGAAGGGGCATATGCCCACGTTCGCCTGCCTTCGGGCGAGGTGCGGCTGGTGCTCTTGACCTGTAAGGCCACCATCGGGCAGGTAGGTAACCTGGAGCATGAAAACGTGTCGGTTGGTAAGGCGGGTCGCTCACGATGGATGGGCATCAGGCCCACTGTCCGCGGTGTGGTGATGAACCCGGTGGACCACCCCCACGGTGGTGGTGAAGGCCGGTCGCCTATCGGCCGGAAACACCCCGTTACCCCATGGGGGAAACCGGCTACCGGAGGGAAAACCCGGAAGAAGAAAAAGCCTTCCGACAAGATGATCGTAAAACCCCGTAGTAAGTAGCATAATTTAAAAGATAGCGGAGTCATGGGGACGGTTCGAGCGTCCCCGAAGCGTAGCGAAGGGCCGAAGGGGAGACGATGGAACCGTCCCCATGGCGTAGCTGCAAGGCTGATCGCTAACCGAAAGGAGGCAAACCAGGGAATGGGCAGATCCTTAAAGAAAGGCCCGTACTGTGAAGAAGGGCTGTTGGCAAAGATTGAAAAAATGAACGAGGCCGGTGAAAAGCGGGTGATCAAGACCTGGTCCCGGCGTTCTACTATCTTCCCCCAGATGGTTGGGCATACCCTCGCTGTGCACGATGGACGCAAACACGTACCGGTATACATCACCGAAGACATGGTCGGACACAAGCTGGGTGAATTTGCTCCCACCCGCCTGTTTAAGGGGCACGGAGCACACACCGAGCGTTCCACAAGCCTGAAATAGGCTGGTAAGAGAGGGGGTTTACAAGAAGCACATGGAAGCTAAAGCGATTGCCAAGTTCGTGCGCATATCACCCAGCAAGGTGCGGCAGGTGGTGGACCTGATCCGGGGTAAAAACGTGAAAGATGCCCTGGCCATCCTCAAGTTTACTCCCAAGCGGGCGTCTGCCGCCGTGGAAAAGGTTGTTAAATCGGCGGTGGCTAATGCGGAACACAATTACGAAATGAACGCGGATGACCTTTATGTTGCTAAAGTATATGTGGATCAGGGTCCCACCTGGAAACGCTTCAAACCGAGGGCGATGGGCCGGGCCGACCTGATGCGCAGGAGAACCAGCCATATTACCGTGGTCGTCAGCGAGAAGGAGGTCTGATTGTGGGTCAGAAGGTACATCCCAAGGGGATTCGCATCGGGATTATTAAAGACTGGGATGCCAAGTGGTATGCCGATAAGGAATATGGTAACCTGCTGCACGAGGATCTGAAGATCCGCCGTTATATTAAAAAGAGATTATACCAGGCTGGGATTTCCGGCGTGGAGATCGAAAGGACTGCCAACCGGGTAAAGGTTTCGGTCCATACGGCCAAACCGGGTATCGTCATCGGCCGGGGCGGTACCGAGGTGGAAAAACTGCGGAAAGACCTGGAACAGCTCAGTGGTCGCCAGGTTAACCTGAATATCGTCGAAATCAAGAAACCCGAACTGGACGCCCAGTTGGTGGCGGAAAATGTAGCCGCCCAATTGGAAAAGCGGATTTCCTTCAGGCGGGCTATGAAGCAGACGGTTTCCAGGGCTATGCGGTTAGGCGCGGAAGGCATCAAGATCATGTGTGCCGGCCGGTTGGGTGGGGCGGAAATTGCCCGCACCGAGTGGTATGCTGAGGGGAAGGTACCCCTGCACACATTGCGCGCCGATATTGACTATGGGTTTGCTGAAGCCAACACCACCTACGGCAAGATCGGTGTGAAGTGCTGGATTTACAAGGGTGAGGTTCTGCCCGAGACAAGGCGCGCTGCCCAGGAAGGGGGAAAATAGCCCATGTTAATGCCGAAAAGGGTTAAACACCGCAAACAGCATCTGACCAGGCCGGGGGAAAAAGCCACCAAGGGTAATGAAATTGTCTTTGGTGAATACGGTCTGCAGGCCACAGAGCCTGCATGGATCACCAGCCGGCAGATTGAAGCCGCCCGTGTGGCCATGACCAGATATATCAAGAGGGGCGGTAAAGTCTGGATCAAGATCTTTCCGGACAAACCGGTGACGGCTAAACCGGCCGAGACCCGTATGGGCAGCGGTAAGGGCGCCCCGGAATACTGGGTGGCGGTGGTGAAACCGGGCCGGATCCTCTTCGAACTGGCGGGTGTTACCGAGGAAGTGGCAAGGGAAGCCATGCGCCTGGCGGCTCACAAGTTGCCTCTCAAGACCAAGTTTGTGAAACGAGCAGGAGTGGGTGGTGACGCAAATGAAACTGAATGAGATCAAGGACCTGACCACAGTTGAACTGGAGCGTAAGGTAGACGACCTCAAGCAGGAACTGTTCAATTTGCGGTTTCAACTGGCTACAGGGCAACTGGATAATCCCATGCGAATCCGTGTGGTGAGACGTAACATCGCCCGGGCTAAGACTGTCTTGCGGGAAAGGGAAATTAAAGAAAACGCGCACAAAGCGTGATCAGTGACCAGTTGCTAGTGACTGGTGACGGATGGAAAAAAGTTAATGAAGTGGCTTCCGGAAAGATACCTGGTAAGGTAGCTGTTTCAAATGCAGGCGAATGATCTCCGGAAGGCAAATTGAAAGGGGGATACGGTTCGTGGAGAGAGCTGCACGAAAGACTCGGACCGGTCGAGTAGTAAGCGATAAAATGGACAAGACCGTGGTGGTATCTGTAGAAACCTTTGACCGGGCAGGTCTTTATGGGCGAACTGTTCGGCGCAGCAACAGCTTTAAGGCTCACGACGAAAACAACGAGTGCCGGGTAGGCGACCTCGTAAGGATTATGGAAACCAGACCACTCAGTAAGGAAAAAAGGTGGCGGGTGGTTGAGGTACTGGAAAAGGCTCCCGAGGTATAGATTTCGGGGATCGGGCTCATTGATGGATTGGATGCCTCTTGGCTTCACCGGTCCTGGGAGGCACCATCGGGCTGCAGGTAGGAAGTCACTGATCTGCGGCCTGAAAGGAAATCGGACATGTAAAGGGGGTTAGCACGATGATTCAGGCTGAGACCATGCTAAAGGTCGGAGATAATACAGGCGCCAAAAAGCTGCTGTGTATTCGCGTCCTGGGAGGCTCGCAGCGGCGGTATGCCTCTGTGGGCGATATCATCATTGCTTCCGTAAAAGAGGCGACGCCAGGCGGCGTGGTCAAGAAGGGTGAAGTGGTCAGGGCTGTGGTGGTACGTACCACCAAAGAGGTGAGACGTCCCGACGGCTCATATATCAAGTTCAACGAAAACGCGGCGGTGATTATTAACGATCAGGGGAACCCCCGGGGTACTCGTATCTTTGGACCCGTCGCCAGGGAACTGAGGGAGAAAGACTTCATGAAAATTGTTTCTCTGGCGCCGGAAGTGATTTAGGCCTCAGTGGAATACGTACAAGCGAGGTGAAACTCATTGGCAGCACCTAAGATGCATGTCAAAAAAGGCGATACGGTGGTAGTCATCGCAGGTAAGAGCATCGGTAAAAAAGGTAAGGTGTTGGAGGTCAATCCCGACAAGGGCACTGTAATTGTGGAGGGAGCCAACATCGTTAAACGCCATACCAAACCCACCCAAAAGGCGCCCCAGGGAGGGATAATGGAAAAGGAGTCTCCCCTGGCCGGTTCTAATGTAATGGTTTACTGCAACCGGTGCAATAATCCTACAAGGGTAGGCAGGAAATACCTGGAAGACGGCAGCAAGGTAAGATACTGCAAGAAATGCGGTGAAGTACTGGATAAGTAGCGGCTGAGGAAGGGGGTCAAGTTATGGCCAGGCTAAAGGACAAGTACCTCAAGGAGGTTAAGCCTGCCTTGAAAGAAAAGTTTGGGTACAAAAACGTCATGGAGATACCCAGGCTTGAAAAAGTAATCATTAACATGGGCGTCGGCGAGGCTACGCAAAATCCCAAAGCGCTGGATGGAGCGGTAGCGGACATCATGGCTATCACCGGTCAGCGGCCGTTGATTACCCGGGCCAAGAAGTCTATCGCTGCATTTAAACTGCGGGCTGGTGTTCCTATTGGCGTAAAGGTCACTTTGCGCGGGGAGCGCATGTGGGAGTTTGTGGACAGGCTGATCAACGTAGCCCTGCCCAGGGTTCGCGACTTTCGCGGGGTTTCCCCTAAAGCCTTTGACGGGCGTGGTAACTATACCTTGGGGCTGAGAGAACAGTTGATTTTCCCGGAAATCGATTACGACAAAATTGACAAGGTGCGCGGCATGGACGTGGTCTTCGTAACCACAGCGAAGAGTGACGAAGAAGCCAGTGAAATGCTCCGGCTGATGGGCATGCCGTTCCGCGAAGCCTAACACTACAGCGAATTTAAAAGTTAGCGCTGCGCAATAGCCAACACTCAAATTACATCGACAAGGGGGGGAATACCAAGCACATGGCCAAAACATCCATGATCGAAAAGCAACAAAGGGCACCCAAGTTCAAGGTGCGTGGATATAACCGGTGCAAGATCTGTGGCCGCCCGCACGCCTATATGAGAAAGTTCGGTATGTGCCGGATCTGCTTCAGGGAATTGTCTTACAGGGGTGAGATTCCCGGCGTGACCAAGGCCAGTTGGTAATACTGGTAATGGAGGAAGAAACGGAAGGAGGTTGTTGTGCATGGTCATGACAGATCCGATTGCTGATTTTCTCACGCGGATCCGTAATGCCAATACGGTTTACCAGGATACGGTGGAAATCCCATCTTCCAAGATGAAGCGGGCGATGGCCAACATTTTGAAGGATGAAGGGTTGATAAAGGACGTCGAGTACATCGATGACGGCAAACAAGGTGTGTTGAGACTGTACCTAAAGTACGGCCCCAACCGGGAAAAGGTAATTACCGGCTTGAAGCGGATCAGTAAGCCGGGCCTCAGGGTTTATGCCAGGAAAGACGAGATCCCCCGGGTGCTGGGGGGGCTGGGCCTCGCTGTCATTAGCACCTCCAAGGGTATTATGACTGACAAGCGGGCGCGCAAAGAGGGCGTAGGCGGCGAGGTAATCTGTTACATCTGGTAAGGTTAGTGCTGATGACTGGTGCAAGCTGTTAACGCAATACCATCAGGCAAGAACCGCTACCAGATGACCGAAGGAATAAGTCGAAGCCAGTGAAACAGGAGGTGCAACGGAATGTCCCGAATTGGGAGAATGCCGATCCCAATCCCCGCCGGGGTTGAGGTAAAGATAGAGGGCAGTGTGGTTAGCGTCAAGGGACCAAAGGGCAACCTTTCCAAAGAGTTCCACAAGGACATGGAGATTAAGATCGAAGATAACAAACTGATGGTAGGACGCCCTTCTGACGCAAAGGAACACCGTTCTCTCCACGGCCTGACCAGGGCGCTCTTAAGCAACATGGTGGAGGGTGTTACCAAGGGGTTTGAGCGAAAACTGGAACTCTCCGGCGTGGGTTACAGGGCTGCCAAGCAGGGGAACAAGCTGGTCCTGACCGTGGGTTACTCCCACCCGGTGGAAATGGTTCCCGGGGATGGGCTGGAGATCGAAGTTCCCGCGCCCACCAAAATCAGTGTTAAGGGGATCGACAAGGAAAAGGTGGGGGCCTTTGCAGCCAATATTCGCGCGGTGCGTGAACCGGAACCCTATAAGGGTAAAGGCATCAAGTACGAGGGCGAGTTTATCCGCCGGAAGGTTGGTAAGGCTGGCGGAGGTAAGGGCGGTAAGAAGAAATAAACATTGATAACCGGTTGTAAGCCAACAGTTATTGGCCCATACCGACCCGACTGCAGGCTGATTTCGAAGGGAGTGAGATGGGTGTTCAATAAGGTGGATCGTAAGGCAATCAGGGAAGCAAAACACAAGCGGGTAAGAAACAAGATCAGCGGAACGGCGGAGCGCCCGCGGTTAAGCGTCTTTCGCAGCCTGAACCACATCTATGCGCAAGTGATTAATGACGATAATGGCACCACCCTGGTTGCTGCCTCTACCCTGGACCCGGCCCTAAAAGGGCAGGTATCCGCGGGTGGAAACGTGGAAGCGGCAAAAATGGTCGGCCGGCTGGTAGCCGAGAAGGCACTGGCTAAAGGCATCAAGCAGGTGGTATTTGATCGGGGCGGGAATCTCTACCACGGGCGAATTGCCGCCCTGGCTGAAGGCGCCAGGGAAGCAGGCCTGGATTTCTAAAACAGGAGGGAAGTAAATGGCACGTATCGACGCTAAAAACCTGGAACTCACCGAAAAAGTGGTTTTTATTAACCGGGTGGCGAAAGTGGTTAAAGGTGGTCGCCGTTTTAGCTTCAGCGCCCTGGTCGTGGTAGGTGACGGTAACGGCCATGTGGGCGCCGGCCTGGGTAAGGCGGGAGAGGTACCCGAGGCGATCCGCAAAGGGATTGAAGATGCCAAGAAGAACCTGATCAAGGTGCCGCTGGTGGGTACTACCATACCTCACGAGGCCATCGGTCAATTCGGTGCAGGCAGGGTAATGATGAAGCCTGCCTCCGAAGGTACTGGTGTCATCGCCGGTGGGCCTGTGCGGGCGGTGATGGAGCTGGCGGGGGTGCGGGATATCCTGACGAAATCCCTGGGATCCGCCAACGCCAACAACATGGTTTATGCCGCGCTGGCCGGCCTTAAAAGCCTGAAAAGGGCTGAGCAGGTGGCGAAGCTCCGGGGCAAAACCGTGGAAGAGCTGCTCGGGTAGGGGGGAAACATTTTGGCGAAGAAACTGAAGATCACCCTGGTAAAAAGTTTTATCGGCAAGCCCGAAGACCAGCGGCAGACAGTGCGGGCCCTGGGGCTAACCAAGCTGCACAGCAGCGTCATCAAGAACGATACGCCGGACATTCGCGGGCAGGTGCGGAAGCTCATGCACCTGGTTTCGGTGGAAGAAATCGAAGCCTAGGAGGTAAATCCATGAAACTAAACGAATTACAGCCGGCGGCCGGGGCTCGTCCCAAAGCCACCCGGGTCGGCCGGGGGATTGGTTCGGGATTGGGCAAGACCTCCGGGCGCGGGCACAAGGGCCAGAAAGCCCGCTCCGGTGGTGGCGTCCGGCGCGGTTTTGAGGGTGGGCAGATGCCCCTCTACCGGCGCATTCCCAAGCGTGGTTTTACTAACATCTTTAAAAAGGAAATAGTGGCCGTCAACCTGGGGGAACTGAACCGTTTTGACGCCGGGACCGTGGTTACGCCGGAACTGTTGCTGCAGGCCGGCATCATCAAGTCCCTTAAAGACGGGGTGAAGATTCTCGGTGAAGGCGAGCTTGACCGCGCCCTCACAGTACAAGCCGACGCCTTTAGCAAGTCAGCGAGTGAAAAGATCACGACCGCTGGCGGCAAAGTAGAGGTGATCTAGGTGCTGCAGACTCTGGTCAGCGCATGGAAAGTACCCGACCTGCGGAAAAAGATCCTTTTCACCATGGTCATGTTCCTGATTTTCCGGCTGGGGGCGCATGTCCCGGTACCGGGGATCGATGTGGAGCAACTGGGAAGACTCATGCAGGAAGGTACCCTGTTCGGCTTTTTTGACATCATTTCCGGCGGCGCCTTCAAACGATTTACCGTGTTTGCCATGGGCATTATGCCCTATATCAACGCCTCCATCATCATGCAACTGCTGACGGTGGTCATCCCCGCCCTGGAAAAGTTGGCCAAGGAAGGTGAAGAGGGCCGGAAGAAGATTGTCCAGTTTACCCGTTACGGCACCGTTGTGCTGGGTGCCGTCCAGGCAATAGGAATGGCCCTGTTCCTGGGGCGTAGCGGCGTGCTGGCTAGCCCTGGGATAGGTTCTTATACGGTAATCGTGATCACCCTTACCGCCGGTACCGCTTTCCTGATGTGGCTGGGTGAGTTGATCACCGAGCGCGGAATTGGTAATGGGATTTCCCTCATCATCTTTGCCGGTATCGTGGCGAGACTGCCGGTTGGCGCGTACAACCTGTACCAGTATATCACCGCTCAAACGGTCAACATCTTTGCCGCCCTTTTCTTCGGGGTATTCGCGGTGCTGATTATCGCCGGCGTGGTGGCCATTCAGGAGGGGCAGCGGCGCATCCCCGTCCAGTACGCCAAGCGCGTGGTGGGCCGGAGGGTGTACGGCGGGCAGAGTACCCATATTCCCCTGAAGGTCAATCAGGCGGGTGTAATCCCGGTGATCTTTGCCATGTCCATCCTGTTGTTCCCTTCCACTATAGCCGCGTGGTTCCCGGCAAACCCGGTGGCGGTGTGGGTTACCAGGCATTTTAACGGAACTTCCATTACTTACATGGTGTTGTATGCCCTGCTGATTGTGTTCTTCACCTACTTCTACACCGCGGTGACGTTCAATCCAGCGGACGTAGCCGACAACATGAAGAAGTACGGGGGGTTCATTCCCGGGTACCGGCCCGGCAGACCGACCGCGGAGTATATCGAACGGGTGTTGAGCCGGGTAACCCTGGCGGGCGCCGTTTTCCTGGCGTTTATCGCCCTGCTGCCGTTGATCTTGAGCGCTATTACCGGTTTGAACGTCGGCTTCGGCGGGACAGGACTTTTAATCGTGGTCAGCGTAGCGCTGGAGACCATGAAACAGCTGGAGTCGCAGTTGTTGATGCGGCATTACCAGGGTTTCATGAAATAAGGCTACTTCAACCGACGGGAGGGGGTTTAACACCATGAGGTTGCTGCTAATGGGGCCGCCGGGAGCCGGTAAAGGGACCCAGGCGGAAGTGCTGACGTCCAAGCTGGAAGTGCCGCACATTTCCACCGGTGACATGTTCCGTAAGGCCATCAAAGAAGGCACTGAACTGGGCCGCAAGGCCAAGGAGTACATGGACGCCGGCCAGCTGGTGCCTGACGAGGTAACCATTGGCATTGTAAGAGAACGGCTGAACGAACCGGATTGTGCCAAGGGGTTCCTGCTGGACGGGTTTCCCCGGACAGTACCCCAGGCGGAGGCATTAGACCGCATTCTTGCCTCCACGGGTAGAGGGCTGGATGCGGTGCTGAACATCGAGGTGCCCAGGGAGAAACTGGTAGACCGCCTGACTGGCCGGCGGGTGTGCAGGGCGTGTGGGGCTACCTACCACGTGTTGTTTAATCCCCCTAAGGCCGGCGGGGTGTGTGACCACTGTGGCGGTGAGTTATACCAGCGGAGTGACGATACGGTGGAAACCGTGGAGAACCGTCTGGATGTCTACGAGAGGCAGACGGCGCCATTGATCGCATATTACCGGGACAAGGGACTCCTGCAATCCATTAACGGCGACCAGCCCATTGGCCAGGTGCTGGTGGATATCGGCCGGGGTCTCGGGAGAGATTGGGTATGATCATTCTTAAATCTGACCGTGAACTGGCCTATATGCGGGATGCCGGTCGTCTTGTGGCAGAAACCTTAGTGGAACTGGAGAAGACAGTATCCCCCGGGGTCACTACTCTCGAACTGGACCGGGTGGCAGAGGATTATATTGCCCGGCATGGCGCCAGGCCATCCTTTAAAGGGTACAATGGATACCCGGCCAGCATCTGCACCTCTGTCAACGAGGAAGTGGTTCACGGAATCCCAGGTTTAAGAAAATTGGCAGATGGGGATATTATTAGTATTGACATTGGAGCGGAAATTAATGGATATCATGGGGATGCGGCGGTTACGCTCCCGGTAGGTGAGATAGACGACGAAGTTAAGCGCCTGCTGCAGGTGACCCGGGAGTCCCTGATGGTCGGGATTGCCCAGGCTGTCAGCGGTAACCGGCTCAGCGACATTTCCTACGCCGTGCAGGCTCATGTGGAGAAAAACGGGTTTGCGGTGGTACGCGACTATGTGGGGCACGGCATCGGCCGCCACATGCACGAGGAGCCGCAAATCCCCAACTTTGGCCCACCCGGACGGGGACCGCGGTTGAAACCGGGAATGGCCCTGGCTATTGAACCCATGGTGAACAAAGGTACCTATGAGGTGCGAACCCTGGAAGACAATTGGACTGTAGTGACGAAGGATCTCCAGCCTTCTGCCCACTTTGAGCACACCGTAGCTGTCACGGAACGGGGCCCGCAAATTTTGACGGACCTGTGACCGAACCAAGGGGGGCGCTAATGGTGATACTGAAACCGGAAGTGGGCCAACTGGTCTGTTCCAAGGCTGGCCGCGACAAGGACCGACCTTACCTGGTGGTGAAAACCATAGATGACTTTTTTGTTTACGTGGTCGACGGTGACATACGCAGGCTGGACCGGCCAAAGCGTAAGAATGTAAAGCACCTGCACGTAACCAAGAAGGTAGCGCCGGAAATTGCGTCCCGGTTAAATGCCGGAGAGGCAGTAACCAATGCGGAAATAAGGCAGGCCATCAGCCGGCTCTGGGCAGAGCAGGAAGAATGAGTGTTTAACAAGGAGGTTGAGATACTTCATGGCTAAAGAAGACGTTATCGAAGTGGAAGGTACTGTGGTGGAACCGCTGCCGAACGCTATGTTTCGCGTGCAGCTAGCCAACGGACACAAGGTGTTGGCCCATGTTTCGGGTAAGATTCGCATGAACTTTATCCGTATCCTACCCGGCGACCGGGTAACGGTGGAATTGTCGCCTTACGACCTGTCCCGGGGACGGATTGTTTATCGTTTTAAATAACCCTGATAGACTGGCTTCTTATCGGTTGGTGGACTGGTTAGGGCGACTGACCACTGACCACTGACCACTAGCCACTGAAGGAGGAGGGTTTCCATTTGAAGGTCAAGCCATCGGTCAAGCCCGTTTGCGAGAAATGCAAGATTATTAAACGTAAAGGCAAAGTAATGGTTATTTGTGAGAATCCCAAGCACAAACAGAAACAGGGATAATGGAGGTGTTAAGCTATGGCGCGTATTGCCGGAGTGGACCTTCCCAGGGATAAGCGAGTAGAAGTCGCACTTACGTATATCTATGGTCTTGGCCGTTCTACGGCCCAGCAGATCCTGGACCGTACCGGTGTCAATCCCGACACCAGGGTGCGTAACCTGACTGAGGACGAGGTTAACAGGCTGAGAGAGGTTATTGACAAGAACTATACGGTGGAGGGAGACCTGCGGCGGGAAGTCTCCTTGAATATCAAGCGATTGATGGAAATCGGCAGCTACCGGGGCTTAAGGCACCGCCGGGGACTGCCGGTCCGGGGACAGCGCACCAAAACCAATTCCCGTACCCGTAAGGGCCCTCGCAGGACAGTGGGCGTACGGCGTAAAAAATAGGTAGGAGAGGAGGAAAAACCATTGGCTAAAAGAGCTACTCGTACCAGGCGAAGAGATCGCAAAAATGTGGAAAGCGGCATCGCTCATATCAAGTCCACTTTTAACAATACCATCGTTACCATTACCGATAAGGCCGGAAACGCCATCTCATGGGCGACAGCCGGGGGGATGGGATTCAAAGGGTCCCGCAAGAGTACTCCTTTCGCTGCGCAATTGGCGGCGGAGTCGGCTGCCAAGGAAGCCATGGAGCATGGAATGAAAGAAGTGGAATGCTTTGTCAAGGGGCCCGGCGCCGGCCGGGAAGCGGCTATCCGCTCCCTGCAGGCCGCCGGTCTGGAGGTCAGCATGATCAAGGACGTGACCCCTATCCCCCATAACGGGTGCCGGCCGCCCAAACGTAGAAGGGTTTAGGAGGTGTAATTATTATGGCGAGATACACGGAATCCGTTTGCCGGCTTTGCCGCCGCGAAGGGGCTAAGCTGTACCTCAAAGGAGATCGCTGCTACTCCGACAAGTGCGCCATTGACAGGCGAGCCTATGCACCCGGCCAGCACGGGCAGGGTCGCAAAAAGGTGTCCGAATACGGGATCCAGTTGCGGGAGAAACAGAAGGCGCGCCGCATTTACGGTGTACTGGAGAAGCAGTTTCGCACCTACTTCGAAAAGGCTGAGCGCCAGAAGGGTGTTACCGGTGAAAACCTCTTGCGGGTGCTGGAACGCCGCCTGGACAATGTGGTGTACCGCCTCGGGTTCGGCGCTTCCAGGGCGGAGGCCCGCCAGCTGGTGAGGCACGGTCATTTTGCTGTGAATGGCCGGAAGGTGAACATTCCTTCCTACCAGGTCCGCCCCGGTGACGAAATTACTGTCCGGGAGAGCAGCAAGGACTCACCCAAGATCAAGGAAATGGCGGAAACGCTGGTGCATAAAACCCCCCCTGCATGGCTGGAACTGAACCCCGAAGCGCTAAAGGGTCGGGTGTTGGCCCTTCCTTCCCGTGACCAGATTGATGTGCCGGTGCAGGAACACCTCATCGTGGAAATGTATTCCCGTTAATGGTATTTTTGCGCTGGAGACCCGGGTTGCCGAACGCTCCCGGGAGGTAGAGGTTTCGAGAGGAGGGTTATTATGCTGGAGATCGAAAAACCCCGCATCGAATGTGTGGAAATGAGCGAAGACCGCCGCTACGGAAAATTTGTGGTGGAACCGCTGGAAAGGGGCTACGGCATCACCCTGGGCAACTCCCTCCGCAGAATCTTGCTTTCTTCTCTGCCCGGTGCGGCCATCACCTCCGTCAAGATAGACGGGGTGCTCCACGAGTTTTCAACCATTCCAGGGGTGCGGGAAGACGTTACGGATATCATCCTGAACTTGAAGACGCTGAATGTCAAGCTGTATACCGATGAACCCAAGATCGTCCGCCTTGAAGCGGAAGGTGAGGGAGAAGTAAAGGCGGCGGACATCACTCATGATGCGGACGTGGAGATCTTAAACCCCGAACTCCATATCGCTACCCTGGACAAGGGAGGGCGCCTGTTCGCGGAGATTACCATTGAAAAGGGGCGCGGGTATGTACCTGCCGAAAAGAACAAGCGGGATGACCAGGTAATCGGGGTAATCCCGGTGGACTCCCTCTTTTCCCCTGTACCCAGGGTTAACTATCTCATCGAAGACACCCGGGTGGGGCAGATCACCGACTACGACAAGCTGATGCTGGAAGTGTGGACTGACGGTAGTATCGCCCCTGATGAGGCGGTCAGTTCCTCCGCCAAGATCCTCAATGAACACCTGAAGCTGTTCATGGGACTGACGGAAAAAATCAGCGACGAAGTGACTATGGTGGAAAAAGAAGAGGAGAAGAAGGATAAACTCCTGGAGATGACCATCGAGGAACTGGACATGTCGGTGCGCTCGTATAACTGCCTGAAGCGGGCGGGGATCAATACCGTGGAGGAATTGATCAGCCGTACTGAAGAGGACATGATGAAGGTGAGAAACCTGGGAAAAAAGTCCCTGGAAGAGGTCAACCAAAAACTTGAGGAACTGGGTCTGTCCTTACGGAAGTCGGAGGATTAATCCAGAAAACATGGAACAGCTCTGTCATGAACCAAATACAGCGCTTCAAGGAGAGGAGGTAGCAGAAAATGGGCTATCGTAGATTTGGCTTGAGATCAGACCACCGTAGAGCCATGCTCAGAAACATCGTCACTTCCTTGCTAAAGGAAGAGCGTATCGAAACCACCGAACCCAGGGCCAAAGACCTGCGTAGTATAGCGGAGAAGATGATCACCCTGGGCAAACGCGGCGATCTCAGTGCCCGCCGCCAGGCTTTAGCCTATCTCCTGGACGAGGACGTGGTAACCAAGCTATTTAAGGAAATCGCGCCTCGTTATGAGGGGAGGCAGGGCGGGTACACCCGGTTGGTGAAAACCGGCTACCGCCGGGGAGACGCGGCCAGCATGTGCATAGTGGAATTGGTCAAGTAAAAACCTGGAGTCAGGAGGCATGGCAGGGGCGCAACGGTAAGCAGGGATGCGCCCAAGGTTCCTGCCTTCTTGCTTTTCAAGCCGAATGCGTGGATGAAGTGGGTGTATTCCATGATTGAGGTACGGGACCTCTGTTATGTATACCGGTCGGGACAGGGAGAAACCCTGGCCCTGGACCACGTCAACCTGAGCGTGGATCCCGGGGAATTTATAGTCATTATCGGCCACAATGGTTCGGGCAAGTCCACGCTTGCGAAACACCTGAATGCACTGCTGCTTCCTACCTCCGGGCAAGTGCTGGTTAATGGCATGGATACCGGGAATCCGGAAGCAGTATGGCGGGTACGCCAGCAAGTAGGAATGGTGTTTCAAAACCCCGACAACCAGTTAGTAGCCACGGTGGTGGAAGAGGACGTGGCTTTTGGACCCGAGAACCTGGGAGTGCCACCGGCGGAGATCCGCCAGCGAGTTAATGAAGCGCTGGAGGCCGTAGGGATGTCTGCTTTCTGCCAGCGACCGCCGCACCTGTTATCAGGGGGTCAAAAGCAGCGGGTGGCCATCGCCGGAATCATCGCCATGCGCCCTGCCTGCCTGGTGCTGGATGAACCGACCGCCATGCTGGACCCCTCCGGCCGGGTGGAGGTAATGGATACCGTTACCCGGCTGAACCGGGAACTGGGGCTGACCGTGGTGCATATCACCCATTTCATGGATGAGGCGGTGAATGCCCACCGGGTAATAGTGATGGAAAAGGGTAGGATCGTCTTGCAGGGGAAGCCAAGGGAGGTCTTCAGCCAGGTAGACAAGTTAAAGAACCTGGGCCTGGATGTTCCCCAGATGACCGACCTCGCCCGGCAGTTAAGGTCGGCGGGCATAGACCTGCCCGCGGACATCCTGACAGTAGATGAAATGGTGAGGCAGCTATGTTCATAAGCCTGCAAAACGTTTCCTACGTATACAAACCCGGTACTCCCTACGAGACGGCGGCCTTGAAGGACATTACCGTCGAAATTCCCCGGGGGCAAATGGTGGGCCTCATTGGAGCCACGGGGTCCGGAAAGTCCACCCTGGTGCAACACCTGAACGGGTTGCTGCGTCCAACTAAGGGAAAGGTGCTGGTGGACGGGGTAGATGTCTCGGGCAAGGGGGCCTCCTTGAAGGCGCTCCGCCAGAAGGTGGGGTTGGTGTTCCAGTATCCCGAGCACCAGCTGTTTGAGGAGACTGTTTACCAGGACATCGCCTTTGGGCCTAGAAATATGGGCGTGGCCGAAGAGGATGTCCATTCCCGGGTACTCCGGGCCATGACTCTGGTGGGGCTGGACTTTGAGACATTCAAGAACCGTTCGCCCTTCAGCCTGAGCGGTGGCCAGATGCGCCGGGTAGCCCTGGCCGGGGTGCTGGCCATGCAGCCGGAGGTGCTCATCCTGGACGAACCCACGTCTGGCCTGGACCCGAGGGGGCGCAACGATATCTTGAACCAGGTGGGGCGGCTCCACCAGGAACTGGGCATTACCATCATTTTAGTCTCCCACAGCATGGAGGATATCGCCCGGATGGCCGCACGGATCCTGGTGATGCACCAGGGACAACTGGTGATGGACGGTACCACCCGGGAGGTGTTTAGCCGGGGAGAGCGGTTAACTCAATACGGTTTGGGGGTACCGCTGGTAACGGTGCTGATGCACCGGCTGCGGCAGAAAGGGATGGCTGTACAGCCGGACGTGATTACGGTAGAAGAGGCCAGGGAAGAACTCATCCGGGTACTGAGGGGTAACGGTCATGATTGAAGATATCACCATCGGGCAATACGTCCCGGGGAATTCCCCGATCCACAAGCTGGACCCCAGGACCAAGCTTTCCACGGTCCTCGTATACATGGTAGCCTTGTTTGTCGTGAATACCTTTACCGGCTACCTGCTGGTGGGCCTGTTTACCGCCGCGATCATAGCCCTGTCAGCCTTGCCCTTGCGGTTCGTGCTCAGGGGTTTGAGGCCGCTCCTGGTGATTCTGATCTTTACCCTGGTCCTGAACATCTTTTTGACTCCGGGCGAGGTGCTGGCCCAGGCGGGGCCGGTGGCGGTGACCAGGGAGGGTTTGCTCCGGGGTACCTTTATGGCCCTCAGGCTGGTGTTCCTGGTGCTGGGTACCTCCCTGCTGACGCTGACCACTTCGCCCATCAGCCTGACAGACGGCCTTGAGAGGCTACTGGCGCCGGGAAAGCGGATCGGGATCCCCGCCCATGAGCTGGCCATGATGATGAGCATTGCCCTCAGGTTTATTCCCACCTTAATAGAAGAGACGCAGAAGATCATGAAGGCGCAGGCCGCCAGGGGCGCGGACTTCGAGAGCGGCAACGTGTTCCAGCGGGCCAGGAATATGGTGCCTTTGCTGGTACCTTTGTTTGTCAGCGCCTTCCGGCGGGCGGACGACCTCGCCCTGGCCATGGAGGCCAGGTGCTACCGGGGTGGGGAGGGCCGCACCCGCATGAAGGAGATGCACATGTCCGGGCGCGACTTCGCCGCCCTGGCGGTGATGTTTGTCTTTACCGTTGTTGCGATATATACCCGCACCCTGGGCGGCAAGGTGTTTTAAGCAGGGGGATTGCATGCGGTATATCAAGTTAACGCTGGCGTACGACGGCACAAATTATCACGGGTGGCAGTTGCAGGCCCCTGAACATGGGCCCACCATCCAGGGCGTGCTGGAGGACAAACTGCAGCTGCTGACAAAGCAGCCGGTGCGGGTGCAGGGGGCCGGGCGGACCGACGCCGGGGTTCACGCCCTGGGCCAGGTGGCCTCTTTTGCCACTGAAAGCCGGATTCCCGCCGAGCGGTTCCCACTGGCGCTGAACAGTGTGCTGCCGCCGGAGATCGTGGCCCTGGAGGCCGGAGACGTCTCCGCCGAATTTAACGCCCGCTTCAGCGCAGTGCGCAAAACCTACCGCTATCATATCTATCATGCTCAGCAACCCAGCCCTTTCTGGTACCGGTATGCGTGGCATGTCCCCAACAAGCTGGACCTGGCCGCCATGGAGGAGGGGGCGCGTTTATTGACAGGAACTCACGACTTCCGCTCCTTTTGCGCCAGCGGCAGCCCGGTAAAGAATTTTGTTCGCACCGTGGATGCATGCCGGGTTGAGCGGGAGGGGAATATTATCCAAATATCCATCACCGCTGATGGTTTTCTCTACAACATGGTACGAATTATCGTGGGCACCCTGGTGGAGATGGGTAAGGGGAAACGGGATCCCGGCGAAATGCCAGGCATTATTAATAGCCGCACACGGGTAGCCGCCGGAACTACGGCCCCTCCCCAGGGACTTTTTCTGGTTAGCGTGGAGTATTAGTTTTGGATACCTGTTTATCGTTGGTTTTTCTTGACATGGTTAAAGTATTGAGATACAATCAATATTGCGAGTTTTTGCCCGCTTGCCACGAGCCCCGGCAGGCAGGTGAAAATAGAGACTCCCCACCATCGTGACAAGGAGGGAAGAAAAGCATGACCACCTACATGGCCAAGCCCCAAGAGGTGGTGCGGAAGTGGTACGTGATCGACGCTACCGACAAAACCCTTGGCAGGCTCGCTTCCGAAGCTGCGCGTCTCCTGAGGGGTAAGCATAAACCCACCTTTACGCCGCACGTAGACACCGGTGACCATGTTATCGTCATCAACGCCGAAAAGGTCAAACTGACGGGCAACAAACTGCAGCAGAAACAGTACGTTCGCTACTCCGGTTATCCCGGAGGGTTAAAGGTAATGAATTACGAGGCGCTGCTGCAAAAGTTTCCCGAGCGGGCCATCGAAATTGCCGTCAAGGGGATGATTCCCCATAACCGGCTGGGCCGCAAGATGATCAAGAAGCTGAAGGTCTACCGCGGAGAGAAACACCCGCACCAGGCCCAGCAACCGGAGACCTGGGATTTACAAGCGTAATAGAGTATATTGAGATGGGAATAACCATGTATTTGCTCCAGGAAGGGAGGGTAATGATGGCACAGGTACAGTACTACGGAACCGGGAGGCGGAAAAACGCCATCGCCAGGGTGCGGCTGGTTCCGGGAAAAGGTCGGGTGGTCATCAACGAGCGGTCGCTGGATGAGTACTTTGGGCTGAAGACACTGGAAATGATTGTCCGGCAGCCGTTGGAGATAACTGATACCGCGGGGCGGTTTGACGTGCTGGCCAAGGTAGAGGGCGGCGGTGTCGCTGGTCAGGCCGGCGCGGTACGGATGGGTATCGCCCGCGCCCTGCTGGAGGCGGATGAAACCTTACGCCCCATGCTGAAGCGGGCAGGCTTTTTGACTCGTGACCCGCGCATGAAGGAAAGGCGCAAGTACGGCCTCAAAAAGGCCCGCAAAGCGCCCCAGTTCTCCAAGCGTTAATTGTTTAATAAACTTGAAGGAAGGGAATAGCTCCCTTCCTTCGTTGTTTTCTTTCTGATACCGCCCTGTCCTGTTAAATCAGGGATCCACGTTACGCTTGCAGTGGATCTGGTCAATACTTATTTCTATCACCGCTACCGCATCAGCCTGTAATGGCGTAACTGTTGGTAAAGCGCCGGGTTTGTTCGAATACTTACGAGCAAGCATAGTCAACACTTCAGCCTTTTTGTTTGGGTCTTCGAGGACTCGCGCCTGACCGCGTACCACTACACTTAAGTAGCGCATGGCAAAATTGCAGGGCTGATCGGCGGTGACTAGCTTTTCAACCTCGTAGACCAGAAACGTGACATCAGGGTTTTCAGCAATTACCTCCATCTTTTGGCCGGTATTGGATGAATGGAGGTAGATCCTGTTCAGGTCCGCGTGATACACGAAGTTGACCGGGATACAATATGGTACCCCATTTCCGGCCAAACCCAAAACACCTACAGCCTGCTTCTGGAGAAAATCCCGGATAATGCTTTCATCATCAATCCACACCTTGGGCATTGGCAGGCCTCCTAAAGTGAAGTCCAGTTTATATTATATGCCACAACACTTTGCAGTAACATTTAAATCATCAAGTTGTTCTTGTTTAATCTGACCTTTTTTCGCGATGAATAGAATTTTTTCAAACTTGCTGCATTACTCTTAATCTGGTTTATTCTGAGCAACCAGTTTGGTTGCGGTTTTACTCATCTTGTGCCCTAGTCTCAATATAGGTTCTTCATGTGTGTCTCGATTCCTGCGTCCCGGGTAAAAAAAGGGCTAATCAGCGGATTGATAGCCGTCACAACAGAATCGTAGCGGCTATTTTCTTATATACGAGCTACAAGTGTAATTTTATGCGGACCATGTCGAATTATTCATGTAGTTTAGTGCGATTATATAAGAGCATGCTATTGAATTTTACATGAATATGTGCTATGCTGATGCCAACATCTGATTGGAGGTGTTGTTGTGTATAGAAAAATCATGGAATATCTGACCGAATGGAAGAACAGTCCGTACCGCAAGCCCTTGATTCTGCAGGGACCAAGACAGGTGGGCAAGACATATTCCATTCTTGAATTTGGGCGTGAGCAATACGAGAATGTCGCCTACTTTAATTTTGAAACAAACCCGCTTCTCATCAAGACTTTTGACGAGAATATCGACCCCAATTATCTGATACCCATTCTGTCTCGTATGTCCAGTCAGACGATTATCAAGGACAAGACGCTGATTGTGATGGACGAGATACAGCTTTGCGAACGCGCTCTGACCTCGCTGAAATACTTTTGCGAAAATGCGCCGGAGTATCACATCGTTGTTGCGGGAAGTCTGTTGGGCGTTGCGGTGAACAGAGAGAAGTTTTCCTTCCCTGTTGGCAAGGTGGATATGAAAACACTCTACCCAATGGACATGGAAGAATTCATGCTTGCCTGTGGCGAAGCCGAATTGGTGGCGCAAATTAAAAAGTGCTTTGAGAATGATTCTCCTATGCCTTCTGCGCTGCATGAAGCGGCTCTTTCGTATTATCGCCAATATCTTGTCGTGGGCGGTATGCCGGACTGCGTGAACAAGTATCTCGAAACTAAGGATTTTATCTTGGTGCGCCATACGCAGGATATGGTACTGGCAAGTTATCTCAACGACATGTGCAAGTACAATTCACAGAACCAAATAAAGAAGACACGGCTTGTGTACGATAACATCACCGTGCAGCTTTCCAAGAAGAACACAAGGTTCCAATACAAGCTGATAAAGACAGGTGCAAGAGCCGCCGAATTTGAGAATGCGATTGAATGGCTTGCGCTGTCCGGTATGGTGACCCGTATCTATCGTGCGGAGCATCCCAAGAAGCCGCTTGAAAACTATCGTGACCTTGATTCATTCAAAACCTATGTGTCCGATGTCGGTCTGCTCTGCGCCAAGAAAGATATTGTTGCCGAAGACGTGCTGTTCCTTTCGGACGAGCTGGACGATTTCAAAGGCGGCATGGTTGAAAACTACGTCTGCTGCCAGCTGACCGCAAACGAGTACAGAAGCTATTACTGGACTTCTGAGCGTGGTGCGGAGGTTGATTTCATCATTCAGCGGGGAGGCAAAATCATCCCCATTGAAGTGAAGTCCGCTGATAACACAAAGGCAAAAAGCCTCGGCATTTATATCAATACGCATAAGCCGGAATACGCAATCAAGCTGTCCACAAAGAACTTCGGTTTTGAGGACGGCAAGAAAACGGTTCCGCTGTATGCCGCCTTCTGCATCTGATAATCCGTGTAAAACAAAACTAAACTTACGCCCCATATTGAAGCGGGCAGGCTTTTTGACCCATGACCCGCGCATGAAAGAAAGGCGCAAGTACGGCCTCAAAAAGGCCCGGAAAGCGCCCCAGTTCTCCAAACGTTAATCCGTTGATAAAGCATGAAGGAAGGGAACATCTCCCTTCCTTCAGTGTTTTTACGCCAACAGCTTCTTGAACTCCTCGGTCAACACCGGTACCACCTTGAACAGGTCATCCACGATGCCGTAGTCCGCCAC
>LAKY01000083.1:3074-22249 GCA_000987045.1 Clostridiales bacterium PH28_bin88 | reverse complement strand
GGAGAGTCCGATGGCATTCTTTGCCCCATCCGACCTCGTGCGAAAAGCAGATCCTTTCCCTGTCTGCCTTGTGGGCGTTCCCCTCGTGCTCCCAGGCCCTAACACCGCAGTACGAGGTGAGCTGGACCGCTGGATAGGCCAAGCTCGGCTCGTGCCGAAGGTCATGGGCGAGTTTGACGACAGTGGCCTCATGAAGGCTTTCGCTCAAGCCAATAAGTGCTGTTTTCCAGCCCCTGCCATCCTATCAAAAGAAATAGTCGCACGATATGAGGTGGAAGAGTTGGGGAGAGTCTCGTCGGTCAGGGAAGCGTTTTGGCTGATTGGCACCGAGCGGCGCGTGAGTCACCCCGCGACCCGTAACGTTCTTGATACCGCACGATCGGGTCTTTTTGATTTTCAGTAGTTTGCCACTGAGGGCCCTTGTCGGTCAGGCGGCATATCTGCAAGCGGCTGGTGGGCTTCTCAAGGGCGGTCATTTTGATGAGGCCGTTGACCAGCGCCGGGTTAAGATAGCGCCCGCGGAAGGACTTCCGGTCTCGAAGCCCCAGGGCGGATTGCAGCGCCTCGCGGCTCATCTCTCCACGCATCGACGCCAGCAACTCGCCGACTTGAGGGGTGACTTGGGGGGCGACCAGCGCGACCGTCCAGTGCACCCGGCCCCATTGCTGTTTCAATCCGCGCCCCCGTGCGGGGGGCGACCGCAGTCATCGCACTCCTGCCCAGGCATCAACGGTGGGCTTTTGCCCTACCATTTTGCCCTAAAAAGCCGTTTACCCGGCAGGAAAAGCGATTTTCGGTGTTTTTGCGGGAATCACCTTGCGAAAAAAGCGAAGGGCTCCGCGCTGTTACGCGGAGCCCTTTCTGAAAAGTGGTGCCGAAGGGGAGAGTCGGCGCCATCACATGGCGGGTGACAGCCAATGCATTGATATAAATGCCTATTTTTCGTCGAAACGCGCGCCCGCAGGCCGATTTGTACCCCTTCGTGTCCTCACCGTTGACCCACCCACCCTAGCAGCACAAACGCCCGGAAACAAGCGCCCTGCCAGGATTATCTCCCCGCGCTGGCAATTCCAGGTTCCGCCTGCGGCCGCGAAAGCGACATCCAGCGCCTTCAGCGATAGAGCCACGGCGCGCCTCGCCGTCAGCCCTCTCCATGTTGCGCCAGCCATTGGCGGCCCTTGTCGGTCAGGCGGTATTTCTGCAGGCGGCTGTTGGGTTTCCCAGGGACGGTCATTTCGATCAGGCCGTCATCCAGCGCAGGGTTGAGGTAGCGCTCGCGGAAGGACTTCCGGTCTCGAAGCCCCAGGGTGGATTGCAGCGCCTCGCGGCTCATCTCTCCATGCATCGACGCCAGCAACTCGCCGACTTGGGGGGTGACTTGGGGGGCGACTTGGGGGGCGGAAGAAGCGACGGCGTTCAGAATCATCCGCAGCATGAAGGCGATGAAGGGTGCGGAATCAGCCTGGCGAGTGCTCTCCTGTAGAGCTTGGTAGTACTCGGGCTGGTGCTCGAAGATCAGGCTTTCTACAGGGATGTCGGCAAAGAGCGGCTTCCAGCGGGCAAGAATCAGGCTTTGCCACAAGCGCCCCATGCGGCCGTTGCCGTCGGCAAAGGGGTGGATGAATTCGAATTCATAGTGGAAGACAGAACTCGCGATGAGCGGATGGGCGTCGGTGGCGACAAACCAGCCGAACAAGTCGTTCATCAGGTGTGGCACCCGATCCGCAGGAGGTGCCATGTGGATCACCCGCTGGCCTTCCATGACCCCCACCCCGCCTTGCCGGTACGTGCCCGCCTCGTCAATCAGCCCGGACATAAGAATACGATGCGCCTCCAGAAGATCCGTTTCCGCCTCGGGACGCCACATGCTGAAGCGGTCGTAGGCGGCCAAGGCGTTTTTCACCTCCTGGACCTCGCGAGGCGGGGCGATCACCCGTTTGCCATCCAGAATCGCGGTGATCTGGGCCTCGCTCAAGGTGTTGCCCTCGATGGCCAGCGAGCCGTGGATCGTACGGATGCGGTTGACGCGCCTCAGCCGCAGGGCCTTGGACTGGTCGGCGAGCACGGTCAAGCGTCCGACAGCCTCGCTGATTTCGGCGACCCGGTTCAGAATCTCCGGGGTGATGACGTAGGGCGGCTGATATCTGCTCACAGGGCAGCCTCATGTGTTCGCATGCCGATTCGCTTTGAGAAAGCGCCAAACCCGCTTGCTCTCTGTAGCTGACCATCGGCATGGGGTCTATCCCCGCAGACGCGGGGGGGAACCCGTAAATGTTCACACGCGCGCCCCGAAGGCCGGGGATCCTCGGCCCTCGGGGCACCCCCGCCAACTCGTCGGAAGTCTCTACTCTGGGGTGGACCTAAGAAGGGGGACTTTACAATCCTTCAATTTCAACAACTCATCGTCCAGCCCATAGCGAACCACGTTGATCCGTTCGCTGCGCTGGGAGACAAAATCACCGGTCATCACGGGGAGTTGGAATGGGAAGAATGCCGGATTGTTCAGGAGCAGCCCCAATGCGCCCTTGGCCTCCGGGGTGGCCAGGAGTGCAGACTCGAACATCAGGATGGCCAGATTTGGCTCGGCAATGCTCACCGGAGCGGCTTTCTCATAGCAGCCTTTGGCCTCGGAATCCTTCAGGGCTCCCCAGGCGACAAAGGAACGGATGACGAACCGGGCATAGCGGCTGACGGTTTGCCGGTCGCCATACTGTTCCTTGAGGCGGTTGATGATCTGGGTCTGGGTCACCTGATCCTGCAAGGCCAGCAGACGGCCGGTCTGCCGGGCCACATTGAGCCAGAAGGGATAGACCGCCGAGATCATTCCCCAGTGGACCGCCAGGGCCATGGACGGGTTTTCCCTCAGAAACGCCAGCGAGGCATCCCGGAATGGAATCAGCTGGGGGTCAGGAGAGACCCAGATCTTCATCAGATTGTTGACGACAAAGGTCCGGGTCTGATCGCTTCGTTCGCCTTCGGAGCCGTTGCCTTTTCGATCCGCGAGGAACTCACGCAGCTCCTGGCGGATGGTTTTGGTGTCGAGTCCCGCCAGCAGCAGATTGGCTGCTTTCTGCATCCACTCGAAACGAATCGCCTGCTTGATGCCAATGGCCTCGTGTCTTTTGCCCATCACCGTGTCCTCCTTTCAAACTTCACAAGGGGCACGATGACTTCTTCGATGGCTACACCGCCGTGACCTACGATGGCATCTCCCGGGTTCACGAATGCGTCGCGGCCACCGGCCACCAGGGGAAAATAATCTGCTGGCAATCCGACCGGCTGCCACTCGTGGGCAAACGGGAAGGCCCCAGCCACCTGAGCGCGGAGTTCCGGGGTGGGATAGACACGAACACGCTCGCCGCGAGTTTCGGCAATCACCCCTTCAGACGGGCGGCCTTTGCCTTCGCATTGGATGTTGCCGTGATCGGCCGTCAGCCAGACATCATAGCCGTATTCCAGTAGTTGGCCGACCAGCGCAGACAGAAACCCACCTTGGCACCACTGCTTGATCTGGTTGTGCATCCCGGCCGAGCCGAGTTGCATGCCGTGCATGATCTTGTCCACCTTGTCCACGACCAACCCCACCACCTTGGTCTTCCCGGGGTGGATTGCGGAGTCGAGGACGCCCGCAGCATCGCCGTCGCCAAGACCTCGCTGGTAAGCGACATCCAGCCGGGACAGACCATGGCCTTCCCAGAACTGCTTCCAGAGTTTCTCTTCGCTGTTGGTCGAGTTGATGGATGACGGGAAATAGAGCGGCGGCTTGCCCGAGAAGATCGATTGCCGCGATACCGAGGTCAGCGTCGGAATCCAGGCGAAGGTCGCGGATTCGCGCATGACCAGATTGGCGTCCTGCTTTTGCAGAAGCTGGCGAATGGTTACCCACTGATCCAAGGCCAGGCCGTCAACCACAATCAACGCCGCACGGCTGCTGCCGGAGTCCTCGATATCCCGAGCCAGGCGGCGCGGCACATGGTGGAGCATGGCAGGATTGGTCGGCGGCAAGTTGATCAGACTGGAGTAGTGGTCGGCCAGCCAAGCGGCAAAGATCGTGTTCAGTGCATCGCCGATTTCCCTGAGCCGGGTCTGATACTCGATGCTGTTGCCACAATGAACCAGCGAAGAAAGTTCGGCCCATTTCAATGCAAAGGCGGTCCAGTCCGAGTAACGCGCTTCCGCAGTGGGCAGTTCCTTCTCGACAAGGCCAAACAAGCGAGAGATCCGCAGCTCGTCATCGTCCACGCCGGACGTGGCGATGCCGCTTCGAACCCAGGACCCGGCATCCACTTCAATGCCTTTGGCCTCGACAGGGGTGAGTTTCCCCTCCAGGAACAGGTTGTCGATGTAGACCTTGATGTCCTGATGGTCGAACGGCAGGCGATCAGGGCCGGGATACTTGAGGCCGTATTCCGGCGAATCCTCCCGTACCTGATGAGCGCTGCCGAGCCTGGAAAGAAATAGCGGCCAGCGTTCCTGCAAAAAGGCGAAGAACGCCTCATCGTCCGGAACGATTTCAGAGAGCGGCCAAGCCTTGAATCCATCATGCCCTTTGAGAACCTGGATAAGCCGCTCAGCCAGCATCAGTGGGATCTGTAGCTTCCCATAGTGCAGGCGCAGCAATGCGCGAAGCAGCTCCACCTCGCCCCCAATTAGTTCCGCTGCAATGCCGAACACATGACGGAGAATGAAATCCTTGGTGGCGTTGTCGCCCATGCGATCCGGCGGCGACTTGCGCTGGGCCTCAAAAAGCGAATCCAGCAAGCTCCTGTCGAGCTTTTCAATGACCGGATAGCTCAGGTTGGGAAAGAGATCCCCCAAGTTGAATGAAAGCTTGCGGCCCGCCTGGAGTAGGTCGTAAGGCAAGGATTCCAGCTCCGCATCCTGCAAGCGGAGGACTACCACCAGATCGGTGTGCTCACCCCGGTCCCAGATCGAACGGTACTTTGACTCATAGGCGTATCTGAATTCGACCGGATCACTGAACTCGATCAGGTCGAACCCGCGCCCGCGAAGCTCCAATGCCAGCTTCTCCTCGGTCAGCAGACAATCCGGGTCCGCGACCAGGGTCAGCTTGCTGACGTTGGGCACAAAGTCGTTCAGGATGGCGTCTCGCCAACTACTCATTGAGCGCCTCCCTTGATGATCCGCAGCATCAGCAGCGACCGGATTTCCGGTACGATCTGCCGCGCTGATTGCAGTTCATGCCGCCACTCATTTTCCTCAGCAGCGCAGCGGGCCAGACGGTACTGGCGTACTTCGGGCAGCCCAACTCGTTCGATGGCTTTGCGCCGAGAGGTGAAGGCGACCATGCCGCGTTCCTCTTCCCTGTTCACCGAGGCGAGGTGCGCCTGCTGCAGGGCATCGAATAGCTCCTGTCCGGCCTGTTCGGCAGCAATCTGCAAACGCTCATGGGCGGTGATAGAGTCATCCTGCCCGAGGGTGGCTTGCACCTCGGCTTCCGCTGTCTGCAGCGCATCCCAGATATGCCGGGCCGTGGGCAGAAACAGTTTGCCTTCTTCGCTCAAAAACACGCTGACATAGCCACGCCGCACCATGGGGATGCGCAGGAGTTGTGTCTTCTGGTGCATTCCGGCCTGAAGACGGATCTCAAAGAGCCCCCAGAGTCCGGAGATGCTGGCTGGCAGCCCACTTACGGTTACGCACGGCAATGGCTGACCTGCAGCGACCTGGGGCAGGTTCAGGGCAAGACCACGGACACGGCTGTTTTCGAGATTGAGCAGGGTTGCGTCGGTTAGACGATCCGCTTCCCGAGCGCTGAATACGGCTTTGCGGTGTTCCTGGCCATCCGGCCAATTCAGATCCCACCATGAGCGCTTGCGACTGGCTGCGCCGCCGTGTGAATTGAGGTAGCCCACCGTCATCCGTTCCACCCAGTGGGGCAGCGGATGCGAGCGCAGACGCTCAGCGGTTTGCACATCCGGCTCTTCGGATATGCCGTAGATGGCGGAGGACTCGCGCACCTGCTGAATCTCATCCCGAATCCTGGCCACCGTGTGATCGACGGAGGTTTCGATGCCGTCAGGATTAAGGATGGCCGAGGCGAACACATCCTCGAACAACTCACCGGCCTGCGCCGAGTCGAGCACGTCGCCGGTCTTGTCGATGCCGAACTCGTCGAAGATCACCGAGAGCTTCTGCTCCAGAACTTCGCGGACCCGGAACTCGACTGAATCCTCAAATACGAAATTGATCGCCTGTACGGTTTTGGGCTGGCCGATACGGTCCACGCGGCCGATACGCTGCTCCAGCCGCATCGGGTTCCAAGGGATGTCGTAGTTGATGATGACGTGGGCGAACTGCAGGTTCAGACCCTCACCGCCCGCATCGGTGGAGACCAATACGCGGTGCGATTTGCGGAAGGCATCCTGGGCTGCCCCACGTTCCTCCATGGCCATGGAGCCGTTCAGGGTGACCACCGAGATTCCCCGGGCTTCCAGAAACTCCTTCAGCATCTGCTGGGTCGGCACGAACTCGGTGAAGATCAGCACCTTCAGATCCGGTTCGTTTTCCTCGGCTTGCAGCTTGTAGATCCACTCGATCAGAGCCTCGGCCTTGGCATCCGGACCCGCCTGCTCACAACGGACCGCCGCTTCGAGCAGGGTCTCAACATGGCTTCCTTCGCTCTGCAGAGCCGACACGTGGGATTTCAGCAGCTCATCGAGCAGCTCCTGGCCGTCCATGTCATATAGCTCGGCTATTTCATCGTCTGGGCTTTCCGATCCCTCCGCGCCGTTTTCCAGTTCCGCCAGGCGCAGGCTGGCTTGTTGCTCACCATCCTTGAGTGCCGCAAGCCGACGCTCCAGCGTGGTGCGGATCGCCCGGGTGCTGGAAACCACCAGGCGCTGCATCAGGATCATCAGAAAGCCGATGTGGCGCTTCTTCTCGCGCAGGGCCTGGTTGTAGCCCTCGCGCACATAGTCGGTCACCGCCTCGTAGAGAAGCTGCTGCAGTTGGTGACGGCTCTCCCAGGCCACCGGGGCCATCTGCGTCCGCCGGGGTTTGAAGAGCGGCTTGCCGTCGGCATCGATGGCCTTGCGCTTCTCGGTACGGATGACATACGGAGCCACCCGGTCGCGGGAGACGCTGTCCATATCCGGAAAGGCATCGTCATCCAGCAGGTTCATCAGCCGATGGAAGGCATCGGTCTTCCCCTGGTGGGGTGTAGCCGAAAGGAGCAGCACATAGGGCGCGGCTTCCGCCAGCCCCTTGCCGAGCTTGTAGCGGGCGACCTGGTCGGTACTGCCGCCCAGCCGATGCGCTTCGTCCACGATCACCAGATCCCAACCGGCGGTAATCAGATCCTCGAACCGGCTGCGGTTGTATTCGGCGACGCGCTCGGCGGTCCAGCCGCGCCGCTTGTCCATGGGTTTGACCGAATCCAGGGAGACGATGACCTGATCAAACATCGACCAGGCTGAGCTCCGGTGATCCGCCCCTGGAGCCAGGCGTTGCAATGTGCCGATGTCGTCGCCCAGCACGAGCTGGAACTGTTCATTGAAGTGGGTCTGCATTTCCGCCACCCACTGGGTAGCGATTCCCTTCGGCGAGACGACCAATGTCCGCCGCACCAGTCCGCGCAGCTTGAGTTCGCGCATGACCAGCCCGGCCTCGATTGTCTTGCCGAGACCCACCTCGTCGGCCAGCAGGTAGCGCACGCGGTCACCGGAGATGGCCCGAGACAAGGCGTGGATCTGGTGCGGCAGCGGAATGACGTTGGACTCCATGGGAGCCAGCAATACATGGCCCTCGGTGGCGCTGGTGGAACCTTCGAGCACCTCGGCCACCTTGGCTGCGGCGGCCACATAGGCAATGCGTCCGGCCTCGATCTCCGGCTGCAGATCGGCACTCAGCGGCCGCAAGGCGGAGCGGGGCACACGCACTACCGCGTCCTGGTTCGGCAACCAGACACGGCACACCGTCTGCCCCCACAAGGTCTGTTCTTCGATGACCTTGCAGGCGCTGTTATGAACGGTGCTGTATTGCCAAACATCCTGCATCGGCATCATCCCGGAATTGAAAAATCGTTGTGATAAACCACGGACGCCAACTCGACTGTCCCGTCGGCGCACTCCCAGTAATGAAGATGGAATTCCCTATCGATATCTCGACGCTGCGCCTTATCAGAGCCACGCATTCTTTGCGGGTCATTTCCGCCTGGCCCTGTCCGAAGAGCGTGTACGGCGGGAAGATTGTGTCCTTTGATAGTCTCAATGATTGATCGGAGAATCTTGGGCGGCACGGAGTCCCCTTGGTCGGCGCAAACCTGCTGGCACAACTCCCGGAATCTGGACCCAATGGCTGGAACAACCACGCCGCTCCAGTCAGGGGAATCACCTTGCGCAATCGCATTTTTGAACAGAGCGATTCGGACGGCGAGATCAATTCCAAGGTCGTCAGACGCGCCAACCAGAATGGCGGATTCATCGAGACAATCGATCAGCCCTCGAAAATCGTCACAGACCAACACATCGCCTTCAAATAACTCGGGCGGGCACGGCAAGACAGGGATATCGTCTCTGGAATGTTCGAGCTCGTGAATATGGGCTCTTACCTGGATTACCTGTTTGGGCGCTTCTCTTAGTATCAGCGAATGGCCACCAAGAGGTTGGGAGCAATGCTTGCGTAGGACGGCGATCAACGTGATGCATCGAGCAAGATCGGACTGGAGGCCGTCATGAGTTGTCAGCCGAATAACATCCGGATCTGTTTCCAGATGTTCTGACAAGACATCTTTGACCCGATAGTAGGTTTCAAAGGATGGAGTGATCGCCAGAAGCTGGTTGGCAATTCTCGCAACCGTATTGACGTCGTATTCTACTATGCCGTGGGCATTAAACAGTTCTCTGAGTTGATCCCTCAGTGGATACAATCCATCGGCAAACAGGGACTCTGAAGCCCGCTCGCTCATGTAAATGGCTACCCAGGGCTCATCAAGCAACTTGCTCCAGTCCAGTAGCGTATCCACGTACTGGAAAGCATCATCCTTGGCGCAATCAACATGGGGAACAGCGAGCACGCCTGCGTCAATTGTTACGCTGGGCAGGCTATGCATCTTTATTCCTCCGGCTTGCTTTGCGCTTCATCGCCGCAGCTCTGAGGATTTCCTCGGCCTGCTGTTGGGACTGATCAAAGAATCCTTCCGGCCAGTCTGAGATGGCTCCGTACTCGTTTATCACCACCTCTCGGAAAGCTGAACCCTGTGACGGCTTTTCCACGAAGTAAATCTTGGTCTGACTGTTCAGCTCCTTCTCGGGTGTTGCCGCTGCAATTCGGAAGCGAAGGCGGTCGATGAAATACTCGCTGTGGGTTTCAACAATGCATTGCTTGTTGCACAGCGCCATCGAAAGGAAAAAGTCGCCAAGCAGGGTCTGTACCTTCGGATGGAGGTGCAACTCCGGCTGTTCAAAAACGAGTGTAGAGTCCGTGTCGGCGAGAAGGCACATGACGAGGATCGGCAGAACCTGGCTGACGCCTACACCCACATGCGTGAGGTCATGCGTGCTATCCGAATTGGAAAGCCCCACCTTCAGCTCGTGTCCCAATTTGCCCTGGTCTCGACTTTTGACTGAGCTGGCGACTCCCAGATATTGGAGCCAATCGATAACCGCTGCTTCGAGTGTCCGGGTAACGGTTTTGCGGTCAATTACCGGGTCTTTGAAATTTGCCGACGGGATGTAGCGGATCTTCTTGTTTTTATGCAGTTCAAGAATGGAAGCTGTGTGTTCTCCGCGTAAGCCTACGTCATGTGGGTCCGCTGCTGGCGCGAGCGGATACAGCGGTTTTGGAGCATCCCTTAATGGGCCAAGGTATTTCAAAGACGAGGCGAAGAAATTATCCAGATACCAGGTAGCTTCCGTTATCAAGCGAGGTGGCCTGGCTTGGACGAAGGCATGGGTCTCGGGCTTCTCTGCCGTTGATGCCTTCATGGCTTGGTGGATGCGGTCAAAAAGATCCTCGCGCTCACGCAGGACCTGCTGAACCTTCAGGCGCTCTTCGCGTGGGAGGCTGCGCAACCTTTCATACCAAGACCTGAATGTAAGCGTATCGGCCTCGGAACCGAAGAGTGACTCCTGCCGATACTTGTCCTTGAAAGTCTGGTCAAAATCGATTGTGCCCTCGAGGACTTCGCGCAACACCACAATGATCTCTTCGGAAAGAAGATTTTCCCTTCCCATGGTACGCCGTACACCAATGGCACGACGACCATCGTCCTGAAGAGCCATGGTAATGGCGTTGGCGTCCTCTTCGATGGTATCGATGGCGTAGACAATTCTCTCGGGAAGAAAGTGTCGTAGCATGCAGCCGATTGGCTTGGCCGAGCGAAAGTCATCCTTCACCTCAGCCATGGAGCCATCGTCCAGCTCAACAGCATAAGCCAAACTGGCGCGTAGCTGATCGTCGATTTCACTGGCGCTGTCAGCACCTTCAATTTCGGAGATGGCCTTGGTGGAATGATGGATCGATATATCGGCTTTCTGATCCACGTTGTCCTCGTCTCTGGATATGCAGGACAACTGGGTTGCAAAAAGCCGAGGTTGGATTTGGAACAGATCACGCTGGGAGCTCGAAGCATCAGCGTCGAACGAAATCTCACAAGCGATTTCCTGAAGCTGATTGGATCGCGGTCCATAGTAGATAGCACCACGAGGCGCAAACTGAGACCGCCTGCCTATTGCAGCATCCTGATCTGGAAGCGGCCGACATGTACATTTGATGGTAATCTGGTCCGACGCGCCACCATTGGATTTTAGGTCGTCAAACTGGCCCAAGCTCGTGAGAGCACCATTTAAAACGACAGATCGAGATCCGACTTTATGGGCCAATGTCTGTGCCACAAGAAGGACAGATTGGATAAATGTGCTCTTCCCGCTGCTGTTTGCGCCAGCGAAGATCGTAAGCGGGCCGAGATCCAGCTCGGTCTCCTCACGAATCGATTTAAAGTTGAAGACCTTCCATTTGGTGATCATGGGCTATTCCCCTCCCATCCGTGTTACCGCCTGGTCATACCACATGAGCAGCTTGGGATCTTCTTCCAGGACGTTGTTGGGGATCTTGTCGGCCACGGCGACGATGACGGCGTAGTCGCGTTCCTGCCAGGCTTTCTTGAATCCGGCGCGGACAGCTTCCAGGCGGAAGACCTTGAGTTTCTTTTTGACCTCTTTGTATTCCTCGAACTCCTTGAGCAGCGCCTTCTCGCGCAGCTTCTCGAGGTCGCCTGCCTTGTTGGGATCGGGCACGTACCAGCGGTCGCGAGCTTTGGTCACCAGCGCCGGATCATCTTTGGGCAGGTTGCGTAGCTCTTTCCAGTTGGTGGAAAGGTAGGCGTGGATCTGCTCGGGCACGGGGCCTTTGCCGTCGTAGCAGAGGAAGTTCTGGTTCAACAGTTCGCGCAGATCGAGCTGGGCCTCGTTCTTACTCCAGCCACCGAGCTGCTGCATAAATTGCGGATTGATGTCGGAGAAGGTCTGTGGTTTTTCCTTGATGAGCTGGCGGAGCCACTGGATGGCGGATGCCTCGTCGGAGACGAACATGGACATCTGCTTGAGTTCGCCCGAGGTCATTTTCTTGCGGTCGTATTCGGCCACCTGATCCGGCAGGAAGTACATGCCGTCACGCTCGATGAAACGCTGCGCCAGCCCGATCTGGAACTCCTGACTAGAGATCGGGACGGGGTAGCCCTTGCGGACGTAGTAGGCCACCATTTGGTCGAACAGGATGCGCGGATCACGTTCCGGGACGAACTGCAGCAAGGCTCCTTGTTGTTTCGTGACCGGCAGATACTTCAAATGAGTTCGGACAAAATCCCAAACGCCTTCTTCGGTTTGTGCCTCGTTTTGGAAACGCTCTTCAAAACCGCCGTTCGGCTTGTAGGCGGAGATTACGAGGTCTTGTTTTACGGCGGTTGCTGTTGTTTGGGACATAAAAGTTCCCTGTCCCTTATTTAACGCGGCAACGTTCGCGACAACAAACCCTGCATCGCTTAGAGCTGTTTGGATACAATTCCATACAGAGGCACTTGTATTTGAGAATTCAACTGTCATCCACCGGCCGGGCTTTAATATGCAATATAAATTATTAAACGCCTCAGTCATTAATGTGCGGTATTCTAACAACCCTTTCTTCTGAACAGAATTTTCAATAGCCTCTGGCTCATTGTCTGTAACTACTCCTAACCATGATTCCCACAAAAAGCTTAACTCAGAATAATTAAGATTAGATCCAAATGGAGGATCAACAAAAACATAATCAACTGATGATTGTAACCGTAATTTCTCTTTAGATGTAAGGGATGAAATTTCAACTGGATTGGGAAATGACGTTCCAATATTCGCACGCGAAAAATCTTCAATTTTACCAGCTATTAATTCAAAAATATTTCTTTCTGCGACAGAAGCCGGGATGTAGAGGGCATTAGGCAGAGCTCCAGCTAAGTTAATTTTTCCGTTTTTTAATCCAATATTATGAAGCTTACTAGCTGTCTTTATAAGGACCGATGTTAGTGCCAGCCGTCCCTGCTTAAGGTGTTTAAAAGCATTCCAGATTGCTGAAATTATGTAAAGATTTCTCGACGTATAAAAGTGGTGCACATGAGTTATACCGATAGGGTCATTTCTTCTCGTTTCTCTACCTTCCATCATTCGTTTTATTGGAAACCAATACGGAATTGCTGTATCCTCAATTCTGTTTATTAAGCTTAGGTCATCTGGGTCAGGTTTTTTGAAAGCACGCTTCCCTTTTACAAGATAATTAATAAGAACAGGTGATTGCTTTGCCTGACGAATAGATTCTTTAAGGTATGGATCAAATTTAGTAGTCCAAGCTCTCTCCATGCTCCGCTTTGAAAGTGCCGCATTGCAATGTGGGCAGATGAATTGCTCCTCAACTTTCCACCTTTTTTGATTTACAGCAACATCCCAAAAAACAACTTCACCAGTACATTCTGGGCATACGAAGACATCAGACCAAACCGTATAGTTGATCTTTCCCTTTGTCTTCCCATCCGTATGAAGCGTCTCGTACATCCATCCACATTCCTTCTCAACCTCCTTAAGAATGCGTTTAGCCTCTTTTTCAAACGCCGCAACATCGACTGGCGTGTTGTAGTTGTAAGCAATAAAAGTTGCCGCTGGGGAAAGATCATTGAGG
This sequence comes from Clostridiales bacterium PH28_bin88, assembly GCA_000987045.1. Lineage (GTDB taxonomy): Bacteria > Bacillota > PH28-bin88 > PH28-bin88 > PH28-bin88 > PH28-bin88. Next base: position 9,082 of record LAKY01000083.1, on the reverse strand, counting down.
ATAGCTCTACGGACGCCCAATTTAGAAAACGGCCGCCAAACCTTTTTGCCATCTTCATCCGTCTCTTCCTGCAAAATGCTCCCGTCAGGCTTCACCTGGTAGCCAAGAGACATGACCACTTCGCGGTCACCACACATCTGCGCGGCCACACCTGTCATCCCGGTGCCGCAAAAACCGTCGAACACAATGTCACCCGGCTGCGTGTAATGGAGGATGTAACGCATGATGGCCTTGTGCGGCACCTTGGTGTGATAGGAGTGCGCGTTGTAAATCGGGTCGTTTTTCCCCTCGCTTACATCAGAGGCAAAGGGTTCACGGTGGTAGTGGTAGCCTTCGGGCTGTTCCGGCTTCTGCGCTTCCCACTCGGCGATGAAGTCGGCGATCCACGGGTTCGGACAGGCGGTGTAGTACGGCGGATCGCTCAGATTCAGGATGTCCTCGTCGCTGCCGATAGGAAAGCCTTCGATCTTGCGGAACTCCGGGTCCTGCAGCTTCTTGCGCAGCTCTTCCGTAAAGTGAGCGCGGCGGGCCTCGTCGTTCTCGAAGGTCATGCCTAAGCAGGTCACGGGTCCCGAGTCGCGGGTCGCGGGTCCTTCTGTCTCGAACATCGTCTGTTGCTGTCCGTATTTGTCGCTCATGAATTGCTCCGATTCTTTGTATTGCTTTTGACTCGTGACTCTTGACCCGCTGACTCGCGACTCAGGTAGCGCATGAAACCGCCAATGAGGTTTCCTGTTTCTGTGGCTGATTTGTAAAGCGAGTCGAAAGCAGTCTGATCAATTAGCCCGGCATCGAGAGCCACATAAAGCTGCGCTTTGACTTCACCGGCAGAGCCTTTTGCGATGGCAAGGAATCGCCGGAATTCAACATCACCACCACGCTCGAATCCTTCGGCAATGTTGGACATCACCGATACGGCTGCCCTTTGAATCTGGTCACGCAGTCCAAAATCACGAGCGAACTTTCCTTCCGATGTGGTGGCATACACGGCTTTTGCGAGCTGTCTTGCCCGCTGCCATGCCTCGATATCCTCGAACTTTTCAATCCTTGCCATCTTCAATCCTTCGACTCGTGACTCATGACTCGCGACCCGTGACTCATTTATTCCATGACGATCCGCACCTTGGCCGGGTCCTTGCCCTTGGTGAGCTGATCGATGTACTCCTCAAAGCGTTTCTTCATCTCTGCCGGGGTGGCCGGGCCGTCGGTAACCTGCAGAGCCTGTTGCAGCTCCTGCGCCTTGACGGTGACCTTGACCAGGCCGGAGAGCACTTCCTTCAGGGCGTGGACAAAGTTGCTGTCCAGCGGCACCGGCAGGTCCTTCGACTTGATGAAGGCTTCCAGGGGTTCGCGGTCGTCGATCTTCAGCAGGTCCATGTTGGCCTGGGTGATCGGGTCCTCCAGGTTACTGAGGATGGTGGAGGTCCAGGCTGTCACCATGGCGTCGAGCTGGGCGTCCATCTGGTCGATCATCTGCGAGCCTGCCGCCGCACCGGTTTCCACCGAAGGCCGGAACCCGCAATGCGGGCAGATGGGCGAGGCGTCGAGGTTTTGCTCGGTCAGTGCGAAGCAGCTTTTCAGTCCGGCCAGGCGGTTCTGGTAATCGGTGAGCTGCTGCCGGGGCATCAGGTCGATACCGGCCAGTTTGAGCAGGGTTTGCAGGCGCTGGTCGTTGAGCAGTCCCGCCTTGCGCTTGTCGTCGTTCACGCCCAGCCGGGCCTTGGTGTGCAGGCCGATGTAGGAGACGGTGTAATCCTTCTTCAGCTTCTGCAGCTTGATCCCGATGCTCTGGGACTGGCTGGCCAGCTCGGTCAGGTCGGCCTGCTTGAGGGCATCCAGCACATCCTGCCGGGTGGTCTTCATGCGATCCACCCAGTCATGCTCGGCGGGCAGCACCGCCTCGGCGGTGGAGAGCCAGGATGCCGTCGGGCTGTGGTCCATGATGAACTCGCGCAGGGCGTCCAGCTCGTCCAGGGCCTTCACGGCCGGCTCAAAGGCCAGCACTTCGGAAGCGCTGTAGCGGAAGTTTTTCAGCTTACCCGGCGAGGAATAGGCCTGGAGCGATTCAAAGAAGCCCTTGGCCTCGTCCAGCCCGCTGGCCTGGCTGGCCAGGTCGGTTCCCGCGAGCAGGTCCAGGCCCCAGAAGGAGAGCCCTTCGCGCAGGGTCTGCTGGGTCATGACGATGCGCTTGACGATCTTGCCCACCGCTTGTTGCAGGTTCTGCACCGGCTCGTCCTTGCCCTGGGTGACAAGCTGCGCCATGCCCGGCGTCATGCCAAGCAGTTCGAACAGGGCCTTGAGCGCGGGCAGGTTCCATTCCTTGGGCTGTTCCAGGTGCTTGAAGCGGATCAGCTCGTCCATGCCGGTCGCGGCCAGTTGCTGCAGCCCGGTGGCGTCGAATTTCTTACCCGGGATGGAGAGAACGATGTCGCCGGAGTAAACCAGCGCCGCCACCAGGACACTCACCCATTCGGGTTCCAGACGCGAACCGCCCGGGTTCATGTATTCCAGCCCGTGGTCATCCTGGATGATCTCGCTGCGGTTGACTACCTGGCCGTGCCCCTTGGCCTTGACGGCATCGAGGATGAACTTGGTGTACTTCGACTTGTAGGGGGCGATCTTCTCGCCGTCGAGCAGCTCCAGAGCATCCAGCACGGCGGTGGCCTGCTTGGTGCGGTTCTGCCCGGCGATGGCCCGCAGGGCATCCTGCGCGGCCTGGGCGCGGTTGTTGCCGGTGATCAGGACCGAGAAGAACGGATAGTCCGGGGCCTGGTTCTCGAAGTTCGGGGCCAGGCAGACACCGGCGATGGTGTTGACCAGGTCGCGGAAGTTGATGGTCTCGTGTGGCGACAGGCCGGACAGGTCGCGGATGGATTTGCCCTTGGCCCATTCGGTCATGGACTTGGCGCGGCCCTGATAGGTGACCTCGAAGGCATCGCTCATGTGCTTCTGCAGCCACTGGACCAGCTTCTTCAGAAAGCCATTGGCCTTCGATTCATAGGTCGCCTTGGCGTGGCCCGATGAGGTGGCGGCAAGGTCCAGGGCGGCCGCGTAGCTCTTCAGCGCGGTCTGGAATTCCTCGTCGGTGCCTTTCAGGCGGAAGAAGACCTCGTCGTTGACCTTGTCGTCCTTGAAGCGCGGCGGATCGTTGGGCTGAATGAAGTAGAGGTAGAAGTCCCGCTGCGGCACGGCGGTGGAGCGTTCGTTGGGAGCGCCGAAAAAGAGGTAGCCGGAGCGGGCTGCCTTGTGCTCCTGCCAGACCAGTTCGTGCTGCCAGATTTTGTAGCCGGTCACATAGGTGGCGTCCTGGCACTCCATGACCCGCTTGAGCGCCTCGTAATAGAAGCGGTCGAGCTGAGCCTGGCCAAGGCTTTCGGCCCGCTTGTCGATCAGGGCGTCGAAGTCGTCGGTCTTCTTCAGATCGAGGTAGAACTGGCGGTTGTCGGCATTGAAGGAGATGAACTGGCCGCTGACCGTTTTATGGATCTCGCGCAGGACCGTTTCCACATGGGTCTGCAGATCCTTGTCGGGCTCGTCGCTGCCCAGCTCGACGATCAGCGGATCGAACAGGCAGAGGCGGTCGCGCAGTTCCTCGGCGGATGCGCCCATGGGGGCATAGATGTCCCCGGTGGTGAGGCGGTGGACGGACAGTGCATGGATAAGACGCAGCGCCATCGGCTTGTATTGCTTGCGGGTGATGGCGTTCTCGATGCGGGATTCCAGTACCTGGCTGCAATCGATGACCGCCCGGATCTCGGGAATGGCGCGGAACGAGGCGTTCTGCTTGAGCGTGTTCCAGTAGCTGTCGAAGGCGATCAGGCCGGGCTCGTCCGACGGCACGTCCTTGCCGAGAATGCCCTTCATGCCCATGGACAGGGTTTTGAGCACCTCGCGTTTTTCCACCACGGTGACGCGTTCGAAGGTGTCGATGTAATCGGGATGCACGGGAAAGAGCCGGACGAACTCGTCCATGCGCTCGTTGAGGCCGCCATAGTATTTGGCAAAGGGCATCAGGTAGTCGCGGATCTTGGCCTGTTGCTCGGTGGTCTTCTTGAGCAGACGCTCGGCCACAACGAATTTGACGTCGCTGCGGGCAATGAGGATCTGCTCGAAGCGGTCCTTCACCCGGCGGATGCTGTCGGCGACAAAGGCGAAGCGCGGGCTGTCGAAAATCGCTTCCTGGACACCGGCCATGAAGCGGAAGCGCAGATCCTTGCAGACCTCGCCCACCTCGCGGAGGAAGTTGAGGTCGAGGATCAGCTCCTGATCCTTGCGGGTACGCAGGTAGTCGAGCAGCTCGTCGACCACCAGCAGCAAGCCGTGTTCGGGGAAGACCTCGCCGAACTTGGCCATCATGTCTTCGAAGGCCCGTTTGTGGCTGGTGATGGTCCCGGCTTCGGGGAACACATACTCCACGCCGAGTTTTTCGAGATGCTCTTCCAGTTCGGCCACCAGGATGTCGCGCAGGGACATGGTGGTGGCTCCGATCTCGGTACGGATAACCTTGAAGCGTCCGGCGATTTGAGAGGCCGCATCGCGGACACCGGCGTGGTTCAGCCCTTCCAGCAGGGAGGCGTCTGCGGCAAGGCTGGAGACCACCGACATCAAGTGCGACTTACCGGTGCCGTAATTACCAACCACCAGCAGCCCCTTGTTATCGACCGGCTGGTCGAACTGCATCTGAGGAATGACAAGCTGGGTGAGCCGTTCGGCCATTTCCTCGGAAATGACATAGGTGTTCACGAGTGTGTGTGCGGCGCTCGATTTGTCCGCGTCACGCAACTGAACGACCGACTCAATCGGGTCGAATTGGATAAGGTCTCCGTATTTCATGCTTGTCCTGCCTCTCTATTGTTTTTTGCCGAATCGACCGTGGCCGTGCCATCCATGCCCACAATCAGCGCATCGACCGAGTCATAGCTGCGGTACTCGGGATGGCCGGTTTCGGCGTACAAAAGCCTCCCGGAATTCATGATTCCGTTCCACGAAGCCACCACGGCCCGGTTTCTTGAAATGGACTGCAGCAGGCGCAAGGGGTCCTGCTGGAGATCCTTGTCGAAGAGGATCTCGAGATTATCCAGCACCACGGGTGACTGAGTCTGGTCCGCGATCTGGTTGAGGATGCCCGGCAACCGAAGCGACCGCTGTTTGGCTGTCAGTTCCAGTAGCTCGCCGGAAAGCGCCAGATTGACGTTGACGACCGATGACCCGAACTCCTCGGCAACTTCCCGGAGAACGCCGGTCTTGCCGGAACCAGTCTCACCCACCAGCAACACCAGGCGGTGATACAAGCCTTCGGCTGCCTGGATGGATCGTTTTATCTTGTCGTGTATCGATTCGGCCATGGTCGCTCCTTATTGCTCGGTGTCCGGCTTATCGGATATGTCGGCCGTCGCGCCACGTGACCATATACGTTGGCCCCTTTTGGCTTGTAAATACAGAGGAGGTTACAATTCCACCAAGCCAAAAGATAAAAGAGAGGCAAGAAACAATGCCGCGGTTGAGCCCACGGAGGTAGGAGTAAGTTCTGGTGGGAAGACGGCGATCTTGCCGTTGCTCGGCTCTGTTTGAGCCAGCCGAACGAGGCAACCCACAGTTTTTCCCTGCGGATTGCCTCGCCCCTTTGGCCGTGCCTACACGGTCTCGTTGAAATGCCAATTACGCAGAATCTTTGCCCGCACCGGATGGCGTAGCTTTCGCAGCGCCTTTGCCTCTATTTGGCGGATGCGCTCGCGGGTGACATACAAGATTTTGCCCACTTCTTCGAGGGTGTGCTCAAGGGAATCGTTCATTCCAAAGCGCTTGCGAAGGACAAATTCCTCGCGCGGCGTCAGTTCACGCATAATGTTGGCGATGGCATCTTTCAATTTGCTGTGTTCAATCGCCTCGGCCGGCGCCACGGCCTTCTTGTCCTCGATGAAATCGCCCAGGGAGGAGTCTTCCTCGTCGCCGATGGGCGTCTCAAGGGAGATGGGCTCCTTGGCGATCTTGAGCACCTTCTTGACCTT
>LAKY01000083.1:0-3044 GCA_000987045.1 Clostridiales bacterium PH28_bin88 | reverse complement strand
TAGCGCGAGGTGCGGATGAGCTTGTTGATGGTCTCGATCATGTGCACGGGAATGCGGATGGTGCGGGCCTGGTCCGCGATGGCGCGGGTGATGGCCTGCCTGATCCACCAGGTGGCGTAGGTCGAAAACTTGTAGCCGCGCTGGTACTCAAACTTGTCCACGGCCTTCATCAGGCCGATGTTGCCCTCCTGGATCAGGTCCAGGAACTGCAAGCCGCGGTTGGTGTACTTCTTGGCGATGGAGACGACCAGGCGCAGGTTGGCCCGGATGAGCTCCTGCTTGGCGCGCATGGCCACGTCGTTGCCGCGCTTGATGCGCCACAGAACCTCTTCGAGGTCCGAGACGTTGTGGCAGCACTTGTCCTGCAGGCGGATCAGGATCTCCATCTTGCCCGCCAGCATCTCCTTGTAGGAGAAGAACTCCTCCACTGTCAGCCCCAGGGCGTCGGCCGCCTTGACCGGATTCATCTCGCGGGCGTCCACGGCCCGGAAGAGTTCCTGGATTTCCGCCTGGGTCTTGCCGGTGGACATGATGTAGGCGGCCAGATCGCGCTGACAGTTGTGCATCTGGCGCACGTAGTCCCCCACCGTCTCGATGATCCGGTCGATGAGGGTCTTCTCAAGCTTGATGTCGCGAAGCTTGAGCACGATGTCTTCCTTGAATCCGACGATCTCCTGCTGCACGGCGGTCACGCGACGTATGAGGGTGGCGCAGGAGTCGAGCTTCTGGAAAACCTTGCGCTTCTTCTTGAAGGAATTCCTGATCTCCTCAAGAAGATGGATGACCCGTTGGCGCTGGTTCATTTCGTCTTCGGAAGGATCGTCCTCCTCGATGGTCTTGACCACGTCCTTGAGCTTGATGCGGCCGTTCTTCAGGTCCTGGCCCACCTGGACCAGTTCCTCCACGGCGATGGGCACCTCCACCAGGGCGTAGAGCACGTCCATCTCGCCGGATTCGATCTTCTTGGCGATGACCACCTCGCCCTCGCGATCGAGCAGCGGCACCGCGCCCATCTCGCGCAGGTACATGCGCACGGGATCGGTGCTGCGGGCGGCGTAGTCGGCGGAATCCTCGGTCTCCTCCATGTCGATGATGGAGGCCGCGTCGCAGATCTCGTCCTCGCCCAGATCCACGGCGCCCATGGCGTCCTTCTTCGTGGCCTCCTTCTCGGAGTCCACGATGGCGATGTCGAGCTGATCGAAGATCGTGATGATCTCCTCAATCTGCTCGGGGGTGGCAATGTTACCAGGGGTGGCGCGGCGGAGTTCGTCCAAGGTGACGAAGCCATTCTTTCTGGCGCGGGTGATGAGTTCCTGAAGGCTTTGGGTTTGTTTATCGTTGAGCATCCTTCCTCCTGCTGGCGGGTTAAAGTTCGGCGTTCATAATACCATGACAGCGACGAACGGTTAACCAAGGAAGCGACAACACCGCTGGCAGAGACAAGGATTTGCCCAAAAACACAACATCGCATGCAAGAAGAGCCGGTAGGCTCTCTATCTAGAGAGGGTGACCTGCTCGACCCTTTTCGGGCCATCTGAAACTTGAGAGAGTGGCCCCCAAGAAGAAGGGAGCGCCATGAGAAAGGGGGGATTTTCCGAGGAGCAGATGGTAGGCGTCCTGCGCGAGACTGACCGCGCGCCGGTGGCCCAGATCGCCAAGAAGCACAGCATCAGGGAGCAGACGGTTTACACGTGGCGTCAAGGCTTCCGCGGCATGAATGCCGATGAAGTGAAGCGTCTGCAGCATGCCTCGCTGACATTGCCCAGCTTCTCGGCCAGTTCGAGGACGCTCATCCTCTGCTTGGCCACCTTCTCCTCAGCTTTCATCGGGGGACCTCCCGTGCGAATATTTTCCCCGAATCGTGCCTAAAGACTAGCCTAGTTGGTCAAATAAGGAATAACTTGCTAATGAAGCTGCATCATCTGTTCATATATCTGTCTTCAAGGTATTTGAGAAGTTCTTCGGGCGAGACGCCTCTGTTTCCCTTGCTTTGGTTGGCGGACCGGTTGACAAGCCTCAGATTTGCCCGCTCATTTCCTCCGCCGTAGGAATGGGGAATTACATGGTCGACTTGGAAGTCTGGCTCAATCGGGTTGCCGGTAAGCGCACATTTTCCTTTTTGCCTCTCGTAGAGTTCCTGGACAACGTTTTCCAGCCAGGAGCGCCTGCTTATAGGAGCAAGCGATTTCACGAGTTCGGAACATTCTACGGCAGCCGTCCAGAATTCACGGAAAGTCTTATTTCTCAAGTCCTGACTTCTTGCCTGAATGACTTTCGATCTCGGATCCATGGAAACCTCTCCCCTAGGCGACCAGCGCATTGTCGATGCGCGTCAGGTTGTTCTTGAGGCGTCTACGAAGACTTTCAGCCCTGTTTCTACCTTCGATGTTTTCAACAGAGCAGATAATGTTTTCGATGCTTGCGAGAAGATCTTCGATCTGCTCCTTCATAAGCTTCAATTCTTCCTCCGATCGGGTTTTGTATTTGCCAAAACATCGCAACTGATTCTCGACGACGCCCTCGATAGCCGCCACGCGTTGCTCAAGTTCATCAATGCCAAGCCATTTTTTTAAAAGGCTTTTCATGTGCTGACTCCGTTGGCCTTTGAAGGTTCGTCACACCGCACCTGCATCCATCAAACTCGCATTGCCCAACTTCAGACAGTGCCTTTAACACAACTCACGCTGCTGCCGATCATGGAGCGGATGATCCAGCCGGACAGCATCGTCTACACCGCCAGCTTTTCCAGCTACGATGCTCTGGACGTTTCCAGCCTCCATCACATCGGGATCAACCACTCGGAGCGGTTTGCCGACAAACAGAATCATATTAACGGCATCGAGAACTTATGGAACTAGGCGAAGCGCCATTTGCGTAGGTTCAACGGGATACCAAAGCAAAGCTTCTACCTACTCCTCAAAGAGTGCGAATGGCGCTTCAATGAAGGCAGCCATCCAAATCTCCTTAACGGGCTAAAAACGCTGTGGGTAGCCTTTCGAATAAAATGGACACAAGATAGGTTGACGATGCAGAGACGCGGGAGG